>NZ_JAKUKB010000008.1:0-391935 GCF_022436665.1 Stenotrophomonas sp. Y6
CGGCATCGGCCTCACGCAGGAAGCCGATGATCTGTTCCTCGGTAAAACGCTTCTTCACGTCCAATCTCCTTGGGTTGCGGGATTGGACTCCAAATCGCCGTGCTACTCAAAACCGGGGGGACGTCGCCCGGTCAGCAGCAGACCCACGGTTGCCACGCGGCCCGCGCCGAAGCGTTTGATCAGGCTTCCGGTGAAGAAGCTCGGCCCGTACATGGCGATGACGTGCCATTGAATTCCCTGGTTGGCCGATTCCTGCGAATGGCCGCACATGTGCATCGCCAGCGGCGCGGCCGTCATCAGGAAGTTCATCAGCATGTAGGTCACCGCGCCGGTGATGGCCGCAGCAACGAAGCGCGGTTGTCGCGCAATCACCGCCAGCGGCCTGCCTCCGGCCACCTCGGCCGCCGTGGGCATCGGCAACCGAACCCCCAGCAGGATGAGCGCCGACACCGCTGCGACAGCGCCTTGTGCGAGGAAGGTGGCCGCAAACATGTAGGGCGGCCACATGTTCATCGTGTAGTTCACGAGCTGCGGCCCCACGACCCCGGCCGCAACGCCGCCCGCCATGACGAGCGATAGCGCACGCGCACGCCGATCCGGTGCCACGCCGTCAGCCGCCGCGAATCGGAAGGTCAGCACTACGGCGGCGTAGCCGCCACCCAGGAAGGTCGCCAGGCAGAACAGCCAGAACGAGCCGATGATGACCGCGAGCATGCCCAGCAGCCCAGTCAGCACGCCGGTCCCGGTTCCCACGAGGAAGGCTGTGCGACGCCCGTGACGCCGGGCTATCGCTCCCGCAGGCAAGATGCACGCGGCCATGCCCACCACGAAGATCGAGATCGGCAAGGTAGCCAACACGGGAACCGGCGCGAGCATGTCGCCGACGATTGCCCCAGTGGCGTAAAGCACGGTCGAGTTGGCCCCCGCCAGCGCCTGCGCGATGGAAAGGCGCCAGATGTTTCCGCTCTGCACTTTCTCGGGCAGTTCGTCCGAAGCGCCTCCGATGGAGGCTGTACCGTTGTCTGTCATAAGTTCTGGCTTTCGCTCGGAAGCCCTGCGCGCAGGGCTGGATTGGTCAGGTTCAACCTGGGCGGTTCATGGTCAACACCATGCGGAACTTCACGTCGCCGGATTTCATCCGCTGGTAGGCGTCGTAGGCCTTTTCCAGAGGCATGGTTTCGATCCAGGGTCGCACGTCTGCCAGGACGCTGAAGTTCAATGTCTTCTCGTTCTCGTAGGGCGTGCCGGTGATCGAGCCGAGGATGCTGCGCTGGCCGCCGACCAGCAGGCCGGCGGGCACTTGCAGGGGCTGCTTGCTCGGGTTGAGCACCACCAGTCGCCCCTCGGGTGCCAGACCGGCCAGTAGCCCCGATACCGTTTCGGCATGGTCGATCATGGTCACGATGGCCTGTGCGCCGCCCAGGCTCTTGAGCCGGGCGGTCGCGTCTTCCTCGTTGGTGTCGATGTAGAGGTGGGCACCCAGCTTCAGTGCATCTTGCGCGATGTCGCTGCCCCGGCCAATGGCGATGACCTTGAATCCCATGCGACGCGCGTACTGCAATGCCATGTGCCCCAGGCCGCCGATGCCCAGGACGGCCACCGTGTCGCCGGCCTGCGCGCCGCATTTCTTGAGCGCGTTGAAGGTCGCAATACCGGCGCACAGAATCGGCGCGGCTTCCTCGGCATCGAGTTCGTCCGGGATCGATACCAGCCCGGTGGCCCGCGCCAGCATCATTTCGGCGTAGCCACCGTCGCGGCTCGCTCCTGTGATGGGCTGGTTCAGGCAAAGCTGGAAGCGTCCCTGCCGGCACTGCACGCATTCATTGCAGTGTCCTCCCATGCGGCCCACGCCCACGCGCTGTCCCACCTTCCAGATCGAGGGGGTGTGCTCGCCGAGCGCGGCAATGCGGCCGACCACCTCGTGTCCCGGTACGCGCGGAGGTTGCAGTGCGGGATCGGCTCGCTCGATGTCGCTGGCATCGGCACCGCAGATGCCGCAGGCTTCGACCTCGATCAGCACCTCGCCGATACCCGGCAGCGGTGCCGGGCGCTCCACCAGCTCAAGGAAGCCCGGCCGAGTTACTTGCATCGCGCGGTAGGTAGTCTTCATGGTCGCTCCAAAAATCGTTGAAATAGGCCAAGGGCGTCAGGGCAAGGCCGAGGCCAGGCGGCTCAATGCCTCATCGACCACGCTGCGCGGGCAAGCCAGGTTGATGCGCATGAAACCTTCGCCGGCCGCTCCGAACTTGTGCCCCGGGTCCAGCCAGAGCCGCGCGCGGCGCAGCAGGAAGTCATGCAACTCGGCCGGCGGCATCCCGAGTGCGCGGAAGTCCACCCAGGCCAGGTAGAGCGCGTCGGTGGGCGTGACGGTCAGCGGTAGCCCCAAGGCCTCGACCTGCGCGGCGAAGTGCCGCTGGTTGCCGCGCACGTAGTCGAGCATGGCGTGCATCCATGGTTCGCCGTGCCGGTAAGCCGCTTCACAGGCCGCCGTGCCCATCGTGTTGACGAGGAACACGCCGTTGCGCTCGCACTGCGTCCAGTACCGCTGCCGATGGCGTTCATTGGGGATGAAGATGTTGGCGCAGGAAAGCCCGGCGATGTTGAAGGTCTTGCTCGGTGCCGTGCAGACGATGGTGTTCGATGCGATCTCTTCGTCGAGCATCGCCAGCGGAACATGACAGCGCCCCTCGCCGAACACCAGATCCTGGTGCACCTCGTCGGAAACGATCAGGATGCCGTGCCGTTCGCAGATTGTGGCCATCGCCAGCAACTCTTCGGCCGTCCATACATTGCCGGTCGGGTTGTGCGGATTGCAGAGGATGAACAACCGGGTGCCCGGCTGGATGGCGGCCTCGAACGCCTCGGGATCGAAGCGGTAGCGGCCCGCATCCAGCGTCAGCGGTGCCAGGGCCAGGCGGCGGCCGTTGTTGACGACATCGTGCAGGAAATGGAAATAGACCGGCGTCTGCACCAGCACGTGATCGCCTGGCTGGGAGAACGCCTGGACCGTCATGTTCAGCGCGCTGATGACGCCCGGGGACTGCACCAGCCATTCGGGCCGGGCCTGCCAGCCGAAGCGGCGTGCTTGCCAGTCCACCGCGGCTTCACGGTAGCTGTCCGGTGTGCCGCCGTAGCCGAGTACGCCCATCTCCACCTGTTTGCGCAGGGCGTCGAGGATCGGCGGGGCTGCCCGGAAATCCATATCGGCCACCCACATCGGCAGCGGATCGACCGCCTGTTGCTCGGGCGTCAGGAACGCTCGCCCATGTTCCCACTTCATGGAGTTGGTGGTGCGCCGGTCGATGAGGGTGTCGAAGTCGTACATCGCTGTTTCTTTCCTCTGTCAATGCAGGACGGACGCCGCCGTGTTGGGGGCGCACAACGCTTCGACCCCAAGGCGTGCTGCCTCGATAGCTCCGGCCACGTAGCCGGGGAAGTTGGGCGACCATTCGCTGGCGATCCCGACGATCCGGTTTCGCCAAGGGCCCTCGGTCGAACTCCTGGGCGGCGGAATCGGATGGTTGAGGTCCGGGTTGTCATCGCCGGCAACCGCGGTGTACGGGTCGGCGGCCCAGTCCTTCAAGAATTCCGCCTTCGGCCGCGCTGCCTTGTCTCCGAACAGCCGGACGAACTGGGCGCGACAGTGGGCAAGCAATACCGTGTCCGGTGTCTGGCGCCGTATCTGGGCGGGCACGCCCAGAAACCCGAACAGCGCGGCGTCGCCCTGGTTGGACGAGGCGTCGTGGATCTCGCCCATCGGCCCGACCGCACTGCGCGCCTCGCCGGACAGGCCTTGCTCACGCCAGAACGGCGCGTCATAGACAGCGACGTACTTGGCGTGGGGGGCCATCCAGGTTCCACATGCCTGCCATCGCCGCTGCAGCACGTCCGGCAGGGCCGGCGTGAACTCGATGGTGCTGGCGGCGAGCTTGGGCGGGACCGCCAGCAGGACATGCGCGACGTGGTAGGACGCGGCTTGTCCGAGCGCGTTGTCGGTTTGCACCTCGATGCGATCGTCATGCTGCCGCAGCCCCGTCACCTGGCGACCGTGCACGAGCCGGTCGGCAGGCAGGCGGGCGCGGATGGCGTCCACGAGCGCGCCCATGCCGCCAGCCAGGCGCAGCGCGGGCGGCGCGGAGGTAAAGCCATCGACACGGCTTGGCGCATGCGCCCTGGACCGCTCGATCAGCATCTGGCCGTCTTCATGCTGCTGGACGGTCTCCAGGCCGAGCTGTTGCACGAGCTGCTGCAGGGCCGGGTGCATTGCCGGCCAGTACCAGGTCGCACCCAGGTCGAAGCGCCCCATGATCGACCTCTCGGCCGTGCCATCGTCATGGTTTCTGGAAGCATCCGGCCAGGAAACGATCCGGCCGCCGAAGGTCTCTCGGGCCTCCAGCACCACATAGTCGTGGATGCCGCGCTCCTCAAGCAGCGCAGCCGCGTACAGTCCGCTGAGGCCGCCACCGACGATGGCGATGCGTGCATGCTGCATGGCTATACCTCCACCGCCGCCGCGGCCAGATGGCCGGTCTTGAGATAGACCGTGGCACCGTGTTCACCGGCGCTGATCTGCGCACGATCACCCACGGGCAGGCGTATCCAGCTTCTGCTGTCGCAGCGCTGGTCATCCACCATCATCTCGCCGGACAGTACCAACAGCTCGGTGCCGCCGTCGGGGTCTGCCGGCAGCACCTCATGCGCTGCCAACCGCTGCAAGCTGACCTGCTCAACAGCACTGGAGAACAGCCGGCAGACCTGGCGGCCATCCTGATGGGACCAGGCGGCCGGGTCCAGCGTATCGATGCGCACGCTCTGCCGGTCGTCCGGCTGCATCTGCCAGAGCTTGACGAAGATCAGCGCGCCTTCGCCGCTGGAGGGCTGATGGCTGGAGCCAGGCGGGTTGCGCAAGTACCAACCTGCCGGGAAGTGGGCGTCGCCTTCGGAGAAGGTCCCCGACAGCACGAGGATTTCCTCTCCACCCGGATGCGGGTGATGCGGGAACCAGGAATCCGGTGCGTAGCGCACGATGCTGGTAGCCCGGGCTTTCTCCGCGCCCACGCGGTCCAGCATTACGCGCTCGACCCCTCCTTGGGGGGAAGCGACCCACTGATGCTGGCTGGGCGTCACGATGGCTCGGCGCGAGAAATCGGCGTTGATGCGCATGGGCAATCTTCCTGTCGCAGCAGAAACGCGAATTGGCCCGGATCGCGGGCCAACCCGTCGTTGCCTGCATGGCTTACTTGCTGGGCAGTTGCGCGTGGGTATCGAGTACCCGCGCCGAATAGACGAGTGCTGCACCGGCATTCAGGGCAATGGCGACCCCAAGCGCTTCAGCGATCTCTTCCTTGGTGGCACCGTACTCCGCTGCCTTTTGCGTGTGCACGGAGATGCAGCCATCGCAGCGCGTGGTCACGGCGACGGCCAGGGCGATCAGCTCGTGAACCTTGGGGTCCAGGTGCCCGGGCTTGGCGACGAATTCACTGAACTTGGCCATGCCCTCCATCACGTCGGGGACCAACGCAGCGAAATCGCCCACACGCTCTTGCAGCGCGCCTCGGTATGCGTTCCAGTCTTGCATCATGAGATCAACCTTTCTTTGTCAAAAAATGCCGGGTGGGCGGTGGGCACACCCGGCAACGATGAGCATCACGCAACCTGGTAGATGCGCACGTCGGGATCGGCTTCGAGCAGGGGCTTCAGACCCGCCACCACGTCGGCGGTGAACAGTTCGCTTTGCAGGTAGGCGCTTGCGTTCTCCTTGGTGTCGAACCCGTGCAGCACCTGCACGTCTTCGTCGCGCACGAGCAATTCCTTCGACTTCGCGCCGGCGATGGTGTCGAGGAACGGGCCCTTGTACTTCTGGTAGACACCGGCGGCGGCCGCGCGGTTGGCGTCGGCGATCTTGAGGGTGATTTGCAGATAGACCATGTGCATTTCTCCTAGATAGGGTGATGAAACAAACGCAGGTAGGGGCAAGCGCCAATGCTTACCCGTCGTGCCTCAATTGCGGCCAGCCATGACGCCGCCGTCCACGTCCCAGATCGCGCCAGTCACCCAGCCCGTCTTGTCGGAGAGCAGGAAGACCACGGCCTCTGCGACATCCTGCGGGGTGCCGACGCGGCCAATGGGATGGAAGCTGTTGAAACCTTGCATCGCGCCATGCACTTCGGCTTTCGGAATGAAGCCCTCGTAGATCGGCGTTTCGACCACCGCTGGCGACACGGCGTTGACGCGGATGTGCTTGGGAGCCAACTCCATCGCCAGGTGCTGGGTCAGGGAGTGCAGGCCTGCCTTGGCCATCGAATAGGCGGAAGATGGGGTGGCGGCGATGGCCTGCTTCGCCCACATCGAGCCGATGTTGACGATGGCGCCCGGCTTGCCCTTGGCGGCAAGATTGCCGGCGACCTTCTGGGTGATGAAGAAGAACGCCTTGTTCAACTTCATGTACTGGTCATAGTCGGCGTCCGAGTGTTCCAGGAAGGGCTTGGGGAAGAACACGCCGGCAGCGTTCACCAGCAGGTCGATGTCGGGGTGCTGTTCGTCGATGGCCTTCAGCAGCGCGGCCACATCCTCGTCCTTGGTCAGGTTCGCGGTCAGCGCCGACACCTGGCCCAGCGCGGCCAGCTCCTTGCGCGCTTCCTCGGTTTTTTCGGGGCGGTTGCCCACGATCACCACGTTGCCGCCCTGCGCCAGCACCAGCCGGGCCGTTTCCTTGCCCATGCCGCTGGTGCCGCCGACAACGAGTAGCTTCTTGCCGCTAAATTGATTGCTCACTGTGAATCCTCTCTATGCTGGAGATCGCGGCGTTGCCGACAAGAAAAGCTGTCGTGCTTCGTTGGGACAATTGGCCTGTGCCGGCCGCCGCCTTCGTAACGGATATATTCAATCCACTGGGGTATATGAATTTTTCCTCGATTCCCATTCCTAGACAAATGAGATAAAGTTTTTCTGTGTAGAAGAAAAACTTTATTGACATGAAGTCACCCATCCACCTGAATGCCTTGCGGGCGTTTGAGGCCAGCGCTCGCCACCAGAGCTTTTCCGCGGCAGCGGCCGAACTGAACGTGACGCCGGCAGCCGTTGGTCAGCTTGTGCGCACGCTGGAGGACGCGCTGGGGGCGCCGCTGTTCGAGCGGAGCAGCAGTGGGAAGGTGCGGCTGGTGCCGACCGAGGCGGCCGAGCGCGCGCTACCCGATATCCGGGCCGGGTTCAGTCGGTTGACGCTGGGTATGGAGCGATTGCGCGAGGGATCGACCAGCGGGGTGCTCACCGTGACGGTCAGCCCGGCGTTCGCCGCCAAGTGGCTGCTGCCGCGCATCGACCGATTCCAGGCCGCGTGCCCGGATACCGACGTGCGCCTGGACACCAATCACAAGTCGGTGGATTTCGTGGCCCAGCGGATCGATATCGGTGTGCGCTACGGCCTGGGGAACTGGCCGGGCCTGCAGGCCGACAAGCTCATGGATGAAGAAGTGTTCCCGGTGTGCTCCCCGGATCTGCTGCGCCAGCGCGGAAAGCTGCGCAAGCCGGGCGATCTGGCACGGCAGACCCTCATCCATGACCTGTCGATGGTCGGCCATGCGGGCTTCCCCACATGGGAGGCCTGGATGGAGAAAGCCGGAGTGGCAGATGCCGCGATGATCTGGCGCGGCTTGCAGATCAACAATTCAGCGGCCGTCCTGCAGGCGGCAATCGAGGGACACGGCATCGCGCTCGCGCGCAGCGTCATGGCGCGCGACGACCTGGCAAGCGGTCGCCTGGTGCGGCTCTTCCCCGACGTCAGCTTTGCTCTGGAGGTCGCCTACTACGTGGTTTATCGCCCCGAGTGCGCCAGCCTGCCAAGGCTGGTGGCTTTCAGGAACTGGCTGTTGGATGAGGCGGCGTCGCAGAACGAGCCATCCGCTATCTAGGCGATCCCTTCGCGTGGGCCGCCAGAACGCCGGGGGCGGTGCCTTCGTATGTTCGCGTTTTCGGGACGATTGCCCCGTTCCAGATCGCCCGGCATGGAACGCTTGAGGCGAATCTGCCCGCCGTGGGACGATGGTGCCAATGTATTAGGCTGAATTGTTCAGAAGAGCATACGGAGGGATTCATGCAATCGAGCAAGATTCGCGGGCTGGCGCTTTCTTGGCGGGTGGCTGTAGCAGGACTGGCTCTGGGATTGACCATGACAGGTGGGGCCGCTGCCCAGGATGCAAGCCATCCCGTCATCGCTGGCTATGGCGCGATCATGCCTGCGAAGGATGTCGCCAATGCCCCAGACCCATCGCTGCGCTATCGGGTAGCGTTCGAGGTTACGCGGTCGGCAAGCGACAACAAAGAGGTCAACCCTGCGCTTGATCGGGTTGCCCGCTTCGTGAACTTGCTGGGAGCATCGGGAGTCCATCCCGCTCAGGGCGACATCGTGGTGGTGATTCACGGCCCGGCCACACCGTCGATTCTGACCGATGCCGCTTATCAGGCGCGGTTCCACACGGAAAATCCGAATGCCGCGCTGGTAGCGGCACTGCAACAGGCCGGCGTCAGCGTCCACGTGTGCAGCTACGCACTCGCCAATCAGAAGATTGAGAGGAGCGCCGTTGCCAAGGATGTAACCATCGACGTCGCAGCGATGACTACGCTTGCGACCCTTCAGTTGAAGGGCTGGGCGCTGATCTCCGGTTGACGATTCAAGCATTGAGCAGGCCCGTTCAAGAAACATCGCTGGACCGGGGTGCCGAGCCAAGGTGCTACGGCTGCACGGATAGGTAGGGGTTGTTCGGCGGGAGTTCGCCGAACAGTCCCGCAGGGTCTTGCAGCAGGTAGCCATGCAATCGGCGGGACTTCCTCGGGCCAGTGACTTCGCAGGTCCAGATGTTCAGGCCGTTGGCATGTTTACGGTGCAATTGCAGCCGCTCGAAGCGCTTTTGCACCCACTGCCAATCCTGCAGGTTCTCCTGCTTGGCCAGCGCGCCTACCTGCAGGTGCTCTTGCGCGTACCGCTGGAACACGCCGGGGCTGACCAGGTATCCGGTATCACTCACGGTATGCACCAGCGCCTTCGCATCGTTGATGATGAGCCGGCGGGAGGCGATGCCCTGTTGCAGCCATGCCATGAAGTGCTCGCCGGATGGCTGCGTCGCCGAGGACGTGGGTACGGGTACAGGTACAGGTACAGGAGCCGGGGCCGGCGCGGCTGTACTGGATGGTGCGGCAGGTGCCTCGTCCAAGATGGCTTCCGCGTTCTGCGTGGCGTCGGGCGAATCGCCCATTCCCACCATCGCCAGCATGTCTTCCATCACGTCGGGCGTGTCCGGGGCCTTGGCTTGGGGAGCCGGCGCGACGCTGCCGCCTTCCCACAGCGGAGCCTCTTTGCTTTCGGTGGACGTCTTGCCGTCCACAGGAAGGGGAAGCGATGCCTCGGCCTCTTTGTCCGCGGGTGCCGTATCGATCGCTACCGTGCCTGCGAACGGAGCCGGTCGCGCGCCAGGCTCCCAGATCAGTGCCGGTGCGAGGCGCAACAGGGTGAACGAGTGGGTCCAGCCGGTGGCACTCGTCACGGTCGCGCGCCAGATCGCCTTGCCGTCGGGCGTCGGCTGCAGCATGCCGTGGTCCTGGAGCACATTGAACACCGCAGTGTTGTTCGCAGGGATGCCATCGACGCCCTGGGACAGCAGGTGCGCGCGGAGCTTGTCGGAAACGGTCTTGCTCACCAGCCATAGCGCATCCTCGGTGAGCCAGCCATCGGAGGCTTCGGGCTGGTTCAATTTCAGCTCTTCGTTGAGCAGATAGCGCAGCCCGTTGACCAGCTTGCGTTGCAGCGTGTGCTTGGGCGCGGCCATGGCGCGCGCGGGATCGCCGCCCAGCTCCTGGGCGACGGAGGCGCGGTCGGCTTGCACGACCAGCTCGCCCAGCACCCCGGCGTGCTCATATTGCCCAGCCAGCACGTAGAGCAGCGGTGCCCATAGGGACGGATAGCCGCTGAGCCAGTCGAGCAGATCTCGGTCGAGCAGTTGCCGGTAGAGCAAGCCCGTCGCGGCGCTGTGGAGCCGGTACTCGCGATCTTCGCGGTAGCGGAAGCGGTACGGCTGACGTAGGGGGCCGTGCCATGGGTGCCAGGTGCTGCCATCGGCCAGCTCGACGTCCAGATCGACCGCCACCTTGCCGATGTCGTGCAACAGTGCCGCGTAGGCGACGGCCGCAGTCCAGGCTTCGGCCTGCGCCGCCTGATCCTCGGGGCTGGCACCGACGGGTAGCAGATGGGACTGCCGCAGCTTCAGGCCGTAGGCGACGATTTCCAGGCCGTGGTCGAGCATGCCGCCCAGGTAGGCATGGTGATGTGCCTCGGAGGCCGGAAAGCCCTGGACCAGCTCGGCGTAACGCTCCAGCGGCGCACGGTACAGGGTGGCGAACTGTCTGCGCGAAAGCGACGTGCGTTGCCAGATGTGCTCCAGCAACTTCTGCCGGCGCGGGGTGGCCAGCAGCGATGCGGCCGACTCCGGCCGCAGCAACCCTTTCGGGAGGTCGATGGCGGGCGATGGCGATGGAGCGGCGGCGACCGGGGGCCGTTTCCGCAGGAACAGGGAGAGCATGTCGATGTCCTCATGGCGGGCCGGCCAGGAGGCCTTTTGGCCTTTTCGAGGTAGGGCCTTTCCCCTTGCGCCCCATTCCCTTGCCGTTTCGGCCCTTTGGCCTTTCACCGTTTCGGTATAGCGGGGCTTGAGCTGCGGCTCCAGCGTCAATGCGGAACTCGCTTGAATGGATTGGACGCGGACCCAGCACCGCCCTCGGCCTATGCTCCGAGAGCGCTTCCACCAGGTAGGTCGTCGCCAAGGCGACAAAGTTGACAAAGGCGACAAAGGCGACTAGAGTGAATCCTGTCTCAAACCTACTTGGGAGATGACCATGCCCACTGCGATCGAATTCATTGCCGACCGTCTGCCGCGCGTCACCGTGGAGGATGTGCGCCGTTTCGCGGATACCGTCGAAATCCGCAATGCCCCGGCTTTCGCGGCCGAGTTGCAGGCGTTCATTCACGAGCGCGTGGAAGCGGTGAAGCTGCCCGCCAACCTGGAAGGTGAAACGGTGGCGCAGGCCTTGGAGCGCAAGGCGGCTGCGCTGCGCGCCGACACGCGCTGGGCACCGGCCGAAACCGACGTCCAGCGAGGCCGCGCCGTGCTGCTCGAAGCCTTCAACCAGCCGCACAACCTGCCGCCCGCCGAGTTCGCCAAGCTGGCCGACAAGTCGCGCCAGCAGATCTACAAGGACATCCTCGCGCGCCGGTTGCTGGCGCTGAACGTGGGGCCGCGCGGCCAGAAGCTGCCCGACTGGCAGCTCGACCCGGTGAAGCAGCAATTGACCCAAACCGTGCTCCAGGAGATCGATGGCATCGACCACTGGACGATCTATCGCGCGCTGTCCGAACCGCTCGAAGGCTTGGGCGGCCGCTCGCCGGTGGATGCGGTGACGCATGGCACGATCGACGACGTGGCCGAGGCCGTGTTCAACGTGCTGGGCGTGCAGGTGCATTGAAGCGAGACCGTCATGAGCCACGAGCTGCCTTCGTTCCTGATCGATGCCGGTGAACTGCTCCAGCATGTGAGCCGCGTCGCCTATCGGGGCAGCCCCCTTTACTACGGCCGCAGCGGCACGAATCGCTACGATGACCCGGCACGGGCCTATGGCGTGCTCTATCTGGGGCGCGACCTGCCTACGGCGCTGATGGAGTCGGTGTTTCACAAGCACCAGTGGCTCGCGGACACGCAACGCTCGATCGCGCTGAAAGAAGTCCAGAGCCGGTTGGTGCGTGCCGTAGGCGTTCTGGAAGACGTGCGCCTGGCCGACCTCACGGCACCGGGCGTCATGGCGGGCTACTTCGGCCTGAACCTGGAGCAGTTGGCCAGCCGCGACTACACGTACACGCAGCAGGTGTCTGCCCAGGTGCATGCGATGTGCCGAGACGACCGCCAGCCTCTGTTCGACGGCGTGCTCTATCCGTCGCGCAACAACTATCCCGACAAGAGCATCGCACTGTTCGAGCGGACGGGATCGAAGGTCGGCGTTGTCGAGGACATCGACCTGGTTGACCATGTGGACTGGCCGCGTTTCGTTGCCACCTACCGCATCGGCGTGGAGCCCGATCCCGGTCCGGCGGGGCCATAGGACGAAGCGTCCTGAAGTAGCAAGAAGACACGTTGACGCCACGAAACGAATGAAGTGGAGCAAACTGGAATAGGTATTCCTCAGTAGTAGGAGACGACCATGAACACCACCACCCGCATCAGCGCCGCAGAACGTCTCGGCCGCGCATTTGGCCGCGGATGGCGTGCGTATGCGCGAGGCGAACGGCGTGTGTCGAACTGGTTGGCATCCAAGGGGATGCCGCTGGCCACCGCTGCCGTGCTGGTGTGGATGGTCAAGCTGGCCGCGCTGGGGGTATTGCTCTACACCGCCTTCTGGCTGGCTCTGTTGCTGTTGTTCGTCATGGTGGTTGCCTGGATGGCCCGCAACGCCGACTCGGGCGAAGCGTTGCCCGAGCCAGAGTGGCGAAACGGACCGGCAGGTTTCGGCCTTTACACCTACGATGGTTTCCGCATCGATCCTCATGTCGAGGATGACTAGTGGTGTTCACTTCTTCGCCACTGCATTGATCGCGATACTTCCGCCTTTCCCGCCGGCGGCCTTGGCATCAGCGGTCGCCCCGGCGAGGCCTTGCAGGACGTTGCCGGCGCGAACGCCCGCCCAAGCCAGCGCCATGATCCAGAACGTAGGCAGCACGATGAACATCGTGCCCATGACGAACATCATGAGCATGTCGCCGAAGGCGTTGTTCAGCCCCACCAGCGGATCGAAGTTGGTATGCGGCCGGTTCCACCCGAAGCCCCACCCATAGAGCGCATCGAGGATGGTGCTGTCGATCCAGCGGGCGAGTTGGAACCAGAAATCCGTGAAGAACAGCGCGAACTGCACGACGCTGACGGTAACGACTGTCTTGAGGTCGTAGGTGCCCACGAGCAGCACAAGCGGGATGCAGATGACCAGCGCCATCTTGAGCAGGGCGAGCACCATCGGTACGGCCTGGCGTACTACATCCATGGCGGGGAATGCGGCGATCGCCCCGACTGTCATCCCCACATCGCCCGCGGCACGGGTGACGATGTTCGGTAAGGACTTGTCGATCTGACCGCCGTAGTCCGTATAGACGCTGCCCTGGTTCAATTTCTGCTGCCGCGGTGACGCGATGGCGCGGATCACCGAATCGTCCACCTCGGCCCGGCTCAGGAACCCGGCCCAGCCCGCCAGGCGATTCAGCAGGCTCGGGTCCACTTGCCCCAGCAGCCGCGCGCGCAGGCCGTTGCTGCCGTCCGACCACCACTGCCTGCAGGTCGGATAGCCGCCACCATTGGCAACCTGCGCGAGGCCTGCATCGCGGGTGTCGTCATAGGGCCATGCCTCGCGCGCCGTGCTGGAGCGGTAGCTGTCGTAGTAGCCACCCGTGTCCGTGAAAAAGCGCGAGCCGATCCAGGTCACGTCGTGCATCTGTTGCTCATCGAGATCCGGGCGCTGCATGAACAGCTTGGCGCGCGCCGGCCCGTAGCAGTCCCGCGAGAAATCCGCCACTTCCTGGGCCAGCACCGGGTCGTCGATACGGGTCGCGTCGATCTCCATCCGCATCTGCCGCAGGTCAGTGCCGCACGGGATCGCAGCCACCGAGGCGCTCGTGACGGCACGCGAAAGCGCGTGCATGAAGGCCCACCAGACCGGCACCTTCGCCGACTGGTTGTTGATGGTGCTGAAAGACTGCGACCAGCCGGTCTCCGCGGGCTGCGGCACGCTGACTTGGCACTGTGCCGAGCGTGAGCTGTCGTATTGGATGGTGCTGAGGTCCACGTCGATGAACGGAATGCCGGCGAACATCACCACCACGATGGCGACGAAGACCCGGTTCTCGATGCGCGCGGCCGAGAGCACACCCTTGTTACCTTCGTCAGCGCCTTCTGCGCGGGCCTTCAGCCATTCCTGCACGACGATGGCGACGAACGGCAGCGCGAACACACCGCTGGACACCAGTACGGCCCAGATGCCGTTGTTGACGATCCAGGACACGAGGGTGAGGTAGTACTCCAGGTAGTCGGTCGTGAAAAGCGTCATGGCCTTGATCTCCCTCAAGCGGCCTGGGTCAGCAGGCCGGCCTCCAGCGCGACGATGGCGGCGACGCCGGCGATCTCGGCGCGGATCAGCCTGCGCCGCGCCTGCCCATCTGTCCCGCTTTGGTCTTCGCGGGCCAGCACCCGGCGGCGCATCCAGAGCCATCCGTAGGCCGTTGCCCCATACACGCCCAGCCGCCAGATGAAGAAATACCCTGCCGAGGCCGCCAGCCACCGCTCCCAGGCCGAAACACTGCCGACCAGGTAGATGCCCGCGACGTTGACCCCCACAGCGGCGGCAACGGCCAGCACAAACCACAGCAGGGTTTTCGCCGCGCGCCGGCTGAACAGCCAGCGCAGGGGGCGCCAAGTCATGCGCGCCTGGTTCATGGCTGACTCCCCGGATTGCCCTTCTGGAGCTGGTCGAGACGATCAGGCACCGGGTCGCCCTCGTAGATGCCGCGCGAGCCAGTCGCGCGCGCGCCGTGGCGCTGGATGATCGCCATGGGCGAATTGTTCGCCAGCTCGCGCCGCAGCTCCAGTTCCGTCTTGAGGTTGCGGATTTCGCGGTCGAGTGTGTCGCTCTCCTTGTTTACGGCATCCACCGCAAGCTCGTTGGCCGCGACGTTGGGCTCCTTCTTCCCCGTGAGCAGCGTGCGCTGCAGCAGCAGCGCTTTCTCCAGCACGGACGACAGCGCGACCTCGGACGCCAGGCGCTGCGACAGCAGATGCTGGTCGGGCTCGTCGCGTAGTGCTTCGATCACGCCGCGCGTGATCGGCAGCGATGCACTGCCGGCCTCGCGCAGGTTCTCCGGCGTCGTGTTCTTCGCCTTGGAGACGAGACCCTGGAGCGCCTGCAGCTTCGCGTCGTACTCTTCCTGGATCAGCGGCGTCAGCCCGACGCCGGGCGTCGTCTCGGTCTTTGTGCAGGCATCGCAAGTGCGTTGTTCCTTCTCGCCGAGCACGCGCGTGGCCCACTCGACGGCCGCCTGCGGCGAGGCCCAGGTCTGGCACGAGAGGCTGCTGCAACTGGACGGCGCGATGGACGACGTATCGGTCACGCCGCGGCCGTTGACCAGGTTGTAGCCGGCGCGGGTGACATCGCCGACGACCTTGATTGCGGGCTGACCGGAGCCGCCCGCGTTGCTGCCCCCGATCCACGGCACGCCGTCATTGCCGCGGCGCGTCTCGGCCTGCTCGATGGCCGAGACCGCATCCGTACTCGACACAGCATCGCGCAGCGCCAAGCCTTCGGCCATCTGGCTCCAGCCGAGCTGGCCGCCTGCCGTGTCGGCCATCTTCTCGGCCATGGCACGGCACGTCAGCTTGGAGCGGTCGAAATCGAGACGTGCCTGCAGCACGCCATTGGTAAGCAGGTTGTAGAGGCCGGGATCGGCGCGCTGGATGATCAGCGCAGGCAAAGACGCCACCGCGCTGGTGGCGCTCTGGATCACTGACGACATGATTTGCTGGAAGCCGTTGGTGATGCCGTTGAGCTGGTTCTTCAACGTGGTCTGGATGCTCATGTCGCCGCAGATCAAGTTGCTGTTCCAGCCCACGCCCACCCCGAGGGAGCGCATGCCGGCCGCGCGTCCCATCGACACGGCACTGCCGCCGCCGATCGAGTACATGACGTCATCGCCGATGACGCTGCCGCTGGTCTGGTAGCCCAGTTGGCCCCAGGCCACGCCGCTGGCCAGCGCGAGCGTGCCGGCCAGCGCCAGGACGATCTTCGTGTGGCGTGCCTGGCGGGAGAGCGGATTGAGTGCGGTACGAATCTTCATGGTGCCACCTCAGTTGAAATCGACGCTGCCGAGGAAGACCTGGCCCTTGCGTTCGCAGCAGGCATAGGGCCGCCACAATGCCCAGGCGTAGTCGCCTTGCTGGGACTGGGTCAGGAAATCGTTACGCGGGAAAACCGTGCAGGACGAGGACAGAACGGGTGTGAGTTCCTGCCATTTCCCGGTCGATGCGTCGCCCTCCACCAGCGCGCCGGCAGGCCAGTAGCCGGGCCGCGAATCGGCGAGCAGCGGCTGATAGACGTGGATCTGCCCGCGGCGCGTGACAACATCACCTGCACGTTGGGCCACCACAGCACCAGCTTTGTGGTCGTCGGTCTGGTGCAGGAAGCCGCCACGGGGATACACGTTGCCCCAGAGGTTCATCGTGGTGCGTGCGCCGACCTCGCGCATGCCTGGAACCAGCGCTTCCGGGTAGGCCATCTCGGGCACGTTGTAGCGCCAGGCCAGCGTATCCAACGTGCTGAGCAAGTACGGCATGAACGCCGTACCCGCGCCCTCGCAGAAGTAGCCCGACGACGAGACGAACTGGTTGAACACCTCGACGCCAGGGTGGCCGATCACGTCGGCGTTCTTGAACTTGGCGAGGTCGTTCTCGTGGTATTCGTTCGTGGTTCCGTCGCCGCCTGCTTGGGCGGATGGGTTGGGCGTGCTCATCGCCCGGACTTCGACCCAGGGGTTCTCGCCGGTATTGCTGTAGCTGGAGACGACGGCATCGGGGATGTAGTGGCGAACCTTGATAGACGTGCGCACGGTGCAGCCGGTCCAAGTGCAGTAGAGCCAGTAGCAGATGCCGACGACCCGGTATTCGAGGCAGTCGGGCGATGCCACCGAGCCGACGACGGTGGCGGTGTCGAGGGCGTAGCTTCCGGTGGCACTGAGTAGCAGCACGGACGCCACGCCAGCGCGCAGGCGCCTCAACAGGTCGAATGGTCGGGTCACGGCTGGTTCCTCCGGTACTGCTCGATGCGCGCGACGGCGCGAGCCACGTCCGGTTCGCCGTAGACCACGTAGCGTTGGTCTACGACGACGGCCGGGATGCCGGTGATGCCCAGGCTCCATGCGTCTGTGACGCCCTGGTATGCGGAAGCGATGCGTCGCTGGAGATCGGCACCGCCGCTGGAGAGCCGGCGCCTGACGATGACTGTTGCCTGTTCGGAGTCGGCGGACAGTCCCGCCGAAAGCTCCGCTTCAATCCGGTGGGCTTCGTCCAGTTCGATCAGCCGTTCGCCGCCCATGGTCTTGACCGGGTGGCGACTGTCGGTGACGACCACTACGTCGGCGGCGAAGGTGGCCGGGCTGAAAACGGCCAGGGCGGCCGGCAACGCGACGGCCAGGCCGAGGGTTCGCCAGCCCGGCGCGAACCTGGAAAGAGATGCTGGCATGTCGCGTGCCCTTGAAGTTGATCAGGACAGTAGTCAAACGCGAAGCCGATGCGGCCCCAACAAACAATGCGCATCGCGGACTGCCCGCATACCTGCTTGTCTTCCACCCATGAAAAAGCGGAGGCCGAAGCCTCCGCATAGATCAAGGAGCCGATGTCATTGCTACAGCATGTCGGATTCCGCGAACGAGTACGGTGTACCCTGGCCGACGATGAGGTGATCCAGCACCCTCACATCGATCAGTGCCAAGGCAGTCTTCAATGTTTGCGTTATCGCGCAGTCTGCGCTTGATGGCTCCGTACAGCCAGAAGGATGTTGGTGCGAAAAAATGACGGCTGCGGCGTTCAGTTCCAGGGCACGCTGCATGATCGGGCGCGCATGTACCGTGGCCGAATGGATCGTGCCCTTGAACATCGGTTCGTAGGCGAGTACCTCGTGCTTGTTGTTGAGGAAAACGACAGCGAAGATTTCGTTCGGCTCGGCGACCAATTTCAGGCGCAGGTAATCCTTGACAGCGGTGGGCCCATCCAGGAATGGCCCCTTCTTGAAGATCCGCTGTTCCAGCAGCGCGATGGCTTGCCGGATGATCCGGTCATCAGATTGGGACGCTGGGGCAATACGTGGCTCCACGCAGGAGCCATTGACGATGAGAGACATGGCGAACCTCCAGAATGTAGACGGAAGGCGCCACCCTGGGAGGGCAAGCCCTCCTGGGGATGGAAACAGCGGAGCAAGTTGCATCCACCACCGCGCAGCGGTGATTGTTCGCAGCCAGGATGCGAAGCGAACGGGTAGCGGTCAGCGCGGCAAGCCGAGCCGTAGCCTCCAAGACCGAGGGCTACCTGGGCATGTCGCCGACAACGTCGGCAGGCATTTCGGATGTGGGGGTGGTGACCACGGCCGCCGCATCGCTGGCCGGGTTATCGGCCGCCAGCATGTCCATCGCCGACAGCAAGGCGTCGCCCTCGATCGGCCCCTGCAGCAGGATGGCCTGTCCCGTCTGGCGATCGAGCAGGCGCAGCGACGGCGTTGCGGTTACGCCGCTCTTGGTGGCTTCCGCGGCTTGGGCGCGAATGGTCGCATCGGGACGTTCGCTTGCCATGCACTGCTCGACGGCCGGTGTGGATTCGGGGTAGCGCAGCCCATCCGGCAAGCCCTGGCCGTCGCTGCGCGTATGGGCATAGACCCATTCGACTGCCTGCCAGAACGCCGCATGCCCGCCTGCTTCGGCGGCGCACTCGGCCAGGCGGGCCTCGGCCGACGCGGCCGGCTCGTGCGCGGCCAGCGGCTGGTGGTGCCATTGCAGCGCCACGTCGGTGTTGTTGCCGACCCAGTGCTTGAGCTGGGGGAAGTACTCCCGGCAGAACGGGCATTCCAGGTCGGCATAGAGCGTCAGCGTGAAGCGACCCTCCGGGTTGCCCATCTGCCAGGGCGGGCCGGAGGGCTGCATGATGCTGGCCGGCGCGGGCGGCTGTGGCGAGGAATCACCGGGCGACCGGGACACCAGCCAGATCAGCAGCAGCGCGACCAGCGCAGCAGCCAATACCCAAGGCCAGCGGAGCCGCCGATTGCGACGGCGGAACGCCTGGACCTGCATCGGGATGGAGGGACGTTTCGGTTCCATGGCGTTCTCCGGCTTACGACAGTTCCAAGGCCGGCGACTCGATGCCGCGTGCTTGGTCGATCTTCTCGGCTACCTTGAAGGCCGCTTCCAGTTCGGTGCAGCCGTATTGCTGCATGAGCTGGTAGCGCTCGGCCTTCTCTTCGGGTTCGGTCTGCGCAAGCGCGAGGTACAGGCTTGGCGGCACGGCGCGGAACAGCACTTCCATGCTCTTGGAGAGGATGACTCCCTCGGTGAACTTGCCCGCCTCCTTGCGGGCCGACAGCATCAGCGCCTTCTGCGCGGGCGAGAGTTCGCGGAACCGCGCGATCTTCTCGACTTCATCGGGTGGCATGCTGAGGCAGATCCACCACTCGATCATGTTGAGCATTGGCTCCGCGGCGCGTGGCAGGTCGTCGATGTTCTGCGTCGCGAGCCAGAACCAGGCCCCCAATTTCCTCCACATCTTTGTAATTTTCACGACGTAGGGCGCGAGCAGCGGATTCTTCGTGATGATGTGTCCTTCGTCGGTCACATTGATGATCGGGCGCCCCAAATACTGGTCGCGTTCGGCGATGTTGTTCACCGTGCTGATCAGGCTGATATAGGCGATGGAGAGCTGTGCGTTGTAGCCCTCGCGGGCGTAGGTCGCCAGATCGACCAGGGTGATGTCGGCTTCCGGCCATGGTGTGCCGTCGCGGTCAAACATCTCGCCATCCGTGCCTTGGCAGAACATATCCATCGCATCCGCCATTTCCAGCAGTCGCACGCGGCGCATCTCGGGCAGCGTTGGGTCCTGGCCGCGGGTGCGCAGTGCATTGCGCACGTCGCGCGTGAGCACCGTGCGCTTCTCGGCCACGCAGTGCTCGGCGGCGTCGAGGATGCACTGGCGGATAAGCGAGCGATCGGCCCGCGTCATCCGGGCTTCTTCCTTGTCCTCGCCGCCGGTGATCATCAGCCGTGCCGTGATCTCCAGTTCGCCCAGCACGTCGCGCTGCTCGTCTGCCTCCATCGCCGCGACATCCGGTGGCAGGTCTTCGTCCAGCGCATCGGCATCGAGCGTCTGCACGTCGCTGGGCGTCTCGATCAGCCGGCGCGCGTCGGCGAAGGGGGCCAGGCTGATGCCCGAGCCGGGGGCCAGCTTGACCCGGTTCACGGTCAGGCCCAGGCGCTTGGCGAAGTCGCTGAACAGGCCGAAGCTGTTGCCGGCTTCCACGATGAACAGCCTTGGC
The DNA here is from genome assembly GCF_022436665.1 of Stenotrophomonas sp. Y6. Taxonomy (NCBI): domain Bacteria; kingdom Pseudomonadati; phylum Pseudomonadota; class Gammaproteobacteria; order Lysobacterales; family Lysobacteraceae; genus Stenotrophomonas; species Stenotrophomonas sp. Y6. The sequence goes on from NZ_JAKUKB010000008.1 coordinate 20,143, forward strand.
CGGTAGATGGCCGTGACCTGATTCAATAGGTTGTTGAGCGTGGCGCTCTTGCCGGAGCCGGTGGGGCCGAACAGGAACAAGTGGGCGTTCATCTGTCGGTCTAGGCGGTTGAGCGGATCGAAGGTGATCGGGCCGCCGCCGCGGTTGAACACGGTGATGCCGGGATGCCCGGTACCCTGGGCGCGGCCCCACACCGGCGATACGTTCGCGATGTGCTGCGCGAACATCAGTTGGGTGTACCACCTGCGCCGATCCTGGCCGGGGTTGTAGCAGCACGGCAGCCAGCGCAAGTAGCTGTTGAGTGGCGCCACCTCGTCGTCCTCGCGCACCGGCTGCAAGCCGGCGTTGAGCATCACGTTCGCCAGGTCCAGGCCGCGCCGGTCCAGTTCCGCCTCGTCGCGCCCGCGCAGGTAGAACGCCAGCGTTCCCCGGTAGAGCTTGTGCGCGCTGCCGATCAGGGACCGCGCCTCCTGCACGTCCTTGAGCGTCTGCTCCGACGCCAGCGTCTCGCCCACGGCCTTCTTCGCCAGGTGGTTCAAGTCCGCTTCCAGCACATCCTGCGGTGTGGCGACCATGGTGAGACACATCAAGGTGTCTTCCGGCATCTGGTCAAACAGGGTGTTGATCGCATCGCCCTTGCGGGTTTCGCCCGTCAGGTGACCCGTGGCGGGCGGCATGCGGAGCCGGTCGGTGATCAGCACACGGTGCGGCATGCCGTCGAAGTACCAGGTGCCGTGCTCCACGTCGGAGCGTGGCTGGCCGAAGAACAACCGCTGGCTGAAATCCCGCCCGCTCGCCAGCTCGATTTCGCCTTCCTCGGCCTCGTCGGGGTAGCGCGCCAGCGCGTAGAAGCGCTCCCGGTCCTCTGCACTCGGCCCGAGCATCGCGGGGCGCGGATTGAACCACCGCAGCAGCCAGTCGTGGACGTCGGCTGCGACCATGCGCCGTGCCTGGATGCCGGCGTTCGCCAAGCCGCCGCACAGGCGGTCGCAGACGATGTTCAGCATCTGCTCGGGTGTCTGGCCGCGGCGGCTTGCCTGCCCGGTGGCACGGCGATAGATCACCATGCGCACCCGCCGCGTCTGGCCGCGCCAGCGCAGCCGCGTGACCACCGTGTCCTCGAACAGGCCGCCCGGCTTGGCGACCGCGCGCAGATGGTGGCCGAAGAAGCGCAGGTAGAACTCGGTGAACGCGGTATCGCGGGCGCGCGGCTGCACATAGTCGCGCAGGGTCTGCATGTACTGGTCGAAGCTGGGCTCGTCCTGGGCGTAGAGCTGGAGCACCCAGGGGTTTTCGTCCAGCTCATCGAACGAGTCCTGGAGCGCGTTCTCCAAGGCATCGCGGGCATGCGCGAGCCAGCCGGGTTCCCGGCCCTCGGTGCCCAGCGGCACCAGCTCGTAGAAGGCAGCGACCGACTGCCCATCCTCCAGCAGCATGGACTTCGACTGCGGCAGAAACTCCACCCAAGGCAGCAGTTCCGCGAACGACGGCGCGACGTCGTACAGCGCCTGCTCGTCGGCTACCGTCGCCGGCCTGCGGTCCTGGACCGCTGTGCCGGGTTCGGGGATGCCGGCCTGGTGCAAGGCCTGGACATGGCGCTGCCAGCCGTCCGGCTTCTCTTCGTCGCCGATGCCGGATGCGGCCAGCTTTGGCCAGGGAAGTTTCCAGCGCATCAGTAGTCCTCCACGCGCTCGCCCGGCATGGCGTACTGCACGCGCTGATAGAGGGGGAAGACCGTCGTGTAGCCCGGCACAGGTACAGGGTCCGAGCCCGCCAGGTGCGGATACACGTACATGACGAGATCGGGATTCGGCAGCCGGTGGAACTGGCGATAGACCTCGTTGCGTGCGGTGCGCGTGTAGCGCGTCTGCTCGGCGGGCGCGGCCTGCACGTCGGCCTCGGTCAGCGGCCGGCGCAGGCTCTGGCGCGCGTCGAGCAACTGCCGGCGTGCCGCCTGGCCGGCGCTCCCGCCGCCGTCGCCGGCGTTCTGCTGCCAGATGTCCATCATCGTGCTGTCGCCGTGGGGCAGCAGCTTTTCCTTGCTGGTGGCGCAGCCGCCGAGCACCGCGACGGCGAGGGCCAGCGCCAGGCCCCTATTCAAGTTCGAGAGCATGGCTTTCTCCTGCGCGGTGATCGACCTTGCGGCCTTCGGGATCGAAGTCGATGGCGAGCGGTTTTTCGAGGTGGACGGCGACCTTCGCGCCGGGCTGGACATAGACGGCCGCGAACGCCTGCCCGTACAGCTTGTTCACCCAGTCCGCCATGTCGCGCACGCCACCGGCCAGGATGCGGCCCACGGCCTCGTTGCCCGAGATGCCGACGCTGCCGATGGAACCGTCGGCGCCCACGTAGGACATCTGGCCGCTGTCGCTGTCGATCAGCGAGGCCACACCGGCACCGGCCGCGGTGATCAGGGCCTGCGAGCCGAGGTACTGCTGGGCGTTGCTGCGCCGCTCGCCGCTGACGCAAGGGATGCCATACGGATCGCTGATCCAGCCCAGGCCGTCGCGCTGCTGGTTGTTCTGCTGGTTGCCGTCGCGGTCTTCGGGAATGGTGCGGATCGTGCCGTCGTGGAAGACGAAGGTGATGCTGCGCACCTGACCGCGCACGCACGAAAGCGTCCAGTCGCCCGATGCGGTTCCGCTGAACACGGCACCTGCTACGTCGGGAATGTCGATGCCATTGGCCGTCAGGTTGTCCGGCCCGACCAGTACCTTGAAGGGGTACGGATCGTTCACCGTCCCGTCGATCGGAACACGACCGATCAGCGCCGTCATCGCGACCGACCCCATCAGCGTCGAGTTGGTTGGCACGGTATAGACCGGCTTGGCGCTCTTGACGCCTGCCGCACGTGCGCCAGCGTTCGCCACGGTTTCCGCGCTCGTTTCCAGCGTGCTTTGTGCCGGGCCGAAGCTCGTCGGGAAGCTCATGCCGCTGCCCGCGCCACGACTGCCGTTGCGTCCCTCGGTCTTCTTCGCGTCGTCCGGCTCGACCCAGCGCATGCCGCCTTCCATGCCGGCCTCGTCGCCATCGCGCAGCCCCAGGCCCACGGGCAGATCGGCATGGCCGCCGCCGCGCCCGCCGATGCTGTCCAGACGCCGCTGCAGGTCGGCGAGCAGCCCCTCGGTCTGCTGGCGCGCGCTGGCCGCCTGTTCCTGGTCGCGGCGCAGGTTGGAGCGCTCGGATTCGAGGGCCGAATTGATGCGCTGGTCGATGGAGTTCTCGCGCTGGCGCAGCCGCTGGTTTTCCTCGCGCTGCGACTTGTTGTCGGTCAGCGCGGTCTGAAGCTCGGTGCGCAACTGCTTCACCTGGGCGACGAGCGTTGCCACGGTATCGCGCGGGGTGTCGCCTTCGATGCCCAACGCCTTCATTTCCTCGGGCGTGAGCTTGGAACCGGCATCCGCGGTGGGCGGTGCCGACGTGCTTCCGCCGGAGAACAGCCGGATGGCAACGAACAGCACCAGCAAGGCAACCGGGATCATCAGCCACTTGAGCAAGCCGTTACTGCGCATGGCGAGCCTCCTTGCCGTCGTCGGCTTCAGCGTCCGGCTGCGGCAGGTGCACAGCCGGATCGAAGCGGTGGATCGCCGGCAGCAGCGATTGCGCGAGGCCGTGCCCCCCCGTTACCAGGTACAGGACGGTCGTGTCCTCGGGCGTCCCGCGGGGGCCGAGTGCTTCGTGCTGGAAGGTGGCGGTGAGGAAATCGCCTTGCAGCACGCGCGGGTCGAGCGTGACCCAGCCGCTGCTGCTGTTGGTCAGACGCACGGCGGTGACCCACTGGTCTTTCAGACGCCACGACGCGAGCGCGACCGCGCGCACCGGCAGCGTCGGCATCAGCGTGCCGAGGTCGAGGCCACGGCGCAGGTTCACCCGCATGACGCCGGGCAGCGGCTCCACGGTGCGCAGCGGCGCGTAGAGGTTCTGCGCGGCGAAGCGCGTCAGGACGACCGAAACCGGCGTCTCGCGCCGCGCTGCCCGCGTACCTGCCTGATCCTGGGCGCGTGCCGGGGCCTCATCGGCACCGCCTGGCTGATCGCCATAGCGCGCCGGGGTGCTGCTGCCCTCGACGATGCGCACCGGCTCCAGCTCGGCTTCGCCGTCCTTGGGCGGCTCGGCCGCGATGTCGAGCAGGATCAGCGCGCCCGTGTCGGCGTCCTGCAATTGCAGCCGCGTGGGCTCGATCGGCTCGCTGGCGCGCAGGTACACCGCGCCCCCCGCGCTCTGCACGCGCAGGCGTTCGCCCACGCCCGCAGGCACGCCCACGCGGACGTTCCGGTCGATGAACACGATGCGCTCCTGGCCCACCTTCAGCGGCACCGCGAGCGGCATGCGTTCCCAGCGCAGAATCTCCACAGCATGGGAGACGGGTGCCGCGGCCGCGGCCAGCAGCCCCAGCAGCACGAGTACAGGATGCTTCATGGGGTGTTTCCTCCTTGGGGCGCTTGCGGAGACAGGCCGCCAGGCGCCGGGCGCGTCGGCTCCGGGGCGCTGATGCGCTGGGGCGCACCGTCGTAGCAGTCAAGCGCCAGGCCGAAGGGGTTGCGGGCGGGATCGATGTCCACCCGCGTGACTTTCACCGGGTAGCGCACGAGAGCGCGCTTGACCTGCTCGGCGCCGTAGTACTCGTCGGCGGTGATGTCGAGCGTCACCACCCAGTCGCGCTCGGAGACCACGCGCACGCGCGCCGTGGGGTCGTCGCCGTAGCCGCGGCCGGGGATTTCGTAGATGCCGCGCACGCGCTGGCGCAGCTCGCCCGTGCTGCGGCGGTAGTCGTAGTCCGCGCGCAGGAAGGCCTGGCAGGACGGGGTGAGGTACGGCGAGAGCGTGTGGAGGTTGCGTGCGTAGTCCTCTTCGCCATTCGTCGGCCAGCGGTTCAGCGTCTGGAACACGTAGAACGTGAACGCATAGACCGATTCGGGCGGTACCTCCCACCATTTGCGGGTACTGCCGGAGCGCAGGTCGGGCGGGACGTGGATGGTCAGGTCGCGCGGGGCGCTCCACCAGCCGGCGCCCATGACCAGGGCGACGACGACCAGAGCCCCAGCGCCCAGGCGGAGCGTCTTGATGTGCGCCTGCAGGTGCGAAATTTCGTTCTTGAAACGGCTCATTGCGTGCTCCTGCGTGTGGTCCAGAAGCCCGAGCGCGAGATCAGCGCATGGCCGCTCACCCAGCCGGCCATCAGTGGATGGCGAGTGGCGATTCGCCATTGCAGTTGCCGATACAGCCAGGTGTCGGGACGTCCGCGCTTGAGCCGGCGCAGGATGCCGCCGCCGACGAAGATGCCCAGGGCCACACCCAGGACAACGAACGTCGGCGCGATGGCGATGGTGCGGAACACCCAGGACAACGGGGCACCGACCAGCAGGCCGGCGGCACCGGACAGGCCGCAGCAGATCCACAGCTCGTCGGCGGTGAGGCCGCGCACGACAACGGGATGACGGTTGAGCCGGTGCGGAAGGAACGTGACCGTCCCGTCCGCACGGACGTGCTGCTGCTCGGACATACCGGCCTCGCCTTACAGGATGCCGGTGGCTTCGGTGAGTAGCCAGATGCCAATTACGAGCAGCACGGCACCGATCGCGACGGTGAGGCCGAACTGGCCCCAGGTCTTGCGGCCGGTATGGATCTCCGCGTAGGTCCCGTAGGCGTGATAGCAGACGCCGATGAACATGGAGGCCACCACCAGCAGGGCCACCAGCATGATGATGTCGTAGCCGTAATTGCGGATGGTCTCCATGATGCCGTTGCCGGTGCCACGGGTCGGGTTCTCCAACTGCGGCAAGCCTTGCGGATACGACAGAACCGGAGGCGTGGCGAAGGCCAGCGCCACGGCGATGCGTTGGGCGATGCGGGAAGTGAGGATGGTTTGCATAGTCAGTCCCTTCAGGGTCAGGAGAGGAGGAAAAAAGTCAGCACGAGGTACATCGCCAGGAAGCGGACGACGACGCCGAGAAACTGGCGCTGGTTGAGTCGGTTCTCGGCCCAGCCGACATAGGCCGTGCGGATGGCCCAAACGCCCCACACGAGGAGCACCGCGAACACGACGCCGATCAGCACGGTCGCCATCGCGGAAGGCGCAATGCCGCTATTGGCTTGAAATGCCGAGATTTGGGCACCGTTCATGGCTTGCCTTCCGCAGTCGCCGTCGGCGATGGCGAAGCGGCCCGCTCGGCGCGGTAGTCGCCGGCCAGTTCGGAGGGATCGCGCGGCTGGGCACGCGACGGTGCGAGATGGGCCTGGATGCCGGCGCGCACGCGCGCCAGGTCAGCCAGCAGCCGCGGGTAGTCGAAGTGGTAGCGCTCGCCCGGCTGGACGGGGGCATGCGCGGCGCTGTCGGCGACGGAGCGCTCCAGCGCGTCGAGCTGGCGCAGCGCGGCGACCAGCTCCTGGCGCTGTGCGGGGGATTCGGCCAACGCCATCGGGGACTGACCCAGCAGGGCCGTCACGAGAAAGATGGGCACGCCGCGATGCGCGGCACGCTGCCAGATCGGAGCCAACATCGCGCCATTCCTGTGTGATCAGCAATGGCTTGATCGTGGGCAGCGAGGGCCTTTTAGGCCGCAAACAATAGGAACTCGCGCATGCCCGGATTGATGACCTAGAGGTACTTCTTGAAGCTCCCCGCGGTCAGGGAGACCGCCAGCCCCAGCAAGGCGGCGCTCGGCAGCAGGATCAGCAGCGGATGCACCGAGATCGGCAGCGCGAGGTACGTGACCCAGGGCAGCACGGCCAGCGGCATCAGGCTCGCCTTCGCACGGTGGTAGATGAAGCCGGATTCCCGGCCCGCGCCGAACCGGCGCACGTCGCGCCGCACCAGGCCGTCGATCAGCCCGACAAACGCCGCGGTGAAGATCAGCGGCAGCGTGAGCACCAGGATCAGAAGGCGCACCAGGAACGTGAGCGTCGTGAAAGCAGCGGCGATCAGGTAGCTCTCGGTCCAGACATAAACCTGGCTGATGTAGTAGCGGAAATTGTGCGTCTGTCCCTGGCTGGGAGCGCGGGCGCGTCCGGCGGTCTGGCTCATGCGTTCCAGCAGACCGGAGCGCACGAATACCCATTCGTAGCCGGTGTCCACCAGCTCGTGCGCCGTGCGCCCCGGCTCCTGCACGACCACGCTGCGCGTGAAGTGGCTGGACAGGTGCCCCAGTTCGTACTGCAACATCTCCTGCGAGTGCCGCCAGCCCTGGTCCTTCCAGAACAGGTGCATGCCGACGCACTCCACGACGATCGAGAACAGCAGCGAGCCGATCAGTACCCCGAGCAGCCGGAACGGCAAGGTGATGGTGCCGACGATCAGGCCCTGGCGCTGGTTCTGCTCCCTCTGCGCAGTCGAGGCGGCGTCCTTCATTGCGAGGCCTCGTTGCCGGCGCCATCGTCGCTGACGGTGGCCACCGCGGGAGGTTCGGCCGGAGCGGCGTCATCCAGCAGGTCGTCGGGCAGGCCTGTCTCCTGCAAGGCCGGGGAGCTGGTGAACTCCCACCACTGCGTCGCTTCGCTGTAGCTCTGGCGCATATACCCGGCCAGTTGCTGCAAGTCTGCCGGCATCACCTCGTCCGGGTCCGGCGCCGGCAGCGGCATGCGCACTTTCCAAAGCTGGCCGCCCTGCAGCAGCGCGAAGCACTGGCCCTTGGGCAGGCCGACGACATGCGACGGCTCGATCATCGGCACGCTGGACATGCTGATGCGGTCCTGGGTGTTCGACGTGAAATCCGTCGCCCCGCGAATGTCCGAGCTGTCGGTCGCGCCGCTCACGATGGTGGTCGTATAGACCTCGACCTTCGGCAACTGCCTCGTTAGGAGTTCGGCCGTCGCGGTCTCCCTGACCCTTAGCATGAACAAATTGTTGAAATTTCCGATCACCTGACCGGCCTTGGCGCGGTTGCCGATGCGGGCCTCGATGTCCGAGAGGGTCTGCGTGTAGGCCGTGACTTGCAGGCCGGCACCGCCGCCTTTGTTGATGAGCGGGATGAACTCGTCGCCCATCAACTCGTTGAACTCGTCGGCATGGACATTGATCGGCACGCGCGCACCGGCCGATGCTCCCGGCAGGCCATCGTCGATCCCGTGCTTGTAGATGTGCCCGGCGACCGACACGAGATCGCTGAACATCGAGTTGCCCACCGCTGCGGCGACCTCGGCGTCGGACAGCGCGTCCAGGCCCACATAGACGATGGCCCTCTTACGGATGATCTGCATCCAGTCGAAGATCGGGCGCGGGTCGGTCAGGTCGGAATAGTTCGGGGCCAGGAGCTGGGCGATCTTGCCGCTTGTCAGCTTCTCCAGCAGCGGAAGCAGCGATGCGACGATCTTGTCGAAGTACGTCTTGTCGTAGCGAACCGCCGAGCGCAGGCCATCCAGCACCGGGTCGTAGTTGCGCGCCTGCGAGAGGTACTGCTCCAGCGCCACCACGCGCTTCTCGCGCCCGATCATGTTGCGCGGGATGTTCTTCTCGTTGAGCTTGGCCTCGATCTGGACGATCACCTCCCAGGCCTTGGGCTCCGTCTTGGCGAAGTAGTGCTGGGCGTACTCGATGAACAGCGCGTCGATGTTGATGACGTGCCGCTGGATCAGCATGTAGTCGGGCCGCTGTCCCAGCTCCACCAGGGCGCGGGCGATGATGTTGACGAATCGCCACGCAAACTCTCGGAAGGCGGCTGAGTTGCCTTCGCCGGAAAGCTGCCCCGCGACGCGGGTGGCCACCTCGCTGATGCGGCCGAAGCGGCCCACGGCGTTGTAGCGCGCGGAAATGTCCGGCCAGCCCAAATGGAAGACGTAGAACTCGCGCTCGCGGCCCGCTCGCTTGGCCTCGACGTACATCCGCTTGAGCAGGTCCGCGTCCCCCTTGGGATCGATGACGATCACGACCTCGTGCTCGTCCGCGGCGTTCTTGCGCCGGATGTCCTGGGTCACGAACAACTCGGCCAGTCGCGTCTTGCCTACGCGCGTAGTGCCCAGCACCAGCGAGTGCCCGACGCGCTCGCCCAGCGGCAGGCTGACGTCCACCTCGTCGGGTTCGATGCCGTGCAGGCGCGGCAGGCCGCCAACAGGCGGCAGCGGCCGCACCGGGTTGAAAGGCACGTCCCAGCCGGTGAGCGCAGGCAGCCGGGACAGCGGGAACGGGGCGAACTCCAGCCGTTCTTCCAGGCGACGCGCCAGCCGGTAGGCCGGTGTCGGCTCGGCGTAGCGGCGGAACTCCGGCCGGTACGTCTGCATGAGCCTATGGGTATGCTTCTGCTCCCACAAGAACCCACGCCCCACGAACAGCCGCTGCTGGCTGACCGGCACGTCCCTGCTGGTCATCACGTAGCGCGGCAGGCGGCGGATGTTGCGCCGGTAGCGCAGGATGACCCGGGCATCGCGGTAGCGGATGGCGCCGTAGGCCCCGAACGCCAGCGCGCTGCCGACGCCCATGGCGGGGCTCAGCGCGAGCGACCAGGGTGCCACCAGGGACAGAAACGCGGCGCCTGCACACGCCGCGACGGTATATAGCTCCACCGCTGGGCGAAGCAGTACCTCAACTGGCTGTTTCCCCGACATGGCTTCATTGCTCGATGCCGGTGGCCGTGATCAGCGCCGGGTAGTGCTGCAGGCCCAGGCGCTCGGCCAGGTCGTCGCCGGACACGGGTGCGAGCGGCACGCCGGGCACCAGGGCGCGCAACCGCGCCAAGGCCTGCACGGTCTCGATGTTGACCACCAGGCCGACCGCGCCGCGCTCGCGCAGCGCAACCGCACGGCGACGCAGCCAGGCCCGGGAAGTTTCGTCGTCGCCGACGACCACGAAAGGCCGCAGACCCGGAGCCTCGATGACCCGCTGCGCGACGGTGCCGGGTGTGAGCTTGGCGCTGCGTACCGGCAGCATCGCGGCCTCGTCTGCCGGCGTGGAGGGAACCTGGGGCATCGGGATCGGCGGCCGGGCCGGCGCTCCGGCGCGCGGCTGGAGGTTCAGGGCTTCGTAGTACGGCAGCGCCGCCGCGCCGCCCCGGTCTTCGACCACGATCAGCGGCTCGCCGGCACGCGAGGCCAGCGGCAGGCCCGCCAGCAGTACGAGCAGACCCCGAAAGGCCAGATGGGATGTCGTCATGGGGATGTCTCCTGGCGCGCGGCGAGGGCCGCGGCGGCTGGGCGCACGCCCTGCACACGGGCAAGGTGGCGGGACACGCTACGGCGATAGCGGGCAGCGGGTTCACCGCCCGCGGGGCGGTGGTAGCGGCCGATCGCCAGCAACCAGTCCTCGCCGGGGGCGTGCTGTTCCTTCAGGATCTCGGCAGCGGTGGCGAGGTTGCGGTACGGGTCGAGCAAGTCGCACGCATTGGCGTAGCGCCGCTGGTGATAGCCGAGGTTGATCTGGCCCAGGCCCGCGTCGATGCGCGTGTGCGGCGTGGAGCGCATCGCCTGCTGGAGACCTGTGCAGGCATCGGCGCGCGTGGCAAAGCGGCGCGACTGGCCGGCGACGTTGAGGGACCACGGCCACGGGACGGTGCGACCGTTGCGGCGGATGCCGCTCTCCTGCAAGGCCACGGCGTAGAGCACCGTCGAAGGGATGCCTGCTCGCTGGGCGGCAAGCTGGTAGGCCGGTGGCGGAACCTCCTGGGCCTGGGCTACGCAGGCGCACAAGCCAGCGACGAGCATCAGTGCGCGCAGGGGGACGGCTACGGCTGGCGCTGCCATTGGCCGTTCACCTCGCGCACGACCGCGGGCAAGTCGCCGGGCAGGCCCAGCGACAGCCAGCGGCCGCCGTCATGGTTCAGCGTGATGGTGCCGCCGCGCACGCGCGCAGGATCGACGTTCGCGCGCTTGGCCCAATCGCGGATGCGCCCGTCGTCCTGGCGGCTACCCACCATGTACAGGTCGAACTCGGTGCCCGCCGATTGCAGACGCTGCACGAGCTGGTCGCAGGCCGCGCAACCGTCCTTCACGAACACCGCCGTGCGACCCGAGCCGCGCGTGGCTCCGGCCGCTGGCTTGTCGTCAGGCAGGTTTACCCGTTGCATGCCGGGGTTCAAGCGCTGCCAGGCCTCGTCGTAGGCACGCTGATAGGCGAGCAGCTTCTCCACGCGGCGCGCTTCGACTTGCACTTGCAGTTCGGCATAGCGCCGCCGTTCTTCATCGGTGCGGGCCTCGATGCCCAGGGCCGACAGCGGGTCCAGGTTGGGCGAGTAGATGCCCAAGGGCCCGTCCATCAGTTCGCGGTAGCGCGCCCATTCCTGTGGTTGCAGCCCCCAGTCGCTTGCCACCCGGTCGTCCAGGGCGCGGGCGGCCAGCGGGCGCTCCTGGCTCTGCGCATTGCGGGCGGGAGCGGAGGTGGGCTGCTGGGCCCAGGCGGGCCACTGGGCCGAGGCCAGCAGGAACGCGGAGAGGATGATCGACGGCTTCATAGTGTGCTCCGATCAGGGAATCGCCACGCGGCGGATTTGGGCGCCGGCCTGGAACACCGCGGTGCTGCCCTCGACGGTCTGCAAGCGCCACGGGCCGACCGCATCGCCGGGCAGCAGCACCTGGAGCTGGTCGGGCGTGAAGTCCCCGCCGCTCGGCGCGACGGACACGCTGCGCTGGCCGGCGCGCAGTTCGGCACTGACGATGCGGAACGGGAACGGCGGTGGTTCGGATTTGGCGGCGGGCTTGCTCGGTGCGCGAGCCGCGCGCGCAGCGGTCTGGCGCGTCTTGATCTGCTCGACCTCGGCGCGCAGTGCCTGAAGATCGTCGGCAGCGGCGTAGCCGCTGAGCGATTTCTCGACCTGGGCCGCGCGTGCTTCCAGGATTTGGCGGGTGTCTTTGAGGTCTGCCGCCGTGGCGACGGCCGGACGCTGCTGGATGGCCTCGACGGCCTCGGCCAGGCCTGTTGCCTGCGCTTCCAAGCGTTGCAGGCGGGAATCGAGGCGATCTTGGTCGGCCTGGTCGTTCATGGCCTGGTAGCCCAGGGCCACCAGAACACTGAGGCCGATCAGCCAGAGCCACATCAGGCTCTGCACCATCACGGCGGCCGTTGAACGGTGGGCGGGCTGCGGGGCGTTCATGGCTGACCTTCCGATGCCTCGGGCACCAGCGGGAACGTCTGCACCGCCTCGGTGGCGGGCGGCGCGGGTACGTTGTCGGCGGTCATGCTGTCGCCGGGCCGCTCGAAGCAGATTTGCCGCGCGCGGTCATCCGCGTGCAGTTCCCAGGCCGGACCAGCCAGGGTGAGCAGCGCATCGCGCAGGGTCATGGGGCCGAGGTGCAGGTGCGCCGCCGGCAGCGGCAGGGTGTACAGCTCGATCACCGCGTGCGCCGTCTGGCACAAGCCGTAACCGCTGCGCTTGAGCACATGCCGTAGCCCGTCGCCGACCGTGGCGCGTGCATCCTCGGGCATCGACACGTCGATGGTCTGCAACAGCAGGTCGCGCTGCGCTGCTGTTGGTGCCAGTTCCACGAGGGTGTAGCGGTCGTAGCGCACGACGGGGATGTACTCGGGCGCCTCGGGTACGGGCGCGGCCGAGACTTCCTCGATGGTGTCGGGCGCGACCGGCGCGCTCGCCGTCGCGCAGCCGCCAGCCAGCACCGACCAAAGCAGGCCGAGAAAACCCGCCAGCAGGCGGCGTTCGGGATGGTGAAACCAGGGGGGAGAGGGGCACATGGCTCGGCGTCCTGAAACATCGAGCCCTCACCATCGCCGCTCAAGCGGTGCGCGGCAGCAAACAATACGATCTGCGGATTATCCGATTATCGGCATGCCGTTAGTGACGGCCGGGTCGCTCCCCTAGGACAGAAGCCATGTCGGGTGGATCAGAAGCCCTGCGCCAGCGGCGGGTCATGATCGTCTGTTCAGAATGCGAGTTGCGTCCACAAGCCTGCCTCGTGACTCTCTATCCGCACGTTCGCCATCTCCTGCAGCACGCGCTTGCCTACTGCTGCCAGACGCAGGTGACGATTGGGTTTCCACTCCACACCGATCACGTGGTAACGCTCCTGCATGCGTGGGTCGATGTCCAGGCTCATGCGAGTCATGTCGTGGCGGGTGAACAGCGCATACCGAGGGGTGATCTGGTGGCTCGCCCATGCCGACCATCCACGCTGGTCATCGTCACCGGGCTTGGTGACCCGGGTCCAATTGTCGGCGTGGAAATACTGCCCGCCGATGCGTCCACGTTCGCCGACCCAACTGGCCATGGCATTCCAGCGCCGCGCGGTGTGCTCGCGCGGTTTGTGACCGGCATCCTGGGCGCGGGTGCCGCGGTAACCGCCCACTGCCAGCTCTAGGCGTTTGCCTGGCGTCCAGCCGAGCCTCATCTCAACATCGGCCCGCTTGCCCAGGCGAGGTCGCTGGAAGCCCGCGCCGGTCACGATCGATGCGGCATAAGTGAAATCCCCACGCACATACTGGACGTGCGCTCCGTAGTCTGCCGGTGCGCCCATCTTGGTACGTGCGATCAGGCCGGCATCGATGTAGCGGTAGCCTTCACGCATTGACTCCTGTTGAATCCATGCCGTCGGCGCATTACCCAGACGTAGCCAGCGGCCCTTGCCGAAGCTGCGCTGCAGGTAGGCATGGCGCAGCCACACGTCGCTCGGATCGTCGTTGCGCAGCCACTGCACGTCGGTCGTTACCTGCGCTGACCAATTCTGATTGAAGCGATGGTCAAGGGTAATAAAAGTGCGCTTCAGATCCAGCGCCGGGTCTTCGTCAGCGCTGGTCACGTCGCCTCGGTCGAGCTGGCTGGCGTTGATGAATATTTGCGCCGACACGTCGGTGGCAGGTGCCACATTCACTGCCAGCGCCGGTGCGCAGGACAACATCAGTACCGCCGACAGTGTTTTCCAAGGAATGAGCCGGACTGATTCTCCCCTGGTCTCGGTTGCTGCGCGTGGCATGCCTTCGACTGCATGCGACCCATAGGGTGCGTGCAGCCCCATATGTCTATCAACACCCTTAATAGCGCGCATCAGCGGGCTTCTTATCGTTGGGCCAGTCCTTACCCTTGGGCGCAAAATCCGGGCGATCCATGTGGGTGAAATATTCGGCCACGTCCACGGCCTCCTGGTCAGTGAGCCCTCCTTGGCCGAGTGGGAAATGGGTGCCAAATGCGATGGGCATGTTCCGCTTGACGAAGGCCGCCGCTGTGTAGGTGCGGGCCATGCCGGCGCCGATGTTGAAGGACTCGCCGCCCCACAGCGGTGGATAGACCATCTCGCCCTTGGCGTTCCTGACACCTTCCCCGTTCGCGCCGTGGCACAGCGCGCACTGGGCGGCATAGATGCGCTTGCCGTTCTCGGTGTTGGGGATGAGCGTTTGATCGACCTTGCCCACGCCGCGGCCTTCCACCTTGTCTTCGGGCTTGGTTTCTCGCTTCATCCAGTCGAAGTAGGCGACCATCGCCTTCATCTCGTCGCTGGTGATGGGCAATGGCTTGCCGTGCATCGAGCGCTGGAAGCATCCGTTGATGCGCTCTTCCAGCGTGATGACGCGACCTGCGCGCGAGGCGTAGCTGGGGAAGAACGCGGAGACCCCGACATAGGGCGAGCCGTCGGCCACCGTGCCGGCATTCAGGTGGCAACTGGCGCAGTTGAGCTTGTTGCCCACATTGTTCGGCAGCATGCGCGCCGTGTCGATGTTCAGGCGTGCCCCCAACACCAGTTGCTCCGCGTTCTTTTCCTTGAGCATCTCTGCCAGGCGCGGTGTCTCGAACGGACGGTGATTGTCGGCGGTGGCGTCAAGGTGCTTGCGGGCGCGGCTTACTTCGCTGGCTCTGATTTCATGAGCGTCGGCCCGTCCCCAGGCGCGGCGTGTGAAGTTCAGGATTTCGGCGATCTCCTGGTCACTCAACTGCGCGAACGAAGGCATCGTCAGTGGCCGTGCATGACTTTGCGTGACCGGCGCCTGCCAGCCCGTCAGCATGATGTGGATCAGCGTGGCCGGGTCCTGCGATTGCAGGGTGTTGTTGCCGGCCAGCGACGGGAACGCATTGGGTACACCATCGCCGTTGGAGCGGTGGCAGTCGGCACAGAATTGCAGATAGCCAAGGCCACCGCGCGTAGTGAAGATGTCACCGGGCACTTCGCCGGGTTTGGCCATGCCACCAGTCCGGTACGGTGGGATGCCAGACTCCGGGCCCTGGGCGAGCTGCATGGGTAGGTCGTCCTCGCCGGGCGGCAACGATTTCAGAAAGATGCCGATGGCCATCAGGTCGTCGTCGGTCATGTACTGGGTGCTGTGCTGCACCACATCCACCATGTTGCCGGAGACGGTGCCGTGCTTGTTGCGTCCGGTCTTGAGCATCTCGGCGGTTTCCTCCGGGGTCCAGAGGTTGCGCAGACTCAGAGCACGCCAGCCTTCGACGGTTTCACCGGCCAGGAACAGGTGGCCGGCGGAGCCCTCGCTGGTCATGGTCTTCTCCTGGAAGCCAACGCCGCGAGGCGTGTGACAGGCACCGCAATGGCCTAGCCCCTGCACGAGGTACGCCCCTCGGTTCCACACCTCATTCTTGTCCTGCACAGGCTGGAAGGGTTCGTCTTCCAGGAACACCGCGTTCCAAAGCGCCAGCCCCCAGCGCTGGTTGAACGGAAAGCCCATATCCGAAGGCCGATTCGCTTGTTCGACGGGCGTGACGCCGTGCATCAAGTAGGCATAAAGCGCCTTCATGTCGTCCGGCGTCATCTTCGCGTAGGACGGGTACGGCATGGCCGGATACAGGTTGTGACCATCGGCCGCCACCCCAAGGCGCATGACGCGGTCAAACTGCTCCAGGCTGTAACCGCCGATGCCCGTGACCTTGTCCGGCGTGATATTGGTGGAATAGAGCTTGCCGAAAGGCGTTTCCAGCGCAAGGCCACCTGCCATGGGCTTGGAAGGCTCAGACGTATGGCAGGCAACGCAATCGCCCAAGCGCGCGACGTAGCGGCCCTGTTCAACCAGCTGGTGCTGCTGCGGGGTCAACTCGGTCGCGCCGCTGACCGGGAGACCATCATCATTCACTGCGACACGGGAAGTGCGCGTGTTGAACACGGCCACCGCCAGCCATATCAAAAATACCGCTCCCACCAATGCGACCGAAAGCATCAATAGGCGGCGCTTCCTGCCGGAAGGATGTGTGGATTCGAGAAGGTGCCTCTTGGCCATTGCGAGCATCCATTGACGTCCAATGACTGAAGTATGGGTGCTGGCCGAATTTGTTTGATTGATCTAAATCAATCGGTAAGTTTATGATTTATATTGAAAAATAAATCCCTGATAGATTATTTCATATGTCGATTAGTTGAAAATTAAGACTCGTTCTTTATCGTTTTAATGGCTCGGTGGAAATAAAGGCGGCGACTGGTTGTTTTCTTTTCCGATGCGTCGATGGGTGATTGAAATATCTTCTGGTTTGCTGCGGGACATAACTCCTGGTCTGCATCCGCGTGTCAAAAAAACAGGCCCCGAAGGGCCTGTGAAAACGCACATCGAACTTGCCGATCAAATCCGAGCCGGCTTCAGGCCGGGATCGACCTGCGCCAGTTGGGCGTGCGACCAGCAGCGCACGAGCTGCCCGTTCTCGCCGAGGGGCCGATTCGCCACGGCCGCCGAATGCTCGTCGGTGTCGCTGGTGTCGTAGCAGACAACCTTGATCTCGCCGCTGTCGCAGCGAATGGAGTGGATCTGGCCGTCGGTCATATCGACTACGACGACCTGCGGGACAAGGCCCAGTTCGCGCGCTGCCGACACGATGGCTTCCTGTTCGGCCATATCAAAGCAAACGAACGGTCCTTCATACCCGGATTCCTCGGCCAGTGCTTCGGCCTTGTCGTAGTGGACACCTAGGTCGTATTCCTCCTGGGTGGCGCTGACGATGAATACCGGCATGTCGGGCATGCCCGAAGCGTTGACGCAGGCGACCACGACTGGCGTGCCGAAGTCACTACGATGCGTGACCGCGGTCGATACGGTGGCCGCAGCCTCGTCGCCGTCATCCAAGCCCATGCGCTCCCGCATTTCGGAGACGAACGTCTCGGGAGGCATAAGACCGTAGCGCGCCAAGCGTGCCGGAACATCTTCTGCGCACAGGTTTCCGTCTTCGATGCGCTGTCGCAGGAAATCAGCGATCTCGGCTTCCAGTTTCAGGCGGGCGCTGACGGTTTCGGAGGATTGGGTGTTGGTGCTCATGGAAATCTCCTTGAGATAAAAAGCGCAGCCACGTACACGGAGACCGTGAACGTGGCTGCTAGGTGGGAACAACGGAAAGCCGGCGGCGCTAGGCTGGCGTTGGCGTGGGGATCAGGCGGCGACCAGTTGCCGGGCCAATGCAACCTCGACGGAATCACCGTCCTGGTTGAGCACATCCAGGCCCGATTCGGGCACGTCGCCCGAGGTGGACTGCGAGACCATGATCTTCTTGGCCATCAGCTCCAGGCAGGTCATCTGCGAGGAACCGGCGTAGCCGAGGTAGATCACGCGCACCGGCTGTTTCTGTCCGATGCGCCAGGAGCGGCGTGCCGCCTGCTGGAGCGAGTACACGTTGTAGCCCGACTGCATGAAAACGATCGTCGGGAAGTCCAACAGGTCCAAGCCCGTCTTGACCAGCTCGGGGTTGGTGATGAGCACGTCGATGCCACGGTCAAGTTGCTCGGCGATCCAGTCCTCGCGGCGGCTGGCGTCCACGCTTGCGCGCAGCACCGCCACCCGAAAACCCTCCTGCTCCAGCAGCACCTTCAAGCGCGATGTGGTGTCGCGCGTGCCGGTATAGACCGTGTACGCCAAGACCTTGCGGCCCTGCGCCTTCTCTTCCTTGCAGATGTCGATCAGCTCGCGCTCTTTCGGCGTCACCTCGAACTCGTTGAACTGAGCCGGGACGAACGCCAAGGTGTTGCGCGTGCGCGGATGCACCACGGTTTCCGACCGGAAGCAACAGTCCGGCCAGGCCAGCAGCACGTTGAGCACCACGCCCAGCAGAGTCGTATCGCGTCGCGCCAGAGCCTGTTTCAGCTCCGCGGTCAGCCGACCCGCCAGGTCGCGGTAGGCCGCGGCTTGCGCCGTGTCCATTGCGACTTCACGGAACTCCTCGTCATACGGCGGCAGGACGTTGCCACCGATGTCCTTGAGCTTGAGGAAAATCGTGAACGGCAGGATGCACCGCAAGACCCCTTTCGGCCCGAAGCCGGGAGCCTTGACCGTGCGCACCGATACCTTGGTGCCCTTGGCCGTCTTGTGCGCCGTGCTGGCGCTCTCGGAGTAGATGTCCTTCAGGACGCCGTGATCGCGCATGAACGCCATCGCGGCCGAAGTCATGCTCCCACTCGTGCTCGGGCGGTAGCCGTCTTCGATCATCCGTCCAGGCAGTGCCCGGAACAGCAGGTGGAACAGGTCGTCGCCGTAGCCGCCCATCAACGTGCCGGTCAGCAGCAAGGTCTTGCGAGCCTTCGCCGCCAGCACGCCCATGGCCTGGCCTTGGGCGCTACCACCGTTCTTGTACTCGTGCGCCTCGTCGGCGATGAGCAGGTCGAACGTGCCCTGTGGCAGGTAGCGCTTGATGAACTCGGACGGCTGGTAGCCGCCTTCGCCGAAGCCGAACTCCATGTTGGCCATCGCACGCTCCATGCGCGTGGCCTGACGGTCGGAGAACACCAGCTCGCCGTTGCCGTCCATGAGGTTGATGAACTCGTGAATGTTGTCGCCGAGCATCGACGCGAGGAACCCGTCGCCGAACTTCTGCATCAGCCTCTGCGCAGTGACTTCCCCGATTGTCGGGATGCGCTTCAAGGCTTTCAGCACGGCCGAGGACTGGTCGCTACCGGACAGGCTGCGCGGGCGGACCAACGTCCACAGGGGTGCGGCGCAATGGCTGCACTTCCTGCGGTACTCCTCGGCTTCGAGCGCTACCGGATTGACCGGCTCGCCGTCGAGGTCGGTGATGACCGTGCCGCAGTCCGGGCATGCCGCCACGTGGCCGTGGCGGGTACGCCGCTGGGTGAAGACGGGTTTCCAGTGGAACCCCATCCGCATCCGCACGCGCCCCAGGATGAAGAACTCCTGGCCCGTGGGGTGTACACCCAACTGCTCGCGCAGCTTGATGAGTTTGACCAGCGTATCCGGTCCGTTGAGCACCCAGACCTTGGCACCTGCTACGGTTTCCTGGATCTCACGCCGCCACTTGTAAACAAGGTGCGGTGGCGAGAGAACCAGGGTGCGGCGGTAGCCTTCGGCGTTGAGCACCGCGGCCGTGGCGATGCCGACGGTCGTCTTGCCGCAGCCCATCTCGCCGTTGACGATCGCAGCGCGTTCGCCACGGTCGATCAGCAATTCGGCAGCGGCGTGGACAACTTCGGCCTGGGCCGGGAACAGCTTGCGCTTGAGGCCGGCGACGATGAGTTGCCGGCGCGTCTGTGGCTGGCCGTTATAGACCGGCGGGTTTGCGCTGTTGAGGGCGTCGAGCAGTTCGTCGCCGAATTCGCCGACGAAATCCTGAAGGCTCAGGGTCAGAGGGGAAGATTCCGCATCGAGCAGTTCGCCCTGTACGGGCGTGGCTTCAGCGGCGGTGGTTTCGAGATCGAGGGACATGGTGATGCTCCAAAGAAAAATGGGGCATGCACCACCCCCAGCGGGGCAATGGCATGCCCCGCAGTGGGAAGGAAATCGGCACTTGGCCGAGGTGGTCGAAGTTGCCGGCCGTGGCGGCCTGCTGGTGAATCGTGCTCAGTCTTCGGACGACAGCACGATGGCGGTGACGTTACGGCCTCGATCCGTGATGATGCGGATGGCGAGCCCCGGGTGGATCTCGTAATGCGATTCCAGCGGCGCACCCGATTGAAGTGCAGTGGTATTGGCTTGCCATTGCTGAACGCTGACATCACCCCAGTCGCCACGAGCGTGCCGTCTGAAGTACGGAATCGGGTCCAGATAACCCGCTTGCATGAGGCGATTAACGCTTCTACTGAATATGAGAGCACCGATTGGGAACGCCAGCATTTGGCTATAGGTTTCGATGCGATGTGATGCCATGGCCTCCTCCTTGATGAGTCATTGAGCCACGACACTCCTGACGGAGTGAAGTAGCTCCGTCAGATGGATGAAGTTGACGAGGCAGCTCCTTCAGAGCATGTCGCGTTCTTCGGGAAGCTGGATCACCGTGGTCTGGTGGTCCTCGCTGGTCTTGACGATCAACACCAGTTCGGGCGTGATCCTGAAGTGGGAGATCATCAGATCGTCCCCACGGATTGCGACATCGTTGGCTTGGCGGGTGGCCTCGTCGGTCTCGCCCCAGTCACCGCGCACATGGCGCTGGACAAGAGCCAAGGGGTCGATCAGGCCTTTGCGGGCCAGCCAATGCACCTTCTCGCTCAACTGCAACGTACCTGGTGCGAACAACGGTTGTTTCTGCGGCGCGGGCCGCTTGAACAGATTGGGGAACATGGTGTTTCTCCTTCGATGTGGTACAGCAGGACGACAGCGCGTCCGATGGATTAACGGATGGTCAGAACCTCGCCCCGTGTAGCGGAGCCGGGTGTCATGTCCCACGCGCGGATAACAGGCACGAACTTGTCGGTGAGGATGCGGGTCTCGGCGACGGAACCGTCTTCGCGTTCGGTGAATTCGCGTTGAAGCGTCTTGTCCTTGTGGGTGTCACCTTTGACGACGAGTACGCGCCCGGTCTTGGAGCGCACAACCCCCGAGATCGCGCCTGCGGCCAGGGCCAGGGCGAGATGCCAGTGGGACAAGGCGCGCGCCGGCGGACGCAGCGACTGCTGCGCGGCCCCCAGGTGCGTGTCCTGCGACGGCCAGAGGCCTTGCAGCCGGCCGACTTCATCGGCGAACTGCTCCGGCTCCATCGTCACGCGGAAGAAATGCTCCGGCTCGGCCGGACTGGAGGGAACGATGTACGGCAGGAACGGCCATTCGCTCGGCAGTTCCTCGGCTTCGACTTCGCCAAGCCCAACCTGCAGCAGCAGATTGCGCACGGCCTTGAGACCATCGGGTGCCAGCTCGCGCTGACGCACCCTGCGGCCGAAGATCACCACCTGCTTGAACTGCGTCTCCACCGCTCGGTAGATCCGCAGGTCCGTGTAGTGGCGTGTCAGCCAGCCGACCAGCTCCGCATCGAGCACGTAGCCGGGGACGATGAAGACCAGCACGCCGCCATACTGCAGCAGCGACAGGCTGCGCTGGTAGAACAGTTTCTCGAAGCGGGGACGGCCCTGGCCTTGATAGCCGATGTTGCCGTTGACGTCCTTGGACAGATCGCCATACGGCGGGTTGAGCCAGAGCAGCCCGAAGGACTGCTTGGAGATCATCGTGTCCATCAGGTCCGCGTGCAGGCAGTGATCGACCAGGCCGCGGGCATGGCGTGCCCGTTCCGCGTCGAACTCGACGGCGAACGCCTTGGCCTGCTGGCGCCCGAGGGCATGAGCGGCTTCAGCGATCGCCACGCCTTCGCCGGCGCAGGGATCGAGGATGCACATCGGCCCATCGCTGGGCATCAGTGCGTTGAGGGCTCTTTCGAGCGTGGGTTCGTCGGTCGGGTAATACCCGTTCTTGGCGAAATTGCGGGCGAGCCGCGGGAACATGAGGGCCATGGAAGTCTCCTGGTTGGCGGGGATGAAGTGCGAGAGCACGCCTTGGCGTGCTCTCGCGGGTGGGTCAAGCCGCTACCGCTTCCGGCGTCCAAATCTTGGCCGGATACGGATAGGCGGTGAGCACGTCACTGCGGATCAGGGAGCCCAGCGCCAGGGTCAGCGCCGGCACGTCGATGGCGAGCCGATGGCCTTCCAGCGGCCCGAGGGCGAACGGAAGACGGGCCAGCATCTCGCGGGTCTGTAGCAGCTCCAGCACGGTTTCGCGCCAGTGGTCGAGCAGCGGCAGTGGGCAGGTGTCCCGTACCAGCATCCACAGGCGGTCAAGCCGGTGGGTGCTGCCCTTGGGCAGCAATGCCAGTGCGCTGGCGTTGGCCTTGTCGGGCTTGACGCAGCGGCGGTCGAACAGCCATACGTTGGACAGCGAACCGAACAGCGTTCGCCGGTAGGCGCGGGTCATGCGCTTTTCCAGGCGATCGACGTTGCCGACGAACACCGGGACGCTGCCGCCCTGGTCGGTGATGACGTGGAACTGGTCCAGGCCCTGTTCGTCGCGCCCGAGGGTCAGACGAGCGAGGAACTGCTGGACGGCGGTGTCGCGCGCCCAGATCGACAGGAAGATCAGATTGCCCTGATCATCGCCGACGCAAGCGTCGGCCATCACGTCGGAGCATTCGTCGATCCGATACAGCGTGGTGGAAGAAGTGTTTGCGGGCATGGTGGTGTCCTCGGATGAACGGGAACAGCACCGCCCGCTGGGGCAAGTACTGCCCCAAGGGGTGGAAGAAAGCCGCTCAGTCCGGCTCGAACTGCCGGGTGTGCGGGTTGAAGTGAAGCGCCTCATCTACCGAAGTGATTGGCGTGAAGCCCTCCAGGTAGATGTTGTTGAGGTACTGGTCGCGGTAGGTCAGTGCCTGCCGTGCCTGTTCCTCGGTGAGGCCGTTGCTGATGAAGTACTCCAGCATTTCCTCGTCGGAAGAAACTTCGTCGTTGGACAAACTCCCTTCAACGAGCTTCAGCAGCGAGGGCGGAAGCGCAGCCAGGATCGGGTCCATGTCGGTTCCTCCTGGCTCAGGCCATCAGCGCTGCGGTGGGTGCCGCAGGTGCCGTGGGTGTGCG
This sequence comes from Stenotrophomonas sp. Y6, assembly GCF_022436665.1. Taxonomy (NCBI): domain Bacteria; kingdom Pseudomonadati; phylum Pseudomonadota; class Gammaproteobacteria; order Lysobacterales; family Lysobacteraceae; genus Stenotrophomonas; species Stenotrophomonas sp. Y6. The sequence goes on from NZ_JAKUKB010000008.1 coordinate 42,775, forward strand.
CCGACGCGCGTGGTAGGCGCGAACGCCTGCACGCCAGTCGGCGGACTGCTCCGGTGCGAGGTCCAGATAGGACAGCGGGCACGTGTAGTAGTACGGGTGCATGGACTCGTCCAGTGGCTTGTAGCCCCACTGGTTGCCGCTGCGTTCGAGCAGATCGCAGCGGATGTAGCGCAGGGATTGGCCCGGCGCCAGATGACGATGCACACCTTCGACCTTGGCCGTCACTTCCGCGACGGACCACAGGACGTTGCCGCGCAGCGCGTGGGCGATGACCCTGACGCTGGCGCGCTCGGTCTCCTGCGGTGCGATCAGTTCCGCGATCAGTTCAGACCGCGATTGGGGGGAGAAATACCAGCCCATGAAAGGCCTCCTGAAGAATCGAGCCGGAGGCCTCCCCGTGGGGGGAGAGCCCCCAGCGGGTGATGGAATGCCGCGCGTGCGGCGATGGAGTCCGGTGCGGACTAGGAACCGCAACCGGCTGGGCAGTAGCCCAGTTCGATGCCATGGGAGCAGTAGCCGTTCGCAGCGTTCCACTCCTGCGTTTCCTGCCGTTCGGCAGGTGTTGCGTAGTCCCATTCCTGGGTCGCGATTTCCAGGGCCTGAGCCCGCTGGCTTTCCGGCAACCGACTGGCTTGCGCGTCGATCTCCGAACTGAAAAGCGTGACCCAGTGATCCCAGGACAGGCCGCAACCACGCTGGGCGTGCTCGGCGGCCGTCTTGCAGACAGCGCGCCACGCGGGTTCGTCCAGCGTGGAATGAGGTGCATCGCAAGCGATGGTGGACATGATGGAGACCTCCAGAAGAAAGCCGGAGCCTCCCCCGCATGGGGAAGGAACCCCGGCGGGTGGATGAAGAACACCGCGGATGCGGCGTCTGCGATCACGCAGGTTGCAGTTCGGCCTGGCGGCTCCACTCCTGCGTCTTGAAGTCCAGCGCGTAGCCCAGTTCACCCAGGCGGGCGATCTGCGCGCGCAGGGTGCGCCGGTCGATGGTCGAATCCAGTTTCACGGACTCACCCAGCGGCCAGAGCAGCCCGAACAGTGCGGCGTCGCCATCTTCGGTGCTGCCGGGGGCAGCCGCCGCAGCGGGCGTCGGCGCATCCACGCCGAAAGGCGTGGTATCGACCATCGGGTCCGCGGACGCCTGCACGGATGCGGGCTTGGCGGGTCTGGATGCCTTGGTGGACTTGGCCGGCGTTGCCGCAGGCTGCGCCCCCAGTTCTTCATCGAGCGGATCGATGTCCTGGGTGGAAAAGCTGCGAATATCGTCGCGGCTCAGTTTGTCAACGCCGAAGAGCGTCATGCCATCCAGGTTGCAACGAATCTCGAACTTGATGCCGCCCCGCATGGGGATCGGGTTCGGAAAGATGTAGCGGATCACGAACTCCCCGTCGTACTTGCCTTCGGGGTATTGCTCCAGCTCCGCGTCCTTCACCGCGAAGTTTCCGATAGGAGTGACGAGGTAGCCGACGCAGAACGGACCATTGCGGCCGTGGATTGTGCGAATCGAAAGCTGGCCTGATACGACGATGGGCAGTGCCGATCTTGTGGATGCCGATGTGGCTGCCATGATGGTTCTCCTTGGGGAATAGGAAAAAGGCAAGGCCCCGTGAGGGGCCATGCCGGATCAGAACGAAGCAGCCAATGCCGGCTCCTGCTCCTCGACTTCACCTGCGGGCTCGCGCTCGGCGGGCTCGACAGGCTGGTCGGCAGCGGTTTCGGCGGCAACCTCGGCTTCGGGCGCGGGTGCGTCCTCGGCTTGCGGCGCCTCGGCTTGCGTCTGGCTCGTCGGATAGACCTGGGTGCCGTCGATCTTGATGAGACCGATGTGGACCAGCGTCGATTCCAGGCTCGCTCCCGGTTCCCCGGCGCGCTCGCCCTTGGTGCGGATGTACGGATCGATCTTCATGTCGTTCAGACGGAAGGCGATCAGCACCTTGCGGTCCCCTTCGATGGCCTGCACGCACCGGCGAACCAGGTGCTCGGCTTCAGGGGTGGCGACGATGGTGTCGAAGTACCGATATTCCGGTTCACCGACAGGTCCGGCCAGCGCCGCGACGCAGCACGACAGGAACGGATCGCCATCCTTGGGGGAGACGTCCTTCGGACGGCTGAGGTAGCCGATGCCGCGGGTGATCAGCTCGTGCTGCTTGATCGAAGCCAGTTCGGCCCGGTCAAGCGGCTCGGCCTTCAGCAGTCGCGCCTTCAGAGACGCGGCGGCCTGGCCTTTGTGCTCACCCTTGTCGCGGATGTACGCATCGCCCCAGAGGTCGCCGAGGCGAAAGCGCACCAGCGGCCGCTGCTTGGGATCGTCAACGCCGATGTAGCGCTCGACCAGTTTCTTGGCCTCGGCACCCGAGACCTTGACGTCGAAGTAGCGGTAGCTGGGGTCCTTGGCGGAACCGACCAGCGCGGCGATGGTGCATGCCAGGAAGGGCTGCGCACGGCGGCCGCCCCGGACGGGAACCTCGCGAGCACGCTGGATGTAGCCGATGCCCGAGGTGTGGAGGTCGAAATACGATTTCTCGTTGGACGTGGTGCTCATGGTGAATCTCCATAGGGATGAAGCGGAGACACACCGGCCCCACGCATGCGGGGAAAGGTGCGTAACCCCGCGGTGGGTTGATAAGGCGAAAGCATCCGCCACCAGGACTGGTGGCCGCTCGCGGATGGATGCGGTGCGAGCTGGCTCGGTCACGCAGTGGGAACTGCGCGGCAACCTCGAAGACCGATGGTTGCCTGGCATGTCGCTGACAACGTCAGCAGGCATGGGGTCAGCATGGCCGGGCCTCGCGCGCGCGGCAGCAATCAATCGGCATCCGGGCGTTTCCTTTTTTCCGGGTTGCCTGGTTCCGCCCAAAAGAAAGCCCCCAAACTGGGGGCTTCAAGGGGGACGGGGACATTTCTGGGCTACGCCCATTCCACCGCCGCCAGTGACAGGTACGTCGAGGTGACGGTCAGCTCCAGATCGTCCGAGCTTTGCAGAATGCGGGTGAAAACACGGTCCGTCGGGTCGAAGAACTCGCCGAAGTCGTCGCCACCCAGCTCGGCGCGCGCCAGTTCCCACCAGTCATCGAACGGGTCGGTATCCGGGTTGCAGCCGACGGCATAGGCCAGCAGCTTCACGCGGCCATCGGGGCGGCGCTCCCCGTGCTCGGCGAGGAAGTACACGCCTTGGTCCTTGGCGAGGACAATGCGGCATTGGTTGGCAATGGCCTCGGTCAGCACGGGGCGCATGTCGGAGCCTTTGAATCGCAGTGACATGGTTGATCTCCTGAAGAAAAAGGCCTTCCACCCGAATGGATGGAAGGCCTGTGGGACAAGTCGCCGGTGGGCTGCGGATTCAGCCGTAGTGCCGTAGGGCTTCCTGCCACGGAACGAAGCGCGCATCGCCACCAGTCGAGAACGGAAGGCGCAAGCGCCCGGTCTCTTCCGTCGAGAAGCGCGTCGCCTGGTCGAACGGAACCCAGCCGAACTCGTTTGACCAGAAGCCGGCACCATCGTTGCTGATGGCCGACTCGTTGGGCGAATGCACCACCCAGCAGTTGCTTGTCTCGCACGTCATGCCGCAACCGCCTGGCGTCGCCGGGTGGCCTTGGCGTCGATCACGCTCACGTCGATCAGGCGCCAGCGCCCGTCATCGATGAGCCGCTCCAGCACTTCGCCGAGCATGTCGAAATAGACCTCGTCATGCCGATCGACCAGTGCGCCGTCTCGATGCAGTTCCACCACGTAGGTGTCGCCGCCGCGGTCGTAGAGGATCGTCACCTGGCCCTCGAACTTCGCGGTCGAGACCGTGAAGCTGATCGCCGGAGGCGTCTCGATGATCTTGGACGGCTTGGGATCGACCCAGGTGAAGTCGCGGGCGCCCGCGTCGACCAGCATGTGGGTGATGCACCGGAACCCGTCGGGCGCCGGCATTTCCTCCAACTGCTGGATGAGCTGGCCCAGTTCCATGCACTGCGGCTCGGGGATGGGAAGCTTGGCCGGCGCGGAGCCGAGGATGTGCGTCTTGATGGTGTAGGGTCTGCCATCTGACGTGTACTCGGTGCGCTCTTCCGGCGTGTCCGCGCGCAGGCCGTCGAAACGGCGCCGTGCGTAGGGCTGGACATGCACCTTGGCACCCTCGCTGGGAACGGTGGTGACCAGGTTGGGATCGAGCACCGCGAACTCGCTGGGCTTGAGCTTGACGACGATGGCGTCGTCGTTGGCCGCGACCACCTTGCCGTCGAAGGGCTGGGGATCGATGGCGAAGCCCAGCGTCGAGGACTGCGGCTGATCATCGAACACGCGGTACTTGAACGACCGCACGTTGCGGGGCACATGGCCTGCGACAAGCGAAGGCATCATGGATTTGATGAGGGAACGGTCCATGGGAATCTCCTTGAGGAAGAACAAGGGATTCCCCGCCCGCAAGGGAGAGGTCCCTTGTGGGTGGATGGACGCGGAGCGTCCGTAGGAAGAAACGACCAGCACGGTTTCCCGCGCTTGCAGCCTCGAAGGTCTCGGCTGCCTGGGCATGTGTCGGCAACGCCGACGAACATGGCGCAAGGATGGCCCTGGGCCGGGCTACTCGCCTGCATGAAATGGCATTTCGCCGCACCCGGTTTCCTGTGCTGCGGGCAAGAAAAAGCCCCTCGAAAGGGGCTGGTCGGGTCAGGCTTCGTACACGAAGTAGTGCTCGCGCTGACGCGGGAAGAAGACATGCTTCCACGTGTCGCCGTTGGTGTTGCCACCGTCGAAGACGACCATTTCGTAGTCGTCAATGTCGGTATCTACCAAGTCGGCGCTGGCGATATGGCGCATGTGCAGCGTGCCACGCATGCGCTCGAATACCAGGATCTGGCCGATGGCGTCGTCCTGGCTCATGGCATTGACGCAGGCTCCGAGTTGGTGCTCGAAGTCGGGTACGCGCGAGGTGAGTTCAGGGAACATGAGGGTGCTCCTATGAAAATGGACCAGCCCGGCTCCTGGCGAGGAGTCGGGCCGGCTTGGGGGAGACAAAGAGGAAGGCCGGTGCGTGGCGAGGCTGCTAGGACTCGACTAGCGGCAGGCCCAGCAGCACGGGAGCGTCGGCGTCGAGGATCAGGATGCGAACATCGGCCTGGCCAGCCAGTTCAAGGATGTTCGCCAAGTCGTCCGGCATGCCCTTGTTCCGGTGCTCTTGTCGAAGCTGCTCTGCGCTGATGCCCACGGCGTGCTCCAGGTTATGGTCCGTCCAGGGCGTGGAGATCAGCTTGACGCCGATCGCCGGGCTGTACGGAACCCGGAACGCGATGAACAGAAAGGCCTCCGGCGTGGCGAGGTCAGCCAGGTTGGCGAGGTACTGGCCGGTTTCCTGGCTGATGTGTGCGGTGCTGATTTCCCAGCAACGGCTGTAATAGCCGGTCTCGAAACTCAGGCGCTGCACGACTTCCCGCGCGGCCTCTGCCGAATAGGTGTCACCGACGTGAACCGGGCGACCGTCGAAGTCCTCGCCATGGATGGCATAGACCACGGCACCGATCACGCCCTCGCCGCCGACGCCTTCACCGGCATCGCACTCGGCCAGCGCTTCGGCACCCAGGGGTTCGGGGCTGTTGCTGACCACCGCGATATCGCTGCTGACGATGCAGGAGGATGAAACCAGTTCCTCGTCGGAGAAGTGCTGTTGGCTCGGGTGGATGTTTCGCCAGACATGCGGGCTTCCGTCCTCGTAGCTGATGGACAGCGTGCGGACGATTTTCAGATTCCAGTAGCCACGGAGAAAGGGATTGGGTTTCTGGGACATGGGAACTCTCCAGATTGAATAATGGAGCCAATTCCCGCCACCGGGAATTGGACCCGGTGGGTTGAAAATGGAAAATGCGTCAGGCGGCGCTGATCGTTGGCATCTGGGCCAGTCGGTCGGCGACGCGACGGCGCACGTTCAGGCGGAACTGCTCGTCGTTGATGCCTGCGAGCAGGTTGGCGGCCTCCAGCGCGATCAACGCCGAGGCCTCTTCGATGTCGGCGGCCAGGATGGTCTTGCGTAGTTGGTCGCCGAGTTGGAGCGCTTGCGAGGACGTTCTGAAGACCTGCACCTCGCGGCTCAGGTAGCAGCCGTTGCCGCCGAACTCGAACAGCCTCGGCTTGCTGCAGTACCAACAACCCTCGAACTGGATAGCGGTCAGGCGATGGCCGTCATCGAAGCAGGAGGCGATCAGAAGCAAGGCATCCAGGTCGGCGCTGTCCTCGAACTGGTGGTGTTCGATCAGGTTCTCCAGCTCCGCGTCCTGCTCGGCACCGAAGTGAGGGGCCAGTCGTTCGAGCAGAGACGGAATCGACAACTCTTCGTCGTCGGGCATGGGGATGCCGAGTTGTACGGCCAGGTCTTCAAGACCGTCCAGCACATCCGTCCATTGCGGATCATTGGTCTCGGCGATCTGAGCGATGTAGGCCTGCCCGTTGCCGGGATGGCCATCGTCCAGCGCGAAGGCGCCGAACAGCGCCTTGATGACGGGGGTAACACGCTCCAGAACGAGAACGCCCGTGCCTTCGTAGTAGTTGTTCGCCATGGTGGCTCCTTTCGAGAAAGCGGAGCCAGCCCATGCGGACGATGGCATCCGCAGGGTGATGAAGAAGAAATTGAGGGACATGGCCTTGTGGGCGCATGTCCCTCTCGGGGGGAACGAAAAGCAGTGGTGCACCGGCGACCGGCTCACCAGCCGTTGTAGTTCACCAGCAGGTCGGCGATGACCTTGCGGCGTTGCAGATCGAGACCGTCGAAATCCGACAGTCCGTTGAAGTGGCAGCGCTTGAGCATGGCACCGCCCTCGCGCGCGTTGTAGAAGCTGACCATGGCGGACAGGAACATGCGTTCCCCGCTGCTCAGGACGCCGAGGGCGTCGTTGAGCTGCAGCATGTTGGGACGCAGATCCCACTTGCTCTTGGCCTGGTTCAGACCTTCGCGGGTGCCGTCGCCGAACCATTCGGGGCCAGCGATCTCGACACCGCGCTTCCAGGCCTCGAAAAAGGCTTGGGGCGCGGCCGCGAAATGCTGTTCTTCCCGCATGATCTGATCGACGACTTCCCTTGGTAGAAGCTGGTTCATGACGTGATTCCTCCAGTTGGATCAGGGAATGGCGAGCTGAGACCAGCCGCCTCTTTCGAGGGCACGTTGAGCCGCGGCATAGCTGCGGAAGTACTCGCGGGATTCCCGCGAAACGGGGCCTTCGGTATCGCGCGTGCCGATGTAGTGACCGGCGGCGCTTTGCAGGACTTCGAGCGGCAGGAACTTGCCGCAGTAGGTCAGGGCCAGTTGGCCGAAAGAGGCTTGCTGGGACATGGACGGGCTCCTTGGAAAAGCGGGGCCTCGTCCCTCACGGGATGGCAGCTCCCGCACGCGGTTGATAAAAAGCATCAGCGTCACGAGGACGCGCGTCCGCGGAATTGATGCGATGCGGACTGGTGGGCAACGCGGGAGAGACCCGCGGCAGCCTGGAACCCTGGCTGCTGGCATGTGCTGACGAATCAGCGAACATGCGGGCAGCTTCGTGCGCGGGCCGCGTCGCGTCAGTTGGAAAACGGCATCCGGCCCACCCCCGATTGATGCGCGCAGAGAAAAAGAAACCCCGCATCGAGTGCGGGGCTGTCAGGAGAGTGCGTCGGTGCTGGGTCAGTCGGGCTTGTCGCCCAGGACATGCTGCTTCCACAGCTCGAATGCCTGCTCGGGTGCAAGCTCGGCGAGGATGACGATGGGCTGGGCCTGCCGGGCGCGCAGCGAAGCGAAGTACGCCTTGCGGTCGGCGATGGCCTTGAGCTTGATGCCCTTGATGAACAGCAATTTGCCGTCCTTGATGAACAGCACCTTGTTGCCGATGTCGCGGTTGAACGCGGCTCGCACCTTGCGTTCCGCGTGCATGGCGTCAGCCAGTTCATCGACCAGGAAGTCGAGCGTCATGTCGATGTAGTGAGGGTCTTCGCCCTCCTGGCCGAGGTCGAGCGGCGCAGGCGGCAGGCCCTTGGCGAAGGCTTCGGCCTGCGCCAGCAGTGGCGCCTTGCCGTTGAGCGCGTGGAGGAAAGTCGAGCCGCCGTGGCCGTCGTTGCGGGCCTCGGCGATGGGAGTGCCGTCGAACACGACGGTGGCGCTGAAGCACATCGTTTCTTCGCTGGCGAAGTCGGCCACTTTGAGGTTCTTCAGCGTGATGCGGTCTTGCTTGGTGATGTTGTCCATGGGAAGTCCTGAAATCGACCGGGTGGCGACATGCCCCCGACGGGACGTGGCGGCCATCCCGTGGGTTGGAGAAAAGAGGCATCGATGCCCCGGCGGGCAGCGTTCGCCGGTGAGATGCCGAGGCGAACTGGTGGGTGGCACGGGTAGAACCCGCGGCAGCCTTGACACCCTGGCTGCGGGCTGCTGCCGATACATCGGCAATGCAGGAGGGAGAATGGCGCGGCCCGCAGGCTGCGTCGCCGATCAATCCGAAGCGGTTGAGCCCGTCTTGTGCAGGTACTGCACCAGGCGCTGGCCCAGCCATGCCATGCACGGGACAGCCATGGAGTTGCCGATCGCCTTGTAGCGTGGAGCGTCGGCGGCGGGCTTGCCGCGGTAGGTGATCAGCGTGTAGTCGTCGGGCATGCCTTGCAGCCGCTCGCATTCCACGGGCATCAGCCGCCGCACCCGCCAGTGCGACCAGTCGCCGGGGCCAGGGTCGTTCCAGTCGTAGCGGAAATGCGCCTCGAAGTCGGGAGCCAGGACATAGGGCTTGTCCGCGCCGCCGCCGCTGGTGCGCAGCGCGCCAGCTACGCTGCCGCCCAGTTCGGCGGCAAGACCCTGCTCGCGGCCGCGCAGAGACACGCAGGCCACCATAGGCACGCCGTAGCCCGGCTTGCCGTTGGACAGCACGGTGCAAGCGACCTGGCCATGGCCCGACTCGAAGCGCACTTCACCGCGGTTGTTCTGCGCGAACGCGATGGCGGGCACGACCCCGGCGTTCGCATGGCTGTTGCGATGGCCGCCAGCGCGCAGCGTCGGCGTCAGGTCGAGCGTGGCATCCGCGCCGCTGCCCTGGGCGGTGAAGGCGATGATCGGAACGCCCTTGCCGGTGCCGTCCTCGCTGCTGCCCTTGCCGTTGTTGGCGGTGTCGAGGGTGTGGGCGATGCTGCCGGCGACCGACTGCACCATGAACGTCTCGGTGCGGATGTCGTGCTTGGGGCCAGCGGCCATCAGGCATGCCGCCACATCGACGGGGCCAATGCCACCGCTGAATCCGAACGTCGCCGTGACCTTGCCGTAGGGCTGCTTCAGTCCTGCGAATCCTGCAAGTCCTGCGCATGCGCCTGCTGCTTCAGCACCCGGTTCAGCATCGCGGGCAGCTTCTTGCCACGGCGCGCGGCCCGCACAAGAATCCCCGAGCAGGCCTGCGCGCTCAAAAAGTACTTCTGCGGGATCGAGGTCATCTCCACCACTTGCCACAAGAAACACGCGCTTGCGGCGTTGGGCGACACCGAAATATTGAGCGTCGAGCACGCGCCAGGCGATGCGGCGGCGGGGTCCAGACACACAACCCGCGTGCGCCCATTTTTCCCCTGGCGGCTGGAGCGCACGGCTTTCTCCGGCCAGTGCGCCCAGGAAATGCCCAAAGGCATTGCTGCGGTCGTTGAGGACGCCGGGGACGTTTTCCCAGACGAGCGTTGCCGGCGAGCGGCGGTCTTGGTGGCGGATTTGGTCGATGGCATTGGCAAGCTCCACATAGGCAAGGGAAAGGGCTCCGCGCGGGTCATCCAGCCCGCGACGGCTACCTGCAACGCTGAACGACTGGCACGGCGTGCCGCCGACCAGGATGTCGGGCGCCGGCACGGTGCCGGCGCGCACCTGGCGGGCGATCGCGGTCATGTCGCCCAGGTTGGGCACGCGGGGGTAACGGTGGGCGAGCACGGCGCTCGGGAACGGCTCGATCTCGGCGAACCACGCGGCTTCGAGGCCGAGGGGTTGCCAGGCGAGGCTCACGGCCTCGATGCCGCTGCACACGCTGCCGTACAGCAGTGGCGCGGCCTGGGGCGCACCGCGTGGGGTGCGAGGTTGCGGGTTCATGTCGGGTCTCCTGTTCGTGTGGCCCTGGACCGTGTGGCCTGGCCGGACGTTGATTGGCAGGAGAAAGGCGCCGAAGGCCTTGCGGCCTTCGGCTCGGGAGGACGGAACCACCCGTGGGCTGTTGCAGGCCGGTCGTCGCTAGAACCGTCTGCTGTCAGCAATCGCACCCGGCGCAAGTCGTGGTTGGCGCCGGCATCTTCTGGCGCACATCCGCGCACAAAAGGAGCCCAGTTTTTCGCCGTTGGGCACGGCATCGAATACCGCTGACCGTGAAGGGTCTCCGGGTGGCTCGCAGGCTGGCAAGCCATCGGGGGACCCTTCGCAGAGGCGGAAAAATGCAGATCAGCAGAACGCGCCGGGAAAACCCGGACACGGTTCGCGGAGAAGCTACCTTCAGGTCCCGCGGCCGGGGGCGGCCGGGCGGGACGCGCACACGGACAAGAGAAGGCGTTGCGCGCTGGGCGTCCCGCAGGGCGTGCGGGACATGGGCCACGCCGCCGATGGCGGGCACGGCTCTCGGGGAACGGGGTCGGTCAAGAGCCCTTGCGGCCGCTACTGCGCGGGCGCGAGGCACCGCGCTTGGACGCGCCGGTTTCGACCGGCAGCGTGCCTTTGCAGTCGGGGTAGCGACTGCACGACCAGAAGGGGCCGGTCTTGCCGGTGCGCTGGCGCATCGGTGCGCCGCACTGCGGGCAAGCGGGACCCTGAGGAACCTTGATGGACAGCGAGGTGCTGCCGTACTGCGCGATCAGTTGCGAAATCCATGCGGCCTGCTTGCCGATGAACACGTCCAGGGTGAGTTGTCCGGCCTCGATCATGTCGAGTGCCTGTTCCCACACGGCGGTGGTTCCGGGGTCGGCAATCGCCGCGGGTACGGCATCGATCAAGGTGAACGCCGCATCCGATGCGCGAATGGAGCGCCCCTTCTTCACGATGTAGCCGCGGGTGATCAGCCCGCTGATGATGTTGGCCCGTGTCGCCTCGGTGCCGATGCCGACCGTATCCTTGAGCTTCTGCTTCAGGCGCGGGTCCGTCACCAGCTTGGCGACCCCCTTCATGGACTTGACCAGTTCGCCCTGCGTGTAGGGCTTGGGCGGCATCGTCTTGAGCGCCTTGATCTCGGCCTCGGCCACCTGGCACGCCATGCCCTGGCGCAGCGGGGGGAGTACCTGGCTGCGCGCCGTGGCTTCACCGTCCTCGTCCGCTTGCGGCTCGGCCAGCACCAGGCGCCAACCCTTGACGACCACCTGCTTTCCGGTGGCCGCCAGCTTCTGCTGGCCGCAGGACAGCTCGGCTACAGTGCGGTCGAACTCGTGGTGAGGGAGGAACTGCGCGAGGTAATGCGCGCGGATCAGCCGGTACACCGCCAGTTCCTTCTCGCTCATGGCCGAGAGGTTCGCGGGTTCCAAGGTGGGAATGATGCCGTGGTGCGCCGTCACTTTGCCGTCGTTCCAGGCGCGCGAGCGCTGGGAGCGGTCGAGCTGGCCCATGATCGGGCGCAGCGAGGGGTCGGTCTTGAGCAGGCTGTCCAGAACAGTCGGCACCTCGGCGAACATGCTTTCGGGCAGGTAGCCCGAATCGGAACGCGGGTACGTGGTGGCTTTATGGGTCTCATACAGGGCCTGGGCGATCTCCAGCGTCTCCTGCACATCCAGCCCAAGCTGCTTGGAACAAACCTCCTGAAGCGTTCCCAGGTCGAACAGCAGCGGTGGCCCTTCGCGCACGCGCTCGGTCTCGACCGACACCACCTGGGCGCTGCTCGCAGCGCGGATCTGCTGCGCGGCCTGCTGGGCGATAGGCTGCTGCAGGCAGCGGCCGGCGTCGTCGGTGCAGCCATCTGGCGGAACCCACTGCGCGCTGAAAGCCTGACCGCCCGCGGACAGGGACACGTCGATGGCCCAGAACGGCACCGACTTGAAGGCCGCGATCTCGCGGTCGCGATCCACGACGAGCTTCAAGGTCGGCGTCTGGACGCGACCGACGGACAGCACGCCGTCGTAGCCGGCCTGACGCCCGAGCACCGTGAACAACCGGCTGAGGTTCATGCCCACCAGCCAGTCGGCGCGTGAGCGCGCCAGTGCCGAGTAGTACATCGGCAGCGTGTCGGAAGACGGCCGCAACTTGCTGAGCGCGGTGCGGATCGACGCATCGTTGAGCGCCGACAACCACAGCCGTTCGATGGGGCCGCGGTAGCCGCACAGGTCGATGATCTCGCGGGCGATCAGCTCGCCCTCGCGGTCGGCATCGGTGGCGATGACCAGATGAGTCGCCTTCGCCAGAAGCGCCTTGACGACCTTGAATTGCGTGGCGGTCTTCGGTTTGACCTCGACCCGCCACTGCTGGGGAATGATGGGCAACTGCTCCAGCGACCAGCGCTTGAGCGCCGCGTCATAGACCTCGGGAGCTGCCGCTTCTACGAGATGGCCGATGCACCAGGTGACGGTGATGCCGGAGCCGCTGAGACAGCCTTCACCGCGCTGCGTTGCGCCGAGGATTCGACCAATGTCTTTGCCTTGCGATGGCTTCTCGCACAAGAACAGCCGCATGTCCGTCCATCCGAATTCCGTGGTTCATTGAGTTGCTGGAATCGAGGATGCCGAGCACCACCACGGGCGGCAGCAAACAAGCCGCATGCGGTGGCGACCACTTTCACGGGATGGAATGGCGAGGACGGAAGTGGCGTGCGGCCGGGGGTGTGCGGGCCGGGAGCCACGATTTTTTGGAGCGCGCGGACGCCGGTGGACGTTGATGGAGCTATCCCCTGGGGATAGCTCGCGAGGGCATGGGGGCGACGGACAACTGCCGCCGCCCCATGCCTGTCACTTCCTGCGCTTCGGCTCCTTCGGCGCGGTCGATTCCTGGGCGGCCTGGGAGTTCGGCTGCACGTCCTGCGTGGTCTCCTGCTGCCTGGGGCTGAGGGTCACGGATTCGATGCGGAACGGCAGGATGCCGACGCTGCGCGCGTTGATCTGCCAGGTCTCGCGTGGCTGGTCCTCGTTGTCCGTCCAGGGCTCGCGCTCCATGCGGCCGACGACCAGCACGCGCATGCCCTTCTGGTAGAGGTCCTTCCAGTGCGCGGCATCGCGGTGCCAGATTTCCACCGGCGCCCAGAAGCCGCCGCGATCCTCGAAGTCGCCGCCCTTGGTGGGGACGGGGTTGTCGAAATACACGTTCAGCCGCAGCAAGCGCCGCGGTTCGTCGTTGCCGTTGGGGAACTCCCGGTACTCGGGGGGCGAACCGATGTTGCCCTCGCCAGAAAAATGCGTGCTCATGTTGCAATCTCCGTGGTGGTTGAAATACCCGCACCTGGTCGGTGACGAGCGCGTGCTGGGTTGCTCGGCGCGATCACCGATCGCGCAGTGCGGGTGGGGTGGACTTGAGCCGGCGCAGGTAGGCGTCTTCCGCCGCGGCGGCCTTGCTGGCGCACTCCTGCGCCTGCCGGCCCAAGGTGTGCAACAGGCTGATCTGCATGTTCAGCGTGATGCGCTGAAGTTCGATGGCGTGCAGGTCGGCCAGCAGGTTGACCGGCGTACTGGTGCTCGCCATCAGCTCCTGCCACAGGGCCACGCCCATGGCCGACCTGTCGTGCTTGCGCCAGCGAAGGAACGTCGTTCCCGCGCCGGTTGCCTGCTGGGCCAGCTCCACGGGCAGCAGATGGAAGGGATGCCCGGCTGCCTGTTGCAGCACCTGTCGCTGCGCCAAGCCAATCAACTCGTCGCGCATGGCGAAGCACTGGCTGGCCCAGGCCTCCAAGTCCCCTTTACCCTTAAAAGGCCTTAAAAGGCCTTTTTGAGAGCCTGCGTGTTCCAGTCGCATGAAGGCGGTCTGTTGCAGCGGGCGGAAGTAGCGGGTTTCGCGATTCGGGTCGCTCATGCCTGCTCGTCCTCGCCGGCCGTCGCTTCGGAGGCCTCGGTGGCGGCGGCTTCGTCACTGGCGGATGGTGCTGCGGCAGGACCGTCACCACGCTGCTGCAGGCCACGACGCACGATGGGCGGCGCGAACTTCGAGCGGCGCGTGCCTTCCAGCACGTCCTGCGGCAGCTCGCCGAACTTCTCCAGTGCTGCCCGCGCTGCGGCATTCTTCGCGGCGAAGTCGTCGCGGGTGCAGCCCGAGTAGCGGTACTGCTGCGCCAGGCTGAAAAGACTGCGCAGCGCATGCGCGCCTTCGTTGAGCCAGCGTTCGAGCGTCGAGCGATCGATCAGCGCGGTGTGGTGCGCGAGGATCAGCTTGCGGGCGATGTCGTCGTAGTCGGCGAGCAGGTACACGGCGGCAAAGCCGAGCTGCGCATTGACGAACAGCGGCAGCTTGACCGGCTGGACGTTGAGGTTTTCGCCCAGGGTGAGTGCCGGCGGCACGCTCGCGAGAGCCTGGTCCACCTGTTCGCGCAGCGATTGCAGCGTGGCCTTGGTCTGGTCGAGCTTGTCCTCGATGCGCAGCATCCAGAAGTCGCTGTACGGATCGTCCTGCTCCGAGCCGCGCCGCATCTTGTTCATCTGGGCGATGTAGCCGTTCAGGCCGACGATGCCCGGTCGCCCCTCGGCGGCGGCGCGGCCGTGCCAGATGCGCGAGGCGTGGTGCGTGTGCAGCGTCAGCGACATCGCGCTGCGCAAGGAGCCGAGATTCAGTTGCAAGGGTTCGTTGGTAGTTGCCATGGTGTCCGCTCGTTGTTGGAAAAGAGCGGCCAGCTTCGGCAGGAAGCGGAAGGCAGTCAGTCAACAAACCGAAACCCGCCCGTCCCCGGTTCAGGGCGCGGTGGGTGCATGCGGCGCGAGCTATCCCCAGGGGATAGTTCTGCTGACAGCCACCAGCATCCACTTCACCGCCTTGCACACCTGATCACTTGCTGGCGAGCAGGTTGCGCAGCCGCTCGATGTGCTGCTTGGCGACTTCTGGCGGCACTGGCTTGCCCTGCGACTGGGATGGTGGCGGCGCTGGTGATGGCGGCCGCTCGTTCGGCGCAACGGGCGCCGATGGCGCGTCCTTCTTGGCCCAGGCGTTGAACTCGCCATGGATGGCCCGCTGGATGATGCCGAACAGATACCCTGCAGGATTGCGGATGCCATGGTTGCTGCATCGTGCAGCCCATTCGTCCAGCACCGCCTGCCTCAGCGCAGCATCGACCTGCTGTAGTGCCACCCGCGCACCTGTCTGCTGCTCTGCCTTCAGTTCCGCGAAGCGCTTGGGCCATTGCAGATCGCCCAGCGCGCGCGCATGCGCGGTAGTACGTACTTCATCAATACGACTACTACGTACTGTACGGGCCTGCTTCGGATTCCGAAGAGAGGCGTCTGGCGCGGGTTTCGGCCCTGCTTCGGATTCCGAAGACGGGCCGTCAGCATTCCGAAGAAGGCTCGATGCCCCTTCTTCGGAATCGTGGGTGGCTTCCTCCTGTGGATAACTCTCTGTGGCCGTAGTGCCTTGGCTGGCGAGACGTTCGGCCAGGACCTGCAGCCGCGACGGCAGCGTGCGGCCGGACAGCAGCGGGTCTTCCGCGATCTCTCGTAGAGTGTTCAGTCCGACCATCTGGACGGCCTTGGCCGAATGGCCGAGGGACTGGCTGACCAGCTCCAGGTAGTCGGCGTCGAGCTGCATGGCCTCGAAGGGCGTCAGGGGTTCATCGTGCAGAACGTAGAGGTTGCCGAGGATGCGGCCGGTCTTGGGGTCGCGCCGTCGCCGCACCAGGCTCAACCATCGGGTGAGGCGCAACAGCGTCAGCGCTCGGGCCACGGTTTCATGCGATGCCTGCCCGGCGCAAGGCATCGAGGCCAGCCAGGGCCGAAGCTGCTCATACGTCGGGAATGCCGTCACGCCATCGTCGTTGAGCATCAGTCGGAAGACTTGCCAGGCGTTGCGCTCCAACGGCGTCAGGCGACGGTCGAGGAACAGCCGCCGCGGTACGGTCTCGTGCCGGTTGCCGCTGAACAGGAAAGCATCGCCAGACGCCGGGGCCGTGGGCACCGGGACAGGCGTGGATGTGGGCGGGGGCGCGTCGGCATTGCGCTTGGGCGCAAGGTCTTTCAGCGCAGCGTCGAACAGATCTGCGAGAGCGATGGGGCCACGACGTGGTGCGGTGTCGTCCACGGCCATGGCTCAACCCAATCCCTGATCGACCCAGCTCTTGATCGAGGCCCAGACCACCGACAGAGGCAGCGACATGCCTTCGGCCAAGTCCATGGCGGCGTCGAGGATGGAAGTTTCGTCTTCG
Source organism: Stenotrophomonas sp. Y6 (assembly GCF_022436665.1). NCBI lineage: Bacteria > Pseudomonadati > Pseudomonadota > Gammaproteobacteria > Lysobacterales > Lysobacteraceae > Stenotrophomonas > Stenotrophomonas sp. Y6. The sequence continues at coordinate 59,033 of NZ_JAKUKB010000008.1, forward strand.
AGATCGACGTTCCTGCTGTTGGTCACGGCCTTCCATTGCCGCCACAGCTCCGTGTCCTGCTTCTCGTCCAGCACGGGGTGGCGGCCCTTGCGCTTGGGCAGGCTAAGGATTTCGCGGCGAAGCGCCACTTCCTGGTGGGTCAGGCCGTAGAAGCGGCTGACCATCTCGGTGCTCGCGCCCAGCCTGAGCATGCGATCGACCGTGGCGATTTCCTTCTCCACGTCCTGCGCTTGCCTGAGCAGACGCCGGAGCACTTCGCGGTTGACCGTCACGGAACACCACGAGACATTGGCGTTGGCCAGCACGCTGATCAGCGCGGGGTGCTTGAGGGCGTCCAGCTCTTCCTCGCCAAACCCCATCAGCTTGCAGCGGCGCAGTTGCCCATTGCGCAGGTCATAGAGGGCCTGGGCGATGACGGCCTGGTTGAGTGGGTGTGGTGCGGACATGCTGGCCTCCCTCGGTCACGTTCCAGGGTCCGCAGCGCCGGCGTCCAGGTCGAGCAGACGGCGGGCCAGCCGCAGCAGCCGGAACAGCTTGACCAGTGCGGTGTCGCTCAGTCGCCGGGTCGCGTCGCCTTGTCCGTGCAGCAGCGCCGACAGGTCGATGACGAATTGCCTGTTATCCAAGCCGACGTCGGCGGGCTGCTGACCGGCCAGGCATGCCAGCAGCGCCAGGACGGCACGGCCCAGCGGCTCCGGGTCTTGGACGTGGGCACGGCAGGCGAAACCGATGCCGTCTGGACGGTCATCGATGCACTCGTCCAGGCGAGCCTCGCCCGCGATCTCGCGGGCGAACTGCGCGACGTGGATGCGCAGGCGCTCGGGCGTGTCCAGGCTCGCGTCGATGTACCAGACATCAGAGATCGGATAGAGCCCGCCGGCCTGCACGGGGATGGACTGCAAGACGTTCGCCGAGAAGTCAGGCGGCAGCGCATCGCCCAACTGGTCGGCGACCATGCGCTGGATGGACTGGAGCCGTTCGGTCGTTGGCGCCGGTGAGACGACGTGCTTCTGAAGCAGGTGGTCGTCCGCTGTCGGACTGGCCGTGCCCGCCTCGTTGGCATCTGCGTCGCTCTCGCGCGTTGAGGTGGGAGACGCAGGGCTTGCAGGCTGCGCTGCCGGTGCTGGCCCTGTGGTGGGCGGCGAGGCGTTGGCAGGTGGGCGCGCGATAGCCCCAGGCTCCGGCAAGGCGGGCGGTGTCGAGGATGGCGTCGGATCGCTGACCAGAGCGCGCTGGCGACTCTCGGATTCGGTCATGTCCAGCGCGAGGACGTCGTAGTCGACGCCCAGCAGCTCGGCCATCTGACCGATCAGCTCGTCCTGTACGCGCTGCGCGGAGAACTCGTTGGCCTGCACATCAAACTGCGACAAGACTTCCTGGAAGAACTCGTCGAAGTCCTGGACCAGCGTGCGGCCCTTGGCGTAGCGCTCCCACGCGAACATGCAGGCCTTGCGCATGACCGACAGGCGTTCGACCTGATGGCGGCCGAGGCCGCCATAGAGCACGGCGGGGATCGCCGGCAGGAGGTAGCGCACCGCGTCGTTCATGCGGCTGATGTGCGACTGCTGGACCGGGAAGCCATCGGCGGCCAAGCGGCGGGCCAGTTCGGACTGGCTCAGGGCGGCGCCGCTTTCCTGCTCGTAGAACTCGCGCGCCTTCTCGACGCCGAGGGCGCGCTCGATGAAGGTGAGGCCGCCGCGCAGTTCGTTCTCGGCCAGGTGGCCGGTCAGCATGACGACTTCGCCGCGGCTGGGCCACGGCCGGAACAGGCACGATATGCGGAAAAACTGCTCGTCCTTGGTCTCCGACCACAGTTCGCGCAGGATCGCCAGCCGCGTGTTGCCGCCGTTGCGGATGATGTAGTGGTCCTCGCCAGGCCGTCGGGTGATGGCCGGTGCCGCATCCAAGCCGCGCTCGCGGATGGATGCCTTGATTTCCTCATAGGCCGGATTGCGCTTCTTGCGCGGGTCATGGTCGTAGGGGCGTAACTGGTCCAGGGTCACGACCATGGGTGTGTCGGCGATCGGGTCGCTCAAGGCCGACGCGGCCGGGCCGCTGCGCTCGAACCCGGCCGCGAGCAGCTTGCCGGCCATCTGCTGGGAGGTGATCTCAGCCATGGCTGCCTCCCTGCGCCTGGGATCGGGCCTCGCGCTCGGCGCGGCGGATCTGCGCACGGGCGTTGAGGGCGGCCCGGTGGTCGCTGGCCGTCGAACTGGTGTAGATCGCGGCACAGCCTGTCTTGGTGAATTTGAGGTGGCCGCCCGGCGTGCGCTTGACGTGCCAGCCTTCACCGACGGCGAACTCGATCAGGGCGCGCAGCCGTTTGTGCCCTCGGGCCAGTTCATGTGCGTTCGCCATGTGGCCTCCCGGTATCAAGAGGGACTGGCGAACGGCCGGACACCGCGGCAAATCGGTGTTGCCACTGCGGGAACAGCTCGCCGGCGAGGCTGCGCATGGTTTCGAGCGCGGCGGGGGCGACTCTGCCCGGTGGCTGGCGGTATTCGACCCGATGGACTGGCAGGCCGCGCGTCGCGGCGCGCGGATAGGCTTCGATGGCCGGCACGTCGGTGGTCAGCACGCGGATGCCGGCGTGGTCCTGGAACAGGTCGCGCAAGGCCTGCTGGATCAGCCGGGCGTTTGCCGACACGGGGTGGACGCGGTTGATGAGCAGGTGCAGCGGTGGCGGCTCGATGCCGAGGTGCCGGTACGGCGCGATGTCTTCGAGCAACTGTATGGTGCCGCGCCGCAGCTCGCGCGCCGCGAGAATTTCCGGGGTCACGGGCGACAGCGCAACGTCGGAGGCGAGCACCGCCATCTCCAGCAGCACCGAGCGCGCGCCCTGGGTGTCGATCAGCACCAGGTCATAGAGGGGAGCCAGGACCGGCAGCAGGTGCCGTAGCCGCAGGCGCCCATCCGGCGCGTGCAGCAGCAAGGTGTTCAACTCGCCCCGGTGGTCGTTGGACAGCACCAGGTCCAGGCCCGAAATGATTGTGCGGGACACGAGCTGGCCGAGGTCGCGCTCGTTGAAGGCCAGCAATTCATAGATGCCGCCGGGCGCGCGGTGGGCCAGCTCGTAGTACGAGGACAAGGTGGGCTGCACGTCGAGATCGAGCAGCAGCACGCGCAGCCCCGCGTCGGCGACGAGCCCGCCCAGGTTCGCGGCCGTGGTGGTCTTGCCGACGCCACCTTTCGTTGAAATGATGGATACAACCTGCATGGCGTTCTCCGTGTGAGGATGGAAGGTCCGCGGGAGAACGGGTCAGGCCCGGTTGTTGACGCGCTCGGCGATCCACTGATCGATTTCGATGGAATCCCAGCCGACGGCGCGCACACCCAGGCGCAGCGCCTGCGGGAACTGGCGCTTCTTCATCAGGTTGTAGATGTGGGCACGCTTGAAGCCGGACTTCGCTTCGACTTCTTCCAGACGCAGAATGCGGCGCTCGTTGGGTGGCAGTACAGGTGTTTGCGACATGGCGGTCACTCCTGAACGCTCAGTGGCGTTTGTTGGCGTGACCTCTATTCAATAGACACGGCTGCGGAAAGACATTGCAAATGCAATCTCCGCGACTGCACATACAAGCTGGCAATCCTCAGAGCGTGGCGCTATGCAGCCGGCGCCTGGCCGTGGCGAACTTGCCGTTCAGCGTCCGCTCGGCGATCCCCATGACGCCGTGGTGATGGGCGACCAGTGCGCTGACCACAGCCTCCTGCGTCTTGAAGCTGGAGTACGGCGTGCCCGAGGGCGACTGGCCGAGCATCAGCTCCAGCATGCCCCCGATGATGTTCAGGTAGGTGGCCTCGGCCCGATCGCTGATCGGGCACTGCGCGCAGGCGGGAATCACCGTGGACTGCTTGAGCAGCGCGTCGTGCTTGTCCTGCAGCTCGCGAAGTTGGCGCTTGGACTGTTCCAGGGCGGATTTCAGGGCGAGCTGCTCAACCAGCATGGCTTGCCCAGTCTCCAGCGAGATGAAGGGATGGGCGATGCGCTCGCTGCGGGAGAAGAGAAAGCCTGGTCGCTGTTCGGGGTAGTGCTGGCGCATCCAGCGCTTCAGATCGACATGGCGGACGGTGAGGTCGGGAGAGTCGATCAGCTCGGTGTCGTGCATCGTGATGCCGTCCCGCCCGAAGGGCAGCTCCCCATTGAGGATGCCGTCATAGATGCGTTCGGTGTACAGCCGCAGTTCGCCCCAGCGTGGGCAGTCCAGCGAAAGTGGCAGGTTCCGGGGCGACGAAATCGAGGCCAGGATCACCTGCTCGTACCGCAGCAGCCCGGCCCAGCGGATGGACGCTTCGATCGGGAGGTAGAACACCTTTGATGTTGGTGCATCATTCTTGTTCTCGTACATGCTCGGTCTCCTTCCAGGAGAAGAACTACATGGCCGACTCCTTTGCCGCCGACATCATGGTCGGCCTGTTACCTGTGCAGGAAACGAGTCCCGAGGCTCGCTTCGTCATGGGGCTTGAGTACTTCTCACCAGTTCGCGCCGCTGGTAGCCGTCGTATGCTCGGTGTGCAAAAATCCATTGATCGCTAGAAGGTCAATCGCCGGAAGGTGGGTTCGACAGCGACGCGCACGCTATCAGGGTCGTAAGAAATTGCGGCCCCTGCAAAACCCACTAGGTATGACTAGATATGCCAGCGGTTTCACGAGGTGCGAGGGGGCGGCAGTGGCCGCCGAACGTCCGGCCGGACGTAGTAAACCCGCGCCTGTGATGCTTGTTTCCGCATCCTGATATATCGACAAAGGCAACGTGCGGTGCGTGCCGCTCCTTGACGGCATCCGAACTAGGTCAGCACCGGAACATCGGCCTGGCCCTCATCGCCGTGGGATGCGGAAGCAGAGAGTGAGAGGTAGGAGGCCAGTTCGAGACCGCCGCCGCCGACGTAGCGCCGAGTGTGGGGCGGGTGTGCTGCGTGCAGGTCTATAGAGGTCAGTGGAATTCTTTGGAAGATCTTGTTGGCGAGGATGAAAAATTAGGCTACAATTTAGGTCTTCGCTGGCCACCTCGGCGAAGAAAGGGTTTGGGAAACAACGACTTATGCGCCTAGTGCAAGTCTCGTTTCCCGCTCCAGATCGATGAAGCTTCCGGGTTTTCAACGGAGCTGAATCAGGGAATTCACCTCATGTATATCGACGCGATCAGCTGATTGCAGGCGGTATGCGGGGAAGCCGGAAAGCTTCCCGGAAGCGTGAAGAAAGTTGTTAAAAAGGCTGGCGCAATTCCTACGAAGTCTGTAGAATGCACGGCTCCCAAGCGGGAATAGCTCAGTTGGTAGAGCGCAACCTTGCCAAGGTTGAGGTCGCGAGTTCGAGTCTCGTTTCCCGCTCCAGATTACGAAAAGGCCCCGCGAGCGGGGTTTTTTCATATCGGGAAGAGGTTTTTCTTCCTGTACGATCGACAAGATTGTGGCCTGGTAGCAGAGTGGTTATGCAGCGGATTGCAAATCCGCGTACGCCGGTTCGATTCCGACCCAGGCCTCCATTTGAAGCCCTGATGATTCAGGGCTTTTTCTTTTTCTGGATTGCGCAGCGCGCCGGGTGCCGGAGTGTGCTGCGCCGGTGGCGCGCGTGTCGGGCGGAGGTTGCGCGCGCGGTCGGCAGCTCGCGATCAGTGCCATTTGCCGTGCCGGCGTGCCGCCGTCATCCACGGCGCACAGGATCGCGCGCGGGCGGCGCCAGGCGGCCCTTGTGGCGCCGCGCGGCGCCGGCTGCCCGCGCATGCGCTGAAGCGCCTGCTGGATGCGTCCCGACGAACGTGAGCGCGGCCTTTGCCGCGGTGGTTTCAGTGCGGCGCGCGCGCTCCGCGATTGCGCCCGTGGCGACAGTCAGCGTCGTGATCCTGGTGTTGACGGCCGCGCACAACGTGCCAACGGTGCCGGCGGGATGCTCGTCCCACCACGGCAACCGGCCGCGGCAATCAGGAGACCGTCATGACCCAGCAGCGCGACCAGAACCCGAAGCAGAACGTCGGGCAGCAGAACCCGGACAACCCCAACCAGAAACAGCAACCCGGGCAGCAGGACCAGGGCCAGCAGCGCAAGGCGCCGGGCCAGGGCAACGACGAAGAAGAGTAAGCCGCAGCGTTGCGCCAGCGCGCATGCAGCCCAGGCCCGGCCATCACCCTGATGGCCGGGCCTTTCGCGGGTGTGCTTGGCGCCAGTCCGGTACGCGCGCCGGCAGGAGGCAATCGGGAAACGCGGGAAACGGCGGTGCCCGCGCACCCGTGGAGGGCCGCGACGGAACGCCGGGGGGCCGCCGCCTGCGCATGCACCGGGTCGTCCCGCTGCCGGCAGGGCAACGGGTGCACGCATCCAGAGGCCGTCAGTCAGCCGGCTACGCTCAGCGGCGCGGTGGTGCCGCGCACGTCCGGCCAGCGCCGCAGGATCGCGTCGCGGATGCCGGCCGCATCGATGCCGGCTTCGGCCAGCAGGTCTTCGCGGCTGGCATGGTGCTGGAAGCTGTCCGGCAGGCCCAGGTGCAGCACCGGCAGCACCACGGCCTCGGCGTTGAGCAGTTCGGACACGCCCGAGCCGGCACCACCGGCGACCACGTTGTCCTCGACGGTGACGAAGCCCTGGTGGGTGCGGGCGAGGTCGAGCAGCAGGGCGCGGTCCAGCGGTTTGACGAAGCGCATGTTGACCACGCTCAGGCCCAGTTCGCGTCCCACCTGCTCGGCGGCCGCGACGGTGGAGCCGAAGGCCAGGATAGCCAGGCGCTGGCCCTGTGCGCGCAGCTGCGCCTTGCCGATCGGCAGGGTGGACAGATCCACGCCGGGCGCGACCCCCGGACCGGTGCCACGCGGGTAGCGCACCGCCGCCGGTCCACGGTACTGCAGGCCGGTGCTGAGCATCTGCCGGCACTCGGCCTCGTCGGCCGGCGCCATCACCAGCATGTTCGGCACGCAGCGCAGGAAGCTCAGGTCCAGGTTGCCGGCATGGGTGGCGCCGTCCGGGCCGACCACGCCGGCGCGGTCGATGGCGAACAGCACGTCCAGGTTCTGGATGGCGACGTCGTGCACCAGCTGGTCGTAGGCGCGCTGCAGGAAGGTGGAATAGATCGCCACCACCGGCTTTGCGCCCTGGGTGGCCATGCCCGCGGCCAGGGTCACCGCGTGCTGCTCGGCGATGGCCACGTCGAAGTAGCGCTGCGGGTACTCCCTGCTGAAACGCACCAGGCCCGAGCCCTCGCGCATGGCCGGGGTGATGCCCATCAGCTGCGGCTCGGCGGCGGCGGCATCGCACAGCCAGTCGCCGAACACGTCGGTGTAGGTCGGCTTCTTCGGCGCGCTCTTGGCCGGCAGGCCCTTGCTCGGGTCGAACGGGCCGACGGCGTGGTAACCGATCTGGTCGCCCTCGGCCGGCTCGTAGCCCTTGCCCTTGGTGGTCATGATGTGCAGCAGGTGCGGCCCCTTCTTGCCCTTGAGGGTCTTGAGGGTGGACAGCAGCAGCGGCAGGTCGTGGCCGTCGATCGGGCCGGTGTAGTGGAAGCCCATCTGCTCGAACGCGGTGGACGGCACGAACATGCCCTTCCACTGCTCCTCCCAGCGCTTGACGAAGCGCGCCGGCGGGCTGTGGCGCTTGTCGCCGAGGATCTTCTTGCCGCCCTCGCGCAGCGCGTTGAGGGTGCGGCTGGCGGTGGCGCGGCCGAGCATCTTGGTCAGCCCGCCCACCGCCTCGGAGATGGACATGTTGTTGTCGTTGAGGATGACCAGGATGTTGGGCTCCTCGTCCATGCCGCCGGCATGCGCCAGCGCCTCGAACGCCATGCCCGCGGTCATCGCGCCGTCGCCGATCACCGCCACCATGCGGCGCTCGTCGCCCTGGCGCTGGCGCGCGATGGCCATGCCCAGCGCCGCCGAGATCGAGGTCGAGGAATGGCCGACGCCGAACGTGTCGTACTCGCTTTCCTCGCGCTTGGGGAACGGCGCCACGCCGTCCTTCTGCTTGACCGTGTGGATGGTGTCGCGGCGGCCGGTCAGGATCTTGTGCGGGTAGGTCTGGTGGCCGACGTCCCACACCAGCTGGTCGACCGGGGTGTCGTAGAGGTAGTGCAGGGCGACGGTGAGTTCGATCACGCCCAGCCCGGCGGCGAAGTGGCCGCCGCTCCGGCCCACGGATTCGATCAGGTAATCGCGCAGCTCGCCGGCGACCGCGGTCAGTTCGGTTTCCTCGAACGTGCGCAGATCGTGCGGGGTCTGGATGCGCGACAGGCGCGGATAGCGGACGGAGTCGATCATGTTCTTCGCGTTTCAGCTGGACCGGTATTTTCGCCCCCATTCCGGGGTGGGGCAAGCAAACCACCGGTGGCGTGGACCGCCGATGACGGCTTCCGCGGCAGGAGTGCGGGTGGGGTTCAGCTTGCGCCGTGGCGGCGCTCGCCCGATGCGTCCGATGGGTGCTTGGGCCTGGTGAAGGCATCCCGGGGTGCGCAGGTGGTGGCCGGTTCAGGCGCCGGGACCGCGATGGGTGCATGCGGTTGGTGCCTACCCGGGCCTGCGGCAACGGCGTCGGGTCGGCCAGGAACGGGGTGCGGTGGCGATATGCGCGGGCGGGAGCACACGTCCATGTATGCCCGCGCGACACGCGGGCCGCGCACCAGTCAGAGCGCAAGGCGCCGGTGCTGCGTCGCGGTGCCTGCCCGGGGCGCCTCAGGGGCAACGCCCTCGGGCGCGGTGCGGGTGAACGGACGCTGGCGCGCGTCGCGGGCGGGCGAACGCGTCGATGAATGCCCGCACGATGGGCGTGCCCGGCAGTCGCGCACCGGCATCGTGGCGGCTCAGGCGCTGCGGCGCGGGGCCTTCTTTGGCAGCTGTGCCTGCAGGAATGCCATCTGGTCGGCCAGGATGTTGCGGTTGGACAGGATCAGGTGCTCGATCCAGCTCGGCCGGTACGGTACCGCCAACAGCGGCATGTTGGCCTGCTGCGGGGTGCGGTTGCTCTTGCGCGAATTGCACTGGAAGCAGGCGCTGACCACGTTCTCCCATATGTCGCGGCCACCCTTGGACAGCGGCATCACGTGGTCGCGGGTCAGGTGCGGGCGGCTGAACTGCTGGCCGCAGTACAGGCACAGCTGCGCGTCGCGGGCGAACAGCGCGGTGTTGGTGAGGTTGGGGGTCGGGTCGATGGCGCGCGAACGGGCATGGCCGCGCGAGGCGATGATCGGGTGCAGGTCCAGGCCGCTGCGCAGGCCGCTGGCGCGGTTGATGGCGCCGTGCACATGCAGGCAGGGGTCGCCCAGGGTCCAGGCCACCGCGCCGCGCGCGTAGAGGCAGGACGCTTCCTGCCAGTTGATCCAGTCGAGCACGCGGCCGTGCGCGTCCAGCGACAGCAGGCGCACGGAACCAAGGCGGTGCAGGGAGGGCGGGAGCGAAAACTCCACGTCCGGAGCGGATGCGGCGACTCCGGTATCGATCAGACCACGCGGTGTAGTGTCTGTCTCCATCGGGAAAACAGCTTATACACGAAGCGTGACAATTTGTGTAAACCCGGCCGCCATCGACGATGGCGGCCGGGCCGGGCTCACTCGCCGAAGCGCGCGGCGTCCATGGTCATCAGCGGCGCGGCGCCGCTTTCCATGCTGGCGGCATGGGCCAGGGTGCGCGGCAGGATGCGCGCGTAGTAGAAGCGCGCGGTTTCCAGCTTGGCCTGCTTGAAGGCGTCGGGATGGGCCGATGCCTGCGCCGCGGCTACCGCGCGCGCCCACCAGTAGGCCAGGGCGACGTAGCCGCTGTAGAACAGATAGTCCCAGCTGGCCGCGCCCAGCTCCTCGGGATTGGCCGCAGCGCGCTGCAGGACGCTGCGGGTCAGCGTGCCCCATTCGTTGGCCCGGGCGCCGAGCACCGGCAGGAATTCGGCGACGGCGGGATTGTCGCCGTTGGCGGCGATGAACGCCTGGATCTCGGCCAGGAACAGCTTCAGCCCCGCGCCCTGCGACAGGGCGGTCTTGCGCCCGATCAGGTCCAGCGCCTGGATGCCGGTGGTGCCTTCGTACAGGGTGGTGATGCGGGCGTCGCGGGCCAGCTGCTCCATGCCGTGCTCGGCGATGTAGCCGTGGCCGCCGAAGCACTGCTGGGCGTTGTAGGTGCACTCGATGCTCCACTCGGTCAGGCAGGCCTTGACGATGGGCGTGAGGAAACTGACCAGGGTCTCGGCATCGGCGCGCACCTGTGCGTCGCCGGCGCTCTGCGCGGCGTCGAGCTGGGTGTAGGCGTGCGCGGCCAGCAGCCGCCCGCCTTCGGTCAGCGCCTTGATCGACAGCAGCATGCGCCGCACGTCCGGCTGGGCGATGATCGGGTCGGCCGGCTTGTCGGCCAGCTGCGCGCCCTTCGGCGCGCGCGACTGCAGGCGCTCGCGGGCGTAGGCCAGGGCGCCCTGGTAGGCGCGCTCGGACTGCGCCAGGCCCTGGATGCCGACGCCGAGGCGGGCGGAGTTCATCATCACGAACATCGCCTGCAGGCCCTTGTGCGGCTGGCCCACGAGGTAGCCCTGGGCGCCGTCGAAGTTCATCACGCAGGTGGACGAGCCGTGGATGCCCATCTTGTGTTCCAGCGCGCCGCAGCGCAGGGCATTGCGCTCGCCCATCGTGCCGTCGCGGCCGACCTTGTACTTGGGGGTGACGAACAGCGAGATGCCCTTCGGCCCGGGCGGGGCGTCGGGCAGCTTGGCCAGCACCAGGTGGACGATGTTCTCGCTCAGGTCGTGCTCGCCGGCGGTGATGAAGATCTTGGTGCCGGTGATGGCATGGCTGCCATCGGCATTGGGCTCGGCGCGGGTCTTGAGCAGGCCCAGGTCGGTGCCGGCATGCGGCTCGGTCAGGCACATGGTGCCGGTCCAGTTGCCGGCCACCAGCGGCTTCAGGAAGGCTTCCTTCTGCCAGTCCTCGCCGTAGTGCTTGAGTGCCTCGACCGCGCCGTGCGACAGCATCGGGAACAGGCTCCAGGCCAGGTTGGCCGAGGACACCATCTCGCTCAGCGCCATGCCCAGGGTTTCGGGCATGCCCTGGCCGCCGAACTCCGGCGCGGCGGTCAGGCCGGTCCAGCCGCCGTCGACGAACTGCGCGTACGCTTCCTTGAAACCGGGCGCGGTGGTGACCTCGCCGGTGGCCTTGTCCAGCGTGCAGCCGTTCTGGTCGCCCACTGCGTTGAGCGGCGCCAGCACGCTGGCGCTGAAGCGGCCGGCTTCCTCCAGCACGGCGTCGATGACGTCGGCGCTGGCGTCGGCGTGGCCCATCGCGGCGAACAGGGACTCGGCCTTGAGCACGTCGTGCAGGGCGAAGCGGAGGTCGGTAACGGGTGCCTTGTAGTTGCTCATCGGTGCGATCTCGGATGAAACGGAAAGGGGAGGCGGATCAGCGCAGCACGCCGGGCAGGCCCGGCGCCTGGTTCAGGGTGTTGCGTGCGCTCACCTCGAAGCTGCGCTGCTTTTTTTCTTCCGGGGTGGCCTTGACCGTGCCCTCCAGCTCGTAGAACAGCGAGCGGCCGCCGGCCAGGGCGTCGGCCACGACGATGCGCGCCGGCGAGGCCGGCTGCAGGCGGACCTTGATCACGTCGGCCGATTCCGGGCCGATCGACAGCCCCGGGGTGGCGGCCAGGGTGCCGGCGGCCTGGTCACCGACCTTGATCCGCAGGGCGACGTCGTCGAAGCGCATCGGCATCGAACTGTAGTTGCGCAGCCGCAGCTCGACTTCCCAGCTGCCGTCGTTGGCGACGGTGAGCTGCTGGATGCCGGCGGCGGGTTCGGAAACCCGCTTCACCATGCCGCCGCCGCACGCGGCCAGGGCGAGGCTGAGAACTGCGGTCAGGACGTACTGTGGACGAAAACGCATACTGCTCGGTCCTCGGGATCCGGAGGGGTTGGCCAAAGGATACTACGCCGTATGGCGGGCATGGCCGGGGGGCGAAGGTGCGGCCGATGGCGGAACTTCCGCGCAGGCTCATCTAGGCAGGTGAGGAGACCGACAACGTCGCCGCATTCGCATATACCGGAGAGGGGTTCATCAATGCGTTCATTCAAGTTGTTGCCGCTGGCCAGCGCCATCCGTGGCGGCCTGGCCGCCGCGGCGCTGTGCGTGGCCATGCCGGTGCTCGCCGCACCACCGCAGTTCGATATCGAAGGCGGTCGCATCGAGGAAGTGCTGCCTGAATTCGCCCGCCAGGCAGGCCTGCAGATCATCGCGCCGGCCACCATGGGCGACGAGGGGCGGATCGAGGTCGGGCAGCTGAAGGGGCAGATGGACCCGCGGCAGGCGTTGAACCGCCTGCTCAATGGCACCGGGCTGGCGATCGCCTCGGACGACGGCCGTACGATCACCCTGCGCGCCGCCGCGCCGATGCTGGCCTCGCTCGGTGGCCTGGGCGGGCTGGCGGTGGCGCAGGCCGCCGAACCCGAGCCGGTGGCCCCGGCGCCGCAGCAGGCGCCGGCCAGCGGCCCGGTCAATACGCTGGACCAGGTCACCGTGGTCGGCAGCCAGATCAAGGGCAGCAAGTCGGCGGCGATCCTGCCGGTGGCGACGCTGCAGGCCGAGCAGATCGAGGCCACCGGCGCGGTCTCCGGCGATGACCTGTACCGCTCCATCCCGCAGATGGGCAATGTCTCCTTCAGCGGCACCAACGGTGGCAACAGCTCCAACTACGCGCGCGGCGACATCGCCTCGGTCAACCTGCGCGGGCTCGGCGTGGGCAACACGCTGCTGCTGATCAACGGCCGCCGCACCGTGGTGCACCCGACCAGCCAGGCCGACGGCAACCTGGTGCCGGTGCTGACCTACAACGCCAACACCGTGCCGGTGGCCAACCTGCGCCGGGTCGAGGTGCTGCTGGACGGCGCCGCCGCGATCTACGGCACCGACGCGGTGGCCGGCGTGGTCAACAACGTGCTGCGCGACGACATGGACGGCGGCACGCTGAGCGTGCAGAAGGGCGTGGGCGAGGGCACCCACCTGAGCGATGTGTCGGTCAACGGCATGTGGGGCCGCAATTCGCAGGACCTGCGCTCCAACGTCACCGTGGCCTTCAATTACTACAACACCACCGGCCTGAATTCGCTGGACCAGGACTGGACCCGCAGCGGCAACCGCATCGACGACTTCGCCGGTACCCCGTACGCAGGTCTGGTCGGGGTGGACAACCGCAACACCAACAGTCCGTGGGGCAATTTCACCGCCAATGGCGCGCGCGTGTCGCAGAACGGCAAGTGGTTGACCACCGCCGCCGGCGCCTTCCACGTCAAGCCGACCAGCAACGGCAACTGCGCCGCGACCCTCGGCGACGGTCTGTGCGTGCAGTCCGGCAGCAAGGCCACCTCGGGTGCCGACGCCAACCTGCGCGACAACCACCAGTCGTTGTACCCGGTGTCGATCGCGCCGGACGTGCGCCGCATCAACCTGTTCGCCACCGGCAAGCATGATTTCGAGAACGGCATCTCGCTGTTCAGCGAGGCCGGCCTGTACGACTCGCGCGCCTACAGCCTGCAGAATGGCGTGAACACCATTTCCTCGCTGCCGATGACGGTCGCCGCCAGCAATTACTGGAACCCGTTCGGCGCGATGTACCTGCCCGACGGCACGCTCAACCCGAACCGGCTGCAGGGCCTGAACATCGGTCCCAACGGCCTGCCGGTGACGATCACCAGCTACCGCTTCGAGCGCCCGACCCGGATCGAGGTCAAGAACACCCAGGTGCGCGCGCTGGCCGGCCTGCGCGGCTACCACTTCGGTTTCGACTGGGAAAGCGCGGCGCTGTACTCCAAGGCCAGGGTCGAGGACACCCAGGACGCGGTGAGCATGACCCTGTTCCAGCAGGCGCTGGCCGATTCGACCGCGGCGGCCTACAACCCGTTCTGCGGCGGCTGCAACGACTGGAGCAAGCTCGACCGGTTCTTCTACAAGGCCAAGCGCCAGAGCGAGACCGAACTGTACCTGTGGGACGTCAAGGCGTCGCGCCCGGACCTGTTCCGCACCTGGGCCGGCGACGTCGGCATGGCGGCCGGCATGGAAGTGCGCCATGAGACCCAGCGCGACGACCGCGACGCCCACGTCGACGGTTCGTTGACCTTCACCGACGCGATCACCGGGGTCCAGTACCCGAGCGACATGTATGGCGTCAGCCCGACCCCGGACACCTACGGGTCGCGCACCGTCGCCGGTGTGTTCGCCGAGTTCTCGGTGCCGCTGGTCGCGCCGGGGATGGACATCCCGCTGGTGCGTTCGCTGGACCTGCAGGTGGCCGGCCGCGCCGAGCGCTACAACGACTTCGGCAGCGTGGCCAAGCCGAAGCTGGCGCTGGGCTGGCAGATCATCGACGGCCTGACCGTGCGCTCGTCCTGGGCCAAGGGCTTCCGCGCGCCCAACCTGGAGCAGGTCAACGCCACCATGGTCAGCCGCTCCAACAACCGCACCGACTGGGTCCAGTGCCTGGCCGACGTGCGCAGCGGCGCGCAGGCCTCGATGGCGGCCTGCAAGGGCTACACCGCCTCGACCACCGCGCGCCGTTCGGGCAACCCGGACCTGAAGCCGGAAACCTCGACCAACACCAGTGCCGGCATCGTGTTCCAGCCGCAGTTCATCCCCGAGGACTTCGGCCGCTTCACCTTCGCGGTGGATTACTACAAGTACGCGCAGGAAGGCATCATCGGCCTGTTCGGCGAGGGCAACGCGCTGATCCTGGACTACGTGCTGCGCCAGCAGGGCGGCAGCAACGCCGACGTGGTGCGCGCCGACCCCACCGCCGACGACATCGCGCGCTACGCCGGTACCGGCCTGGAGGCCGCGGGCAAGGTGCTCTATGTCAAGGACCAGTACGTCAACCTCGAACCGCAGACCGTGCGCGGCGTGGATTACAGCTTCAGCTGGGCCTCGCCGGAAACCCGCGCCGGTCGTTTCGACGTGTCGCTCAACGGCACCCGCCTGATCGAGTTCTACCGCCAGCGCTCGCCGGCGCTGCAGGCGCTGGAAGACGCCAAGGGCAGCGGCCTGGTCGATCCGTCGATCCGGGTCACCGGCGGCGGCAACCTGATCGGCAACGGCGGCAACCCACAGTGGAAGTGGTCCGGCACCCTCACCTGGCGTTACCAGCAGCTGTCGGTCGGCGCCAGCGCGCGCTACAGCAGTGCGTTCGTCGAGAACGGCCTGGTGCTGGCCGACGGCACGCCGTGGACGGTGAAGTCGCAGACCCTGGCCAATGCCTTCGTCAAGTACGACTTCCGCGGCGACGGCTGGATGGACGGACTGTCGCTGAAGGTCGGCGCCAACAACCTGGCCGACAAGCGGCCGCCGGTGTCCAGCGACGCGTTCGGCTATTCCTCGGCGGTGTACCAGGCGTATCCGCGCTACTGGTACGTCAACGTGACCAAGGCGTTCTGATGATTCCAGACGTTGTCCGTGAAAACGCCCGGCACGCGCCGGGCACCGCGGGGGTGCGGCGATGAGCGCGGCACTGGGCGCGGCGCGTGCGTTGTGGCTCGCCGAGCACGTGCTGCCGTGCGAGCCGGCGCTGCGCGACTGGCTGCAGCGGCGGCTGCCGGTGCGCCAGGACGTGGATGACGTGATCCAGGAGACCTACGCCATCCTGGCGGCGCTGGCGGACGTGTCCCACGTGCGCCAGCCGCGCGCCTACGTGTACTCGGTGGCGCAGTCGGTGGTGCTGCAGCAGCTGCGGCGTGCGCAGGTGGTGTCGATCGAGGCCGTGGCCGAAATCGAGCGGGTGGCCATCGGCGGCGAGGAGGCGTGTCCGGAGCGGACCGCGTCCTCGCGGCAGGAACTGGCGCGGATCGGCGCGTTGATCGACAGCCTGCCGGACAAGTGCCGGCAGGCCTTCGTCCTGCGCCGGATCGAGGGGTACTCGCAGCGCGAGATCGCCCAGCGGATGCAGATCAGCGAGAACACCGTGGAGAAACACATCTGCAAGGGAATCCGGGTATTGATGGATTCGATGAAGCGTGACGGGAAAGACGCGGACGAGGGCAGGGAACGGCCTGCGGCAGGAGGAACACGCCATGCGCGCACGCGATGAGCACAGCATCGACGATATCGCCGCGGCCTGGGTCGCGCGCGAGGACCGGGCCCCGCTGACGGCCGCCGACGCGGTCGCGCGCGATGCCTGGCTGCAGGCCGATGTGCGCCACTTCGGCGCCTATGCGCGGGCGCATGCGGTGCTGGCGCGCACTGCGCGTGCGCGCGCGTTGTCCAATGGCACGGCCGCGATTGCCGCGGCTCCCGTGCCGCCGCGTTTCCGGCGGTCGCGGCGGGTGCTGCGCTGGGCGGCCGGCATGGCCGCGGCACTGAGCCTGCTGGTGATCGGCGTGCACCGCCAGCAGGATGATGCCGAGTACTACGCCACGCGCCGCGGCGAAATCCTGCGAGTGCCGCTGGAGGACGGTTCGGCGATCACCCTGGACTCGGATTCGCAGGTACGCGTGCGCTACGACGACGCACGCCGCAGCATCACCCTGCTGCAGGGCGAGGCGCTGTTCGACGTGGCCAAGAACCCCGGCCGCCCGTTCGTGGTGCGTGCGCAGGAAACCGACGTGACCGCGGTCGGCACCAGTTTCGCGGTCAGCCTCACCGAGCGTCGCAGCGGCGGTGTCGAGGTGCTGGTGCGCGAAGGGGTGGTGGACGTGGCCGACACCCAGGGCGCGGTGGCGCCGGCGCGCCTGCTGGCCAACTACCGCGCGCTGGCCAACCGCAGCCACGGCATCCGCATCGAGGCCGTGCCTGCGGAAGACCTGGAGCAGCAGCTGGCCTGGCGCGAGGGCATGCTGTCGTTCAACGGCGACACGCTGTCGGTGGCGGCCGCGCAGTTCCTGCGCTACAGCGACACCCGCATCGTCATCGACGATCCGCTGGTCGGCAGCCGCCGCATCGTCGGCCTGTACTCGGCCAGCGATCCGCTGGGCTTCGCCCGCAGCGTCGCCCTGAGCCTGGGGCTGGTGGTCGAACAGCAGGGCAAGGTGGTGCGCCTGCGCACCCCGCAGAGCGCGCCGCAGGCGGCGCATTCCATGCAATGACTCTGGATTGAATACATGAACATCACTCCCCGCCGCGCCCGCGCGCTCGCCCTGCTCACCGCGTTGCTGCTGTCCTCCGGGCAGGCCAGCGTGGCCGCCACGTCCGCCGATACGGCGCTGCTGATCCGCGATGCCATGGTGTTCGATGGCACCGGGCGCCCCGCGTATCCGGGCAGCGTGCTGGTGCTGGACGGCCGCATCGCGGCGGTCGCCGGTGCCGGCCAGGCCCTGGCCGCGCCCCGCGGTGCGCGGGTGATCGACGCCCGTGGCCAGGCGCTGCTGCCGGGGCTGTTCGACCTGCACACCCACTGGACGCCCAATGCGCGCCCGGCCGAGCTGCCGCAGATCGCCAACCTGTACATGGCCGCCGGCGTGACCACCGTCAGCGATTTCCACGAGCCGCCCGAGGCCTATGCGCCGCGCCGCGCCTGGCTGGCCGACATCGCCGCGCCAGACGTGAAATTCGCCGCGCGCATGAGCACGCCGCTCGGCCACGGTGCCGACTGGGGCGATGAGAACACCACCCGCTGGGTGAATTCGCCGGAGGCCGCGCGCGCCGGCGTGCGTGCGGTGGCGGCCTACAAGCCGGACTTCATCAAGGCCTTCACCGACGGTTGGCGCTATTCCAACGCTGCCGACAACAGCAGCATGGACGAGGAGACCCTGGCCGCGCTGGTGGACGAGGCGCACCGGCACGGGCTGAAGGTGTTCTCGCACACGGTGATGGTCAAACGCGGCAAGGTCGCCGCGCGCGCCGGCGTGGACGTGATCGCGCACAGCGTGCAGGACATGCCCGTGGACGCCGAACTGGTGCGGCTGATGCGTGAGCATGGCACCGCCTACGCGCCGTCGCTGGCGGTGTACCTGCCCGCGCGCGTGGATGGCAGCGGTGCCGCCGGTACCCGCCCGGAGGTGCTGCGGCAGCGCGAGCGCAATTTCGCCGATGCCCTGCGCAACGTGAAGACGCTGCACGATGCCGGCATCCCGGTGGTGGTCGGCACCGACGCCGGCATGACCGGCACGCCGCACGGAGCCTCGACCCTGCGTGAACTGGAGCTGCTGGTCGACGCCGGGCTGACCCCGGCCGAGGCGCTGGTCGCCGGCACCGCCAACAGCGCCCGCGCGCTGGGCGTGGACGACCGCGGCACCGTCGAGGTCGGCAAGCGTGCCGACCTGCTGCTGGTGAAGGGGCGGCCCTGGGAGCGCATCGCCGATATCCGCAACACCCAGCGGGTCTACGTCGCCGGCCGCCAGGTGCACGGGCCGGGCACGGTGCTGCCGGCCGGCAACCGCGCGCTGGCGTTGCCGGCGCAGGCGGTGGCGCCGCTGGTCGACGACTTCGAGCGCGCCGACGGGCGCACCGCGCTGGATACGCTGCGCATCGACGAGGCCGATGGTGGCAACGACCGCACGCTGCAGGTCAGCGAGACCGTCGCCCGCGAGAGCGGCGGCCACGCGCTGTCGGTCCAGGCGCGGCTGTCCACCAAGCCCAACGCCTATGCCGCGGCGATCCTGCCGCTGAGCCGCGGTTCGGTCGCGCCGGTGGACCTGCGCGGCTACCGCGGCATCCGCTTCGACGTACGCGGCGGCACGCCGGCGCTGCGGCTGGAGGTGCGGGCACTGGGCGATCGCCGTTTCATCGCCCCGGTCCAGGCCGCGCCGCAGTGGCGCAGCGTGGAGATCCCGTTCACCGCGCTGCAGGGACAGCCGCCCTACCGCGGCAAGGGCCCGGTGGCCGCATGGCAGGGCGATGACGTCCAGCAGCTGGTGTTCTCCGCCGGCGGCGAGGCCGGCGGCAAGGTGTGGTTCGAGATCGACAACGTGGGCTTCTACTGAGGGTGCGGGCGATGGGCATGCGGCGGGCGCGGTTCGGGATCCGGCTGGGCGCCGGGCTGGTGGCCTGCGCGGCCGGTGTGGCCTGGGCGACCGAGCCCGGGGTGCTGGCGGCGTTGGACGCCTATGCACCACGCCAGGCGCAGGTCGCCCAGGCGCTGTGGCGGCAGCCCGAGCTGGGCTACCTGGAAGAGCGCTCCTCGCGCCTGTTGCAGCAGGAACTGCGCCAGGCCGGCTTCCGCATCGAAGCCGGCGTGGCCGGCATGCCGACCGCGTTCGTCGCCTCGTACGGCACGCGCGGCAGCGGACCGGTGATCGCGCTGCTGGCCGAGATGGACGCGCTGCCGGGCATGGCGCAGGCGGCCGGGCCGGTGCGCCTGCCGATCGACGGCCAGGACGCGGGCCAGGCCTGTGGCCACAACCTGTTTGGCGCGGCGTCGGTGGGCGCCGCGCGCGCCATCGCGCAATGGCTGCAGGCCAGCGGCACGCCGGGCGAAGTACGCCTGTACGGTACGCCGGCCGAAGAGGGCGGCTCCGGCAAGGTCTACATGACCCGCGCCGGGCTGTTCGACGATGTGGACGTGGTGCTGCACTGGCATCCGGCGGCCGAGAACTCGGCCGCACAGGGCACCAGCCTGGCCAACATCAGCGGCAAGTTCCGCTTCCACGGCGTCGCCGCGCACGCGGCCATCGCGCCGGACCGCGGCCGCTCCGCGCTCGACGCGGTCGAGGCGTTCAACCACATGGCCAACCTGATGCGCGAACACGTGCCCGACGGCACCCGCATCCACTACGTGATCAGCAACGGCGGCAGCGCGCCGAACGTGGTGCCGGATTTCGCCGAGGCCTACTACTACGTGCGCCATGTCGATCCGGCGGTGGTGCGCGAGGTGTTCGCGCGCCTGCGCAGGGCCGCCGACGGCGCGGCCATGGGCACCGGTACCACGGTCGAGTTCGAGCAGACCGGCGGGGTGTTCTCGCTGCTGCCCAATGACACCCTGGGCCAGGTGATGCAGGCGGCGCTGGAGCAGGTCGGCGGCGTGCGCTACGACGCCGCCGAGCAGGCCTTCGCCGAAGCGCTGCAACAGAGCCTGGAGCGGCGGCCGCCGCTGGCGGTGGCGATGCAGCTGCAGCCCTACCGCGCGGACCTGGCCGGCAGCGCATCGACCGATGTCGGCGACGTCAGCTGGAACGTCCCGACCGCCGGCCTGGGCACCGCCACCTGGGTGCCGGGCACGCCGGCGCACAGCTGGCAGGCGGTGGCCGCGTCGGGTGCCCCGCTGGGCGCCAAGGGCGCGCTCAATGCAGCCAAGGCGCTGGCGCTGGCGGCGGTGCGGCTGTTCCAGTCGCCGGACATCGTCGGCAGGGCCAGGGAGGAATTCGGCCAGCGCCGCGGCGCGGACTTCCGCTACGTGCCGCTGCTGCAGCGCGACGCGCCGCCGCTGGATTACCGGCGCGGGCCCGGCGCGCCATGAGCGCGTGCGCTCAGTCGACCGGCGCCATCACCTTCAGTGGCGCCAGGTCGTAGCCCATGTCGGCGGCCTGGCGCTTGAGCCGCTCGAGCAGGGCGGCGTCCATCGACGGCGTGCGCGACAGGATCCACAGGTATCTGCGCCCGGGTTCGCCGACCATCGCCCACTGGTAATCCGGATCCAGCGCGATCACCCAGTAGTCGGCCCACGCCCAGGGCAACCACGACAGCCAGTCCGGCGCGAAGCGCACCTGCAGGCGCCCCGGGTGGCCGCTGACCGGGCGTGCGACCCCCTCGGCTTCGATCATGCCGCCATCGCCGGTGCGGCAGCGGTTGAGCACGCTGATCCGGCCATCGGCGCGCAGCCGGTAGCTGGCGGTGATGTCGGCCACGCACTTCTTCTGGAACGACACCGGCAGGTGCGCGATCTCGTGCCACTGGCCGGCGTAGCGGTCCAGCTCGAAACGTCCGACCGATTCCACCGGCGCCGCCGCCTGTGCGGTGCAGGCGAGCAGCAACGACAGCGGCAACGACAACAGCAGGCGAGGGTGCATGGTTTCTGGCCTCCCGGGATGGAGTGCAGGCTATGCAAAGCCGGGCGCGGCGAAGTAAAGGTTTTGTTGGGGCGCATGCCGCGCGGCCGATGCGTGTCATGCCCGGGCATCGGCGGCGAACGCATGCGGCCATGCGTGGATGACCGCGCTCGGTCCGCCGTGTTGCCGGCATCGAAAAAAACTTGCCGATAACGCTTGCCGAAACAGCAAGACCTCCGTATCATGCGCGTCCTCGCCGGCGGGAACGTCGCGAAAACAAAGTGGCCGGGTAGCTCAGTTGGTAGAGCAGGGGATTGAAAATCCCCGTGTCGGGGGTTCGATTCCCTCCCCGGCCACCACGAATACGAAAGGCCTGCAGTAATGCAGGTCTTTTTTTTTGTACGCATGGCCGCCGGTTGTGCGAAAGCGGCGGCATGCGGCGCCGGAACCGTCACTGCAGGCGACGGTCCGGTGGATCGGGCATCCCGGCGCGGGAGGGCAACGACGGCGATGGACCTGCGCAAGCTGATACTGGCCCTGGCCCTGCTGGGTGCTTTCCTGCCGTTCGCCAAGACGCTGCATGCCAGCTACCAGGTGCAGCGGCAGCAGCTGATCGACAGCACCCTTGAAAGCAACCTGGCGTACGCCACCAAGCTCGCCAAGAGCACCGACGACTTCGTCCAGTCCGCGCAGCTGCAGCTGGATTACACCGCCCAGTTGCTGGCCGGGCAGATGGACGATGCCGACCGGCTCGACAAGGAAGCCGCCCGCCTGCGGCTGATGAGCAAGAGCTTCAATTCCATCGTCATCTTCGACGATGCCGGCAAGGTACTGGCGACCTCGCCGGAAACGCTGCAGCTGCAGGGCAAGACCCTCGCCAGCGCCGCGGTCCGTGAATCGATCCGGTCGCGCCAGCCGCTGATCAGCAAGCCGTATCTGTCGGCAGCCGGCAATTTCATCGTGCTCATGGTCAGCCCGATCCGCGATCCGCGCGGCGGCTTCCTCGGCGCGATCGGTGGCGCCATCCACCTGCAGAAGGAAAACATCCTCGACCGGCTGCTGGGCCAGCATTTCTACCGCGATGGTTCCTACCTGTACGTGGTCGACGGCGAGCGGCGGATCATCTACCACCCCGATCCCGACCGCATCGGCAAGGTGGTGACCGGCAACGCCGCGGTCGACGAGGTGACCCGCGGCGGCAGCGGCACGGCCACCCTCGTCAACAGCAAGGGCACGACCATGTTGGCCGGCTACGCGCCGGTCGCGGCGACCGGCTGGGGCGTGATCGCACAACGCCCGCGCGACGTCACCCTGGCGCCATTGGCCTCGCTGATGCGCACGGTGTTCGTCAAGACGCTGCCGCTGGCCGTCGCCACCATGCTGTTGCTGTGGTGGTGCGCGCGCATCATCGCCCACCCGCTGCGCATGCTGGCCGACGGCGCGCGCGACATGGACCAGCCCGGCACCCCGCAGCGCATCCGTTCGGTGCGCTCCTGGTATTTCGAATCGCGCGAGCTGAAAAAGGCCATGCTGCTGGGCATCGGCCTGTTCCAGAAGAGCATCAGCAAGCTGCGCGAGGACGTGAACACCGACCCGTTGACCGGGTTGGGCAACCGCCGCCATCTGCAGGCGCGGGTGCAGGAGCTGCAGGAGCGCGGCACGCCGTTCGCGGTGGTGTCGCTGGACATCGACCACTTCAAGCGGGTCAACGACACCTGGGGCCACGATGTCGGCGACCTGGTGCTGAAACAGCTGTCCATGCACATGCAGGACATCTCGCGGGTGGACGACACGCCCTGCCGCGTGGGCGGCGAGGAGTTCGTGCTGCTGCTGCCGGGCGCCTCGATGGCCAGTGCCGCGCAGGTCGCCGAGCGGCTCCGGCTGCAGATCGAGCGGGCCAACATGGCGCCGGTCGACCGGGTCACGGTCTCGCTGGGCGTGGCCGCCTGGCCGGAGAGCAACGCCGACGTCGGCACCGTGTTCAAGAACGCCGATGACATGCTCTACGCAGCCAAGCGCGGCGGCCGCAACCGGGTGGAGGTGTACGTGCCGGGGAACTGAGCGGCACCGCCGCCGGGCCGCACCGGTCGCCAGGCAAGAAAAAACCCCGGGGGATACCCGGGGTTTTTGTTTTGGTGGAGCCAGGGAGGATCGAACTCCCGACCTCGTCATTGCGAACGACGCGCTCTCCCAGCTGAGCTATGGCCCCGTACTTCCTGGTGGATGCAGTGCGCTGGAGGGGGCAGGGACCCCGTCCGCCATGTGACTGCTCCACATCGCCGGTGAATTCTAACGCGATGCCGGCGCCGCCGCCAAGAGGGGCAGCAACAGCGCCTGCAACTGGTCGCGGCGCCAGCCGCCGAGCGCGGCGGGCCAGTCGCCGCTTTCCAGCAGCGCTTCCAGGTGGCGTCGCGAGGCCAGCAGGCCGTCGGGCAGGCCGAGCTCGGCGCTACGGCGGGCCACCGCGTCCTGCAGGCGCTTGAGCGCGGCCTTGTTGCCGTCGCTGGCGGCCAGCGCCTGCGGTGCCTGGTCCTCGTCGGCCAGTGGCGTCTGCAGCGCCTGCCACACGGCCTGGGCCAGCTTGCGCGGGGCCTTCGGGAAGCGCTCGAACAGGCGCAGCAGCGCGTCGTAGTCGGCCGGCGGCGTGCGTGCCAGCAACGTGGCCAGTTCGTTGTCCAGGATCCAGCTGCGCGGTCGGTCACTTTGCCGGGCCTGCTGGTCGCGCCAGCGCAACAGGCGCAGCAGGCGGCGCTGCGCGTCGGCCTCGAGGAACTGCGTCGCGCGCATCGACAGGTGCGGCCAGCGCTCGCCTTCGTCGTGTTCGACCGACGCCAGCAGGCGCCGGGCGTCGTCCTGCAGCCACTCGCGGCGGCCGAGTTCGCGCAGCCGCGCGTCGATCGCGTCGTGCAGCGCGAACAGGTACTCCACGTCGTCGGCGGCGTACTCGAGCTGGGCATCGGACAGCGGCCGGCGCATCCAGTCAGAACGGGTCTCGCCCTTGGGCAGGACCACGCCGGTGACCTGCGCGACCAGCTTCTGGTAGCCCATGCCACCGCCGATGCCGGCCAGCGCGGCGCCGATCTGGGTATCGAACAGTGGCCGCGGCAGGACGCCGCAGGCGCACTTGAATGCCACCAGGTCCTCGCTGGCGCTGTGCATGATCTTGAGGATGGAGTCATCCTCCAGCCACGGACGCAGGGCCTGGGTCATGCCGGGTACCAGCGGGTCGATCAGCAGGATCTCGTCGCCCACCGCCATCTGCACCAGCGCCAGCTGCGGCCAGTAGGTGCGTTCGCGGATGAATTCGGTGTCCAGGCCGATGCGGTCGGGGCGCTGGCGAAGGCGTTCTTCAAGTTCGGCGGGGTGTCTGATCCAGTGAGCCACGTTCAATCCATCAACTGCAGGGTTTGCCCAGGCAGGCGAGAATAGCCTAACGTCGCAGCGCACCCGAGCGCGCAGAGCCTGTATGGGAGGAAGTTTGCGTACAACCGGCCCGTTGGCCTGCCTGGCCCTGTCCATCGCGCTGGCGTGCGCCGCCTGCAGGCAGGAGCCGGCTGCGGCCACCGCGCCACAGCCGGTCGAGGCCGAGCCGGTGCCCGCGGTCGCGGCGGAGGCGCTGCCCCTGGCGGCCGCGCCGGATCCGGCCACGCTGCCGCTGCCGGCGTGGACACCGCCACCGGTGGAGCTGCAGCCGGAAGGCGTGCGCGACGCGCTCAAGCGCGCGGGCGCGGCATTGGCCGGGGGCCGGCTGTACCAGGAAGCGGACGATGCCATCCCCCTGTACCTGGCGGTGCTGGCGCTGCAGCCGCAGCAGCGCGAGGCGCGGCGCGGCCTGGACAAGGCCCGCGCGCGCCTGCTGGCTTCGGCCCGCGCGCTGCTGGAACAGCCGGACGACCAGCGCCGGGCGCTGGCCAGTGCGGCCACCCAGGCCGCGGTACTCGCGTACCTGGCCCCGGAAGGCAAGGCGGAGCGCGAACTGCAGCAGCGCGTGCAGGTGGCGCGGCGCCTGCTGGCATTGAACCGCTCGGGCGAAGAGGCGCTGCGCACGGGTAGCCCGGCGCTGGCCGCCGGCGCATTTGCCCAGGTACTGGAACTGGACCCCGGCAACCGCCGTGCCTGCCAGGGCCTGGCCGCGGTCGAGAGCGGATTGATCCGCCAGGCAGAGGACGCTGCCGCGCATGCCGATTTCAATGAGGCGCTGGAGTGGCTGCAACGCGCTTCGCGCATCCGCGAGGACGCGCCCACCGTGGCCGACGCGCGGGTGCGGATCGAGGCGATGCGCATGGCCCAACTGGCCGCACTGCGCGACGGCGGCCTGCGCGACCTGACCACGCCCAGCGGGCTGAAGGCGGCGCGCGAGAAGCTCGAGCAGGCGCTGCGGATCGCCGTGCCCGGCGACGCGGCGGTGGCGGTGCTGCGGCAGCGCATCGACCTGGTCGCCCATTACGGCAGTTTCCGCCCCGGCCAGGTGTTCAGCGACGCCCTGCAGGACGGCGGGCGCGGCCCGCAGATGATCGTGGTGCCGCACGGCGGCTTCCAGATGGGCGCCGGCTATGCCGAGCCGGGCGCCAGCGATGCCGAACGCCCGCAGCATTACGTGCGCTTCGACCGTGGCTTCGCCATGTCCATCACCGAGGTCACCGTGGCCGAGTTCGGCCGCTTCGTGGCGGCGACCAAGGCACGCCCGCGCGCGACCCGGCGCGGGCATTCGATCGTCTATGACGAGCGCAGCGGCAATTTCGTCCGCCGCAACGGCGCCGACTGGCAGGCCGGCTACAACGGCGCCAAGGCACCGCCGGACAACCCGGTCATGCATGTCAGCGTGCGCGACGCCGAGGCGTACGCGGCCTGGCTGTCGGCGCAGACCGGCCGCCACTACCGGCTGCCGAGCGAAGCCGAGTTCGAATACGCGCTGCGCGCCGGCACCACCGGCCGTTATCCCTGGGGCGACGCCGGGGTGCCGCCGGAGGGCAGTGGCAACTTCACCGGCAGCCTGGATGTGTCGCCCAGCGGCCGCCACTGGAAGAACGCGTTCCTCGGGTACGGCGACGGCTACTGGGGTGAGGCGCCGGCGGCCAGTTTCCGCGCCAACCCCTGGGGCCTGCACGACATGGCCGGCAACCTCAGCGAATGGGTCGCCGACTGCTGGCACGCCAGCTACCGGCGTGCGCCGCCGGATGGCGCCGCCTGGTACAACCCGGGCTGCCGCCAGCGCGTGGTCCGCGGCGGCAACTGGGCCAACGCGCCGGAGCAGACCCGCGCGGCGTGGCGGCTGTCGCAGGATTCGGACGTGACCAGCGCGCGCATCGGCTTTCGCCTGGTGCGCGGCATCTGAAGCGGCGCACGCGGGACGGCGGGCGGTGCCACGTTGATTCCCGGCGCGAAAGCCGCGGCTCGCGGGGCGGGGGGCTTCGCCCGGCGGCGGGTCGCCCCGGCGGTTTCCCGGCGTGGCGCGGGCCGCCTGTTGTTCGCGGCGGTGCTGGGTATGCGGGCACGTTGGGATGGCTGCCGGGTCGTGCCGCCCGGTGCCGCCGTTCTCCCGCAGCCCCGTGGCGTTGGCCGCCTGCAGCGATTTCGCCTGTTCATCACCGTGACCAGTGCGATGGTCTTGTCCGGTTACCGTGGCGGCGTGTTTCAGGCATGCTGCGGTCGGCGCCGGGGTGTGCTGTCCGGGCCGGCCCGCTTTCGCGCTCGGCCCCTTCCAGACGATGGAGACATGCAATGCGACAGGATCCGCTGGGCAACCAAGGCAACCCGCGCCGGCGCGGCATCGGCGGCGGCCTGCGCTGGCTGATCCTGATCGGCTTCGCGGTCTATGGCGGCTGCTACTACTTCGGCAACCGCACCGTGGACCCGTATACCGGCGAGAAGGTGCTGATCGACAAGACGCTCGACGCCGAGGGCGAGAAGGCACTGGGCCTGCAGGCCTACCAGCAGATCCTGGCGCAGGAGCGGCCGGTCGATCCCAATACGCAGGTGGCGCGGCAGATCCGCGAGATCGCCCAGCGCCTGATCGCCAAGGTCGACGCGGTGGAGACCGCGCTGGCCACCGAGCACGGCCAGCCGCCGAACCACTTCTCGCGGTCGTTCGACTGGGAAGTGAACGTGCTGCAGTCCGACCAGGCCAATGCGTTCTGCCTGCCGGGCGGCAAGATGGCGGTCTATACCGGGCTGGTGCCGGTGGCACGCAACGCCGACGCGATGGCGGTGGTGATGGGCCATGAGATCGCCCACGCGCTGCTGCGCCACGGTGCGCAGCGCATGGCCCAGCAGAAGTTGACCGAGATCGGGCAGATGGCCGGTGCCGCCGGTGGCATGGACGCGCAGCAGCAACAGATGCTGATGTCGGCGTTCGGCTACGGCTACCTGCTGCCGTACGCGCGCAGCCACGAAACCCAGGCCGACGAAGTCGGGCTGATGCTGGCCGCCGCGGCCTGCTTCAACCCGCAGGAAGCGGTGCCGCTGTGGGAGCGCATGGGCGCGGCCAGCGGCGGCCAGGCGCCGCCGGAGTTCGCCTCGACCCATCCCAATCCCGGCACCCGGATCCAGAACCTGCAGGCGTTGATGCCCAAGGCGATGGAATACCGCCAGCGGTTCTGCGAAAGCGCGCAGGCGCGCTGAGCGGCCCCTGCCTGTCACGCGGCTTCACCGGTAAGGCCCCTGCGGGGCGAGCCCCGCATCTACGGGTCTGCTCCGCGGCAACGACCCGTACGTCCACCACGCCGTCGCCGACGCTCATGCGGGCATCTGCATGGTTGCGTCGGCTGCCTGCTCGTCGATGCCGGGCTTGCCCGGCACCGGGCTTCATCGGCAAGGCCCATGGGGGACGAGCCCCGCATCTACGGGTTCTGCTCGGCGGCCACGACCCGCACGTCCACCACGCCGTCGCCGACGCTCATGCGGGCATCTGCATGGTTGCGTCGGCTGCCTGCTCGTCGATGCCGGGCTTGCCCGGCACC
This sequence comes from Stenotrophomonas sp. Y6, assembly GCF_022436665.1. Taxonomy (NCBI): domain Bacteria; kingdom Pseudomonadati; phylum Pseudomonadota; class Gammaproteobacteria; order Lysobacterales; family Lysobacteraceae; genus Stenotrophomonas; species Stenotrophomonas sp. Y6. The sequence goes on from NZ_JAKUKB010000008.1 coordinate 86,830, forward strand.
GGGCTTCATCGGCAAGGCCCCTGCGGGGCGAGCCCCGCATCTACGGGGTCTGCTCCGTGGCAACGACCCGTACGTCCACCACGCCGTCGCCCACGCGCGCGCGCAGTGCGTCGCCTTCACGCAGCTGTGCGGTGGAGCGGACCAGCGCGCCGTCGTCGGCGCGGGTGAGGATCGCGTAACCGCGCGCCACGGTGGCCAGTGGGCTCACCGCTTCCAGCGACCGGGCGATGCCGCGCAGGTGCAGGGCATCGCGCTGCAGGTGCCGGGCCATGGCCGCCTGCGCGCGCGGAGCGAGCGCGTCCAGGCGCCGCCGCAACAGCGCCAGCCGCTGCGCCGGCTGCACCGCGCGCAGTACCGAATGGCCATGCGCCAGCCGCGCGCGGCGCTGTTCCAGCTGCCGTTGCCACGCCGCGCGCAGCCGCGCATGCATCGCCTCCTGGCGCTGGCGCAGCAGCGCCAGCCGCGCCTGCGGGCCCTGTGCCTGCAGCCGCAGCGCGGCGCGGTCGGCGCGCTGCATCGCCTGGCCCAGTGCGTGCGCCTGCAGCTGTGCCAGCCGCCGCTGCAGGTTGCGCAGGCGCGCATCCAGGTCGCGCCGGTCCGGCACCAGCAGCTCGGCGGCCACCGACGGCGTCGGCGCGCGCAGGTCGGCGGCGAAATCGGACAGGCTGAAATCGGTCTCGTGGCCGACCGCGGAGACCACCGGCGTGGTGCTGGCGGCGATGGCCCGTGCCAGTTGTTCGTCGTTGAACGCCCACAGGTCTTCCAGCGAACCACCGCCGCGGGTCAGCAGGATCGCGTCGTAGCGGCCGCTGGCGTCGGCACGGCGCAGCAGCGCGGTGATCTGCGCGGCCGCGGCCTCGCCCTGCACCAGGGTCGGCAGCAGTTCCACCTCGAGCAGCGGGAAGCGCCGCGCCAGCACGCTGAGCACGTCGCGCACCGCCGCGCCGCTGGGCGAGGTGATCACCGCCAGGCGGCGTACATGCGACGGCAGCGGCCGCTTGCGTGCCGGGTCGAACAGGCCTTCGGCCTGCAGCCGCGCCCGCAGTGCCTCGAACGCCCGGCGCAGCGCGCCTTCGCCGGCTTCCTCCATGTGGTCCAGCACCAGCTGGTACTCGCCGCGCGCCTCGTACAGGGTCAGGCGGCCGCGCGCCAGCACGCGCAGGCCCTCGCGCGGGACGAACTTCAGCCACTGGCTCTTGGGCCTGAACATCGCCGCGCGCACCTGCGCGCGCGCGTCCTTCAGGGTGAAGTACAGGTGCCCGGATGCGGGGCGGCTGACACTGCCGAGTTCGCCTTCCACCCACACCAGCGGGAACGCGCCCTCGAGCAGGTCGCGGGCGAGCGTGTTGAGCTGGCTGGGGCTGAGGACGTTGTCCATGGCAGGCGCGGGGGAACGGGACGCTATTGTTCCCGCGCGCGGGCGCTAAAGCCAATGTCGCCGAGGCCGGTGCCTGCGCCGCTAGCCGGGATCCTGCCGCGGATCGTGGCGCCGCAGCGCCCAGGCGACATGTTCGCGCACCAGTTCGGACGGGTGGTCCAGGCGGCTGAGCAACGCCTGCCGCGCGGCAGGCGAGGGCGCCGCGTTACCCAGCGCCACGGCGATGTTGCGCAGCCAGCGTTCGTGGCCGCTGCGGCGGATCGGGCTGCCCTCGGTGCGGCGCAGGAACTCGTCTTCGTCCCACGCGAACAGCTCCGGCAGGGTGGCCGTGTCCAGGGCGTTGCGTGCGCGGAAGTCCGGCTCGTCGGTGCGCCGCGCGAACTTGTTCCAGGGGCACACCAGCTGGCAGTCGTCGCAGCCGTAGATGCGGTTGCCCATCAGTGGGCGCATTACCAGCGGGATGGCGCCCTCGTGCTCGATGGTCAGGTAGGAAATGCAGCGGCGCGCGTCGAGCCGGTGCGGGGCGATGATCGCCGCGGTCGGGCAGATGTCGATGCAGCGCGTGCAGCTGCCGCAGTGCGCGCTGGCCGGGGCGTCCACCGGCAACGGCAGGTCGATGTAGATCTCGCCGAGGAAAAACCACGAGCCGCCGTCCTTGTCGATCAGGCAGGTGTGCTTGCCGATCCAGCCCAGCCCGGCGTTGCGCGCCAGCGCGCGTTCGAGCACCGGCGCCGAATCGACGAACACGCGGTACCCGAAGGGGCCGATCTCGGTGGCGATGCGCGCGGCCAGCTTCTGCAGGCGGTTGCGCATGAGCTTGTGGTAATCGCGGCCCAGCGCGTAACGCGCCACGTAGGCGCGCTCGGCGTCGTCCAGGGTGGCCCAGGCCGCGGCATCGTCCTTGTGGCCATAGTCCAGTCCCACCGAGATCACCCGCACCGTGCCCGGCAACAGCTCCTGCGGCCGCGCGCGCATCGCGCCGTGCCGCGCCATCCATTCCATGGTCCCGTACAGGCCCTTGCCCAGCCAGTCGGCCAGGTGCGCCGCGTCCTCGCCCAGGTCGACGCCACTGATGCCGCAGCGCTGGAAGCCGGCCTCGCGCGCGAGCTGGCGGATGCGCAGCGACAGCTGCGCCATGTCGGCGGTGGCAACGGCTCCAGGCATGGCGCAAGTATAGAATCGCGGGCATGAGCCAGCCCGATGGACTGTTCGATATCGCCGCCGCGCGCCGCATCGACGCGCAGGCCACCGCCGCGCTCGGTGGCGACGGCTACCTGTTGATGCAGCGCGCCGGCCAGGCCGCCTGGCAGTGCGCGCTGCAGTACTGGCCGCAGGCGCGGCGCATCGTGGTGGTGTGCGGCCCGGGCAACAACGGCGGCGACGGCTATGTGCTGGCGCGGCTGGCGCGCCAGTCCGGGCGCGCGGTGTGCGTGCTGCACCTGCCCGGGCACGCGCCACGCACCCCGCTGGCGCAGCGTGCCTGTACCGACTACCTGGCCGTTGGCGGCCAGGTGGAGCTTGCTCCCGATTGCCTGCGCGAGGCCGACCTGGTCGTCGATGCGCTGTTCGGGATCGGCCTGGACCGCGCGCCCGATGCGGAGGCCGCGCGGCTGATCGCCGCGGTCAACGCCGCGGCGGCGCCGGTGCTGGCGCTGGACGTTCCCAGCGGCATCGACGCCGACAGCGGCGCGGTGCCGGGTGCGGCGATCCATGCCGCGCGCGTGCTGCAGTTCATCGTGCCGCACCGCGGCCTGCACACCGGCGCCGCGCTGGAGCACGCCGGGCAGCGGCTGCTGGCCACGCTGGATGTTCCCGCGCAGGCGTTCGACGGCGTGGCGCCGGTCGCGACGCGCTGGAGCGCGGCGCTGCTGCCGGCGCAGTTGCCGCCGCGGCGCATCAACACCCACAAGGGCGAGTCCGGCCATGTCCTGTGCCTGGGCGGCAACCATGGCAGCGGCGGTGCGCTGATGCTGTGCGCGGAGGCCGCGCTGCGCAGCGGTGCGGGCCTGGCCAGCGCCGCCACCCGTGCGGCGCACGTGGCGCCACTGCTGGCGCGCTGCCCCGAGGCGATGGCGCATGCGGTGGAGGATGCCTTCGACCTGGCACCGCTACTGGCGCGCGCCGGCGTCGTCGCGCTGGGGCCAGGGCTCGGCCAGGATGACTGGGCGCGACGGCTGTGGGCGGCAGCGCTGGACAGCGGCAGGCCGCTGGTGGTGGATGCCGACGCGCTGAACCTCCTGGCGCAGCAGCCGCAGCCGCTCGCCGCAGCGGTGCTCACACCGCATCCGGGCGAAGCGGCGCGCCTGCTCGGCGTCGATGCCGCGGCCATCCAGCGCGACCGTTTCGCTGCCGCCCAGACACTGGTGGAGCGTTTTTCGGCGGTGGTCGTGCTCAAGGGCGCCGGCACCGTGGTCGCCGCGCCGGGGCAGCGGCCGCGGGTGATCGCGGCGGGCAATCCGGGCATGGCGGTGGGCGGCATGGGCGACCTGCTGACCGGGGTGATCGCCGCGCTGCTGGCGCAGGGTCTGTCGCCATTGGACGCAGCCAGCACCGGCGCGCTGCTGCATGGGCTGGCGGGTGACGCGGCGGCCGCGGAGGGCCAGCGCGGGCTCCTGCCGCGTGACCTGCTGCCGCACCTGCGCGCCCGTGCCAATCCATAATGACGGCCATGATCGAACTGTTCCTTCCCGATGCCGCGGCCACCGACCAGCTGGGCGCGGCCCTGGCGGCGACCCGGCCGACGCCGGCGGTGGTCCACCTGCACGGCGACCTGGGTGCCGGCAAATCGACCCTGGCGCGCGCGCTGCTGCGGGCGCTCGGCGTGCAGGGGGCGATCCGCAGCCCCACCTATACCCTGGTCGAACGTTACCCGCTGCCGGCCGGCGAGGCCTGGCACCTGGACCTGTACCGGATCGGCGATGCCGGCGAACTGGATTTCCTGGGCCTGGACGAGGCCGAGGCCGACCTGTGGCTGGTCGAATGGCCGGAGCGGGGCGGCGCGGCACTGCCGCCCCTGGACCTGCGGGTGGCGCTGGACATGCACGGTGCGGGCCGCCGGGCGCGGCTGCAGGCCTGCTCCCCGGCCGGCCAGGCATGGCTGTCGCGCCTGGGGCAATCGGGCCACTTGCAGGGGTTTCCTGCCGCCTGATGGAAGGAAAGTGTGGCAGGTTGCGGATTATTAAGGGAAAAGGTGTTGCAATTACGCAATTCCGGTGATTGAATCCGCCCATGCTCAAGGGAAGCCGCCTGATCGCCCTGTCTGCCTGTGTCGCCGGTCTCTGCCTGGCTGGCGCTTCGGCGTGGGCGGGTGAGATCCGCAGCGTCGCCGTGCAGGCCGGGAGCACCGGTACCCGTGCCGAGATCCAGCTGGCCGGCGGTGGCAGCTACAAGACCCTGTCGCTGGCCGGGCCGAACCGCCTGGTGGTGGATTTCCCGGATTCGACCGCCGTGCGCGGGCTCAAGTTGCCGCCCGCCGCCGGTGTCGTCACCGCCGTGCGCACCGGGACCCCGGCGCCGGGCACGTTCCGGGTGGTGTTCGACCTGGCCGAGTCGGTGGTGGCGTTCAAGCCGCAGCTGCAGGGGCAGGGCGCCGAGTCGCGGCTGCTGATCGAATGGCCCGGCGAGACCAGCGGCACCAGTACCCGGCCGGTGGCGGCGAATGCGTCCGCGCCCCCGCTGCCGGCGCAGCCCGGCAGCGCCGAGGCGCGCCGCGAGGCCGCCCGTGCCACGGCGGCACTGACCGCGGCGGTGGTGCAGCAGGCGTCCGCCGCGCCTGCCCCGCCGGCTGCCGTCGTCAACACCCCTGTGCCCACCACGACGGCGGTGGCCACCACGAACACGCCGTCGCCGGCTGCCATCCTCAACGGACAGGCGACCGCGCCGGCCGTGGTCGCCTCGGCGACTGCGCCGACCCCGGCACCCGCGCCTGCACCGGTACCGGCCGACGAACAGCCGGCCCCGCGTCCGGTCATGCCCAGCGATGCTTCGCGCATCCGCATGCAGCCGGGCATGCGCACGCTGGTGGTCGCCATCGATCCCGGCCATGGCGGCCAGGACCCGGGGGCGATCGGCCCGACCGGCAAGCGCGAGAAGGACGTCACCCTGGCGGTGGCGCGTGAGCTGGCGCGGCAGGTCAATGCCACGCCCGGCCTGCGCGCCTACCTGACCCGTGACACCGACGTGTTCATCCCGCTGCCGCAGCGTGCCCAGCGCGCGCGCGCGGCCAAGGCCGACATTTTCATTTCGATCCATGCCGACGCGGCGGAGAACCGCGCCGCCACCGGCTCGTCGGTGTACGTGCTTTCCACCAAGGGCGCGTCCTCGCAGCGCGCGCGCTGGCTGGCGGACAAGGAAAACGCGGCCGACCTGATCGGCGGCGTCAGCCTGCAGCGGACCGAGGGCACCCTGGCCAACGTGCTGCTGGACCTGGCCCAGAGCGGCAACATGAAGGCCTCCGAAGATGCCGCCAGCCACGTGCTGGGTGGGCTGAAGCGGATCGGCAACAACCACAAGCCCAACCTGGAGCGGGCGAACTTCGCGGTGCTGCGCACCTCGGACATGCCGGCGATGCTGGTGGAGACCGCCTTCATCTCCAACCCGGACGAGGAGCGCCGCCTTACCGACCCGGCCTACCAGCGCCGCGTCGCCGGTGCCGTGCTCGACGGCGTGCACACCTATTTCAGCCGGCAGCCGCCGCCGGGCACGCTGTTCGCCGCGCGCGCGCAGGCCGAGATGGAAGCCGCCGCGGGCACCGTGGCCGGAGGCAGCAAGTAAGCACGGCGCGCGCCAGCGCTGCGCATCCTGTCCGGCGGCTGCAGTCATTCGGATCGCATCCGTCATCGACCCGCCCCTCCCGTGCCCCGGGCGCAGTGCCGCCACTGGCGGGGTGAGGGGCGACTGGCTGCTACACACGGTGGCGGGGCGGCTATCATCTAGCGATGCGAGATAGCGATTTCATTCCCCTGCTGCGCCCCGCTGGTTTCCCGGAACGCGCGGCATGAGCACCATCCGTCCGCTCCCCGAGATACTGATCAACCAGATCGCCGCCGGCGAAGTGGTCGAGCGCCCCGCGTCGGTGGTCAAGGAACTGGTCGAGAACGCACTCGATGCCGGCGCCACCCGTGTCGACATCGACCTCGAGGAAGGCGGCGTGCGCCTGATCCGCATCCGCGACAATGGCGGCGGCATCGCCGCGGCGCAGTTGCCGCTGGCGGTGTCGCGCCATGCCACCAGCAAGATCGCCTCGCTCGACGACCTGGAGTCGGTCGCCACGCTGGGCTTCCGCGGCGAGGCGCTGCCGTCGATCGCCTCGGTCAGCCGCTTCACCCTGGCGTCGCGCCAGCCGCAGGACGAACACGGCGCCGCGCTGCAGATCGAGGGCGGCAAGATCGGTGAAGTCACGCCGCGTGCGCATGCGCCGGGCACCACCGTGGAAGTGCGCGAGCTGTTCTACAACGTGCCGGCGCGGCGCAAGTTCCTGCGTGCCGAGCGCACCGAACTGGGCCATATCGAGGAATGGCTGCGTTCACTGGCGCTGGCGCGTCCGGACGTGGAACTGCGGGTGTCGCACAACGGCAAGCCGTCGCGCCGCTACAAGCCCGGCGACCTGTACTCCGATGCGCGCCTGGGCGAAACCCTGGGCGAGGACTTCGCGCGGCAATCGCTGCGCGTGGACCACAGCGCGGCCGGCCTGCGCCTGCACGGGTGGATCGCGCAGCCGCAGTACTCGCGCGCCAGCGCCGACCAGCAGTACCTGTACGTCAATGGCCGCTCGGTACGCGACCGCAGCGTCGCGCATGCGGTGAAGATGGCTTACGGCGACGTGCTCTACCACGGCCGCCAGCCGGCCTACGTGCTGTTCCTGGAACTGGACCCGGCGCGGGTGGACGTCAACGTGCATCCGGCCAAGCACGAAGTGCGTTTCCGCGATGCGCGGCTGATCCATGATTTCGTCTACCGCACGCTCAAGGATGCGCTGGCCGAAACCCGCGCGGGCCTGGAGCCGGCGGCCGGGCTGGCGGCTGCACCGGCCCTGCCGCCGCAGGCGGCGGGCGGGCAGGCCGCCGGCTACCTGCTGTCGCGGCCGTCGGGCGGCGCCGGTGGTGGTGGCGGCTGGGCACCGCGGCAGTCGCCGCTGGGACTGCAGGTGGCCGAGGCGCCGTCGGCCTATGCCGCGTTGTATGCAACGCCGGCCGATGCCACGCCGCCGGGTACGCCTGCCGGCGGCGCTTCGGGGCTGCCGGCGACCGCCGCCGACAGCGGCGTGCCGCCGTTGGGCTACGCCATCGCGCAGCTGCATGGCATCTACATCCTGGCCGAGAACGCCGACGGCCTGATCGTGGTGGACATGCATGCCGCGCACGAGCGCATCGGCTACGAGCGCCTGAAGACCGCGCACGATGGCATCGGCCTGCATGCGCAGCCGCTGCTGGTGCCGATCACCCTGGCGGTGGGCGAACGCGACGCCGACACCGCCGAGCGCGAGGCGGCGACGCTGGCCGAACTCGGCTTCGAGGTGACCCGCTCCGGCCCCGGTTCGCTGCACGTGCGCAGCATTCCGGCACTGCTGGCCAACGCCGAACCGGAAGGGCTGCTGCGCGACGTGCTCACCGACCTGCGCGAACACGGCCAGAGCCGGCGCGTGGCCAGCGCGCGCGACGAACTGCTTTCGACCATGGCCTGCCATGGCGCGGTGCGCGCCAACCGGCGGTTGACGGTTCCGGAAATGAATGCCCTGCTGCGCGACATGGAAGCCACCGAGCGCTCCGGGCAATGCAACCACGGCCGCCCGACCTGGGCGCGCTTTTCGCTGGCGGAGATCGACCGCTGGTTCCTGCGGGGGCGTTGACGATGAAACGATGGGCGGGCATGGCGCTGCTGCTGGTGGCGATGGCCGGTTGCGGTGGCGGCGACCGGCCGGCACCGGCTCCCGACGCGCCGCGCTTCGATCCGGCGTTCCTGATGAACAACGACATCTGGCGCGAACAGCGCCAGGCCGAACTGCTGCAGCCCGATGGCTGGACCAGCCTGGTCGGACTGCACTGGCTGGAACTGAAGGCCCACTACATCGGCAGCGGCAGCACCAGCGGCATCCGCTTGGCGATGGGGCCACCGCGGCTGGGCATGGTGACGCACGAGGCGGGGCGCTACTGGTTCACGCCCGAGCGCGGCGTCGCGGTACAGGTCGACGGCAAGCCGGTGAAAGGCCGCATCCCGTTCCATGCCGACGACGCGCCCAGCCCCACCACGATCACCTTCGACGGTGGCAAGGGCACGCTGAGCCTGATCCATCGCGGGCCGCGCCACGCGCTGCGGGTACGGCACGCCGACGCCCCGGCCCGCACCGGTTTCGGCCACCTGGAGTACTGGCCGGCCGATGCGTCCTGGCGCATCACCGCGCGCTTCGTGCCGCACGCCGCCGGCAAGACCCTGCCGGTGGTCGACATCACCGGCCTGACCACCGAACAGCCCAATGCCGGCGCCATCGAGTTCGAGCGCGATGGCCGCAGCTGGCGGCTGCAGGCGCTGGGCGAGCCGGGCGGGGCGCTGTTCGTGATCTTCGCCGACCGCACCAGCGGCCGCGGCAGCTATGCCGCCGGCCGCTACATCGACCTGGCCGCGCCCGACGGCGACAGCCAGGTGGTGATCGATTTCAACCGCGCCTACAACCCGCCGTGCGCGTTCACCCCGTTCGCCACCTGCCCGTTGCCGCCGCCGGAGAACCGGCTAGACCTGCCGGTCGAGGCCGGCGAGAAAACCTACGTCAAACCCGCACAGGAACACGCGACATGAAATGGATGGCCCGCGCCGCGGCGCTGCTGCTGGGATCGGTGATGCTGCTGGGCGCGCCGGCGCCGTCGCTGGCGCGGCAGGCGCCGGCGGCCGCCAACCCGGCCAAGGCACCGCCGGTGCCGCTGTTGTGGAAGGCGAGCGGCCCCAGGGGCGCCGAACTCTACCTGCTGGGGTCGTTCCACCTGCTCAGGGCCGACGATTACCCGCTGTCGGCGGACGTGGACGCGGCTTTCGACGCATCGAGCCAGCTGCTGTTCGAACTGGCGCCGGAAGAAATGAACTCGCCGGCGCTGGCCACGCAGATGGCGCAGGCCGCACTGCGCCGCGATGGCCGCCTGCTCAAGGACGAACTGGATGCCGATACCTGGCGGCGGCTGCAGGACTACGCCGCCGCCAACGGGCTGCCGATCGATCGCCTGGCCGGGCTCAAGCCCTGGTTCGTCGGGTTGACCATCAGCCTGGGGCAGATGGCACGGCAGGGGCTGGATGCGCAGGCGGGGCTGGACCGGCACCTGATGGCGCGCGCGGCCACCGCCGGCAAGCCGGCGCAGGGGCTGGAAAGCGCGGCGGCGCAGATCGCCATGCTCGACGGCATGAGTGGCGAGGAGCAGCGGCAGCTGCTGCGCGAGGCGCTGGAGCAGGTGGACAAGGGCGACGAACAGAGCCGGCGCCTGCACGACGCCTGGCGGCGTGGCGATGACGTGACCCTGTGGCGCGACATGGCCGCGCAGATGAAACGCGACTATCCGGCGCTGTACCGGCGCATCAACACCGAGCGCAACGATGCCTGGCTGGCGCCGCTGCAGGAGCGCCTGCAGGCCGGGCCGGGCGCGACCCTGGTGGTGGTCGGCGCGCTGCACCTGCTCGGCAGCGACGGCGTGGTCGAGAAGCTGCGCGCGCGCGGCTACAGGGTCGAGCGGATCTGTTCGGCCTGCACACCGTCCACGCATCCGGCGCGGCGTGCTCCGGCGGCAACGGCGCCAGCGGCCCGCAGCCGCAACTGAGGCGCGCGCTGCCAGGCCGGGGGTGCGGCCGCGGCCACCCAAATGCGAAGGCCGACGCTTGCGTCGGCCTTCGTGCTTTCAGCGGTTGCCGCGGGTCTTGCCGGCCGGCGGTGGCGCGGGCGGCGGCTCGGGGGTCTTGCCGCCGGCAGCCGGCGGGCGGCCGAAGCCGGCGCCCATGCTGCGCTGGAATTCCTGCCACAGCTCCAGGTTGCGCTCGGTGAGCTGGTTCATCATCGCCCACGGCGTCTGCCCGAGCAGGTTGCCCATCTGCTGGCGGAACTGCTGCTGCTGGTCCAGGAACACCTGCATGCTGCGCTCCAGGTAGTTGCCCATGAAGCCCTGCAGCGAATCGCCGTAGAAACGGATCAACTGGCTCAGCAGCTGGGTGGACAGCATCGGCTCGCCGTCCTGCTCCTTGTCGGCAATGATCTGCAGCAGCACCGAGCGGGTCAGGTCCTCGCCGCTCTTGGCGTCGCGGACCTCGAAGTCCTCCCCGTCCAGGATCAGCTGGCGGACGTCCTCGATGGTGATGTAGCTGGAGATCTCGGTGTCGTAGAGCCGCCGGTTGGGATACTTCTTGATGATGCGGGTCGCAGCCATTAAGCAGTCACTCTTCCTTCACGGTAGGGGCGCAGCATGGCGCAGTGCAACAGGCCTTGCAACCGCTAAAAGTACAGGGGGGGGCATGCCCCGGGGAGCGTCCGCGGCGGCGTGCAGCATCGCTGCGATGCTGCGCAGCATGGGCCGCCGGCCGGGCCGTGGCGGGCGCGGCGGGCTCACCAGCCCATGTGGTGGCCGCCGTTGATGTCCAGGTTGGAGCCGGTGATCCAGGCGGCTTCCTCGGCCACCAGGAAGGCCACCGCGTAGGCGATCTCCTCGGGCTTGCCGAGGCGCCCAGTGGGGATGTCGGCAATGATCTTGGCGCGTACTTCCTCCGGCACCGCCATCACCATGTCGGTGGCGACATAGCCCGGGGAAATGGTGTTGACGGTGATGCCGAAGCCGGCGTTCTCGCGTGCCAGGGAGATGGTGAAACCGTGCATGCCGGCCTTGGCCGCGGCGTAGTTGGCCTGGCCGTACTGGCCCTTGAGGCCGTTGATCGAGCTGATCTGGATCACCCGGCCCCAGCCACGCCGGCGCATGCCTTCGATGACCGGGCGGGTCACGTTGAACACCGAGTTGAGGTTGGTGTTGATCACCTCGTGCCACTGCTCCGCGCTCATGCGGTGGAAGGTGGTGTCGCGGGTGATGCCGGCGTTGTTGACCAGGATCTCCACCGGTCCCATGCCGGCCTCGACCGCCTGCACCAGTTCGCGGCCGCCGTCGGGGCTGGAGACGTCGCCGCGGAACAGGGCGATGTCGTAGCCGCGGGCGCGCATCCGCTCCTGCCACAGCGCGGCCTTGTCGGCGTTGCGGAAATTGGTGGCGACACGATGGCCCTGGTCGGCCAGGCGCTGGCAGATCGCGGTGCCGATACCGCCGGTGCCGCCGGTGACCAGTGCAATACGGGATGTCGTCATGGGGTGCGCTCCAGGCGCAGGCGCTGGGGAACCTTCGATTCTATGTGAACCGGGCGCGATCACGGCAACGGCGGCGAGGCGGGGATGGGATCGCGGCGCAGCCGGCCCGGCTGGAACGCGGCCACCGCGCGCTGCAGCAGCGCCGGCAGCGCGTCGATGCCCGTCAGTTCGGCGGGCTCCTGGCCGAGCGCGGCCCACAGCCAGCGCAGCGTCGGCACCGGGTCGGCGGCCTCCACCGGCCGCGCGGCCAGCGACTTGGACAGCTTGGCGCCGTGCGCGTCGAGCAGCAGCGGCAGGTGCAGGTAGCGCGGCGTGGGCAGGCCCAGCGCCCGTTGCAGCAGGATCTGGCGCGGCGTGGAGTCGAGCAGGTCGGCGCCGCGCACCACGTCGGTGATGCCCTGCGCGGCGTCGTCCACCACCACCGCCAGCTGGTAGGCCCAGCAACCGTCCGCACGCAGCAGCACGACATCGCCGACCGTGCGATCCACCCATTGTTCGAAGCGCCCCTGGAGCGCGTCATCGAAGCCGACGAGGCTGTCGTCGGCCACCCGCAGGCGGATCGCCGGGTGCGGCCGCTGGCGGCCGGCGACACAGTGGCGATGCACGCCCTGCTGGCCGGCCAGGTCGCTGCGGCTGCAGTGGCAGGGGAAGGCTTTGCCATCGGCCAGCAGGCGTTCGAGGGCGGCGCGGTAAAGGCCGTGGCGGCGACTCTGGTACTGCACCGGTTCGTCCGGCTGCAGGCCGAACGCGGCCAGCGTCGCCAGCTGCGATGCGGCGGCACCGGCCACCTCGCGTGGCGGGTCCACGTCCTCGATGCGCACCAGCCAGCGGCCGCCGGCCTGCCGCGCCAGCAGCCAGCTGCCGAAGGCGGCCAGCAGCGACCCCAGGTGCAGGGGCCCGGTGGGCGAGGGGGCGAAGCGGCCGCGGTAGGGGGAGGTGTACATCGAAGCTGAATCGTCGGTCAGAATCGCGCTTGAATTCAACCTGTCCGCACCGCAGATTTAGCGCGTTCATCCAACCCCAACCGGATCCTTCCGCATGTTTACCCGTATTGGCCTGTTCCTGTTGACCAACCTTGCCGTGCTGGTCCTCGCAGGCATCGTGATGTCGGTGCTGCGCGTCAACCCGGCGCAGATGAGCGGCCTGCTGGTCATGGCCGCGATCTTCGGCTTCGGCGGCTCCATCATCTCCCTGCTGCTGTCCAAGTTCATGGCCAAGCGCGGCACCGGCGCGGTGGTGATCACCGAGCCGCGCAACGCGACCGAGCGCTGGCTGCTGGACACCGTGGCGCGGCAGGCCAAGGCGGCCGGCATCGGCATGCCGGAGGTGGCGGTGTACGACGGCCCCGAGATCAACGCCTTCGCCACCGGCGCCAACCGCAACAACGCGCTGGTGGCGGTGTCCACCGGCCTGCTGCACAACATGAGCGAGGACGAGGCCGAAGCGGTGCTGGGGCATGAGATCGCGCACGTCGCCAACGGCGACATGATCACCATGGCGCTGCTGCAGGGCGTGCTCAACACCTTCGTGATCGTGCTGGCGCGCGTGGTCGGCGGCATCATCGACAGCGCGCTGTCGGGCAACCGCGACGGCGGCCGTGGTTTCGCCTACTACATCATCGTGTTCGTGCTGGAGATGGTGTTCGGCCTGTTCGCGACGATGATCGCGATGTGGTTCTCGCGCCGCCGCGAGTTCCGCGCCGACGCCGGTGGCGCCAGCCTGGCCGGCCGCCAGAAGATGATCGCCGCGCTGGAGCGGTTGAAGCTCAACCACGGCCAGAGCACGCTGCCGACCCAGATCGCGGCGTTCGGCATCGCCGGGTCGACGGCGAAGAAGCTGTTCCTGAGCCATCCGCCGCTGGAGGAGCGCATCGCCGCGCTGCGTTCTTCGACGGTGGCGTAACCGGTTCGACAACCCGCGGTACCCCAAGGACGCCTGGCGGATGCCGGGCGTTTTTCATTGGAGCAGCGTTTCCGCTCACGCTCTCGCTCTTGCTTGTGCCTTGGCTCCTGCGCTTTTGACTTCAGATCCCCTTCCGCAGCGACGGAGCCGACGGGAAAAACCCGAAGGGCGGCGTGCAGGGACGCGCGTCGTTTTTCTACGCGACAGGGATGTCGCGTAGAAAAATCCCACCGGCGGAGTGGACCCGCGGCACGCAGTGCCGTGGGCGCGTAGGCAGGGCGTGCTTTCTCTTGGTTACTTCTCTTTGCACGAGCAAAGAGAAGTAACTCGCTCCTGCGAAGCAGGGGCGAAAGCTCTGCTTTCAATCTTCGGCTTTCATGCTTGGTCTCTGCCTTGGCCCTTTGCCTATCGCTTTGGCACAACCATTTAGGAGAAGCCAGAGCAAGGGCGGGAACAGGATCAAAGGCTTTCGCTCCCCTTCGGGGCGCGAGCCACCTTGACCAGCCATTCGGCTGTTGAAGAGCTCTTCTTTGCTCGTGCAAAGAAACGTGGCCCAAAGAAAGCACGCCCTGCCTACGCGCCCAGCCCGCTGCGCGGGCTGGGTCCACTGCGCCGGCGGGATTTTTCGACGAGACATCCATGTCTCGTCGAAAAACGACGCGCGTCCATGCGCGTCGCCCTTCGGGTTTTTCCCGTCGGCTCCGTCGCTGCGGAAGGGGACCCGGAAGTCAAAAGCAAAAGCACCAGCACCGGCACCAGCACCAGCAACAGCCAAAGCCAAAGCCAAAGCCTTCATCTGGTGACATTGAATGGGGGCGCAGCCGCGCGGGCCGCCAGTTCGCGGCTGCCGCGGCGGGCGCCACGCCAGAAACAGAAACGGCGCCCTCGCAGGCGCCGTCCGGGATCGCGGGAAAGGCGGATCAGAACTTCGGATCGAACTCGGCAGCGTGGCCGGTGTTGACGATCACCTTCTGCAGCGCCTCGCACACCTTCAGGTTGCCGGCCACCACCTGCTGGGTTTCCGGGCCCTTGTCGTCCATGCGCGCCAGGGTGGCGCCGCGGTAATTGCAGACCTTGCCGCCGGCCTCGCGCACCAGCAGCACGCCGGCGGCGATGTCCCACGCCTTCACCCCGGCCTCGAAGTAGGCGTCGGCACGGCCGCAGGCCACGTAGGCCAGGTCCAGCGCCGCCGAACCGGTACGGCGGATGTCCTCGGCCTGCACCAGCAGGGTATCCACGGTCTTGAGCTGGCTGCCGGCACGGGTGCGCTCGCGCGGGGCGAAGCCGGTGTGGATCATGGTGCCGTCGAGGTCCTTGCGCTCGGCCACGCGGATGCGGCGGTCGTTGAGCACCGCGCCGGCGCCCTTGGAGGCGGTGAACAGTTCGTTGCGCAGCGGGTCGAAGATCACCGCGTCGGTGGGTTCGCCATTCTCGACCAGGGCGATCGACACGCAGTAGTGGGGGAAGCCGCGCAGGTAGTTGCTGGTGCCGTCCAGCGGGTCGATGACCCACATCTGCCGGCCGTTGCCCTGCAGGCCGCCTTCCTCGCCGTAGATGCCGTAGTCCGGGTAGGCGCGCTTGAGTTCCTTGACGATCACCTTCTCGGCGTCGCCATCGACTTCGCTGGCGTAGTCCATCCGGCCCTTCTGCACCACGTTCAGCGCTTCGAGCTTGTTGATGTTGCGCAACAGGACGTTGCCGGCGAGGCGTGCGGCCTTGACCATGACGGTGACGGCGGGTTTCTGCATGGCGAAGGGCTCCCGTGAAGGCGAATGGGTCGGACTGGCGGAGGAAAAGAGCGGTCCCGGCGCACGGGCCGGCCGCGCAGTTTACCATCTGCGGCTGTCCCGCTCCTGACTTTTTTCGCCATGTCCGCTTCCGCCCATATCCGTTTCGTCCTCGTCGGCACCCAGCATCCCGGCAACATCGGCGCGGCGGCGCGGGCGATGAAGACCATGGGGCTGTCGCGGCTGGTGCTGGTGGCCCCGGAGCAGCCGCTGGACGAGGTCGCTTTCCGCCGCTCGGCCGGCGCCGAGGACGTACTGGGCGATGCCCCGGTGTTCGCCACCCTGGCCGACGCGGTGGCCGATTGCCGGCTGGTGCTGGGCTGCACCGCGCGCGCGCGCCGGGTGCAGTTGGAGGAGTTGCTGCCGGAGGTGGCCGGCCAGCGCGCCGTGGCGCGGGCGGCCGAACCGGCGGAGGTGGCGTTCGTGTTCGGGCGCGAGCGTACCGGCCTGAGCAACGACGAACTGCAGCTGTGCCACGCCGCCGTGCACATCCCCTCCGATCCGGAGTTCAGCTCCTTGAACCTGGCCGCGGCGGTCCAGGTACTGGCCTACGAGGTGCGCATGGCGCAGCTGGAAGGGCAGGCCGCCCCGCCGCCGGAGCCGGGGTACGGCGAGGCGCCGGCCAGCCACGCCCAGCTGGAGGGGTTGTTCGGGCAGCTCGGCGATACCCTGGACCAGATCGATTTCCACAAGGGCCGTGCCCCGGAATCGGCCATGCGCAAGCTGCGCCGCCTGTTCATGAAGGCCGACCTGTCCGAGCAGGAGGTCCGGCTGCTGCGCGGCATACTGTCCGACGCCCAGCGCATGGCGCGGCTGGCCAACGCGCGCCAGAACTGAGACATCCGTCATTCGGGTTTTTTTCGGATAGTCTGTGCGCACACTCTTGGGGGAGCGCCGGTTTGCGTGTTTCAAGATGGCTCTGGGGAGCCGCGCTGGTGTTGTCCGTGGCGGTGCCCGCCATGGCGTCGGCAGCGGAGCGTTCGGTGCTGGTGCTGGGGCGTCTGAGCGATGATCCGAAGTCGCATTACGAACAGCTCAAGCCCCTGCTGGACTACGTGATTCCAAGGATGCGCGACGTGGGGATCGTCGAGGGCCGCATCCTGATGGCCAAGGACATGCAGCAGATGGCCAGTTACCTGCGGCGGGGGCGGGTGGACTGGGTGACGGAGACTTCCGGGACCGCCATGGCGCTGCGCCAGCGCAGCGGCGCCGAGCCGCTGCTGCTGACCGAGCGCGGCGGCGTGGCCGCCTACCATAGTGTGTTCTTCGTCCGCCGCGACAGCCCGATCAACACCCTGGACGAACTGAAGGGGCGCTCGCTGGCGATGCAGAGCGCGTGGTCCACCAGTTCCTACCTGGTGCCGGTGATGGAGCTGCTGGCCCACGGGGTGCGCCCGGAAATCCTGCTGACCCCGCAGGACACCCCCACCGCCGACACCGTGGGCTACGTGTTCGCGCGGTCGGAGCTGAACATCTCCACCTTCGTGCACAAGCGCGTGGTCGATGCCGGGGTGGTCAGCAATATCGACTGGCTCGACGAGCGCCGGGTGCCGGCGGTGTTCCGGCGCGACATGCGCGTGCTGTACGAGACCCAGGACGTGCCGCGCGCGGTGGAAATGGTGCGGCCGGGCATGGATCCGGCGGTGCGCAGGCGGTTGCAGGAAGTGCTGCTGGAGGCCAGCAGCGACCCGGCGGCCGGCCCGGCGCTGCGCAAGTTCTTCGGTACCTCGGCGTTCCACCGCCTGGACCCGGCCAGCCAGCGCGCGCTCGACCGCTTGCGCGCCGGCCTGGCGCGGGTACGCATGGAGGTCGAATGAAGCGGCCGCGCTTCGGGCTGCAGGCCCGCTTCCTGTGCGTGGCCGCCGCTGCGGTGCTGGTGGTGATCGCGATCGTCGCGGTGCTGCTGGCGCGGCAGGCGGCGGCCCAGCGCGAACTGCTGCAGGCCAGCAGCAGCGTGGTCAGCCAGGTGTTCGACGACAGCGTGCGCGAGCAGGGGACGTCGCTGGCGACCTCGCTGGCCGACGCGCTGGTCAACCCGCTGTACTTCTCCGACCTGGACGCGATCGGCGCGCTGGTGCGCAGTACCGCCAGCCAGAAGTCGGTCAGCTACGTGCTGGTACATGACGCCGAGGGCCGGCTGATCCACGACGGCTCGGTCGAGGTCGCCGGCTACGGCCGGCAGATGCAGGACCCGCTGGCGCAGGGCGCGATCAACGCCCAGCAGCTGCGGATGCAGGAGTCGCCGATGGTGCTGGAGGTGGACCTGCCGCTGCGCATCGGCGAGCAGCGCATCGGCGGGCTGCGGCTGGGCATGGACCTGGCCCCGGTACGGGCGCAGGAGGCCGAGGCCAAGGCCGCGCTGGAGCAGCGCATGGGGCTGGCCAACCGCCGCCAGCTGGCCTGGGTGATGCTGATGATGGTGGCGCTGGTCGGGCTGGCGTGCCTGGTGGCGCTGTACGTGCAGCGCACGCTGGTGCAGCCGGTGCGCTGGCTCGGCGCGACCGCGCGCCGGATCGAGGCGGGCGACTACCAGATCGAGCAGCAGGACACCCGCCGCGGCGACGAGATCGGCGAACTGCTGCGCACCTTCGGGCGGATGGGCCAGAGCATCGCCCGTCACGACCGCGAAGTGCGGCAGATGGCCTATACCGACTCGCTCACCGGCCTGACCAACCGCCTGGCGTTCCGCGAGGCGCTGGACCACCGGTTGCTGGGCGCGCGGGCCTCGGGCCAGGGGCTGGCGCTGCTGTTCATCGACATCGACGAGTTCAAGCGGGTCAACGACACCCTCGGCCACGAGGCCGGCGACGAGGCGCTGCTGCAGTTCGCCCAGCGCATCGCCGCGGCGGTGCAGCAGGATGGTGACGACGATGCGCTGCTGGCGCGCTTCGGCGGCGACGAGTTCGTGATCCTGATCGGCAACGAGGCGGGCCGGGTGGAGAACATGGCCACGTCCCTGGCCAAGCGGTTGGTGGCCGACCTGGGTTCGCCGCTGCAGGTGCAGGGGCGGGAGATATTCCTGGGCAGCTCCATCGGCATCACCCTGTTCCCGGAGGACGCCACCGACGCCACCGGGCTGCTCAAGAACGGCGACATCGCCATGTACCAGGCCAAGCTGGCCGGCAAGAGCTGCTTCCGCTACTACAGCCGCGCGCTGGACCATGCGGTCGAGCGGCGCCTGCACCTGGAGCAGGAGCTGCGCGGCGCCTGGGAGCGGGGCGAACTGCACCTGGTCTACCAGCCGATCTTCCGCACCGCCGACCGCATGCTGATCGGCGTGGAGGCACTGCTGCGCTGGCAGCACCCGGTGCTGGGCGCGATCCCGCCGTCGATGTTCATCGACATCGCCGAGCAGAGCGGGCTGATCCAGACGCTGGGGCCCAAGGTGCTGCATGCCGCGTGCCTGCGGGCGCGGCAGTGGCCGTGCAACGGCGCCGGCGAGGAGTTGTTCGTCTCGGTCAACGTATCGCCGCGGCAACTGCGCAGCGGCGACCTGGCCGCGGCGGTGGAGCAGTGCCTGCATGTCTCCGGGCTGGCCGCCTCGCGCCTGCACCTGGAGCTGACCGAAACCGCGGTGATCGGCGACGAGATGCTGGCCGCCTCGCTGCTGGAGAAGCTGCACCGCACCGGGGTCAAGGTGTGGCTGGACGACTTCGGTACCGGCTTCTCCGGGCTGAGCCACCTGCGCCAGGTGCCGGTGGACGGGGTCAAGATCGACAAGAGCTTCGTCGCCGACCTGCAGCGCGACCCGGACGACCTGGCCCTGACCAGCGCGATCATCGCCATGGCTCACGCGCTGGGCATCACCGTGGTCGCCGAAGGCATCGAGCACCAGGCCCAGTTCGAGCTGCTCAACGAGCGCGGATGCGACCTGGTACAGGGCTACTGGTTGGCGCGTCCGCTGGACTCGGACGACCTGGTGCGGCTGCTGGACGCCGCGCCGAGCCCGGCGGCCTGATACATCGGCCGTCGCGCCACACGTAGGTGTGGGGCTTGCCCCACACCGGGACATACCGAGAAAGCCCCGGGCGGGGCGAGCCCCGCCCCTACAAGGTAGGTGGCGGCTTCGTGTGTACTGCCGGCGACCCACCCACGTAGGTGTGGGGCTTGCCCCACACGCGGACGTACCGATAAAGCCTGGGCGGGGGCGAGCCCCGCCCCCACGACGTAGGTGGCGGCCTCGTGCATATTGCCGGCGATCCACCCACGTAGGTGTGGGGCTTGCCCCACACGGAGACGTACCGATAAAGCCCCAGGCGGGGCGAGCCCCGCCCCCAACGACGTAGGTGGCGGCTTCATGCGTATTGCCGACGATCCACCCACGTAGGTGTGGGGCTTGCCCCACACGGGGACGTACCGGTAAAGCCCCGGGCGGGGCGAGCCTCGCCCCCACGACGTAGGTGGCGGCTTCATGCATATTGCCGGCGACCCACCCACGTAGGTGTGGGGCTTGCCCCACACGGGGACGTACCGGTAAGGCCCGTGGACGGGGCGAGCCCCGCCGCCACGACGTAGGTGGCGGCCTCGTGCGTATTGCCGGCGATCCACCCACGTAGGTGTGGGGCTTGCCCCACACGGGGACGTACCGACAAAGCCCCGGCGGGGGCGAGCCCCGCCGTTACCCGGCGTGTAGCGGCCGCTTGCCGCTGTCGCCGGCGATCTCGCGCACCAGTTTCGGCACCAGGTAGCCGGACAGGTGCGCCCGCAGCGCGGCGTGCAGCTCAAGTGCGCGGGCGTCGTCGACCTCGAAATGGGCCACGCCCTGCACCCGGTCCAGCTGGTGCAGGTAATAGGGCAGCACGCCGGCGGCGAAGCTGCGCTCGCTCAGCGCGGCCAGTGCATCCAGGTCGTCGTTGACCCCGCGCAGCAGCACCGCCTGGTTGAGCAGCTGCGCGCCGGCGCCGCGCAGGCGGGCGAGCGCGGCATCGACGCCGGCGTCGAACTCGTTGGCGTGGTTGGCATGGATCACGAAAGCCAGCGGCCAGGGCAGGCCGGCCAGCCACTGCACCAGTTCATCGTCCACCCGTTCGGGCAGCACTACCGGCAGCCGGCTGTGGATGCGCAGGCGGCGGATGTGGGGGATCGCCGCCAGCGCCGTGGTCAGCTCCGCCAGCTTGGCGGTGGCCAGCGACAGCGGGTCGCCGCCGGACAGGATCACTTCGTCGATCGTCGGGTCGGCGGCAATGGCCGCCAGCGCCGCTTCCCAGCCGCCGCGGGCGGCATTTTCGCTCGCATAGTCGAAATGGCGGCGGAAACAATAGCGGCAGTTGATCGCGCAGCTGCCGGTGGCCACCAGCAGGGCGCGCCCGCGGTATTTCTGGATGACCCCGGTGGCCTTCTTGGCCGCGCCATCGCCGACCGCGTCGAAGCTGAACCCGGGGACCACCCGCATCTCGGCGTCGACCGGCAGCACCTGGCGCAGCAGCGGGTCGGCCGGGTCGCCGCGGCGCATGCGCGCGGCGAAGCCGCGCGGCACCCGCAGCGGGAACTGCGCCAGCGCCTGCGCCGACACGCCCAGGTCGGCGGCGTCCAGCCCGAGCCCGGCCAGCAGTTCGGCCGGGTCGCGGATCGCCTGCCGCCAGAGCGCCTGCCAGCGGCCGGCCGGCAGGGGGGCGGGGGATTCCTGTGGAGCGGGGGCGAGGGCTGCGGTTATCATGGGCGACCAGAAAAACAGATGCCCGCCTTCGATGGCGGGCGTTCCATTCTAATCCGGCCGCCAGGCGCGCGCCGGTTTTGCCACTTATCAGGAGTTCCAGCATGGCCAGCTACGGCATGAACGACGTGAAGAACGGGATGAAAATCCTGGTCAACAACCAACCGGCTGTCATCATCGACACCGAGTACGTCAAGCCGGGCAAGGGCCAGGCGTTCACCCGCGTGAAGTACCGCCTGATCAAGGACGGCCGTACCCAGGAAATCACCATGAAGTCGACCGACTCGCTGGATGCGGCCGACGTCGTCGACACCGACATGAACTACATGTACAGCGACGGCGAGTACTGGCATTTCATGGACCCGGAAACCTTCGAGCAGGTGCAGGCGACCAAGGCCGGCATGGGCGGCGCCGAGAAGTGGCTCAAGGGCGAGGAATCCTGCGTGGTGACCCTGTGGAACGGCGAGCCGATCGCGGTGCAGCCGCCGAACTTCGTCGAACTGAAGATCACCGAGACCGACCCGGGCGTGCGCGGCGATACCTCCGGCGGCGGCGGCAAGCCGGCCACCCTGGAGACCGGTGCGGTGGTGCGCGTGCCGCTGTTCGTCGGCCAGGACGAGGTGATCCGCGTCGATACCCGCTCCGGCGAATACTCCGCGCGCGTCAAGTAAGCCCATGCGCGAACCCGCCGGCGTCGAGCAGGCTGTCGAGGAACCGGTCCGCGAGGACCGGTTTCCGCATGAGCGGGTGGTGAACTTCTGCGATGCGGTGTTCGCCATCGTCATCACCCTGCTGGCGATCGAACTGCGCCTGCCGGGCAGCGAACTGATCGAACGGGTGGGCGCCGACCAGGCCTGGGGCGAGACCTTCAGCGTGCTGCTGGCCTATGTCATCAGCTTCTTCGTGACCGGGCTGTTCTGGGTCGGGCACATGCTCACCTGGAAACACGTGCGACGGGTCAATGCCAGGCTGGTGTGGCTGGCCCTGCTGCAGCTGTTCTTCGTCGTGCTGATGCCGTTCGCGACCCGCCAGGTGTCCGAACAT
Organism: Stenotrophomonas sp. Y6; assembly: GCF_022436665.1. Classification (NCBI taxonomy): domain Bacteria; kingdom Pseudomonadati; phylum Pseudomonadota; class Gammaproteobacteria; order Lysobacterales; family Lysobacteraceae; genus Stenotrophomonas; species Stenotrophomonas sp. Y6. Next base: position 108,909 of record NZ_JAKUKB010000008.1, read on the forward strand.
TTCGTGGTCTACGCGCTGGTGCTCACCGGCATTTCGCTGTTTTCCTGGCTGCTGCGGCGCACGGTGGTGGCACAGGAGGACCTGCATGCGCGGCTCGGCCCGGCGCAGGCCCGCCTGCTGCTGGTGCGCGGGCTGATCCCGCTGCTGGTGTTTTCCTGCGCCATCCCGCTGGGCGTGTTCGTCCCGGGGAAATGGGCGGCGCTGGTGTTCGCGCTGATTTCCCCGCTGTCCATGCTCGCCCGCCGGCGCATCCTCGTCCGTGGCGATTGAGCGCGCGCCGCAGGCCCGGTCCCGGAAGGAAGCTTTGCAATGACAATCCATGAAACCGCGGCGTCCCGCTGCGACCTCCTGATCGAAGCCGGCTACGTGGTGCCGGTCGAGCCGCATGCGGTGGTGCTGGAAGACCATGCGGTGGCGGTGAGCGGTGGCCGGATCGTGGCGGTGCTGCCGCGCACCGAGGCACGCGCGCGCTTCCAGCCCGCCGAGGTGGTGTCGCGGCCGCAGGCAGCGCTGATCCCGGGGCTGGTCAACGCCCACACCCACAACCCGATGACCCTGCTGCGCGGGATCGCCGACGACCTGCCGCTGATGACCTGGCTGCGCGAGCACATCTGGCCGGTGGAGGCCGCGGTGATCGGCCCGGAGTTCGTCGCCGACGGCACCACGTTGGCCATCGCCGAGATGCTGCGCGGCGGCACCACCTGCGCCAACGAGAACTACTTCTTCGCCGACGTGCAGGCCGCCGTGTACAAGAAGCACGGCTTCCGCGCGCTGGTTGGCGCGGTGATCATCGATTTCCCCAGCGCCTGGGCGAAGAGCGACGACGAATACTTCGCCCGCGCCGGCGAACTGCACGACCAGTGGCGCGGTGATCCACTGATCGGCACCGCGTTCGCGCCACACGCGCCGTACACGGTCAACGACGCCAACTTCGAGCGGGTGCGGATGCTGTCCGACCAGCTCGACATCCCGGTGCACCTGCATACCCACGAGACCGCGCAGGAAATCAGCGATTCGCTGAAACTGCACGGCCAGCGTCCGCTGGCACGGCTGGACCGGCTGGGGCTGGTCAACGACCGCCTGATCGCGGTGCACATGACCCAGCTCACCGACGCCGAGATCCACCTGTGCGCCGAACGCGGCGTGCACGTGGTGCATTGCCCGGAATCGAACCTGAAGCTGGCCTCGGGCTTCTGCCCGGCCTGCGCGCTGGTGCGCGCGGGGGTGAACCTGGCCATCGGCACCGACGGCTGCGCCAGCAACAACGACCTGGACATGTTCAGCGAGAACCGCACCGCGGCGATCCTGGCCAAGGCCGTGGCCAACGACGCCACCGCGCTGGACGCGGCCACCACGCTGCGCGCGGCCACCCTGGGCGGCGCGCGCGCGCTGGGGTTCGGTGACAGGATCGGCTCGATCGAGGTCGGCAAGCAGGCCGACCTGGCGTGCGTGGACCTGTCGGCGCTGGAGACCCAGCCGCTGCACCACGTGCTGTCGCAGCTGGTCTATGCCGCCGGCCGCCACCAGGTCAGCGACGTGTGGATCGCCGGCCAGCCCAAGCTGGTGCAGCGCGAACTGGTCGGCATGGACGTGGCGGCGATTACCGCCAATGCCCGCCAGTGGCGCGACCGCATCCGTTCCAGCCGCGCCTGAGCGCGGCGGCTCCACGAGGATTCCGACATGACCGCAGCACCGACGTCCAACAATTTCGATCAGGCCGAGCTGGACAAGTTCGCCGCGCTGGCCAACCGCTGGTGGGACGCCGACGGCCCGCAGAAGCCGCTGCACGCGCTCAACCCGGTGCGGCTGCGGTACGTGGCCGAGCGCGCCACGCTGCGCGGCGCGCGGGTGCTCGACATCGGCTGCGGCGGCGGCCTGCTCAGCGAAGCGCTGGCGAAGGAGGGCGCGCAGGTCACTGCCATCGACCTGGCGCCGGAGCTGGTGAAGGTCGCGCGCCTGCACGGACTGGAATCCGGGGTGCAGGTCGATTACCGGGTGCAGGCGGCCGAGGATCTGGCCGCCGAGCAGGCCGGAGCGTTCGACGTGGTGACCTGCATGGAGATGCTCGAGCATGTGCCGGACCCGGGCGCGATCATCGCCGCCTGCCAGCGCCTGCTGCGTCCCGGCGGCAAGCTGTTCCTGTCCACGATCAACCGCACCCCGGCCGCGTTCGCGGTGGCGGTGGTCGGCGCCGAGTACATCGCCCGGCTGCTGCCGCGCGGCACCCACCACTACCAGGAATTCATCAAGCCGGCCGAGCTGGGCGCCTGGCTGCGTCAGTCCGGGCTGCAGCTGCAGGACGTCAGCGGCATGGCCTACGAGCCGTGGCGCAACCGCGCGCGCCTGAGCCGGCGCACCGACATCAACTACCTGGCCTTCGCGGTCAAGCCCGAGCAGGCCTGACCGTGCCCGCGTTCCCGCCGGTGGTGCTGTTCGACCTGGACGGCACGCTGCTCGACACCGCGCCGGATTTCGTGGTCACCGCCAATGCCATGCGCCAGGCGCGCGGCATGCAGGCGCTGGCCGCCGAGCGCCTGCGCCCGGTGGTGTCCAAGGGCTCGCGGGCGATGCTGGCGGTGGCCTTCCCGCAGATGGCCGAAAGCGAACGACAGGCGCTGGTGCCCGAGTTCCTGGACGTCTACCAGTCGCTGATCGGCCGCCACGCGCGGCTGTTCGACGGCGTCGCCAGCATGTTGCATGCGCTGGAGCAGGCGGGCAGCCGCTGGGGCATCGTCACCAACAAGCCCGAATACCTGGCGCGGCTGATCCTGCCGCAGCTGGGCTGGGAACAGCGCTGCGCGGTACTCATCGGTGGCGACACCCTGGCCGAACGCAAGCCGCACCCGCTGCCGCTGCAGGTGGCGGCGCAGCGGATCGGGTGGGCGCCGCAGCACTGCGTCTACGTCGGCGACGACGCGCGCGACATCCAGGCCGCATCCGCGGCCGCGATGCCCTCGGTCGCCGCGCTGTGGGGCTACCGCCCGGACGGCGACGACCCGGCGCTGTGGCAGGCCGACGTGATGGCGCCGACCCCGGCCGCGCTGCTGGAGCCGGCCGCCTGGCCGTGGCCGCGCGGCCTGCGCTGAAGCCGCGGCGCCTGGCGCCTCAACCGCCGCAGCGGCGGTACGCGAACGGGATTTCCAGGCTCTTGCCGTCTGGCCCCGGTCCGGAGATGGAGGCCTGCAACCCGGTGCCGTCGCGCCGGTACTCGATGCGCTGGGGGAAGTCGTGTCCGGGGTTCGCGAACACCACCCAGCCCTCGCCGTGGCCGGCGATGGCGAACACCGTGGGCGCCACGCCATTGGGCTGGACATGGAAACCCGCATCGCTGCCGGCAGGCACCAGGCGCATGAATTCGAACGATTCGGTGGCGCCGCCGCGCAGCGTGCGCGACATGCCCAGCAGTGCACCGCCGGCTTCCGGCAGCCAGGCCTCCTCGATCTTCCGTTCCGCGCTGCCGCCGCACCATTGGCCCGCGAGCCAGTCGAACTCGCCGGCCACGGCGGTCCCGCCCGCCAATGCCATGCCCACCCCCAGCACGATTGCCGCCTTTGCCATGTTCCCGCCTCCTCGATGGATGGCCGCAGGCTAGCCGGGCCGCGGCGGCCACGCTTGTAAAAACGCGCAGCACCGGGTTCGATGGCGCATGGACTACCGCGAGTACCCGCCGCCGCCCGACCTGCAGCGCCACGTGCGCTGCCTGTGGGTGTTGCGCGACGACGCCCCGGACGGCGAGGTGCAGGTGATCTACCCGGACGGCTGCTGCGAACTGCTGGCCGAACTGGGCGTGCCGCTGCGTTTCCACGGCGCGGACGGGCAGGTCCGCGCCGACCAGCCGTTCTGTTTTGCCGCCCAGCAGCGCGGCCCGGTGCGGCTGCAGGCGGCCGGTGCGGTGTTCTGCATCGGCGTGCGGCTGACGCCGGCGAGCAGTTCGCTGGTGGCCGGCGCGCGCCTGCCCGGGTTGCGTGACCAGGCCCCCGACCTGTTCACCCTCGATCCCGCGTTCGCCGCGCGCTTCGCCGGGGCCGCGCGCGGCTACGTCGCCGCGCGGTCGCCGCAACCGTTGTGGCGGCTGCTGCGGGAACGGGCGGCCGGGTTCGTGCCCGATGCGCTCATCGTGCGCGCCGTTGCCCTGCTCGACGCGGCCGACGGCGACCTGCGCATCGCCGAGCTGGCGCAGCGGCTGGGAGTCGGCCTGCGGACCCTGCAGCCGCGGTTTCTCGCCGCGGTCGGCATGACGCCGAAGGAATACGCGCGCGTGCGCCGGCTGCAGGCCCTGCTGCGCACGCTGGATGCCGCGGACGCGGACATTGCCGCGGCGGCCGCGCGCCACGGTTACAGCGACCAGGCGCACGCCACCCGCGAGCTGGTCGGCTGGACCGGGGCCACACCGGCCCGGTTGATGCGTGCCCTGCGCGGCAACCGGGAAGGCGACGACGCGCTGCGGCTGGCGGCGGCCTTCGTGCGTGGCACCAGCGCCACGCCCGCGGTGCCGGCGCGTGGCGCGCGTTCGCCGGGAACACGCTGGCGGCCGGCCACGGCCTGATGCGCAGCCTGCCGTGCGGCGCCCGCGCAAAGCCGCAGACGGCGCCCGGACAGGTTCTTACAATAGGCGCATGACTGGATCTGATTCGCTGGACGGTTTCCTGGACAAGTGGCGCGAGCGCTGGCCCGAATGGTCGCTGGTCGACCGTTTCGTCGCACCGGAGCTGCATCGCCGCACGCTGGCGTGGTTCGCGCTGCTGCAGGAATTCGACGACATGCTCAACATCGCCGGCGATCCGTTGCCGGCCAATGCCAAGCTCGGCTGGTGGGGCGAGGAACTGCGCAGCTGGGCCGGGCAGCGCTCGCGGCATCCGCTGGGGCGGGTGCTGGAACCGGTGCGGGCGCCCTGGGCACAACTGGCCGAGGCCTTGCCGGACCTGGTCGAGGCCCGTGAATGCATGGCCGACCCGGCGCAGGCGCGGGGTGCGCTGCAGCGCTTCGCCGCTGCGGTGGCGGCGGTGGAGGCGGCGGTGTTCGATGCGCCGCTGCAGCCCGCCGCCGGCGATGCGGTGCTGACCCAACTGCTGGCGCAGCGGGTGCAGGACCTGGGCGCGGCCGCGGTGCCCGCTGCCGCGGGCGGCGAAGCCGCCTGGCAGCAGGCGTTGCTGGCGCGCTGGCCGGCGCGGGTCGCCGGGCCGCGACCGCGCCGGCTGTATGCCGCGCTGGCGCGCGGGCGCCTGCAGGCCCGCATCCGTGGCGGCGCCTACCAGCCGCGCCCGGCGGCGCTGCTGTGGCGTGGCTGGTGGGCGGCGCGCGGCTGACCCGCCGGGGCGTCCGGGGGCGATGCCCGTCGATTGCACGGCGCCTGCGCACGGGCCGACAACCCTCGCCGGAAGCGGCGCTCTCAGGCCGGCGGCGCCGCAAGTGGCGCCGGTGCCCGGGTCGGATAGGTGAGCAGGTAGAGCAGCACCAGAATGCCGGCCACCGGCGCCAGGCTGATCAGCTGCCACCAGGGATTGAAGCCAGCGTCGCGCAGGCGCCGCGTGCAGGCCGCCAGCCACGGCAACAGCACCAGCAGCGCAGCCAGCTGCAGCGGCAGCGGGCCGACAGCCTCGGCAAGTAATCGGGCGAAGGCCAGCAGCATGGCCACGGCCAGTGCGAACCACCAGAAATCCGCGCGGGGCGTGGTGCCGTTGAACTCCAGCCCACGCAGGACGCCTTCGCGCATCGCCTGCAGTGCCGGCTGGCTGGGCGCGGGCTCGCCCAGCAGCAGGCTCGCCGGCGCTACTTCGAACACCGCGGCCAGGGCCCGCAGCGATTCGGTGGAGATCTTCGCGCCCGATTCCAGGCGCTGGATGGTGCGCAGGTTCAGGCCACTCAGCGCGGCCAGTTGTTCCTGCGACCACTGGCGGGCGATGCGCAGTTCGCGAAGTCGGGGGCCGTTGGCGTGCATGCAGATTCCTCGGGGCAGTGGGCTCGGGTTGTCGCCATCATCCTGCCAGGCGCCCAGCCGTGGTGAGGACACGGCCCCGACATGGACCCGACACGGCCCCGACGGCGCGGCCGCACGGGGCCCGGAACCGCCGACAGGGCGGCCCCGGGCCCGGACCCGGGAGTAACGTGGTGGCTGTTCGCCACGCCTGGGCACCGCTTCGGGTGACGGGAATGGCGGGGTACGAGAAACCGGGCGCCCCGCGTGCGTGCCGGGCGCGGACGGCTACTTGCCGCGCTCGAGCACCAGCAGCGGGTCGATGCGGGTGTCGAACCAGTTCATTCCCCAATGCAGGTGCGGCCCCGTCGCGCGCCCGGTGGTGCCGACCGCGGCGATCACCTGGCCCTGCGCGATGCGCTCGCCGACCTTCACGTCGATGCGCGACAGGTGCAGGAAGTTGGAGCTGATGCCGAACCCGTGGTCCAGCACCAGGGTGCCGCCGGTCAGGTACAGGTCCGGGTCGGCGAAGGTGACGATGCCCGCGGCCGGTGCCTTCACCGGAGTGCCGGTCGGCGCGGCGATATCCATCCCCGAGTGCCCGGCGCCGGGCTGGCCGTTGTAGATGCGGGCGTTGCCGAAGCGGCCGCTGATGCGCCCCTGCAGCGGCCACTGGAAGGTCTGGGTGAAATCGGTGCGGTCGTCGTCGCGCTGGCGCGCCTCGGTGACCCGGGCCTGTTCGCGGGCAATGCGCTCGGCGATGGCCGGCGGCGGGTTCACCGTCTTCGGCGGCACGCCGTTGACCCGTTCCAGCGGCCAGTCGCGCGGCGTCACCGCGATCGCCGCGGTCTCGCTGCCGCCGTCCGGGCGGCGCACCTGCACCTGCAGCGGACCCTTCTCGTCGCGGCCGATGCCGAACACCACGCTGCCGTAGCCACTGACCCGCAGGTCGCGGCCGGCGTAGCGTACCGTGCTGCCGGCCGGCACCTTGCCGATCACCAGCGCGCCCTGCGAGGCGCTGGCCGGGAACACCACGCGGTTGTCGACCAGGTCGGCGATGCCGTCCTGGGCCAGCGCGGACGGGGCAGGGGACAGCGGCGCGGCGAGCAGCAGCGCGCCCCACAGGAGCGAGCGACGCATCAGCGGGCGTAGGTCATGCGCTGGCCGGCGGGCTGGCCCACCAGCCTGCGACCATCCCACACCCGTTGGCCATTGACCCAGGTGGAGGCGATGCGCGAACGGAAAGTGGTGCCTTCGAATGGCGACCAGCCGCACTTGGACAGCACGTCCTCGCGCCTGACCGTGAACGGTACGTCCTCCACCAGCACCAGGTCGGCGAAATAGCCCTCGCGCAGGAAGCCGCGTTCTTCCACGTCGAACAACTGCGCCGGCGCATGGGCGAATTTCTGCACCACCTGCTCGCGGGTCAGCTTGCCTTCGTGCACCCGCTCCAGCGCGGCGACCAGCGCGTACTGCACCAGCGGCAGGCCCGACGGCGCCTGCGCGTAGGGCTTCTGCTTCTCTTCCCAGGTGTGCGGGGCGTGGTCGGTGGCCAGCACGTCGAGTACATCGTCGGCCAGCGCGGCGATGATCGCCTCGCGGTCGGCCACGTCCTTGATCGCCGGGTTGCACTTGATCAGGTTGCCCTTGGTCGCATAGTCCGGGCGGGCGAAGTGCAGGAAGTGCACGCAGGTTTCGGCGGTGATCTGCTTGCGGCTGCCGTCGGCGCGGATCAGCGGGCCTTTCTCGAACAACGCCAGCTCATCGGCGGTGGAGATGTGCAGCACGTGCAGGCGGGTGCCGTGCCTGCGTGCCAGCGACATCGCCAGCCGGGTCGACTTGATGCAGGCTTCGCGCGAGCGGATGTCCGGGTGCATCTCCGCGGTCAGCGCATCGCCGTACTTATCCTGGAACGCCTTCAGGTTGGCGTCGATCATCGGCGTGTCTTCGCAGTGCGTGATGATCGGGGTCGGGCACTCGCGGAAGATCGCGTCCAGCGTGTCCGGGTCGTCGACCAGCATGTTGCCGGTGGACGCACCCATGAACACCTTCACCCCGGGGGCCTTCTTCGGGTCGAGCGCGCGGATCGCTTCGAGGTTGTCGTTGCTGGCGCCGTGGTAGAAGCCGTAGTTGGCCCAGGCGCGGCCGCGCGCGAGCTCGTACTTGGCTTCCAGGATGGTCGAATCCAGCGTCGGCGGGTTGGTGTTGGGCATGTCCATGAAGCTGGTCAGGCCACCGGCCACCGCCGCCGCCGATTCACTGGCGATGTCGCCCTTGTGGGTCAGGCCCGGTTCGCGGAAATGCACCTGGTCATCGATCATGCCCGGCAGCAGCCAGCGGCCGCCGGCATCGACCACTTCCTCGCCGGCGCGTGGCGCCAGCCCGCTGCCGATCCGGGCGATGCGGCCGTCCTCGATGCGCAGGTCGCCGTCGAAGGTGCGGCCTTCGTTGACCATGCGGGCATTGGTGATGAGCGTGGAGGACATGTCAGTGTTTTCCTGTGCAGCGGCAAGAGGGGGGATGGGCCTTGTCCGGGACCGGGTCGAAGCCGCCCGGGTGCAGCGGATGGCAGCGGCCCAGCCGGCGCAGCGTAAGCCAGCAGCCCCGCAGCGGGCCGTGCAGGCGGATCGCGTCCATCGAATATTCGGAGCAGCTGGGGACAAAGCGGCAGCGCGGCCCCAGCAGGGGGCTGATGAAGCGCTTGTAGAAGCGCAGCAGGGCAATGAGGAGTCGGCCGATCACCCCGCGATGATAAGCCAGCTGGCATTGCCCAAGGATTTGTCGCACGATGCCGGACAGGTGGCAGGCAGGCTCCAGCACCTGGCGCCCACCGGGTACGCCGCTCGTGCCCGGTCACGTTCCGAACCGTGCGGGAGGGTCCGGCGATGCCGCCGGTGGCGCTCCCGGGCGGCTCGGGCATCCGTTCATGTCGGGGCGGTCGGCGCGGTTGCCGCTGCTGGTCGGGTAGGCTATAAAGGCCCGCTTTCCCGGGCCCCGGGGGAAACAAGGAAGAGCGTTTCGTGGCTGCTAAAAAACCTGCAAAAAAGGCCGTCAAGGTCGCCAAGAAAACCGCCAAACCTGCAGTCAAGAAGGCGGCGTCCAAGCCGGTAGTCAAGAAACCGGCCGCCAAGACCGCCAAGCCGGCTGCGAAGAAGGCGCCTGCCAAGAAGGTGGTGGCCAAGAAGGCCCCGGCCAAGCAGGCAGCGCCCGCCAAGAAGGTCGCGGTCAAAAAGGCCGTGGTCAAGAAAGCCCCCGCCAAGAAGGTGGCCGCCAGCAAGAAGGTGGCCGCCAGCAAGGCCCCGGCGAAGAAGGTGGCTGCCAGCAAGGCTCCGGCCAGGAAGGCGGCAGCCCCGTTGGCCAAGGCCCCCCAGCCCGCCAAGCCGGTGCCCGGCAAGACCCCCGCCAAGACCGCGGCCAAGGCCTCCAAGTCCCCGCTCAGCAAACCCATCGTGAAGTCCGTACCGAAGCCGGCTGCCAAGCCGGTGCCGGCCAAGCCTGTCCCGGCCGCAGTCGCCAAGACGGTACCCGCCCCGGCCCCCGCGCCGGTGGCCAAGGCACCGGCTCCGGCAGCCAAGGCCCCGCAATCCAAGAATCCCGTGCCTGTTTCGAAATCCCCCGCAAAGACCGCCGTCAAATCCGCCGCACCCGCCGCCGTCCGTCCGGTCGGCAAGGTCGCCGTTGCCGTCACCGCACGCTCGGCCGCCCCGGCCCCGCGCAGCAAGCACAAAGTGGTCGAGTACAAGACCGACGAGGCGACCGGCCGCCCGATCCTGCCGGCAGGCTACAAGCCCTCGGCGGACGAGGAATACATGAGCCCGCTGCAGCAGGAGTACTTCCGCCAGCGCCTGCAGGACTGGCGCGCCGACCTGGTGGAGGAATCCAAGCAGACCATCGAGAACCTGCGCGAGGAAGTACGCGACATCGGCGACGAGGCCGAACGGGCCACCCGCGAGACCGAGAATTCGCTGGAACTGCGTACCCGCGACCGCTACCGCAAGCTGATCGGCAAGATCGACAGCACGCTCAAGCGGCTGGAGTCGGGCGACTACGGTTACTGCGTGGACACCGGCGAGGAAATCGGCCTGGAGCGCTTGGAAGCACGTCTCACCGCCGAGCGCACCATCGATGCCCAGGAGCGCTGGGAGCACATGCAGAAGCAGCAGGGCGACTGATTCCCGGTCCCCCCGCCGTCAACCAAAAGCCCCGCCGCGTGCGGGGCTTTTTGTTTGCCCTGTCCGCGCGCGCCGCAGGTGGGCGGTTGCCGGCGCGTACACCGCAGCGGCGCGCGGCAGTCGCGCGTGCTCACGTCGCCGCCCCGGGCTATTGCAGGTCGCGCAGGTTCAACCGCCGCAGCGTCGGGTTCTTCCAGGCGGTGAGGCCCGCAACGCCCAACACCGCGCAGCCACCCACCACCACCGCCGGCACCAGTCCCAGCAGCCGCGCCATGGTGCCGGCGTAGAACGCGCCCAGTTCATTGGACGAACTGATGAAGATGCCGTTGATCGACGATACCCGCCCGCGCATCTCATCCGGCGTGGCCAGCTGCAGGATGGTCGAGCGTACCACCACCGACACGCCGTCGAACGCACCGTAGAACAGCAGGATCGCCGCCGACAGCCAGAAGCTGCGCGACAGGCCGAAGCCGATCACGCACAGGCCGAAGCCGGCCACCGCGTACAGCAGCACGCGGCCGGCGTTGCGGTGCAGCGGATGCCGGGCCAGCCACAGGCCCACGCAGACCGAGCCCAGCGCCGGCGCCGCGCGCAGGATGCCGAGCCCTTCCGGCCCGTAGTGCAGGATTTCCTGGATGAAGGCCGGCAGCATCGCCACCACGCCGCCCAGCAGCACCGAGAACATGTCCAGCGCCATCGCGCCGAGCATCACCGGGGTGGACAGCACGAAGCGTGCGCCTTCGGCGATGCTGGCGAAGATCGGCGCGCGGGTGGCCGGCGGCGGCGCTTCCTGCGCCCGCAGCAGGGACAATGCGGCCACGGCCAGCACTGCCATTGCCGCGGCCACGGCGTAGGCCAGCCCTTTGCCGCCCCAGCCGACCAGCACGCCGCCCAGCGCCGGGCCGAGCACCATGCCGGCCTGGAACACCACGCTGCCGAAGCCGGCGCCACGCGCGTACTGATCGCGCGCCAGGACGCGCGCGAACAGCGCGTTGTAGACCGGCGACAGGAAGGCGCGGACCATGCCGGTCAGGGCGATGGCCAGGTAGATCGGCCACGTGCCCTGGAATGGCACTGCGCCCAGCGCGACCGCGCAGAGGATGGCCGCGGTGGCCACCAGCCCGAGACTGGCCACCATGCCCAGGCGGCGCCGTGGCAGATGGTCCACCAGGTAGCCGGCGAACGGCGCCACGCAGAAATAGGGCAGCACTTCGGCCAGCCCGACCAGGCCCAGCGAGAACGGGTTGCGGGTGATCTCGTAGATATGCCAGCCCACCGTGACCGCGACGATCTGGTAGGACAGCATCGCGGTGATGCGATAGGCCAGCAGGTGCACGAAGCCGGCCTGGCGCAGCAGCGCGCCCAGGCCGGCATCGGAACTGCCGGTGGTCACTGCGCTTGCGACCGCGCGGTGTCGCGGATGAAGGAGAGCATCGCCGCCAGCCCGTTGCTGCGGGTCGGCGACAGGTGCCGGGCCAGGCCGATGGCGGCCACGTAGTCCGGCTCGGTGGCCAGGATCTCGGCCGCCGGGCGGCCGGAGTAGACGCGCAGCGCCAGATAGATCAACCCGGAAACGATGGCCGAGTCGCTGACCGCGTGGAACACCAGCCGGTCGGCGTTGCCTTCGGGCACGATCCACACCATCGACTGGCAGCCGTGCAGCCGGTGTTCCTCGGTCTTCCACGCCTCCGGGAAGGGGGGCAGCTTGCGGCCGAGGTCGATCAGGTACTGGTAGCGCTCGGACCAGTCAGCGAAGAAGGAGAATTCGTCGGCGATCGCGGCCTGGGCTTCGGCGGCGGTGGCTTCGAGCGGGAAGGGGGAGTCGGTCATCAGGGTTCCTGCCATGGGCCCTTTCCACGGCGGGAGGAAGGGGAGGACGAGGGGGAAGAAGGACGCGGGCCAGGGCAGGGGGCGGTGCGCGCCTGTCCCGGCCACGGCTCACGGCAATGGCTCAGCCACGTTTCCAGCGCACGCCCTGCGGCGTGTCCTCCAGGACGATGTTCTCGGCGGCCAGCTGGTCGCGGATGGCATCGGCGCGGGCGAAATCGCGCGCCTGCTTGGCGGCGATGCGTGCGTCGATCAGGGCCTGGATGCGGGCATCGTCGCCGGCGTCCGCGCCACGCCCGAACCATGCCGCCGGCGCCTGCTGCAGCAGCCCCAGCGCCAGCCCGGCGCCGAGCAGTTCGCCCTTCAGGCGCGCCTTCTCGACCACGCCTTCCGCCTTGCGTGCCTCGCTGGCGATGCGCGCCACCTCGGCCAGTGCCAGCGGCGTGTTGAGATCGTCGTCCAGCGCCGCCTCGACTGCGGCCGGAATCACGGCGGTGGCGTCGACATCGGCCAGGTCGCGCAGGGTGCCGTACAGCCGGTCCAGGGTGCGCACGGACTGCTCGATCAGCGCGTCGGACCAGTCCAGCGGCTGCCGGTAGTGAGCCGACAGCAGCGCATAGCGCAGCGCCTCGGGCGGATGCTGGCGCACCAGGTCGTGCACCCGCTCGATGTTGCCCAGCGACTTGCTCATCTTGGCGCCGCCGAAGTTGAGCATGCCGTTGTGCAGCCAGAAGCGGGCGAAGGTGCGGCCGCCGTGGGCGCATTCGCTCTGCGCGATCTCGTTTTCGTGGTGCGGGAACTGCAGGTCCACGCCGCCGGCGTGGATGTCGATGGTGTCGCCCAGGTGGGCGGCGGCCATCGCCGAACATTCGATGTGCCAGCCCGGGCGGCCGCGGCCCCATGGCGATTCCCAGCCGGGCAGGTCGTCGCTGGACGGCTTCCACAGCACGAAGTCGCCGGCGTCGCGCTTGTACGGGGCCACTTCGACGCGGGCGCCGGCCAGCATTTCGTCCGGGTCGCGCCGCGACAGTCTGCCGTAGCCGTCGAAGGTGGCGACCGCGAACAGCACGTGGCCCTCGGCGGCATAGGCGTGCCCGGCTTCGATTAGCCGCTCGATCATGGCGATGATCTGCGGGATGTGGGCGGTGGCTTCCGGCTCGATGTCCGGCGGCGCCACGCCCAGGGCGGCCATGTCCTCGCGGTAGGCGGCGGCGAAGCGGTCGGTGATGGCCGCGATCTGCACGCCCTGGTCGCGCGCCGCGGCGTTGATCTTGTCGTCGACGTCGGTGATGTTGCGGGCGTAGCGCAGGCCGCCGAAACGGCGCCGCAGCAGGGCCGCGAGCACCCCGAACACCACCGGGCCGCGGGCGTTGCCGATGTGCACGTAGTTGTAGACGGTCGGGCCGCACACGTACATGGTCGGGGCGGCCGGGTCCAGCGGGGCGAACCGCTCCAGCTGCCGGGTCAGGGTGTTGTACAGGTGCAGGGCCATGGGCGTGCCGTGGGAGCGAAAACAGAGCCGGCAATTCTAGCGGGCCGGGGCCGGGCGGGCACGCCCGGGCTGGGCAGCGGCGCGATGGACGGGTAATGTTCAGCCTCCATCCCCTGCCGCGCCTACACTATATCGGTGGTCATCCCTCATCCATCCCCGTTGACGTGTCGATGAAGCGCGCTCCCGTGTCGCTGTCCATGGCCTGCCTGCTGGCCGCGTCCGCCATGCCGGCCGCGGCCCAGAACACCGACCTGCGCAATCGCGTGGTGATAGTCGAAAACGTGCGCTACGACTATGCGCAGGTATTGAACGTCGAGCCGGTGTTCCAGACCCTGCGTGCGACCCGCACCGAGGAACACTGCGAGCCGGTGTCCACGCTGACGCTGGCGCCGGTGGAGGTCAAGGGCGAGGAGCAGAAGGGCGGGTTCCGTCGTTTCTGGGATTCGGTCAAGGGCATTTTCAGCCACCAGGACGGCGAGGACGAGGCCGAGAGGGAGGTGCGTGCCGTGGGCGCCGGCAACAATGGCGCGCTGCTCACCCCCGAGTGCCGGATCATCGAGGTCGGCCGCGAGTTCCGCCGGCCCATCGCCTATGACGTGGATTACGTCTACAAGGGCGTCAAGTTCCGCTCGCGCCTGCCCGAGGATCCGGGCAACCGCCTGAAGCTGCGGGTGTCGATCACCCCCGAGCTGGGCGAGGGCCTGGAGCAGGGGCCGGCGAATCCCTGATTGTTGCATCGCGGCACTTGCGTGGTGCCGGAACGCGTGCGACCATGCGCGACGATGAAGGCGAACAGCTTCCAGCACGAAACCAGCACCGCCCGGATGGCCTCCGGCATGACCTCGCGTGCCCGCCGACCGGAACCCCACATATTCGCTGGGTAAACCGGAGCCTTGTGCTGTCTGTTCGGAAAACCCAGCCCCCGGCTGGGTTTTTTCGTTTCTGCTCCACGAAAGTTTCAACTGCAATGAGCCGCGCGTCCGCGCATCCTGCCGCCGGCAACGGTGGTCCCCCGCACCAGCAAAGGATGGATCGATGTCTGTGAAGCACTTCTTGAACACCCAGGACTGGAGCCGCGCCGAACTCGACGCGCTGCTGACCCAGGCGGCCCTGTTCAAGCGCAACAAGCTGGGCGACGACCTGAAGGGCAGGTCCATCGCGCTGGTGTTCTTCAATCCGTCCATGCGTACCCGCACCAGCTTCGAGCTGGGCGCGTTCCAGCTCGGCGGCCATGCCATCGTGCTGCAGCCGGGCAAGGACGCGTGGCCGATCGAGTTCGACCTGGGCACGGTGATGGATGGCGACACCGAAGAGCACATCGCCGAAGTGGCGAAGGTGCTGGGGCGCTACGTCGACCTCATCGGCGTGCGCGCCTTCCCGAAGTTCGTGGACTGGCAGTACGACCGCCAGGACATCGTGCTCAAGGCGTTCGCGAAGTACTCGCCGGTGCCGGTCATCAACATGGAGACCATCACCCATCCCTGCCAGGAACTGGCGCATGCGCTGGCGCTGCAGGAGCACTTCGGCACCAGTGACCTGCGCGGCAAGAAGTACGTGCTGACCTGGACCTACCATCCCAAGCCGCTGAACACCGCGGTAGCGAACTCGGCGTTGACCATTGCCACCCGCCTGGGCATGGACGTGACCCTGCTGTGCCCCAACGAGCAATACATCCTCGACGAGCGTTACATGGGCTGGGCCGCGCAGAACGTGGCCGAGAGCGGCGGCTCGCTGCGCGTCAGCCATGACATCGAAAGCGCCTACCGCGGTGCCGACGTGGTCTATGCCAAGAGCTGGGGCGCACTGCCGTACTTCGGCAACTGGGCGCCGGAAAAGCCCATCCGCGACCAGTACAAGCACTTCATCGTCGACGAGGCCAAGATGGCGCTCACCAACAACGGCGTGTTCAGCCATTGCCTGCCGCTGCGCCGCAACGTCAAGGCCACCGACGCGGTGATGGATTCGCCGCAGTGCATCGCCATCGACGAGGCCGAGAACCGCCTGCATGTGCAGAAGGCGATCATGGCCGCGCTGGTCCGCTGATCCGTCCCGCCGCTTTCCCTTCCCCCGATTCAACAACGGCGGCCCACGCGCCGCCCCACGAGATCCGCACATGACTACTCCCAACGAATCCCGCGACATCGTCCTGGCCTTCTCCGGCGGCCTGGACACCAGCTTCTGCGTGCCCTACCTGAAGGAGCGCGGCTGGAACGTGCACACCGTGTTCGCCGACACCGGCGGCGTGGACGCCGAAGAGCGCGAGACGATCGAGAAGCGCGCCGCCGAACTGGGCGTGGCCAGCCACGTCACCGTCGATGGTGGCCCGGCGATCTGGGCAGGCTTCGTCAAGCCGTTCGTGTGGGCCGGCGAGGGCTACCAGGGCCAGTACCCGCTGCTGGTGTCCGACCGTTACCTGATCGTCGATGCCGCCCTCGCGCGCGCCGCCGAGCTGGGCACCAACGCCATCGCCCACGGCTGCACCGGCATGGGCAACGACCAGGTGCGCTTCGACCTGGCGGTCAAGGCGCAGGGCGATTACCGCATCCTCGCCCCGATCCGCGAGATCCAGAAGGAGCACACCCAGACCCGTGCCTACGAGCAGGCCTACCTGGAAGAGCGTGGCTTCGGCGTGCGTGCCAAGCAGAAGGCCTACACCATCAACGAGAATCTGCTGGGCGTGACCATGTCCGGCGGCGAGATCGACAAGTGGGAGGCGCCGGGCGAGGGCGCGCGCGGCTGGTGCGCGCCGCGCAGCGCGTGGCCGATCGAGCCGCTGACCGTGACCCTGAAGTTCGTCCATGGCGAAGCGGTGGAACTGGACGGCAAGGCGCTGCCGGGCGAGCAGATCCTGGCCAGGCTCAACAAGCTGTTCGCCCCGTACGGCGTCGGTCGCGGCGTGTACACCGGCGACACCGTGATCGGGCTGAAGGGTCGGATCGTGTTCGAGGCGCCGGGCCTGACCGCGCTGCTGGCCGCGCACCGCGCGCTGGAAGACGCGGTGCTGACCAAGCAGCAGAACCGCTTCAAGCCGGACGTGGCGCGCAAGTGGGTTGAGCTGGTCTACGAAGGCTTCTACCACGACCCGCTGAAGACCGACCTGGAGGCGTTCCTGCGGTCCTCGCAGGGCAAGGTCAACGGCGAAGTGGTGCTGGAGACCCGTGGCGCCCGCGTCGATGCGGTGGCGGTGCGCTCGCCGCACATCCTCAACGCCAAGGGCGCGACGTACGCGCAGTCGGCCGACTGGGGCGTGGAGGAGGCCGAGGGTTTCATCAAGCTGTTCGGCATGAGCTCCACGCTGTACGCACAGGTCAACCACGGCTGAGCGCGACGGCATGGGTGGGCTGCGCATCAGCACCGACAAGGGGGAACTCGACGTTCCCCTGATCCACCGCTTCCTCTCGACCGGGGCCTACTGGAGCCCCGGCGTTGCGAGGGAAACGGTGGAGCGTGCGATCGCCGGCTCGCTGTGCTTCGGCGGCTACCTTGATGGTGCCGGGCAGGTGGCGTTCGCGTGGGTCATCACCGACGCGGCCACGTTCGCCTACCTGGCCGACGTGTTCGTCCTGCCGGCGCATCGCGGGCGCGGGCATGCCGTGCAGCTGATGGACGCGGTCGTGGCCCATCCGCAGCTGCAGGGACTGCGCCGCTTCATGCTGGCCACGCTCGACGCGCATGGCCTGTACGCGCGCTACGGCTTCGTCGCGCCGGCCCGGCCCGAACGGCTGATGGAAATCGTCAGCGCCGCCACCTGACCGGTGGGCATACCACCGGCTCCCACCTCTACTTCCATTCCGATGACCGACCTGCTCGACAACACCCTGGCGCACCTGGAAAAGCTGGTGTCCTTCGACACCCGCAACCCGCCGCGCGCGATCACCACCGGCGGCATTTTCGATTACCTGCGCGCGAACCTGCCCGGGTTCCAGGTGGAGGTGACCGACCACGGCGCGGGCGCGGTCAGCCTGTACGCGGTGCGTGGCACGCCCAGATACCTGTTCAACGTGCACCTGGACACGGTGCCGGATTCGCCACACTGGAGTGCCGATCCGCACGTGATGCGGCGCCTGGACGACCGCGTGGTCGGCCTCGGCGTATGCGACATCAAGGGCGCCGCGGCCGCGCTGGTGGCGGCCGCCAACCTCAGCGACGGCGATGCGGCCTTCCTGTTCTCCTCGGACGAGGAAGCCAACGACCCGCGCTGCATCGCGGCCTTCCTGGCCCGTGGCATCCCGTATGAGGCGGTGCTGGTGGCCGAGCCGACCCTGGGCGAGGCGGTGCTGGCGCACCGTGGCATCAGTTCGGTGCTGATGAAGTTCAGCGGCCGCGCCGGCCATGCCTCCGGCCAGCAGGACGCCGCGGCCAGCGCGCTGCACCAGGCCATGCGCTGGGGCGGCCGCGCGCTGGACCATGTGCAGTCGCTGGCGCATGCCCGCTTCGGCGGGCTGACCGGGCTGCGCTTCAACATCGGCCGCGTCGAAGGCGGCATCAAGGCCAACATGATCGCGCCCGAGGCCGAGCTGCGCTTCGGCTTCCGCCCGCTGCCGTCGATGGATATCGACCAGCTGCTGGCCACCTTCGCCGCTTTCGCCGAGCCGGCGGCCGCGCACTTCGAGGAGACCTTCCGCGGTCCGAGCCTGCCGTCCGGCGACATCGCCCGCGCCGAGGAACGCCGCCTGGCCGCGCGCGACATCGCCGAGGAGCTGGGCCTGCCGATCGGCAACGCGGTCGATTTCTGGACCGAGGCCTCGCTGTTCTCGGCCGCCGGCTACACCACGATGGTCTACGGCCCCGGCGACATCGCCCAGGCCCACACCGCCGACGAGTTCGTGACGCTGGAGCAGCTGCAGCGCTACGCCGGTTCGGTCCTCGCCATTCTGCAGCGCGGCGCCTGATCGCCGCGTTCCACCCCCCAAGACAGACGAACTGCCCACCATGCAACCCCACCGCCAGACCCGCCAGACCATCGTGCGCCTGCTCTCGAGCATGGCCAGCGCGAAGGAGATCAGCCAGTACCTCAAGCGCTTCTCGCAGCTGGACGCCAAGCGCTTCGCCGTGGTCAAGGTCGGCGGCGCGGTGCTGCGCGACGACCTGGAGGCGCTGACGTCCTCGCTGTCGTTCCTGCAGGAAGTCGGGCTGACCCCGATCGTGCTGCACGGCGCCGGCCCGCAGCTCGATGCCGAGCTGGCGGCCGCCGGCATCGAGAAGCACACCGTCAACGGCCTGCGCGTGACCACCCCCGAAGCGCTGGCGATCGTGCGCAAGGTGTTCCAGCAGTCCAACCTGCAGCTGGTCGAGGCACTGCAGCAGAACGGCGCCCGCGCCACCTCCATCACCGGCGGCGTGTTCGAGGCCGAGTACCTGGACCGCGATACCTATGGGCTGGTCGGCGAGGTGAAGCGGGTCAACCTGGCGCCGATCGAGGCCAGCCTGCGCGCCGGCTCGATCCCGGTCATCACCTCGCTGGGCGAGACCCCGAGCGGGCAGATCCTCAACGTCAACGCCGACTTCGCCGCCAACGAACTGGTGCAGGAGCTGCAGCCGTACAAGATCATCTTCCTCACCGGCACCGGCGGCCTGCTCGATGCCGAGGGCAGGCTGATCGATTCGATCAACCTGTCCACCGAGTACGAGCACCTGATCCAGCAGCCGTGGCTGCACGGTGGCATGAAGGTCAAGATCGAGCAGATCAAGGACCTGCTGGACAGGCTGCCGGAGGAATCCTCGGTCTCGATCACGCGCCCGGCCGACCTGGCCAAGGAACTTTTCACCCACAAAGGCTCCGGCACCCTGGTCCGGCGCGGCGAGAAGGTGCTCAAGGCCACGTCCTGGGAGCAGCTGGACACCGCGCGGCTGAAGGCGCTGATCGAGTCCAGCTTCGGCCGCAGGCTGGTACCCGACTATTTCGAGAAGACCCGGCTGCTGCGCGCCTATGTCAGCGAGAACTACCGTAC
Organism: Stenotrophomonas sp. Y6; assembly: GCF_022436665.1. Taxonomy (NCBI): domain Bacteria; kingdom Pseudomonadati; phylum Pseudomonadota; class Gammaproteobacteria; order Lysobacterales; family Lysobacteraceae; genus Stenotrophomonas; species Stenotrophomonas sp. Y6. The sequence goes on from NZ_JAKUKB010000008.1 coordinate 128,265, forward strand.
CGCGGTGATCCTCACCGACGAGGCCGAGGGCGTGTACCTGGACAAGTTCGCCGTGCTCGATGACGCGCAGGGCGAAGGCCTGGGTCGCGCGGTATGGAACGTGATGCTGGAGGAAACCCCGCAGCTGTTCTGGCGCTCGCGCAACGGCAACCCGGTCAACCACTTCTACTACGCCGAGTCCGACGGCTGCTACAAGCTCGACCACTGGAAGGTGTTCTGGTTCGGCGCCAGCGACTTCGACCGCATCCGCGGCTTCGTCGAGCACTGCGGCCGGCGCAAGGCCAGCCTGCAGGGATGACGCCATGACCGGGGCCACGGCCAACGCCTGCTGGAACAGCGTGCCGGAGCTGCGCGGCGCGCATGTCGCGCTGGAACCGCTGCGCATTGAACACGTGCCCGCGCTGCGGCAGGCGCTGGGCGGGGGTGAGCTGTCGCGCCTGTGGTACGCCAACGTGCCGGCGCCGGAGGCGGTGGAGCACTACGTCGCGGCGGCGCTGGACGCGCAGGCACGGGGCGAGGCGCTGCCGTTCGCGGTCCGCGACAGCCGCGGCGAAGTGGTCGGCTGCACCCGTTGTTACGCGCTGGACGCCGGGGTGCCGCGGCTGAACATCGGCTACACCTGGTACCACCCCCGGGTGCAGCGCACCGGCGTGAACACCGAAGCCAAGCTGCTGTTGCTGCGGCATGCCTTCGAGGCGCTGGGCTGCATCGGCGTCGGCTTCGAGACCAGCTGGTTCAACCATGCCTCGCGTACCGCCATTGCCCGGCTCGGCGCGAGGCAGGACGGCGTGCTGCGCAACCACAAGCGCCACGCCGACGGCACGCCGCGCGACACCGTGGTGTTCTCCATCCTCGACAGCGAATGGCCGGCGGTACGCCGCCATCTGCGGTCCCTACTGGATTCGCATTCATGACCGACAGCAAATTCTCGCTGGGCATCGTCGGTGCCCGCGGCCATACCGGCGCCGAGCTGATCCGGCTGATCGCCGCGCACCCGCGGATCGAACTGGCCTTCGTTTCCTCGCGCGAGCTGGACGGCCAGCGCGTGGCCGACCACAACGACGGCTACCGCGGCGAACTGCGCTACGAGAGCCTCGACCCGCAGGCGGTGGCCGCCAAGGGCGCCGATGCGGTGATCCTGGCCCTGCCCAATGGCAAGGCCGGGCCCTTCGTGGCCGCGCTGGATGCCGCCCGGCCGGAGACGGTGATCGTGGATCTCTCGGCCGACTACCGCTTCGACAATGCCTGGTATTACGGCCTGCCGGAGCTGACCCGCGATACGTACGCCGGGCAGAAGCGCATCAGCAACCCGGGCTGCTACGCCACCGCCATGCAGCTGGCGATCACGCCGCTGCTGTCGCAGCTGGCCGGGCCGCCGGCCTGTTTCGGTGTGTCGGGGTATTCCGGTGCCGGTACCACGCCCTCGGACAAGAACAACACCGAGCTGCTGCGCGACAACCTGATGCCGTACGCGCTGACCAACCACGTGCACGAGCGCGAGGTCTCCACCCGGCTCGGCGTGCCGGTGGAGTTCATGCCGCACGTCGCCCCGCACTTCCGCGGCATCACCATGACCGTCAACCTGTGGCTGCAGCAGCCGCTCACGCGCGAACAGGTGATGGCGCTTTACCGGCAGCGTTATGCCGGCGAGCCGCTGGTGGAGGTGGTGGACGACGCGCCATGGGTCAGCCGCATCGCCGGCCGCCATGGCGTGCAGATCGGCGGCTTCACCCTGGCCCCGGGCAACAAGCGCGTGGTGGTGGTGGCGACCCTGGACAACCTGCTCAAGGGCGCGGCGACGCAGGCGCTGCAGAACCTCAACCTGGCGTTGGGCCTGCCCGAGCTGGCCGCGATCCCGCATTGACCCATCCCACGCCCATTCCGAGAGATTTCCGATGACCAACCTGTTGTGGCAGAAACCCGGCGTCGCGGTGGACGCGAAGATCCAGGCCTTCCTTGCCGGCGACGACGTGATCCTGGACCGCGAGTTCTTCCTGCACGACATCCAGGCAAGCACCGCGCATGCCGAAGGCCTGCAGCACATCGGCATCCTGTCGGCCGACGAGCTGGCCGCGCTCAAGCGCGAACTGGCCACGCTGGCCGAGGATTTCCGCAGCGGTGCGTTCGTGCTGGATGAGCAGTACGAGGATTGCCACTCGGCGATCGAGGCGCGCCTGACTGAGCGCCTGGGCGATGCCGGGCGCAAGATCCACACCGGCCGCAGCCGCAACGACCAGATCCTGGTCGCCACCCGGCTGTGGCTCAAGGAAAAGCTGGCACGGGTGGCGGAGATCAGCCGCGAGGTGGCGAAAGTGGCGCTGGACCGCGCCGTCGCCGAACAGCAGCAGCCGCTGCCCGGTTACACCCACATCCAGCGCGCCGTGGTGTCCTCGGCCGGCATGTGGTGGGCGGGCTGGGCCGAGGCCTTCATCGACAACGCGGTGCGCGCCGCCGATACGCGCCGGTTGCTCGACTGCAATCCGCTGGGCACGGCGGCCGGTTACGGCGTCAACCTGCCGCTGGACCGCGAGCACACCACGCGTGCCCTTGGGTTCGCGCGCATGCAGGTCAGCCCGATCTACGCGCAGCTGTCGCGCGGCAAGTTCGAGCTGGCCGCGCTGGAGGCGCTGGGCGGGGCGACCCTGGACCTGCGCCGCATCGCCTGGGACCTGTCGCTGTTCACCACCGGCGAGTTCGCCTTCGTGGCGCTGCCGGCGCAGTACACCACCGGCAGTTCGATCATGCCCAACAAGCGCAACCCGGACGTGATCGAGCTGATGCGCGCCACCCACGCCAGCGTCGCCGCCGCGCGTACCGAGATCGAGCAGCTGCTGTCGCTGCCGTCGGGCTACCACCGCGACCTGCAGGCGTCCAAGGGCGCGATTTTCCATGGCTTCGGCCGCGGGCTGTCGGCGCTGGAGCTGCTGCCGGCACTGTTGTCCAACCTGGACTGGCGCGACGACAACATCCGCGCCGCCATCGATTCGGGCATGTATGCCACCGACGTGGCGGTCGAGGCGGCACTGGCCGGCGTACCGTTCCGTGACGCCTACAAGGCCGCGGCCGCGGCGGCGGACACGGCCGGGCAGGGGCGCACGCCCGAAGGCAGCCTTGCCGCGCGGGTGTCGCCGGGCGCGGCCGCCGACCTGCGGCTGGACGAACTGCAGGCGCGCTGGGCGGCATTGCAACCGTAGGTGCCGGGCTCGCCCGGCACGGGGCCTGGCCGGAGGTCCGCATGCGGGGCAAGCCCCGCATCTACAGGTGCCGCGCAGGTGCCGGGCTCGCCCGGCACGGGGTTTGGCCGGGAGGTCCGCATGCGGGGCAAGCCCCGCATCTACAGGTGCCGCGTAGGTGCCGGGCTTGCCCGGCACGGGGCATCGCCGGGAAGGCCGCATGCGGGGCAAGCCCCGCATCTACGTTGCCGCGCAGGTGCCGGGCTTGCCTGGCACGCGGTTTTGCCGGGAAGGCTGCATGCGGGGCAAGCCCCGCATCTACAGGTGCCGCGCAGGTGCCGGGCTCGCCCGGCACGGGGTTTGGCCGGGAGAGCCGCATGCGGGGCAAGCCCCGCATCTACAGGTGCCGCGCAGGTGCTGGGCTTGCCCGGCACGGGGCATCGCCGGGAAGGCTGCATGCGGGGCAAGCCCCGCATCTACGTTGCCGCGTAGGTGCCGGGCTCGCCCGGCACGGGGTTTGGCCGGAAAGGCCGCATGCGGGGCAGACCCGCATCCACATGCGATTGCCGGTTGGTTGGAAACGAAAGCATCCCCCACATCTGCCGCGCGGCAGTGCAACATCCGCGACGGGACTTCGTGTCATGGAGAACAACGTGAAGCTGTACCTGGTGATGGCCCTGCGCAAGCCGACGTTCGACGCGGGCGTGATCGAACCGCACAGGGCGTTCCTCGATGCGCTGCGCGCGCAGGGGCGGCTGCACCTGACCGGCGGCTTCGGCGACGGCAGTGGCGGCGCCTACGTGTTGTGCAACGTCGACGACCTGGCGCAGGCACGTGCCATCGTCGCCACCGATCCGCTGGTCCTGCAGGACTGCTCGGACCTGACCGTCCATGAATGGAACACGCGTTGAGCCCATGAACGACACCGCGCCTTCGCCGTTCGCCGAGCAGCCGCTGCCGCCGTGGCGGCGCGCGGTGCTCAAGGTCGGCAGCAGTCTGCTGGCCGCCGATGGCGGCGGCCTGACCCCGCGCTTCGCGCTGGGGCTGGCGCAGTTCGTCTCGGCCAACCTGGTGGCCGGCCGCGAGGTGGTCATCGTCTCCTCGGGCGCGGTCGCCGCCGGCCGCGCGATCGTGCCGAAGGTGGCCGAGGCCGGCGCGACCATGGCCGCGCGGCAGGCGCTTGCCGCGCTCGGCCAGGCGCAGCTGATCGCGCTGTGGCAACGCTTCTTCGAGCGCCCGGTGGCGCAGGTGCTGCTCACCCACGACGACCTGCGCAACCGCCGCCGCTACCTCAACGCGCGCGCCACCCTCAACGAGCTGCTGGCGCTGGGCGCGTTGCCGGTGGTCAACGAGAACGACACCGTTTCGGTGGACGAGCTGAAGCTGGGCGACAACGACAACCTGGCGGCCATCGTCGCCGCGCTGGTCGATGCCGACGCGCTGTTCATCGCCACCGATATCGACGGGCTGTACACCGCCGATCCGCGCCGCGACCCGCAGGCGCAGCCAATCGACGAGGTCGTCGAACTGAACGCCGCGGTGATGGCGATGGCCGGCGGCAGCGGCAGCGCGGTCGGCACCGGCGGCATGTTGACCAAGCTGCAGGCCGCGGCCAAGGCCGGCGCCGCCGGCATCGATACCCTCCTGTTCAACGGCCGCAGTGGCGAGGTGGTACGCGGCCTCGCGCAGGGCCGGCTGCGCGGCACCCGGCTGCACGCGGGGCGCTCGCGTATCGCCGCGCGCAAGTACTGGCTGCGGCATGCGCCGGTCGAGCCGGGGGCGATCCTGGTCGACGCGGGTGCGGCGCGTGCGCTGCGCGAGAACGGCGCCTCGCTGCTGCCCGGCGGCGTGGTCGATGCGCTGGGCGAGTTCCGCCGCGGCGACATGATCGAAGTACGGGTGGACGGCGAGGGCGGTGCGTCCTGCGTGGCGCGTGGCATCAGCCAGTACTCGGCACTGGACCTGCGCCGCATCGGCCGCCGCCACACCCGCGAGATCGAGGCCATCCTCGGCTACACCTATGGCGACAACGTGATCCACCGCGACGACCTGGTGCTGCTGCCATGACCGCGCCGGCCTACGCCCGCGGCAGCCGGCACCGGTCCGCATCCTCCCGGGAGCAGTACGCATGACCGACATCAAGACCCTCGCCGAGCAGTGCCGCGACGCCTCGCAGGTGCTGGCGCGCCTTTCCAGCGATGCACGGCGCGCACTGCTGGCGTCGATGGCCGATGCGCTCGATGCCGATGCCGGCGCCATCCTCGCCGCCAATGCGCGCGACCTGCAGGCCGCGCGCGACAAGGGCGTGGGCACGGCGATGCTCGACCGGCTCGCCCTGGACCGGCAGCGCCTGGCCGGCGTGGCCAACGCCCTGCGCGAGGTTGCCGCGCTGCCGGATCCGGTCGGCCAGGTGACCCGCGACGACACGCGGCCCAACGGCATCCGCGTGCAGAAGGTGCGCGTGCCGCTGGGGGTGATCGCGATGATCTACGAGGCGCGCCCGAACGTGACCGCCGACGCCGCGGCGCTGTGCATCAAGGCCGGCAACGGCGTGATCCTGCGCGGCGGCTCGGAGGCGATCCATTCCAATACCGCGATCGCCGCCGCGCTCAAGCGTGCGCTGCGCGGGGCCGGGGTACCCGATGCCGCGCTGACCCTGGTGGAGGACCTGCGCCGCGAGACCATGTTGGAACTGCTGCAGCTCAACGACATCGTCGACCTGGCGATCCCGCGCGGTGGCGAGGGCCTGATCCGCTTCGTCGCCGAACATGCGCGGGTACCGGTGATCAAGCACTACAAGGGCGTGTGCCACCTGTACGTGGACGACAGCGCCGACCTGCAACTGGCGCTGGGCCTGCTGGTCGACGGCAAGGTATCGCGTCCGGCGGCGTGCAATTCGCTGGAGACCCTGCTGGTGCATGCCGACATCGCGCCGCGCTTCCTGCCGCTGGCGGCCGACGCGCTGCGCGCACGCGGGGTCGAACTGCGCGGCGATGCCGCCACCCGCGCGCTGGTCGCCGGCGTGGCGCCGGCGGACGAGGCCGACTACGCGGCCGAGTACCTGGACCTGATCCTGGCGATACGGGTGGTCGATTCGCTGGATGCGGCGATCGCCCATGTCCGCCGGCATACTTCCGACCACACCGAAGTCATCGCCACCGGCGACCCGGCCCACGCCGACGCCTTCGTGCACGCCCTGCGCTCGGCGGTGGTGATGGTCAACGCTTCGTCGCGCTTCTCCGACGGCGGCGAACTGGGGCTGGGCGCGGAAATCGGCATCTCCACCACACGCCTGCACGCCTACGGCCCGATGGGCCTGGAGGCACTTACCGTGGAGCGTTTCGTGGTGCGTGGCGACGGCCAGGTCAGGGGATGAAAGCCAGGAACCCGTGAGGCGCAGCCAGGAACGAGGCAGGGTCCGTCCCTGCTTCTGCGTCCTCTCGTTCCCTGTTCCCCCAACCGGTTCCTAGCTCCAATGGTCCTCGAGCTGCTGTGGCTTGCACGCGAACCATGCCGCGACCAGCAGCACCAGTGAACACAGCATCAGGAAGGCGAACGACCCGGCCCAGCCGCCGCTGAGGCCATGCAGCCAGCCGAACAGCAGTGGCCCGAGGCAGGCCAGGCTGTAGCCCACGCCCTGCATGAAGCCCGACAACGCGGCCGAGCCGGCGGGGGTGCGCGTGCGCAGGTTGATCAGGGTCAGCCCCAGCGGGAACGTCGACGGGCCCAGTCCGGCGATCACCACCCACAGCCACGGTGCCTGCATTGGCGCCCACAGCAGGCCGGCGAAGGCGACGGCATTGAGGCCGACCACCAGCATCGCGATCGGGAACGGATTGCGCATGCGCACCGCCAGCGCCGGCACCAGCAGCGACGGCAGCAGGCCGATGGCCGAATACAGCGCGACCATGACCCCGCCAAAGGCCTCGCTCGCGCCGGCCTCGACCATCACCTTGGGCAGCCAGGTGAACAGCGAATAGGTGCCCAGCGACGTCATGCCGAACATCAGTGCCATGCCCCAGCCCAGCGGGGTCTTCCACACCCGCCCCGGCGCGTGCGCCACGGCGGCGTCCGCGGTGTGCCGGGGCCGCGGCGTGCGCCGCGCCAGCAACACCCAGGGCAACAGCGCGGCCAGCGACAGCAGCGACCACATGCCCAGCGAGACGCGCCAGTCGAAACGGTCGGCCACCGGCACCGCGAGCAGTGCGGGGACCATCGTGCCGGCCTGCAGCACGGTGATGTAGAGCGTGCTCAAGGTGCCGACGCGGTCGGCGAAGTAACGCTTGACCAGCGGCGGCACCACCACGTTGCCGATGCCCATGCCGGCCAGTGCCACCGCCGAGCCGGCCAGCAACATGCCGACGCCGCCGGCGCTGGCGCGCAGCAGCAGGCCGGCGGTGGCCAGCAGCATGGTCAGTACCGCGGTGCGTTCCAGTCCGATCCGGCGGATCAGGCGCGGCGTGCCCAGGGCGAACGCGGCGAACGCGGCCGTGGGCATCATGCCGAGCACCCCGGTCATGGTGCTGCCGAAATCGAACAGGTGGCCCAGGCGGTCCAGCAGTGGCGTCAGCGAAGTGACCGCGCTGCGCAGGTTGGCCGCCACCAGGATGATGGCGGCGAAGGCGAGCAGGCGGCCCTTCAGCAGCGAAGGCCGTGGTGCCGTGGACGTGGGATTGGACATTGCGTGGCTCCGGCGCGGACAGGACGCGACCGCGCGGTCCGCGGAATGACGAAAGGAACCGCCGGGAGTGATTCCCGGCGTCGCCGCGCGATGGCGCGGCGGGTTCGCAAGGGCGAAAAGACGAAAGCCGGCACAAGGCCGGCTTCTGTCGAACTGGTCGGGGAGACAGGATTCGAACCTGCGACCTCTACGTCCCGAACGTAGCGCTCTACCAGACTGAGCTACACCCCGAAGGAGCCGCCTATGATAGCGGCGAGGCAGGGTGCGTGCAACTGTTTTCATTGCCGCCGCGGGGCTGTCGCCAGGCGTCCGGCACCGTGCCCGGCGGCGGTGCTTGGCCCACGAAAAAGCCCGGCCGACGTTGCCGTCGGCCGGGCTTGCGTGTTTCGACCTTTGGTCGGGGAGACAGGATTCGAACCTGCGACCTCTACGTCCCGAACGTAGCGCTCTACCAGACTGAGCTACACCCCGCGAAGGAGGCGGAAAGATACTCCCCGGCACGCATTCTTGCAATACCGCGGGCGTGTTTTCCTATCGCTTTTCTTCGATCCTGCGCTGTTCGCGGGCTTCGAACCACATGCCGTTGAGGATGGCGGCGGTGGAGGCCAGGCCGACGCCGAGAATCCAGGCGAAATACCACATGGGGGAACTCCTTGGTGTGTCGTTGTCAGTAGGCGTTGGGGTTGTCGCCCATTTCCTGCAGCGTGGTCTTGCCCTTGAGCACGCGGTACACCCAGATGGTGTAGGCGATGACGATGGGCAGCAGCAGCACCGTGGCCAGCAGCATGATCCACAGGGTCAGGTGGCTGGACGAGGCATCCCAGGCAACCAGGCTGGAGCCGGGCTGGCTGGAGGACGGCAGCAGGAACGGGAAGGCCGCGAAGCCCACGGTGAGGATGATGCCGGCGATCGACGTACCCGAGGCGATGAACGCAAGTCCACCGCGACGCCTGCGCAGCAACACCGCCGCGGCGAGCGCGCCGAGCAGGCCGGCCGCCGGCGCCAGCAGCGTGGCCGGCATGCTGGAGTAATTGTGCAGCCAGCCACCGGCGGCGGTGATCTCCACGCTCTTGAGCAGCGGGTTGCTGGCGCCGTCGGTGACCAGCGGCGAGGTGATCGCATAGCCGGGCAGGCCCAGCGCCACCCACGCGCCGCCGGCGGCGAACAGCGCGAAGCTGACCAACGCGGCGATGCTGCCCAGGCGCGCGGAGCGTTCGGCCACCGGGCCGTCGGTCTTGAGCACCAGCATCGACGCGCCGTGGGCGACCAGCATGGCCACGCTGAGCAGGCCGGCCAGCAGTGCGAACGGGGTCAGCAGGCCGAAGAAGCTGCCGGTGTAGAACACGCGCTGGCTGTCGTCGAAGTGGAACGGCACGCCGAGCAGCACGTTGCCCACGGCCACGCCCATGATCAGCGCCGGCACGAAGCCGCCGATGAACAGCGCGCGGTCCCAGTTGTCGCGCCATGCCTGGCTCTGCAGCTTGCCGCGGTACTTGAAGCCGACCGGGCGCAGGATCAGCGCGAACAGGATCACGAACATCGCCAGGTAGAAGCCGGAGAAGCTGACCGCGTACAGCGGCGGCCACGCGGCGAAGATCGCGCCGCCGCCCAGGATCAGCCACACCTGGTTGCCTTCCCATACCGGGCCCACCGTGTTGATCACCAGCCGGCGTTCCTCGTCGGTCCTGGCCACGAACGGCAGCAGCGTGCCCACGCCCAGGTCGAAACCGTCCATCACCGCGAAACCGACCAGCAGCACGCCCAGCAGCAGCCACCAGATCACGCGCAGCGTGGTGTAGTCCAGAAGAATGAAATCCATGAGTGTGCTCCTGCCTCAGGCCTGGCCGGCGGCATGGTGGGAAACGGACGGCTGCGGCGCGGGCAGGGCGTCGCCCGGGCCCTTGCGGATGGCCTTCAGCATCAGCTTGATCTCGATGATCATCAGTACCGTGTACAGGGCCACGAACCCGGCCAGGGTCAGCACGATCTGGTGCAGGGCCAGGCCCGAGGCGGCGTAGAAGGTGGGCAGCACGCCTTCCACCGCCCACGGCTGGCGCCCGTACTCGGCGATGAACCAGCCGCATTCGATCGCGATCCACGGCGCCGGCAACGTCCACAGCGCGGTCTTCAGGAAGGTGCGCTTGTCCTGGAAGTTGTGGCGGCAGGAGTAGTAGAACGCCACCGCGAAGAAGGCGATCAGGTAGAAGCCCAGGCCGGCCATCACCCGGAACGTCCAGAACAGCGGCAGGACCCGCGGCACGGTATCCATGGCCGCCTGCGAGATTTCCTGCGGCGTGGCGTTGAGGATGTCGTCGCGGTAGCGCTTGAGCAGCAGGCCATGGCCCAGGTCCTGCCAGTGCCGGTCGAACATTTCCCGCGCCTCGCGGTCGTTCTTGTTGGCGCGGATGCGTTCCAGCGCGCCGTAGGCCAGCTGGCCGCCGCGGATGCGGTGTTCGGCGCGCTCGACCAGCTCCAGGATGCCGGGGATCGGCTGGTCCAGCGAGCGGGTGGCGATCAGCCCCATCAGGTAGGGAATCTTGATCGCGTAGTCGTTCTGGTGGGTCTGCTGGTTGGGAATGCCGAAGGCGGTGAAGTCGGCCGGGGCGCGCTCGGTCTCCCACATCGCCTCGATGGCGGCCAGCTTCATCTTCTGGTGCTCGTTGGCGGCATAGCCGCTCTCGTCGCCAAGCACCACCACCGACAGCGAGGACAGCAGGCCGAACGCGGCGGCCACCGCGAACGAGCGGCGGGCGACGTCATGGTGGCGGTTGCGCAGCAGGTAGAAGGCGCTGATCGACATGACGAACACCGCGCCGGTGACATAGCCGGCCGACACCGTGTGCACGAACTTGGCCTGCGCCACCGGGTTGAACAGCACCGCCATGAAGTCCACGACTTCCATGCGCATGGTTTCGGGGTTGAACACCGCCCCGACCGGGTTCTGCATCCAGCCGTTGGCGATCAGGATCCACAGCGCCGACAGGTTGGTGCCCAGTGCCATCAGCCAGGTCACGGTCAGGTGCTGGACCCTGCTCAGGCGACCCCAGCCGAAGAAGAACAGGCCGATGAAGGTGGCTTCCAGGAAGAACGCCATCAACCCTTCGATGGCCAGCGGCGCACCGAAGATGTCGCCCACGTAATGGCTGTAGTAGGACCAGTTCATGCCGAACTGGAACTCCATCACGATGCCGGTACCCACGCCCATGGCGAAGTTGATGCCGAACAGCACGCCCCAGAACAGCGTCATCCGGCGCCAGACGTCCTTGCCGGTCATGACATAGACGCTTTCCATGATCGCGATCAGGAACGAAAGCCCCAGCGTGAGCGGGACGAAGAGGAAGTGGTACATCGCGGTGAGCGCGAACTGCAGCCGCGACAGTTCTACGACGGTCGTATCGATCATGGCCTGGCTACCTTGCGGATTGCGTGCATCATGGGGGAGTGAAGGGGGAGTGGTCGTGAATTTTCAATAATGAATGGTGATCCCGCCCTTGACCTGGATCAATGCGACATGGCGTCGCAGCGGTGAACGTGCCGCGCGCGCGGATGCGATCATGCACGTTCCGGCGAATCGATTCCCTCCTGCAGGTTGCCCGTCTTGAGTGAAGTTTCCCCCCCGGCCGACGCCGCCCGCCAACGGCGCCGCCGGCACCAGCAATGGCTGACCGCGCTGGCCGGTGCGGCGCGCGGGCAGCAGCGGGTCGCGGCGCTGGCCGCCTGCCTGTCCGGCGCCCTGCTGGTGGCGCAGGCCGGGGCGATCGCCTGGCTGATCCAGGCCGTGCTGGTCGAACACCGTCCGCTGGCATCGCTTGCGCAGGTGTTCGCCGCGCTGGCGCTGGTCCTGCTGCTGCGCAGCGCGCTGGGCGGGCTGGCGCAGAAAGCGGCCGGCGAAGTGGCCGACGCCGCGCGGCTGGCGTTGCGCGAGCAGGTCTACCGGCGCCTGCTCGGCCGCGGGCCGCTGTGGCTGCGGCGCCAGCGCAGCGGCGAGCTGGGCGAGCTGCTGCTCGCCCATGGCGATGCCATCGAGGGCTACTACGCCGGGTTCCAGCCGGTCCGGGCCGAAGTGATGGTGGTGCCGCTGCTGATCGTGGCGGCCGTGGCCTGGGTCGACTGGACGGTGGCGCTGATCCTGCTGTGCACCGGGCCGTTGGTGCCGGTGTTCATGATGCTGGTGGGGCTGGGCGCCGAAGCCGCCGGCCGCGAGCAGTTGCAGGAGCTGGCGCGCATGGGCGGGCACTTCGCCGACCGCATCAAGGGGCTTGGCCTGTTGCGCCTGTATGGGCGCGGCGAGGACGAGCTGGCCGGCATCGCCACCGCGGCCGAGGGCGTGCGCGTGCGCACGATGAAGGTGCTGCGCATCGCTTTCCTGTCCTCCACCGTGCTCGAGTTCTTCGCCTCGGTGAGCGTGGCGATGGTGGCGCTGTACCTGGGGCTGAGCTACCTGGGGATGCTGTCGCTGCATGCCACGGTGCCGACGCTGGGCGCGGGCGTGTTCTGCCTGCTGCTGGCGCCGGAGTTCTATGCGCCGCTGCGGCGGTTGGCCGCGCATTACCATGACCGCGCCAACGCGCTGGCGGCCGCTAGCGAGGTCGAGCGCCTGCTCGACGGCGGCGACCCGACGGCGGCGGATGCCAGCGTGCCCGCGCCGCCCGCGCGGGTGCCGGAACCGGCGCAGGCGCGGGCGCCGCTGCTGGTCGCGTCGTCGCTGGTGCTGCGTCCCATCGGCGCGGGTCATGACGTGGTGGCGGATTTCTCGCTGGACATCGATGGCGGGCAGCGCCTGGCCCTGGTCGGGCCCAGCGGCAGCGGCAAGAGCACCGTGCTGGAGGCGCTGGCGGGCTGGCTGCCGCCGCGGGGGGGGCGCATCGTGCTGCGTGACGGCGCGCGCGTGGGTTACGCCGGGCAGCGCCCGTACTTGTTCCACGGTTCCATCGCCGACAACCTGCGCCTGGCCGACCCGGGCGCCAGCGACGCGCGGCTGCGCGCGGTGGCCGAGGCCGCGCAGGTGATGCGCTTCGCCGCACAGTTGCCGCAGGGGCTGGATACGGTGATCGGCGAGCGCGGTTTCGGCCTGTCCGGCGGCGAGGCCCGCCGCATCGGGCTGGCGCGGCTGCTGCTGCGTGATCCCGACCTGCTGCTGCTCGACGAGCCCACCGCTTTCCTGGATCCGCGGACCGAGGCCGACCTGCTGCAGTCGCTGGCCTGCTTCACCCGTGGCCGTGCGGTGCTGATGGCCACCCACAGCGCAGCGGCGATGCAATGGGCCGATCGGGTGGTACGGCTGGATGAGGCGGTGCGCGCATGAGCGGCGGCGATTCCCTGCGCGCGGTGTTCGCCCGGCATCGCGGCCGCCTGTTGCTGGCGGTGATGCTGCTGCTGGTGACGATGCTGGCCGGCGTCGGCCTGCTGGGGCTGTCCGGCGGGTTCCTGACCGCCGCGGCGCTGGCCGGGGCGCTGGGCGCCGGCGCCACCTTCAACTTCTTCTCGCCGTCGGCGGGGATTCGCGCATTGACCTTCGTGCGCATCGTCTCGCGTTACTTCGAGAAGCTGGTCGGCCACGACGCGACCCTGCGCATCGCCCGCGACCTGCGGGTCTGGTTCTTCCGGCGCGCGTTGCCGCTGGCGCCGGCGCGCCTGGGGGGCACGCGCACCGGCGAACTGCTGGCGCGGTTGATGTCCGACATCGGCGAAGTGGATGGCCTGCTGGTGCGGGCGGTGGGGCCGCTGCTGGCGCTGGCCGGCATCGCGCTGGCCTGCATCGCCGTGGCCGCCAGCATCCATTGGCCCGCGGCCGCGCTGTTGCTGCTGCTGTCGCTGCTGGTCGGCATCGGCGTGCCGTTGCTGGCCGTGCGCCGCGGCGATGCCGGTGAGGCCGCGCGCGCGCGGCATCGTGCGCGGCTGCGTACGCTCGCCTACGAAGGCCTGGAGGGCGCGGCCGACCTTGCCGCGCTGGAGGCGCGCGACGCCTGGTGCGCGCGCGTCGACGCCGCCGCGCGCCAGCTTGGCGGCGACGACCACCGCCGCCGCGGCCGGCTGATCGCCGGCAACATGCTGCACTCGGCCTGCGCCGGGCTGGGCCTGCTGGCGATGCTGTGGCTGGCGCTTTCCGCCTTCCAGGACGGCAAGGTGACGGCGCCGCTGGCCGCCACGCTGGTGTTCCTGACCGTGGCACTGCTGGAAGTCGCCGCCGGCTGCGGGCTGGCCTGGCAGGCGCTGCAGTCGGCGCGCGTATCGGCCGGACGGCTGCAGGCCATCGTCGACCAGCCGTCCTCGGTATCCGACCCGGCGCGGCCGCGCCCGCTGCCGGCACCGCCGGCCACGCTGTCGTTCGAGCAGGTGGTGTTCGCCTGGCCTGGCGAGTCCCGGCGCCTGCTCGATGGCATCGACCTGCAACTGCGGCCCGGCGAACGCATCGCCATCGGTGGTGACAGCGGTTGCGGCAAGACCACGTTGTCGGCGCTGTTGCTGCGCCTGTGGGATCCGCAGGCGGGCGCGGTGCGCTGGGGCGGGGTCGACCTGCGCGACGTCGCCCAGGCCGATTGGCATCGGCATGTCGCCTGGCTGCCGCAGGGCGCGCCGGTGTTCGCCGGCAGCATCGCCGACAACCTGCGGCTGGGCCAGCCGCTGGCCGACGACGCACGGCTGTGGGCGGTGCTCGAACAGGTACGGCTGGGCGACTGGGCGCGCCGCCAGGGCGGGTTGGCGGCGTGGGTCGGCGAGAACGGCGCCACCCTGTCCGCGGGCCAGGCGCGGCGCCTGGCGTTGGCGCGTGCGCTGCTGCGCGACGCGCCGTTGATGGTGCTGGACGAGCCGACCGAAGGCCTGGACGTGGATACCGCCGACGCGCTGCTGGTCGACATGGCGGCCGCCCTGGGCCCGCGCAGCCTGCTGATGATCACCCACGGGTATCTGCCCGATGGGGTAGTGCACCGCCAGTACCGGTTGCAGCGCGGGCGCCTGTTGCCCGTGGACGGCGGGGCGCAGGGCTGAGGCCGGCGCAGGGATCGCGCCGGCCAGTACCGCCGGCGCGCCGCGGCGCGCGCGCGATATCTCGCTCCGGGGCATGCCGTGGCGGTCTTGCGCGGCACGCAGCGCGGGGGTGATGACCGGTGCTCTGCGCATGCGGGGACCTGGCTGTGGTCATCGATAGCGCGTGCCGTCGACCGTCGGCGGCGGGAGTGGCGGCCGCCGGTCGTGGGGCGCGGTGCTGGCGGCGGCGGGTTCGCGTACGCGCAGGAAGCGCGCGAAGCGCGGCAGGCCGTTGCGGGTCAAGCCGTTGTAGCGGTAGGTGACCAGGCTGCCGATCGCCGGCGGCGCCATGCGCTGGGCATCCTTGAAGCCGCTGCCGATGCGGAAGCGGGCGCCATCGGCGCGCTCCACCAGCAGCGCGCCGAGCAGACCGGCGTACTTGCCCTTGCCGGGCAGGTGCGCGACCACCCGCGCGTCGGCGTCGTTCCAGGATTTGAGCTTGAGCAGGCCGCTACTGCGGCCGGCGATGTAGTGGTTGTCCTGGTGATGCAGCATCAGCCCTTCGCCGCCGGCCGCCACGATGGCGGTCAGATGGCGATGCAGCGTGCCGGTATCGGCGATGCGCTGTTGCGGAACCAGCGCCAGGGTCGGCGAGGCGGCCTTTTCGACGAGCACGCGCAGCGCCGCCAGGCGCTGGCTGAAGGTGCCGCCGTGCCCGGGCAGGTCGAAGACCATCAGCCGCAGGCTTCGCCAGTCATCCGCGTCGGGCGGATAGCGGCGCACGCTGCTGCTGGCGTGTTCGAAGCGGCCGCGCCCTGCCCACAACTCGCCGTCCAGGGGCTGCGGCGGCCAGCCGCGGGTGAATCCGTCGGGGGCGTCGATGCGGTGGCCGGCGCGGGTCCACAACGCGTGCCCGTCCCAGCGCGCGCGGACACCGTCGAGCTTCTCGCTGACCCAGTAGCGGGAGACGTCCGGCCCGTCGCGCCACTGGCTGGCCAGCATCGGTGAAGGCACCGCCGCTGCCTCGGTGCGGGGCAGCAGCAACAGGTACAGCAGCAGGGTCCACAGGCGGCGCATGCTGGCTCCAGGAATGACTGGAGTAACAGCGTGCGCGCGGCGCAGGGGATGGTTCGATCGGGCGCGGCGCCGGCAGGGTGTAGGGACCTGCCACGCCGCAGCGTGGGTCAGGAACCGCGCAGGGTGTCCAGGAAACCGCGCACGGCTGGGCCGTAGCGGTCGTAGTCCACCAGGAACGCATCATGGCCCTGCGGCGAGTCCATGCCGATGAACTGGGCGTCGGCGCCACCGGCGCGCAGGCCGTCGGCGATCTGCTGCTGCTGCTCGACCGGAAACAGGATGTCGGTGTTGGCGCCGATGGCCAGTGCGCGCTGCACGTGGATCTTCGCCAGCCCGGCCATGACGTCGCCGGCGCCGTACTCGGCCAGGTCGAACCAGTCCATCGCGCGGCCCAGGTACAGGTAGCAGTTGGGGTCGAAACGGCGCACGAAGCGGCGCGCGTGGCCTTCGAGGTAGCTTTCCACCTGGAACTCGAGGCCGAACGGATCGTCGTCGCCCTGCTCCGAATCCAGCCGCACCCGGCCGAAACGCCCGTCCCATTCCAGCGCCGAGCGATAGGTGATGACGCCCAGCTTGCGCGCCATGCGCATGCCCGATTCCGGGTAATGGGCGTCGTCGTAATCGCCGCCGTTCCAGGCCGGGTCCAGGCGGATGGCCTCGCGCTGCAGCGAGCGGATCGCGATGGAGAAGGGCAGCGCCTGCGCGCTGCCGGAAATGTTGATATGGGTGCGGGCGATGCCCGGATGCTGCAGCAACAGCGCCAGCGCGGTCATGCCGCCCATCGAGTTGCCGACCAGGCAGGCCAGCTGTTGGATCCCGAGCGCGCGCACCACCTCGGCCGCGGCGTTGGCGATGTCCTCCACCGACAACTCCGGGAACGACAGCCGGTAGGGCCGGCCGGTCGCCGGGTCCAGCGACGCCGGGCCGGTGGAGCCCTTGCAGCTGCCCAGCGAGTTGACGCAGACCACGAACCAGCGCTCGGTATCGATCGGCTTGCCGGGGCCGAGCATGGGCTCCCACCAGCCGGGCGCGGGGTTGCCGGGATGGCTGGCGGCGTGGGCATCGGGCGACAGCCCGGTGACGATCAGGATGGCGTTGCCGGCATCGGCGGCCAGCGTGCCCCAGGTTTCGTAGGCGATGCGCGCGCCGTGCAACTGGCCGCCGCGCTTCATCGGGAACGGCGAGGCCAGAGCGTGGAAGCGGCTGCCTTCGGGGATGAACTCGGTCATCGGCCGATTCTACCGGCCGTGCGCCGATACGGGGATGGCACGCGATGCCCCGGCGTTATCAGGGCATGCGCCGTGGTTACCACGGCCGTGGGCAATGCCGCCGCTGCAACCGCCACGGGGCGGGGCCAGCAGCCGGATCGACAGGGGGCGCCGCGGGGCGTCGGCTGCCGGGGCGGGCCAGGCCGGGCTCAGCGGCCGTGATCGTCGCGCCTGGACAGCCAGCCGTGGATCAGCCCGGCCTGGAAGAACCGCACCGGGGGCTGGAAACCACCCGCGGCGATGAGCGCGGCGATCTGCTCCGGCGGCAGTATCCCGACGTCCCGGGCATAGGCATCGCGCATGCGTTGCATGGCGTCGGCGGAAACCTCGGCCGCGGCCATCATGTTCATCCATGCGCGCAGGAGCACGTCGTAGGCGGGCGACTGCACGTCCGCGGCCAGGTCGGAGCTGGCGAGGATTGCACCTGGCGCGAGCCGGTGCGCGATTTCCCGGAAGAAGCCGGTGCGGACCGTCGTATCGAGAATGAACTGGGAGACCAGGAAGCAGGTGGCCGCGTCGAAGCGGCCGCTGTCGGGCAGTGATTCCAGGTAGCCTTCATGGAAGTGGCAGCGCGCCGACAGGTTCTCCCTCGCGGCGGCCTGGCGGCACAGGGCGAGCATCGCGCCGGACGGTTCCACCGCGGTGAACTGCCAGCCGGGGTGGTTGCGGGCCAAATGCAGCAGTTCCGCGCCGGTACCGGCCCCGACACAGAGGATGCGGGCATCCGCGGGCAGGGCGGCGAAGGCCGAATCCAGCAGCAGGTGCAGGCAATCGCGGATCGGGTGGGTCCTGGCCCACTGCGCGTCGTAGCCGGCTGCCTGCTGGTCGAACAGTCGCGTGATCTCGTCCTGGTTCACGGCCTGCGCGCCTGCGGCCGGGTCACGGTTGGCCGAGCGTGATCCGCAGCGGTTCGCTCGCGGGCAGGGCGACCTTGACCGGTAGCGACTCCACGTCACCGTCCTGGCGCATCGCGGTGCCGCTGGCGGACAGCCGCGCGAACACCTCGACCTCGCCCAGCGCGGAAAGCTTCTGCGTGGGCATCGGGCTGTCGGCGTCGTCCAGGGTGACGGTGAGCGGCCCGGTCTGCGCCGGATGCCGCTCGACCGCGACCGGCATCGGCGGGCCACCGGGGACCCGGGCGATGACGAACACGGTGTCCTTGCCGGTGGCGGCGCGGGCCTGCAGCGACGGCGACAGCGTGACCTCGACGGTGATCGCATGGGCGCCGGCGGCACCGCTGGCCGCGGCGGGCGTGGACGGCGGCATGCCGGCGTCGGCGCGGGCGGCGTCGATCTGTTCGCGCAACGCGGCGGCGGCGTTGGGATCCAGCCGCGGCAGCAGGCTTTCCCAGGTGCGCACGGCGGCTTCGTTGTCGCCACGCTGGCGCTGCACGATGCCGGTGAGCCAGAGCGCGCGCTGGTTGTCCGGCGCCACCTTGCGGGCACGTTGCAGCCATGCCACGCCGGTGTCGTCGAACAGCATCTTCGGATGCGCGCGGGCGCGCGCCTGCGCGGCTTCGACCAGCAGTTCCGGCTGGTCGGGATCCAGCTTCAACGCGCGCTCGAACGAGGCGGCGGCCTCGGCCACGCGCCCGAGTTCGAGCTCCGAACGTGCCAGCAGGACCCAGCCTTCGGCGCGCTCGGGGTGCGCTTCCAGCACCGTGCGCAACTGGGCGACCGCCTGCTCGAGGGTCTGCGGTGGCGCGGTATCCGGCGCCTGCAGCGCCGCCGGCGTGCCCAGCCACAGGTACAGGCCCACGGTGGCCACCGCCATGGCGCCGGCCAGGGTGCCCCAGATCGCGCGCTTGCCGGCGCGCAGCAGCGGCCACAGCATGGCGCCGCCGGCGACGGCGGCCAGCAGTGCGGCCAGCGACAGAAATACCGCTTTCACCATTCGCGTTCGTCCTGGTTCGCATCGTCGGCCGCGGGCGCGGGCAGGGCGCGGCCGCGCCGCTTCACATGCGCGTAGAGCAGCCCCGCGCCAGCCAGCAGCAACACGCCCGGGCCCAGCCACAACAGCAGGGTGCTGCCTTCCATGCGCGGGCGATAGAGCACGAATTCGCCGTAGCGTTCGACCAGGAACTGCTTGATCTGCGCATCGCTGCGGCCTTCGCGCATCAGGTTCAGTACTTCGCGGCGCAGGTCGTGGGCGATCTGCGCGTTGGAGTCGGCCAGCGACTGGTTCTGGCACTGCACGCAGCGCAGCTCGGCGGCCAGCGCGTGGAAGCGCGCCTCCTCGGCGCGGTCACGGTACTGCAGCGGGGCCGGGTCGCCCATCGGCTGCGCCATCGCCAGCCACGGCAGGCACAGCGCCAGCAGCATGGCCAGCAGCCGCGTCATCGCGCGCGCTTCCCGCCAGCCCCGGCCTCGATCTTCTCCAGCGCCGGGATCAGCTGCCGGTCGAGTACGTCCTGGGTGATGGCGCCGCTGTACTTCCAGCGCACGATGCCGCTGCCGTCCACCAGGAAGGTTTCCGGCGCGGCGGCGATGCCCCAGTCCAGCGCGGTGCGGCCTTCCTCGTCGGCCAACACCACCATGTACGGGTTGCCCAGCTGCTCCAGCCAGCGCAGGGCGTCGGCGGGTGCGTCCTTCCAGTTGTAGCCGATCACGCGCACGCGCTTGGTCTCGGCGAAGCGGGTGAGGATCGGGTGTTCGTCACGGCAGGTCGGGCACCAGCTGCCCCACACGTTGAGCAGGTACGGCGCGCCACGCAGGTCGTGGCCGCTGACCTTGACGGTCGGGTCGTGCAGCACCGGCAGCGAGAAATCCGGTGCCGGCTTGCCGATCAGCGCCGACGGCAGGGTGTCGCGGTCGGGCCGGTCGGAACGGCTGACGCCATAGAGCATCAACCCGACCAGGCCGAGGAAGAACAGCGCGCCGATGATCAGCGCGACCGGCGGCAGGCGGTGGGGATTCGGATTGGAAGGCGTGTCGGACATCAGGGTTTCTCGGGCAGCCGGCGGAAGCGGCGGTCGACGGCGGTGACGAAGCCGCCCAGGGCCATCAGCAGCGCGCCCAGCCAGATCCAGCGGACGAAGGGCTTGACCTGCACGCGGACCGCCCAGGCACCATCGCCCAGCGACTCGCCGAGCGCAACATACACATCGCCGCCCAGCGCCGGATGGATGCCGGCCTCGGTCATCGGCATGCCGCCGCTGGCGTACATGCGTTTTTCCGGGTGCAGCAGCGCGACCTCGCGGTCGCCGCGGAACACACGCACGTGGCCGCGGTCGGAGTGGTAATTGGGGCCGTCGCTGGCATCCACGCCCTCGAATGCCAGGCGGTAGCCGCCGGCCTCGACCGTGCCGCCCGGCGCCAGCGCCACCTCATGCTGGATGCTCAGCGCCTCCACCAGCAGCGCGCCGACCAGGAACACGGCGATGCCGGCATGGGCGATCAGCATGCCCCAGGTTTCGGCGTTGGGGCGTCCGCCACCGCGCAGGCGCTGCCACAGCACGTACCCGGTGCCGGCCGCCACCCACGCCGCGGCGGCGATACCGGCGGCGGTCTTGAGCTTGCCCTGCGGTGCCATGAACCAGCCCACCACGCCCAGCAGCAGCGCCAGCACCGCCCAGGGCGCCAGCAGCGCAAGCGGCCGCAGCCCCTGCTCGCGCTGCCAGCGGGTCAGCGGGCCGAACGGCAGCAGCAGCACCAGCGGCGCCATCAGCAGCAGGAACAGCGTGCCGAAGTAGGGCGGTCCCACCGAGACCTTGCCCAGGTCCAGCGCGTCGGCCAGCAACGGATACAGCGTGCCCAGCAGCACCATGGCGCAGGCGCAGCTGAGCAGCAGGTTGTTGGCCAGCAGCAGGCCTTCGCGCGAATTGAGCGCGTAGGCGCGGCGCGGATCGGCCGGCCCGCCCATGGCCGGGGCCCGCAGCGCGTAGAGCAGCAGCGCGCCGCCGATCACCAGCGCCAGGAACACCAGGATGAACAGGCCGCGCGCGGGGTCGGCGGCGAACGAGTGCACGCTGGTGAGCACGCCCGAACGCACCAGGAAGGTGCCGAGCAGCGACAGTGCGAACGCGGTGATGGCCAGCAGCAGGGTCCAGCCGATGAACACGCCGCGCTTTTCCGTGGCGGCCTGCGAATGCAGCAGCGCCGCGCCGGCCAGCCAGGGCATGAAGCTGGCGTTCTCCACCGGGTCCCAGAACCACCAGCCGCCCCAGCCCAGTTCGTAGTACGCCCACCAGCTGCCCAGGGCGATGCCCAGGGTGAGGAAGGCCCAGGCCACGTTGGTCCACGGCCGGGTCCAGCGCAGCCAGCGCACGTCGATGTGGCCATCGAGCAGGGCGGCGACGGCGAAGGCGAACGGTACCGCGAACCCGACATAGCCCAGGTAGAGCATCGGCGGGTGGATGATCAGGCCGGGGTCCTGCAGCAGCGGGTTCAGGTCGCGGCCCTCGACCGGCGCCGGCAGCAGCCGCTCGAACGGGTTGGAGGTGAACAGCAGGAAGGCCAGGAAGCCCACGCTGATCAGGCCCATCACCGCCAGCACCCGCGCCATCACCACCGGCGGCAGGCGCCGCGAGAACCCGGCCACCGCCGCGGTCCACAGCGCCAGCACCAGGGTCCACAGCAGCAGCGAGCCCTCGTGCGCGCCCCACACCGCCGAATAACGGTAGATCACCGGCAGCAGCGAATTGGAGTTCTCGGCCACGTAGCGCAGCGAGAAATCCTGGCGCACGAAGGCCAGGGTCAGCACCACGAACGCGCCCAGCACCGCGGTCAGCTGCAGCAGGGCGGCGGGGCGGGCGATGGCGACGAACGGGGCGATGCCGCGCTGCGCGCCGACCAGTGGCAGGACGCTCTGCAGCAGTGCCGCCAGCAGCGCGAGGATCAGCAGGACCTGTCCGATCTCGGCGAGCACTCAGCGCGACTCCGCCGGAGTGGCCGTGGCCGGGACCTGGTGCTTGTCATGGGCCACGCCCATCTTGTCGGCCAGTTCCTTGGGCATGTAGGTCTCGTCGTGCTTGGCCAGGACCTCCTCGGCCACGAACACGCCGCCAGCCATGCGCCCGGTGGCGACCACCGCCTGGCCCTCGCGGAACAGGTCCGGCAGGATCTTGTCGTAGGTCACCGGCAGCTGCGCGTCGCCGTCGGTCACCTCGAAGCGCGCCAGCAGTGCGCCCGGGGCGCGCTGGAACGAGCCCTTGGCGACCATGCCGCCGAGCCGGAAGCGGGCGTCGGGCACAACCTTGCCGGCCTTCACTTCGGCCGGGGTGTACAGGTAAGCGATATTGCGCTGCAGGGCGGTGGCCACCAGCGCGGCGGCGATGCCGGCCACGGCAAGCACCAGCAGCACCAGCAGCAGGCGGCGGCGTTGGACCGGACTCATCGGCTCAGTTCCTGGTCGCCGGGCGCGGCGGCCGCGGCAGTGCGGCTGGCGCGCGCCAGGCGGTTGCGTACCTCGCGCAGTTGCCGCCGCACCTGCAGGCGCGGGATGGCGAAGTCCCAGGCCAGCACCACGAAGAACACCGCGTAGGCCAAGGCGACGTACTGGAAATAGGTCATGTCAGTTTCTCCACGCGCTCGCGTACCCAGGCCTTGCCGGCCTCGCGGCGCAGGTTGTCGGCACGGGCGCGGGCAAGCAGCGAGCCGGCGAACCAGAACTTGGTGGCCAGCACCATCAGCCACAGCGGCAGGATCATGCTGCCGTCCATGCTGGATTCGCCGAACATGCGGATGGTCTGGCCCTGGTGCAGCGAGTTCCACCACACCACCGAATAGCGGATGACCGGCAGCAGCACCACGCCGACGATGGACAGCAGCCCGGCGGCGCGCGCGGCGGTGCGGCGGTCGTCGATGGCGCCGTACAGGCCCATCACCCCCAGGTACAGGAACAGCAGGATCAGCTCGGTGGTCAGGCGCGGGTCCCAGTCCCACCAGGTGCCCCACATCGGCTTGCCCCAGATGCTGCCGGTGAGCAGGGTGATGAGGGTGAAGGCGGCGCCGATCGGCGCGCAGGCCATGGCCAGGATCTCGCACAGCTTGACCCGCCAGACCAGGGCGATGGTGCTGTAGAGCGCCATCAGCCCGAACACGAACAGGCTCATCCAGGCCGAGGGCACGTGGATATAGAGGATGCGGAAGCTGTCGCCCTGCTGGTAGTCGGCCGGCACCACCGCCAGCGCCTGCCACAGGCCGAAGGCGAACAACGGCAGCGAGGCCACGTAACACCATGGCGACCAACGGGCGGCGAAAGCGTCGAAATAGGCAGGGGACCCCAGCCGATGGAACCAACCTGGCAAACCTTTGAACATCCGCTCGCTCGTCGAGGAAAACGATGGCGGGGTGGACCCCATCCACCCCGTTGCCGGGCACCGCGAAGCACGTGCGCCCGGCGGCTCGTGAAGATTAGCCCAAGACGGCGCGGTTGGCACGGCCAGCCCGCGCCGTGGCGGTCACTTCAGGGTGAGCGTGCCCTTCATCAGCGCCGCGTGGCCGGGGAAGCTGCAGAAGAACGACAGCGGCGCGCCGGCCGCGGTGAGCTTGGCCACCGGAATGCTGAACGAGGTGCTTTCGCCGCCGCCGACCACCTTGCTGTGGGCGATGACCCGGGTGTCCCCGGCCTTGATGTAGTCGGCGGCCAGCCCGGCCTTGATGCCGTCGGCGTCGATGCCGGCCATGTCGGCGGTCTTGGCGACGACCACGTTGTGGCCCATCACGTTCTTGGCCATTTTGCCGGTGTGCTTGAGGTTGACGGTGAAACTGGCGCAGCTCTTGGGCACGTCGATGTTGGCCATGTTGTAGCGCATGGCGTCGTTGCCTTCCAGGTTCACCGAGCAGCTGCCGGCGGCCTGGGCGGCACCGGCGGCGCCGAGGGCCAGGGTGGAAGCGAGGATCAGTTTGCGGAACATCGTCAAAGCTCCTGTCTACGGGGAGGGGCCGCCGCTACGGGCGGATGGCCGGCCATGCTGTCGCCGGCGTTTCGGGTTGACAAGCGACGTGATGTCGCAGGGGGGGGCGGCCTGCGCCGCGTCGTGCATGCTCAGTCCTCACCCAGGCCGGAAAGCCAGGACGAGACGGCCTGGATGCTGTCCGCGTCCAGCCGCCGGCCGATGCCGCCCATGATGAAGTCGCTGGTGGAGTCGTGCAGGTCGCCTTCGCGGTATTCAGCCAGCTTGCTCTGCAGGTAGGCCGCCTGCTGGCCGCGCAGGACCGGGAAGGTGGCGTACGGCGTGCGCCCGTTGCGGTCGGCGACATCGGCATCGCGCATGCCGCGGGCATCGGCGCCGTGGCAGCCCTGGCACGGGGGGATGCCCTTGGCGGCATCACCGTGCAGATAGAGCGCCCGGCCGCGTTCGAGCAGCGCGGCGTCCACCGGTTCGGCGGGCGTGTTGCCGGTGCCGGCCCGCGCCGCGGGCAGCGGCAGGCTGGCGTAATAGGCCGCCAGGTCGCGCATGTCCTGGTCGTCGAGGGTACTGACCAGGGGCGTCATCGGTGACAGATGGCGCCCGCGCTTCAGCTCGACCAGTTGCCAGTAGGCGAAGTCGGCGCGCTGCCCGCCGATATTGGGGAACGGCGGCGCGGTGCCGCCGCCGTCGTCGCCGTGGCAGGCGCCGCAGACCTGCGATTTCCGCTTGCCGGCGGCCGCGTCGCCGCTGATGCGCGGGACCGCGCGCAGGTCGAGGTAGCGCGGATGCAGCGTGGCCGCAGGCGCGTCGCCGTCCGCGCCGCTGGCGACAGGGGCCAGGCCGGCCAGGCCGCCGGCAAGCACCAGCGGGAGCAGGGGGCATTTCATAGCGCCACCTCCAGCATCATTCCCAGCAGGTTGACGCGGTAGCTTGACGGGCCGCCATCGACGTACACGCGGTGGTCGTAGACCAGCGTGTCCTCGAAACCGAAGTAGTGCCAGTCCGAGAGGTTGCCGCGCTCCCAGGTGTCGAACACGCGCAGCCGCACGCGCTGGCCCAGCGGCATCGACAGCCCTGCGGTGAGCGAGTTGACCCGGTAGACCATCACCGGGTAGCTGCCGCTGGCCAGCGCCGCGTTGGCCGGCACGGTGAGCGCGCCGGGCGAATTCATGCGGTAGCCGGTGCGCCCGCGCGAGGACGTCCAGTTCCAGGCCAGGTCCAGGCTGGCGCGGCCGAGCCGGCGGCTGAGGTTCAGCCCGGCATAGTGGTTGCGCTGGGTATCGTCCATCCACCAGCGGTTGGCCTCGGGATAGGTGGGGCCGCCGAGTTGCGGGTCGCTGCCGGCGGCCTCGTTGACATTGGCGAACACCAGCTCGGAGCGGTCGTGGCCGTACCAGGCGCTGGCGGTGGTGTCCGGGTCCGGCTGCCATTCCCACTGCACGCTGGTGGCGTAGCTGTCCAGCTTCTGACGCCCGATCCGTGCATCGTAGTGGTTGCGGTCCGCGCGCGCGGAGACGTAGACGGTCATGTCGCTCGGCAGGATGAAGGTCGCCATCAGGTCCAGCTTGTGCTGGGTACGCGAGGCGATGTCGTATTTGCGCAGCGCCGCGACCGTGTGCGGCGGCAGCCCCGCGGCCGGTTCGACGAAGCCCGGCAGCGAACTGGAGAAGGTGAACTCGTATGGGTTGTAGTAATAGCGGCTGCCACCACGGTCCAGCCAGCTGTAGTTGGCGCGCAGGGTGAGCCAGTCGGCGGTGCGGTTGTTCCAGCTCAGCCTGAGCATGTTGTCGCGGGTGGTGGCGACCTCGCGGTGCGCACGCTCGATCCAGGTGAAGGTGTAGGTGGCGCCGAGCGTGTTGCGTGGCGACGGGCGCCAGTCCAGGCCGGTGGAGAGCTCGCGGGTTTCCTTGTCCAGCGGCAGGTTGCGGATGCGGGTGAGTACCGAGCGGTTGGCGCCGGGGTCCCACAGGCCCATCTCGCCGGGCACCACCGAGCCCTGGGCGCCGTTCTCGGCGATGTAGCCCCATTGGTCGGTCAGCGGGTTGTACGACCAGTAGGTGCCGGCGTAGTCCTCGCGCAGGTAGCGCGCGGTGCTGCGCCAGGTCAGGCCGTCCAGCGGCTGCAGCACCAGGCGCGCGTCGAGCTTCTGGTTGTTGATCGCCATGTCGGCGCGGTCGCGCGACAGCGCGGCGGTGGTGTTCCAGTCGGCGCAGTTGGCCAGGAACGGCGGCGCCAGGTCCTGGCCGAACTGCCCCTGGCAATCCATCGGTGGCAGCAGGCGGTCGTTCTGGCGCATCGTGCTCAGTGACGCGGCGAGGGTGAAATCGCCCTTCCACGCCGGCAGCCGGCGGCTCACGCTGGCACCAAACCGGTGGTAGTCGTTGTCGGGCTCGTAGGCGAACGAGCCCTGGTACAGCGGGGGCGAGTTGGCCCCGGCCACCGAGCCGACCGCGAACGGCACCGCGTAGCTGAAACTGCGCTGGGCATGGCGGAACAGCGAGCCGGTGTAGCTGAATTCGCTGCGCCACAGGTTGCCGACGAAGCGGAAGCCGCCGCTGAAGTTGAGCGTGCTGTCGTCGATCGGGCGCGGGATCTCGTAGATGCCGCCGTTGTTGGCGAACGGGTAGTTGAAGAAGAACGGGCCGCCGAACGGGCGCGCGCCCTTGCGCTGCTCGTGGGTGAGGCTCGCATAGGTGGTCCAGCGCGGATTGAGCAGGTAGTTGATGCTGACGCCCTGCTTGTCGCGCACCACGGCCAGGGTGATCGGCGGCTGCGCGGCGGAAACGGCCGCGACCTGCGCCGGACTGCTGCCGGCCGCGGCGAGCCCCGGCTTGAGCGTGAGCCGGTCGCTGCCCACGCCGTCCCAGATCGAGCGCGCGTTGCCACTGAGCACGTTGGGCGAGCTGCGCATGAAGGCCTGCACCCGGTAGCGCCCGGCCTGGCCGAACAACGCGCGGTAATACTGGTTGTCCCGGTCCAGCCGGCTCAGGCGCAGGTCGGCATAACGGCCGTCGCTGGCGCGGCGCAGGCTGAAGTCGGCCTGCAGCAGCAGACCGTCGTCCGGGTTGCGGAACCGCCGCCAGTTGGTATTGGCGGTGTCGCCGCTGACGTGCAGGTAGCCCAGTGCGACGTCGCCCGACCACTGCCAGCCACCATCGCCGGCCGGCTTCAACGCCGGCACCTGCGGGTTGCAGCCATACAGGAAGCCGGTTGGCGTGCGCTTGGGGGTCGCCGTCAGCCAGCTGGTGCCGTCCGGGTCGCAGCCGCGCCAACCGACGCGGCCGGACGGGTCCAGCCAGTTGCCGAACTGCAGGTCGATGCCGGCGCCACTGTCCTGTGCCCGTGCCAGCGCGGCCAGGAGGGCGAGGGGCAGCAGCGGCCAGCGGCAGGCATGGGGGCGTTTCCACATGTGCATGGCGTCCTCCCGTTACTTGTGCAGGCGTGGGCCGGAGGGGTGATTGGAGCCGTGGACCTGCGCGTGGCAGGTGATGCAGCCGCGGCCCATCAGGCGTTCGTCCGGGGTCACGCCATTGCCGAGCGACAACGCCGTCTGCAGGTCATTGGGGTGACGGGTGTGCGAATGGCACTGCTGGCACAGCATCGGGATCGGAGCGACCAGCAGGGCGTGCTGGTTGGAGCCATGCACCTGGTGGCAGTTGAGGCAGCTCTCGCGCACCGGCGCGTGTTCGAACAGGAACGGCCCGCGTTTTTCGGCGTGGCACTGGTAGCAGGTCTCGTTGACCGTGTCGGTCTTGAGCAGGGTGGCGTTGAGCGTGCCGTGCGGGTTGTGGCAATCCACGCAGCTGATCTGGCCTTCCGGCAGCGGCATGTGCGAGCGGCGGTTGAACTGCTGGCGGATGTCCTTGTGGCAGGTGGCGCAGGTCTCGCTCACCGACTGCTTGGCGGTCAGGCCTTCGGCGGAGAATTTCTGCATGGGATTGTGGCAGTCGCTGCACGACAGCTCGTTGCGCTGGTGGATCGAGCCCAGCCATGTGTCGCGCGGGCCGCCGGAATGGCAGCCCAGGCAGCTTTCGGTCTGGTTGGCCACGGGCGTGCCGCCCTCATGGGTGAAGGCGATGATCGCGCCCTTGGCGGTCGGGTTGGCCGCATGCACCGAGCCGGGGCCATGGCAGGCCTCGCAGGTGGCGGTGGCCGGATTGGCGGCCAGCGCCACCTGCATGCCCAGCGCATGCGCGGTGTGCGCGAAGTTGTCGCTCTCCTTGGCATGGCAGGCCGTGCAGACCTGTTCGCCGACCGGCTTGGCCTCGGGGTGCGCCGTGTTGCGCGCGGGCACCGCGTCGGCGAAGCCGGGCGGGGCGTTGAAGCCATGCCCGGAAACGGAGGAGGCGAAGCGGGTCTCGGGGAGCTTGACCGCCTGTGCCGGGGCGCCGGCCTGGACCGGGGCCAGCCATGCCGCGGACACCAGCAGCGCGGCGGCAAGCAGCAATACGAAGGCGAGATAGAACCGCACGTTCTTCTCCTTGTTGCCCCTGCCAAGGGGGATGGCAACAGCGTAATTGCGATTACGGTGCGATTTTGAGAAAGCGAGCGTTCAGGTCAAGCTGCAACGCAGCAAGCCAGCGTTCAGGAACGGGGGATGGCGCCCTGCAGGAACAACCGTACCGCCGAGCGGGTACGGGCCTGGATCCGCGGCAGATGGGTGGCGTCGACCCAGCCGCTGACGGACTGGATGATCAGCCCGCCGAAGACCAGCATGTAGAAGTGGTCGGCGGCCATGTCCGGGTCCTCGATGCGCAGGCGGCCGGCGCGCGCTTCGCGGGCGAAATACTGGCTCAACAGCCGTTCCATCGGCTGGATGCCATGGGCGCGGAACCAGTCGCGCAGGGCCGGTTGGCTGATGCCTTCGGCGGTGATGATGCGGTGGCAGGCGATGCGCGCGGGACTGAGGATCTCCTCGACCATGTGGCAGGCCGCCTCCTCCAGCGCCTGCCCGGGTGGCAACGGCGAATCCAGCAGGTCCTCCACCTCCTTGCCGAAGTCACGGATGCTGCGCTCCATCAGCGCGTGGACCAGGCCTTCCTTGTCGCCGAAGGCGCGGTACAGCGTGGACAGCGAACCGCCGGCGCGCTTGACGATGTCCGCCAGGCGCGCGCCCTGGTAGCCCTTCTCGTTGAATACTTCGATGGCGACGTCCAGGAACCGCTCCACGCGCCGTTCGCCGCGACGTTGCAGTTCCACTGCCGGGCGTGGCGGAAGCGTGGGTTTTTCCGGGGGCGGGGGCGGTGGCTGGCGCATGCGGGGGTGCGGGTGGAGCCCGGCGCCAAGGATAGCGCCTGCGCTGCTCAGGAGCTGGCGATGCGGATCGCTGCCGCGGCAGTCAGCGGCGCCAGCAGCAGGCTCACCACCAGGCCCGCACCGAGCAGCAGCAGCGCGCCGCTGGCATCGAAGCCCTGTGCCGCCGCCGCCACCGCGCCGGCGCCGAACACCAGCACCGGCACGTACAGCGGCAGCACCAGCAGCGCCAGCAGGATGCCGGAGCGGCGCATGCCCACGGTGAGCGCGGCGACCACCGCGCCGAGCAGGCTCAGCAGGGGCGTGCCCAGCGCCAGCGACGCCACCAGTACCGGCAGCTGCGCGCGTGGCAGCTGCATCAGTTCGGCCAGCAGCGGACTGACCAGCACCAGCGGGAAGGCGGTGGTCAGCCAGTGCGAGAACACCCGCACCGCGACCAGCCATGGCAACGGCACCGGCGACAGCAGCCACTGCTCCAGCGAGCCGTCCTCGGCATCGCCACGGAACAGGGTGTCCAGCGACAGCAGCCCGGCCAGCAGCACCGACAGCCACAGCACGGCCGCGGCCACCCGCTGCAGCAACTCCGGATTGCCGCCCAGGGCCAGGGCGAACAGCGCCACCACCAGCAGCGCGAACAGGATCGGCTGCGCGGCGTCGCCGCGACGCCGCCACAGCAGTTTCAGGTCGCGCGCGAGCAGCGCCCGGGCGGCGTCGAGCAGGGTGGGCTGCGGTCCGGGCAGGCTCATGCGGCGGCCTCCACCGCGGCAGGGCCGAGGGTGAGCGTGCGGTTGCGCACCGGTGGCGCGGCATAGGCGCCGTGGGTGGTGACCAGCGCGGCGCCGCCGCTGCGCAGGTGCGCGGAAATCATGCGGTTGACCAGGTTGATGCCGTCCAGGTCGAGATTGGCGTAGGGCTCGTCCAGCAGCCATACCGGTGCCGGCGACAGCCACAGCCGGGCCAGCGACAGGCGCTTCTTCTGGCCGGCCGACAGCTGCCGCACCAGGGTGTCCTCGTAGCCGGCCAGGCCGACGATGGCCAGGGCGTTGCCGGGCATCTGCCGCACCCGGCGGCCCTGCAGGCCGCACAGCACGTGCAGGTTCTCCAGCGTGCCCAGGTCCTGCTTGAGCGCGGGCAGGTGGCCCAGGTAGGCGATGTAGCGCGAGCGGTCGCCGGCGCCGGCGGTGCGGCCGTCGATCTGGATCGTGCCGTCGTCGGCGCGCAGCAGCCCGGCGAGCACGCGCAGCAGGGTGGTCTTGCCGGCGCCGTTGCCGCCCTGTACCAGCAGCGCCTCGCCGGCATCCACGTGCAGGTCCAGGGGCCCGAACACCGGGTCGTCGTTGCGGGTGAAGCGCAGTCCGCGCGCGTCGAGCAGCGGCGGGGTGTTCAGGGTAGCGGTCATCGGATCGGGCGCTTCCGTCCTTGGGTGGGAGCGCAGCCAGGCTGGCGCATCGGGCGCGACATTATAGGCATTGCCGCCGGTGCCGCAGCGCGGGCGAGGGCGGCCGTTGCCGCCGGCATTGCGTAAACTCGTCGTTTCCCTTCCCCGACGCCGACGCATCGATGCAACCGCAGACCAAGCTGCCCAAGGTGGGCACCACCATCTTCACCGTGATGTCGCAGCTGGCCGCCGAGCACGGCGCGGTCAACCTGGGCCAGGGCTTCCCGGACTTCCCGGCGCCGCAGCGGCTGATCGACGAGACCGCCCGGGCCATGCGCGAGGGCCTGAACCAGTACGCGCCGATGACCGGCGTGGCGCCGCTGCGCCAGGCCATCGCGCAGAAGGCATTGGACTGCTACGGCGCGCAGGTCGACCCGGATACCGAGATCACGGTGACCTCCGGCGGCACCGAAGCGATCTTCAATGCCATCCATGCGGTGGTGCGCGCCGGCGACGAGGTCATCGTGCTCGACCCGGCCTACGACTGCTACGAGCCGGCCATCGACCTGGCCGGCGCGCGCGCGGTGCATGTGGCGCTGGACCCGCGCACCTTCGCCGTGGACTGGGACAAGGTGCGCGCGGCGATCACCCCCAGGACGCGCATGCTGATGGTCAACACGCCGCACAACCCGTCCGGCGCGATGCTCTCGGCCGCCGACATGCAGGCGCTGGCCGACGTGCTGCGCGGCACCGGCATCTACCTGATCTCCGACGAGGTCTACGAGCACATCGTCTACGACGGCGCCCGCCACGAATCGGCGCTGCGCTACCCGGAGCTGCGCGAGCGCGCGTTCGTGATCTCCAGCTTCGGCAAGACCTACCACTGCACCGGCTGGAAGATCGGCTACGCCATCGCCCCGCCGGCGTTGAGCGCCGAGTTCCGCAAGGTGCACCAGTACAACACCTTCACTACCTACGGCCCGGCGCAGTACGGCTTTGCGGCGATGATCCGCGACGAACCGGAGCACCACCTGGAACTGGGCGCGTTCTACCAGGCCAAGCGCGACCGCTTCCGCGAACAGCTGCTGACCACGCGGCTGCAGCCGCTGCCGGTGCCGGGCGGTTACTTCCAGCTGGTGGATTATTCGGCCATCAGCGACCTGCCGGACCACGAGTTCGTGAGGTGGCTGACCATCGACAAGGGCGTCACCGCCATCCCGCTGTCGCCGTTCTACGAAACCGCGCCGGCCGGGCAGCGCCTGGTGCGGCTGTGCTTCGCCAAGAACGACGCCACGCTGGATGCGGCGATCGAGCGCCTGGTGAAACTGTGACGGACGAAGCGCCCGGCAACGACTGGAAACTGACGTTGCGCTACGGGCGCGCCACCACGCCATTCCAGCACTACGCGCTCATCGCCGATGGCCTTGCCGGGGCGCTTGGGGACGGCTTTGATGCCGTCCTGGGCCGGCGGTGATGGCGATGAAGGGATGGGCAACGGATGCCGACGCCGCCGCGGACATGCGCCGTTTCACCAGCGGCAGGATCGGCTTCGAGATGGCGGGGCGGGTTGAAATCCACGAGACGCCGCCGGACCAACCGCCGCGCGAAAATCCTTTCGGCTATGACATCTGTTTCGTGCCTTATGACGGTGATACCGATGAATGACCTCCGCATTTCCCTCGTGCAGGGCGACACCCGCTGGCACGACCCGGCGGGCAATCGCGCGCATTACGGCGCGCTGCTGGCGCCGCTGGCCGGCACCACCGATCTGGTGATCCTGCCGGAGACCTTCACCAGCGGCTTCTCCAACGACGCCATCGACAAGGCCGAGGACATGGACGGCCCGACCGTGGCCTGGATCCGCGAACAGGCGCGCGCGCTGGGCGCGGCGGTCACCGGCAGCGTGCAGCTGCGCGTCGATGGCGGGGTCTTCAACCGCCTGCTGTGGGCCACGCCTGATGGCGGGCTGTGGCACTACGACAAGCGCCACCTGTTCCGCTATGCCGGCGAGCACAAGCGCTATGCGGCCGGGCGCGAGCGCCTGTGCGTGGAGCTGAAGGGTTGGCGGATCAATCCGCAGATCTGCTACGACCTGCGTTTCCCGGTGTTCTGCCGCAACCGCTTCGACGTCGAGCGCCCCGGGCAGATGGATTTCGACCTGCAGATCTTCGTCGCCAACTGGCCGTCGGCGCGCGCCCATGCCTGGCGCACGCTGGCGCGCGCGCGGGCGATCGAGAACCTGTGCTACGTGGCGGTGGTCAACCGCGTGGGCGTGGACGGCAACGGCCTGCATTACGCCGGCGACAGTGCGGTGATCGACTTCCTCGGCCAGCCGCAGGTGGAAATCCGCGAGCGCGAGCAGGTGGTGACCACCGTGGTCTCGGCGCAGGCACTGGCCGAGCACCGCGAGCGGTTCCCGGCGATGCTGGACGCCGATGCCTTCACCCTGGGCTGACCCGGGGCGACGCTGAACGCCGGCCGGATGGCGCGGCCGGTACCTGTCTGCGGACGCGGGCGCGCTGCTAGGCTCGCCGCGTCCCCTTGCGAGTGGAGAGCGAACCATGAAGATCCTGGCGGGAGCCCTGCTGCTGGCGGCTGCGGTTGTCGCGCCGTCCGCCCACGCGGCCGGCAACATCGACTGCGAACTGCGTTTCAACCTGTCCGGCTGGTCGATCTTCTACAAGACCGCCACCGGCACCGGCACCATCACCTGCGACAACGGCGCCAGCATCCCGGTGAAGATCAGCGCCAAGGGGGGCGGCCTGACGGTCGGCAAGTCCACGGTCAGTGATGGCCGCGGCAAGTTCACCGGTGCCTACAGCGTCAACGACCTGATCGGCACCTACGGCGGGGCCGAGGTCCATGCCGGCGCATCCCGTTCCAGCAACGCCCAGGTGGTGACCAAGGGCGACATCTCGCTGGCCCTGGCCGGAACCGGTCGTGGCTGGGACCTGGGCGTGGGTTTCGGCAAGTTCGTGATCGAACGGCGCTGAATTTCCGCTGCCCGATGCCCGGTCGCCTGCCGGGCATCGGGTTCAGTCGTCCGTGGTCACCGGGAACGCCTTCAGCGCTGCCCACACGATGGGCTTGGCCCATCCGGGTACCTGGGTGAATTCCTCCCGCGTCGTGGGGCAGAGGATCCGTCCGCGTTCCACTTCCAGTACCAGCAGCGGCTCGACCCTGCCATCGGCGTCGGCCGCCCGGCTGTTGTCGTAGAGATGCAAGGCGGTGAGGTGCGGCAACAGCGCGATCAGGTTCAATCGCGAACTGTCGAAGCGCTGGCGGATCTTGCCTTCGGGTATGTCGTGGCCGCCGTTGGCGACGCGTCCGGCGACGCGTCCGGCGACGCGCTGCAGGTGCAGTTCGATGCTTTCCAGCCCGCAGAACCAGAGGCTGACCTCGTGCTGCCGCGCACAGGCTTCGCGCAACAGGGCAGGGATGGTGTTCGCGCCCAGCGTGGTCTCAAAGGCGTAATCGACGTCGTTGGCCATGGCTGCGCGCAGCCGGCGTACGCCTTCCTGCCAGGCGGTCGCATTGGCCTCATCCTGCGGCCAGCCGCATTCGACCAGCCGGCGGGTAAATGCGTCCGGGTCGAACCATACCGTGCCATCCTCGGCCAGCATCGCGCCCAGCAGTGAACTCCTGCCTGCGCCATTGACGCCGGCAAGCACCAGGATCTTCGCCATCGCTTACGACGACTTGCCCAGGACGATCGTGCGTCCGCGGCGGGCGGGGCGGGCCAGGGCGTTTGCCAGGCTGCCCGCCTGCAGCGTCGCCAGGTGGGCGTCGAACTCGGCCTGGAGGGCCTGCAGCGACTGTGCGCGCTGCGCCGCGGCGGAACGGCCGTTGGCCTGGTCAACCAGGCGCTGGTACGCCTCGGCTGAGACCACCACCGCCTGTGGATGATTGTGATGGGTGACGACCACCGCGCCATTCCTGAGCACCTTGCGCATCAGTTCGGGCCAGCCTTTGGCCTTGACGTCGCTGGCGGGCGTCTTTTCCAGATCGGACAGGTTCCGGGTGAAATCCATGGGGTTGTGCAGCTTTTGGGTAAATTTCGCATGGCCGGTCCACGGCGGAGCGGGGAACCGTAAAGCAGAACGCCCGGCGCTGGGCCGGGCGTTCATGTCATGCACGGGCAGGCGGGCCGTGACGGCCGGCCTGCGCCTCAGCCGCCGCGCGGTCCGCGACCGCCCCCGCCGGGACGACCACCACCGGGGCGGCCGCCGCCCGGGCGGCCCGCCGGACGGCCACTGCCGCCGGGACGGTTGCCGCCGCGCGGTGCGCCGGAAGGACGGTTGCCGGCCGGACGCGCGCCGTACGGGCTGAAGCCCGGGGTGGCGTGGTCGGACGGGAAGCTCGGGGCATTACCCGGATGACCGTAGGGATGCTTGCGCTGGCCCTGGCTCTGGCCGGCGCCCTGGCCGCCGCCCTGCGGACGCCCCTGGCCACTGCCGCTGCGTGCGGCGCCGCCGGCACCCGGGCGCGGCTTGCCGTACGGGCGGCCCTGGCCGTCGCCGGCCGGGCCACGGCCGGGACCGCGGCTGCCGGACGGACCGGCGTTGCGGTGGCCGCTGGGCCCGGTGCTCACGCCTTCGGGCACGTACCAGGTGCGGAACGCGGCGGGGTTGCCTTCCGGCAGGCTACGGTCGCCCTTGGGCTTGCGCTGCTTGAACGGCTTCTGCGACTGCTTGGCCGCCGCTTCGCCGCTGACGGTCAGGCCGCCCTTGAAGCCGCCGCCCTTGCCGCCGCGGCCACGGCCGCGGTCTTCGCGCAGGGTGTCGAAGCGGCGCAGTTCGCGGCCTTCGTCGGCGGTGTTGTGGCCGTTGACGTAGGCATTGCCGCGGCCGCCTTCGCGCACGCGCACGGTGGTCTTGGCCGCCTTGCGCTGGCCGATCACCGGCTGCAGGGTCAGCGCCGAGGGCGCGCCTTCTTCCAGCTTCAGTTCGGCGCGCAGCGCCTCGACCTGGGCCTGGGGCAGTTCCACCGACTGCCCGCGCAGCAGTTCGCGCGGCAGTTCGACCTTGCCGTAGCGGGTGCGCTTGAGGCGGCTGACCTGGCAGCCCTGCGATTCCCACAGGCGGCGCACCTCGCGGTTGCGGCCTTCCTTGACCACCACCCGGAACCAGTCGTGCGAGTCGGTGCCGCCGATGCGTTCGATCTCGTCGAACTTGGCCGGGCCGTCTTCCAGCGCGACGCCGCGGGCGAGGCGGTCGACGACGTTGTCCGGCACCTTTTCCTGGCCTTCCGGGGCACGCACGCGCACCACGTACTCGCGCTCGACCTCGAACGACGGGTGCATCATGGCGTTGGCCAGTTCGCCGTCGGTGGTGAGCAGCAGCAGGCCGGTGGTGTTGATGTCCAGGCGGCCGATGGCGATCCAGCGCGCGCCCTTGAGCGGCGGCAGCGACTCGAACACGGTCGGGCGGCCTTCGGGGTCCTCGCGGGTGGTCACTTCGCCTTCGGGCTTGTTGTAGACCAGCACGCGCGACGGGTCGGTCAGCGCGCTGGCGACGAAGCTGCGGCCGTCGAGGTCGATCTTGTCGCCGCTCTTGACCGACATGCCGGTCTGCGCGGTCTCGCCGTTGACCTTGACCAGGCCGTCGGCGATGCGCTGTTCCAGCGCGCGGCGCGAGCCGAGGCCGGCCTGGGCCAGGACCTTGTGCAGGCGTTCTTCCAGCCGGGGCTGCTCGACAGCGGCTTCGCGCTTGAGCGAGAGCTTGTTCAACGACGGCTTGCGGGGGGTGTCACTCATTCTGTTTGGCTCCGGCCGGCGTTTTCTTCGTCGGCCTCAGGTTCGGGATCGGCTTCGTCAACAGCCACGGTCGTCGTCGCGACGGCGTTGTTTCCGGTGTCTTCCACTTCCGCCGCGCGCTCTCCCGGCGCGGCGTCGGGTTCGCCCGTGGGGGCGGTGTCGGGTGCGGCATCCCGGTCGTCAGGGGCTGCCGCGGTGTCGGTGTCGCCGCGCCCGGCAGCGTCGTCCGCTGCGGGGCTGGCCGCGGCGGCGGCGAGCGGCGCGGCCAGCTGGCCGTCGTCGCCCAGCGGCAGCTGCGGCTCCAGCTCGCCGATGTCGCGCAGTTCGGACAGCGGCGGCAGTTCGTCCAGGCGCTTGAGGCCGAAGTAGTCCAGGAACGCGCGGGTGGTGCCGAACAGCGCCGGCTTGCCGGGCACGTCGCGGTGGCCGACCACGCGGATCCATTCGCGCTCTTCCAGCGCCTGGATGATGTTGCTGCTCACCGCCACGCCACGCACCTGCTCGATCTCGCCGCGGGTGATCGGCTGGCGGTAGGCGATCAGGGCCAGGGTCTCCAGGGTGGCGCGGGTGTAGCGGGTCTTGCGTTCGGTCCACAGCCGCGAGACCCAGCCGTGCACCTCGCGGGTGATCTGGTAACGGAAGCCGGAGGCGACCTCGACCAGCTCCACCCCGCGCCCCTGGCAGTCTTCGCGCAGCAGCTCCAGCGCGCGTTCGACGCTGCCCGGCGGCGCCGGCTGATCCTCGGGGAACAGCTCCTGCAGCTGCGCCAGGGTCAGCGGCTGGCTGGAGGCCAGCAGCGCGCCTTCGACGATGCGGTTGATCAGCGGTTGATCCATGGGGCGGGAATCGGGCTCAGGCGTTGGGGGAGTGGGCGTCGTTGAAGTCGCCATCGTCGAATTCGCTGGAGAACTGCAGCGGCGCGTTGGTGTTGCCGGCGGCCAGCGATTTCACGTAGATCGGCGCCAGCGGCGCTTCCTGGACGATGTCCAGCAGCTGTTCCTTGGCCAGTTCCAGCAGCGCCAGGAAGGTGACCAGCACGCCGAGCTTGCCTTCCTCGGCGGTGAACAGCGTCTCGAAGCGGTAGAACCTGCCGTCCTCGAGCTGTTCCAGCACGTCGCCCATGCGCTGGCGCACGCTCAGTGCCTCGCGCTTGATCGCGTGGCCGCTGAACAGCTCGGCGCGCTTGAGCACGTCGTGCAGCGCCAGCAGCATTTCCTTCAGGTCCACCGGCGGCGGTACCTTGACCGTGGTCCGGTCCGGCACGAAGGCATGCGCCGGGGTGGTGTCGCGGTCCTGCCGGGGCAGGGCGTCGATGTCCTCGGCGGCCTGCTTGAAGCGTTCGTACTCCTGCAGCCGGCGCACCAGCTCGGCGCGCGGGTCGGCTTCCTCGCCTTCGTCGCTGGGCGGGCGCGGCAGCAGCATGCGCGACTTGATCTCGGCCAGCATCGCGGCCATCACCAGGTACTCGGCCGCCAGCTCGAAGCGCAGCTCCTGCATGACGTTGATGTACTCGACGTACTGCCGGGTGATCTCGGCGACCGGGATGTCCAGGATGTCCAGGTTCTGCCGGCGGATCAGGTACAGCAGCAGGTCCAGCGGGCCCTCGAAGGCGTCGAGGATGACTTCCAGCGCATCCGGCGGGATGTACAGGTCCTGCGGGATCTGCAGGACCGGCTGCCCATGCACCACCGCCAGCGGCATTTCCTGCTGCTGCGGAATGGTGGGCGGCGCTGGCGGGTTCGCGGCGTGCGCGAGTTCTGAAGTCATCAGGGCTACATCGGGTGTTGCGAGCCTTTACGTTCCGGGTTCCCGCCCGGGACAGGGTCCTGCCTTCTGGATTGAAAGCCATGCGCGCCTGTCCGGCGTGCGTGCACATCAACAACGCGACATGCCGCGCTGTCATGCGGCAACGTCATCGCGAGGAGGTCGTCTACACAGTCCGGGAAGGAATCGCGGATCGGTCGGACGGCGGTGGCCTTGCCTGCCGCCGCTCCGGGCCGTTACAGGCCGGCTGCGTGCAATGGCGTAAAGAGTAATCGCCCCGGCCGGGCGGTGTCCAGCGTCCAGGCGCTAGACTTGCCGGCCATCATTCAGCGGACAAGGAGCGGCGAGCCGTGTGGTATGTGATCGAAGGCTACGACGGGCAGGATGTGCTGGGCGCGCGCCTGGCCGCGCGGGCAGCGCACCTGGCGCGGCTGCAGGCACTGCAGGCGCAGGGGCGGCTGCTGCTGGCCGGCCCCTGTCCGGCGATCGACGCCGAGGACCCGGGCGCGGCCGGTTTCAGCGGCAGCGTGGTGATCGCCAGCTTCGACGACCTGGAGGCCGCCCGCGCCTGGGCCGACGCCGACCCCTATGTGGCCGCCGGTGTCTACCAGCGGGTCGACGTGCGGCCGTTCCGCAAGGTGTTGCCTTGACCCGGGTCGAGCGGATCCGCGCCGCCCTGGAGGCTGCCTTCGCGCCCAGCCGGCTGGAAGTGGAGGACGACAGCCACCGCCACGCCGGCCATGCCGGCGCGCGCGACGGGCGCGGTCACTTCAATGTGCTGATTGTCAGCCCGGCATTCGCCGGAAAGGCACCGCTGGCGCGCCATCGGGCGGTTTACGCGGCACTTGGCGACATGATGCAGACCGATATCCACGCGCTGTCGATCCAGGCGCGGACCCCGGCCGAGGCCGGCGCCTGATCCCGGCCGCGGACCGGGCCGCGCGCCCTGCGCGCTTCCGGTCGCGGCCGCGCGGGGCAAGGCGTACCCGGCGCCGGCCTCGCCTGTAACAAATTGTTTACAAATCGACATGGAAACGCTTACAGTCGCCGCGACCCCTGTCTGCGGAGGGTATGGCGGTGGCGAAGCAGGCGATCACCATCAAGGATGTTGCCCGTGAGGCGAAGGTCTCCGTCGCCACCGTGTCGCGTGCCCTCAACGGTCACGAGAACGTCGCCGAGCCGGTGCGCAAGCAGGTGCTGGAAGTCGCCCGCCGGCTCCGCTACGCCCCGCATGCCGCCGCGCGCAGCCTGAGCAGCCGCAGCACGCAGACCATCGGCCTGGTGCTGCCCGACCTGCACGGCGAGTTCTTTTCCGAACTGATGCGTGGCATCGACGGGGTCGCGCGCATGCACCGCTGGCACCTGCTGGTCTCCAGCTACCACGGCGACCAGGAACAGCAGGGCGTCGCGCTGCAGGCCATGCGCGGCCGCGTCGACGGCCTGCTGGTCATGTCGCCCTATGCGGCAGACGCGGGTTTCCTGATGGACAACCTGCCGCCGGCACTGCCCACCGTCCTGATCAACACCCCGGTGGCGGATGGCCAGTACCCGGCCTTCGGCATCGACGACCATGCCGGCGCCCTGGCCATGACCCGCTATCTGCTGGAGGCCGGGCACCGCCGCATCGCCTTCATCGCCGGTCCCGACGGCAACCATGATGCCCGCGAGCGCCTGCGCGGCTTCCAGGACGCGATGGCCGCGGCCGGCGCGCCCGCCGAAGGCCGCGTGCTGGCCGGCGGTTTCGACGAGGCGTCCGGGTACGCGGCCGGAAAGGCGCTGCTGCGCGAAGCGCACCTGCCCGATGCGGTGTTCGCGGCGAACGACATGATGGCGCTGGGTTGCCTGTACGCCTTCAGCCAGGCCGGCGTCCGCGTGCCGCAACAGGTCGCGCTGGCCGGGTTCGACGATATCCCGCTGGCACGTTTCGTTCACCCGTCCTTGACCACGATGCAGGTCAGCATCGCCGACCTCGGGGGGCGGGCGACATCGCACCTGCTGCACCTGATGGAGCGCGACGACGCGTCGGAAGGGGGCGCTGGAACGACGCTCGTACCCACCCTGATCGTGCGTGATTCGACGTCCCGACGAGAGCTTCCCTGATCCACCGCCCATGTGCCGGAATCCCCGGCAAGGTCACTAACGAACCGAATGGCAGCCGCGCTGCCGCACCCGGAGAGCCCCATGAACCATTCCGCCAACCGCAACACGTACCCCGCCCGCAGGCTGCTCAGCTGCGCGCTGGCCAGCTGCCTCCTGCTGGGCGCCGCGCCGGCGTTCGCGCAGAGCACCGGTGCCACCATCCGTGGCCAGGTGATGGCCGATTCGGCCCCGGCCGGGCAGGCGCAGGTGACCGCGACCAACCTGGCCACCGGCCTGAGCCGCAGCGTGCAGAGCAGCGCCACCGGCAGTTATTCGCTGGCCGGCCTGCCGCCGGGCACCTACCGGGTGGACGTCACCGCCGGCGGCAAGACCAGCAGCCAGAACATCACCGTGCAGGTCGGGCAGACCGCGACCGTCAACCTCGGCGTCGGCGGCGTGGCCGAGACGGCCGGCGGCAACGCCACCACGCTGGACGCCGTGCAGGTGACGGCACAGGCGCCGGTGGAGACGATGACGTCGGAGATCGCGACCTACATCACCCCCCAGCAGATCCAGGCCCTGCCCCAGACCACGCGCAACTTCCTGGCCTTCGCCGACACCGTGCCGGGCATGAGCTTCGAGCAGAACCCGGCCAACGGCTCCA
Source organism: Stenotrophomonas sp. Y6 (assembly GCF_022436665.1). NCBI lineage: Bacteria > Pseudomonadati > Pseudomonadota > Gammaproteobacteria > Lysobacterales > Lysobacteraceae > Stenotrophomonas > Stenotrophomonas sp. Y6. Next base: position 169,179 of record NZ_JAKUKB010000008.1, read on the forward strand.
CCAAGCTGCGCGGCGGCGTGCAGAGCGCCAACAACGTCAATGTCTACATCGACGGCATCGGCCAGAAGAACTACGTCACCCAGGGCGGCCTGACCGGCCAGGATTCCAGCCGCGGCAACCCGTTCCCGCAGCTGGCGATCGGCGAGTACAAGGTCATCACCTCCAACTACAAGGCCGAGTACGACCAGATCAGTTCGGCGGCGGTGACCGCGGCGACCCGGTCGGGCACCAACGATTTCTCCGGCTCGTTCTTCTGGGATTACACCAACCAGAACTGGCGCGAGCCGCGGGAGAGCGAGAAGAACGGCGCCGGCAAGACCCGTTCGGGCGAAAAACAGTATGGCGCGGCGTTCGGTGGCCCGATCGTCAAGGACAAGGCGCACTTCTTCGTTACCTACGAGGCCAAGGAATACAACGCCCCGCAGGACCTGACCCCGGGCGAGGGACGCACCGCCGCGGACCTGCCGCAGGCCTGGCGCGACCAGCTGGGCGCGGCCAGCACGCCGTTCAAGGAAGACCTGTACTTCGGCAAACTCGACTGGTCGATCAACGACGAGAACCTGGTCGACCTGAGCTACAAGCGTCGCGAGGAAAGCGACATCAGCAATGTCGGCGGGCAGAGCGCGCGCAGCTACGGCACCGACGTCGGCGTCAACGAGGACCGCTACGACCTGCACTGGCAGTTCTCCAACAGCAACTGGCTCAACGACGCCCACCTGACCTACGAAAAGGCGTTCTGGAGCATGGAGCCGGCCAACTACGGCAACGGCATGGTGCTCACCGATGGCTCGTCCAACGACGGCCGGCAGATCTTCCGCATCGGCGCCGGTAACGGTGGTCTGCAGAACAAGGGGCAGAAGGGCTGGTCGTTGCAGAACGACACCACGTTCTTCGGCTGGGAAGGCCATACCGTCAAATTCGGCATCAAGTACAAGCAGGTGGATCTGGAGACCACCGAGCAGCAGCCGTACAACCCGCAGTTCTACTACGACATCAACCAGGGCGGCATGGTGCCGTACTTCGTGCGCTTCGGCAGCCCGGCCATCGGCACCAGTGGCGGTACGGTCACCTCGAAGAACAAGCAGTTCGGTCTCTACATCCAGGATGACTGGGACGTCACCGATCGCCTGATCCTGAACCTCGGCCTGCGCTGGGACTACGAGAAAACCCCCTCCTACCTGGACTACGCGACCAGCGCCGACGTGCTGGCCTCGCTCAATGCCCAGGATCCGCAGGCCGGCGCCGCGGTGGGCCAGACCTATGCGCAGACGCTGGCGCTGGGCGGCATCGACATCAACCGTTTCATCAGCACCGGCAACAACCGCAAGGCGTTCAAGAACGCCATCCAGCCGCGCATCGGGTTCTCGTATGACCTCAGCGGCGACGAGCGCCATGTGCTGTTCGGCGGCATCGGCCGCTCCTACGACCGCAACCTGTTCGATTACCTGCAGCTGGAGCTGACCAAGGCCACATTCCCGACCCGCGAGTTCATGATCAACTCGCCGGGCCATGCCTGCGACCCGGCCGCATCCAACTGCCTGGCCTGGAACCCGCAGCTGCTCGATCGCGAATACCTGATGTCGCTGGCCAATTCGTCCCAGGCCGGCCGCGAAGTATGGATGTTCGACAACGACCTGAAGACCCCGTATTCGGACCAGATCAGCCTGGGCATCCGCAACACGTTCGCCGTTATGGGCCATGACTGGAATACCTCGGCCACCCTGCAGCACATCCGTTACAAGGATGGCCTGCTGATCATGCGCGGCAACCGCCGCGGCGATGGCAGCTACTACAACGCATCGGGTAGTCCGTGGAGCGGCGGCGGGCTGCCGGGGCTGGGCGGGCTGATCCTGGCCACCAACGGTTTCCAGTCACGCAGCAACGCGTTGCTGCTCAGTGCCGACAAGCCTTACACGGCCGAGAGCCCGTGGAACCTCAACTTCGCCTATACCTTCACCGACGCCAAGCAGAACATCCACGAGAAAGATCCGGTATACGGCTGGTACTTCCCCGGTGGCGGCTGGTACGACGGCGCCTGGACCCCGCGCCACCGCCTGGTGGTCAGCGGCTTCACCGACCTGCCCTGGGGCATGAGCGTGGCCGGCAAGCTGACCCTGGCCAGCAAGGTCAAGCGCTGGGACATCGATGGCACCAGCGGCTATGAGCGCCCCCGCAGCTGGGAGCCGGACGGCACCTATGGCTTCAAGCAGTTCGACATGTCGCTGACCAAGACCTGGGACACCGGCACCGACCTGAAGCTCAAGGTCCGTGCCGACGTGATCAACGTGTTCAACTGGACCAACTGGGGTGGGTACGGCATCAACTGGAACACCGGTGTGATCAACAGCTGGGACCAGTACGCCACCCGTACCTTCAAGCTGTCCTTCGGTCTGGACTGGTAAGCCGCTGCGCCCGGCCGCCGGCAATGGCGGCCGGGCCAGCCACCGGCCACGGCCCACCCCCTGGTTCCCCCAACGGAAAGCGTCTTGAGCATCCCGCGTACCACCAAGCTGTTGCTGTGCACCGCCGCCGGACTCGCGCTGGGCCTGGTGGCCGGGTGCGGCAAGGCGCCCGAGCCGACACCGAAAGTGGTGCCCCAGGTGATCCTGATCGAAGCGGACCTGCCGCCGCGGCCGATGAAACCCGAACTTCCGCCGCTGTTCGACGACATCGAGCGGCGCACCTTCCAGTTTTTCTGGGACACCACCAACGAGCGCAACGGGCTCACCCCGGACCGCTATCCGTCGCGTCCGTTCGCCAGCATCGCTTCGGTCGGCTTCGCCCTGACCGCCTATCCGATCGGCATCGAGAAGGGCTGGGTCAGCCGTACCCAGGCGGTGGACCGCACCCTGACCACGCTGCGCTTCCTGCGCGACGTGCCCACCGGCCCGCAGCGCACCGGCAAGGCCGGCTACAAGGGCTTTTATTACCACTTCCTGGACATGCACGACGGCCGCCGATACGACAGCTGGGTGGAGCTGTCCAGCGTGGATACCGCGCTGCTGTTGATGGGCGTGCTGTTCGCGCAGTCCTACTACGATGGCGACGACGCGCGTGAGAAGGAGATCCGCAGGATCGCCGATACGCTCTACCGCCGCGTGGACTGGCAGTGGCTGCAGCGCAACAAGCCGCTGGTGTCGATGGGCTGGTTCCCCGAGAGCGGTTTCATCCAGCACGACTGGATGGGCTACAACGAGGCGATGATGCTCTACGTGCTGGCGCTGGGCTCGCCGACGCATCCGGTCGAGCCCGATGCGTGGACCGTGTGGACGCGCACCTACGACAACGACTGGGGCGTGTTCCAGGGGCAGGAGTACCTGTCGTTCGGGCCGCTGTTCGGCCACCAGTACAGCCACGTCTGGATCGACTTCCGCGACATCCAGGACGCCTACATGCGCGAGCGCGGCATCGACTACTTCCTCAACAGCCGCCGTGCCACGCTGGCCCAGCGCGAGTACGCCATCGCCAACCCGATGCAATGGAAGGACTATGGCGAGAACGTATGGGGGCTGACCGCCGGCGACGGGCCCCAGAACACCACCCAGGAATACAAGGGCGAACAGCGCCAGTTCCGCCATTATTCCGCGCGCGGTGCCGGCCTGCGTGAGAATTTCGACGACGGCACCATCGTGCCGTCGGCGGCGATCTCCTCGCTGCCGTTCGCGCCGGAGGTGGTGATTCCCGCCACCCAGGAAATGCACCGGCGCTACGGTGACTACCTGTACTCCAGCTACGGCTTCCTGGACTCGTTCAACCCCAGTTTCGACTACGACATCCCGCTCAAGACCGGGCGCCTGATTCCCGACCGCGGCTGGGTGGCCAGTGATTACATCGCCATCGACCAGGGGCCGATCCTGGCGGGCATCGCCAACTACCGCGACGAGTTCGTCTGGAACGTGATGAAGAAGAACCCCTATATCCGCAAGGGCCTGGAGCGCGCCGGCTTTGCCGGTGGCTGGCTGCTGCCGGAAGGGGAGGAGTGGCAGCCGCTGCAGAAGGACGACAAGGCTGCCGCCGCGCGCGCGGTGGGCATTGCCGAGTCGCGCGCCGCCGCCGCGCAGGAGCAGAAGGCGGCGGGCAAGCCCGCGCCCCGGCCGCAATAGGTCGGGCCGGTGACGCTGCGCCTGCCCGTGCTGTTGTGCCTGGTCCTGCTGGCCGCCTGCGCGCGGCCGCAGCAGGGCATCACCCTTCGCTTCTGGGCGATGGGGCGCGAAGCCGAAGTGGTCGGCGAGCTGGTCCGCGAGTTCGAGGCCGAGAACCCCGGCATCCGCGTCGAGGTGCAGAACATCCCCTGGACCGCGGCGCACGAAAAGCTGCTGACCGCCTATGCCGCGGACGGCCTGCCGGACATCTGCCAGCTCGGCAATACCTGGATACCCGAGTTCGCCACCCTCGGTGCGCTGACCCCGCTGCAGCCCTACGTGGACGCTTCGCGCGAGGTCGTGCCGGCGGACTATTTCCCGGGCATCTGGGACACCAACGTGGTCGAGGGCCGACTGGTCGGCATCCCCTGGTACGTGGATACGCGGCTGCTGTTCTACCGCAAGGACCTGCTGCGCAAGGCCGGCTATGACCACCCGCCGCGCGACTGGGCCGAGTGGGAGCGCATGAACCGGGCGCTGAAGCAGGTGCTCGGGCCCGACCGCTACCCGGTGCTGATGCCGCTCAACGAGTTCGAGCCGCAGCTGTCGCTGGCGCTGCAGCAGGACGACCCGCTGCTGCGCGACCACGACACCCGCGGCAATTTCGCCAGTCCGGGGTTCCGCCGCGCGCTGGGCTTCTACGCCAACATGTTCGAGCAGGGCTGGGCGCCGAAGATGTCCGAGACCCAGATCTCCAATGTGTGGGACGAGTTCTTCCGCGGCTTCACCGTGTTCTACCTGTCCGGGCCCTGGAACATCCGCGAGTTCCGGCAACGCCAGCCGGCCTCGCTGGAGGGCGAGTGGGGCACCGCGCCGCTACCGGGTCCGCATGGCCCGGGCGGCGGCATCGCCGGTGGCACCAGCCTGGTGGTGATGCAGTCGTCGCCGCACAAGCAGGCCGCATGGAAACTGATCGAGTTCCTGTCGCGACCGGCGGTGCAGCAGCGGTTCCACGCCCTCATCGGCGACCTGCCGCCGCGGCGCAGCGTGTGGCGGCAGGCATCGCTGCACGAGGACCCGCTGGCGGCCGCGTTCGGCCAGCAGCTGGAGCGGGTCAGGCCCACGCCCAAGGTGCTGGAGTGGGAGCGCATCGCCCAGGAAATGCGCATCGTCAGCGAGCAGGTGGTACGCGGCGGGTTGGACCAGGACGCCGCGGTCAGGCGGCTGGACGCGCGGGTGGACGAGATCCTAGCCAAGCGCCGCTGGATCATCCAGCGGCAGGCGACGCAGGAGGCCGCGCGATGAAGCGGGGCGCGCTCGCCGGCTGGGTGTTCGCCGCGCCGGCGCTGATCGTGATCGGCGTGTTCTTCGGGCTGCCGGTACTGTCGGCGCTGGCGCTGAGCCTGACCGATTTCGACCTGTACGCGCTGGCCGACCCGCACAACCTGCGCTTCGTCGGCCTGCACAACTACCTGGACCTGCTGCGCACGCCGATGTTCTGGAAGTCGCTGGGCAACACCGCGTATTTCGTGGTGCTTGGCGTGCCGTTGTCGATCGCCCTGTCGCTGGGCGCGGCGATGCTGATCAATGCGCCGGTGGCGCGCTTCAAGGCGCTGTTCCGCACCGCGCTGTTCGCGCCGGTGGTGACCACCCTGGTGGCGGTGGCGGTGATCTGGCGCTACCTGTTCCACACCCGCTACGGGTTGGTGAACTGGGCGCTGGGGCAGGTCGGCGTCAACCCGGTGGACTGGCTCGGCGATCCGCACTGGGCGATGCCGACCATCATCCTGTTCGCGGTGTGGAAGAACTTCGGCTACAACATGGTGATCTTCCTGGCCGGGCTGCAGGCCATCCCGCGCGACCTGTACGAGGCCGCGCGGATCGACGGCGCCTCGCGCTGGAAGCAGTTCCTGCACATCACCCTGCCCATGCTCGGGCCGGTGCTGCTGGTGGTCGGGGTGATCACCGTCTCGGGCTATTTCCAGCTGTTCGCCGAGCCCTACGTGATGACCCGCGGCGATCCGCTGCAGAGCACGGTGAGCGTGCTGTATTACATGTTCGAGGAAGGCTTCAAGTGGTGGAACCTGGGGCGTGCTTCGGCCGTTGCGTTCCTGCTGTTCCTGATCATCCTGGGCGTGACCACGCTGATGTTGCGCTACGGCAGGCGCAGGGAGCTGGTATGAGTCGCGAAATCGGCCAATCGCGTGCCTGGGGCGCGTGGGTCAATGCGGCCCTGCTGCTGCTGGCCTTTGTCAGCCTGGCGCCGCTGGCGTGGATGGTGTCGGTGTCGTTCATGCCCAGCGGGCAGGCCTCGCAGTTCCCGCCGCCGCTGCTGCCGGCGCAGGCCACCATCGACAACTACCGGCAGCTGTTCGCGCGCACCGGCATGGCCGGCAACTTTCTCAACAGCCTGGGCATGTCGGCGGGCATCACCGTGGGCTCGCTGCTGTTCAACACCCTGGCCGGTTATGCCTTCGCCAAGCTGCGCTTTGCCGGCCGCGAGCGGGTGTTCCAGGTGCTGCTGGCGGCGCTGGTGATCCCGGCGCAGGTGGCGATGCTGCCGCTGTTCCTGCTGATGAAGCAGCTGGGGCTGGTCAATACCTGGGGCGGGGTGGTGGTGCCGGCGCTGGCCAGCGTGTTCGGCATCTTCCTGGTGCGGCAGTACGCACGCTCGATCCCCGACGAGTTGCTGGAGGCGGCGCGCATCGACGGCGCCAGCGAGGCCCGCATCTTCTTCCAGATCGTGCTGCCCATGCTCAAGCCGGTGCTGGTGACGCTGGCGATCTTCACCTTCATGGGCGCATGGAACGACTTCATGTGGCCGTTGATCGTGCTCACCGACCAGGAGCACTACACCCTGCCGGTGGCGTTGGCCTCGCTTTCGCGCGAGCACATCATGGACGTGGAAATGATGATGGCCGGCGCGGTGGTCACCGTGGTGCCGGTGCTGGCGCTGTTCCTGCTGCTGCAGCGTTACTACATCCAGGGGCTACTGCTGGGCAGCGTGAAGGGGTGAGCGGGCACGCCTGCCACGGCGTGCCCGGCGCGTCGGCGGATGCCGGGCCGTGCCCCGGCCGCGCGGGGCGTTCCGGCGCCGGCGGCGTCCCGCTGGGGCGGACGGCCCGACGCCGCAGCAGGGCCTGCACCCGCTTCCAGTTCTGGGAAAATCACACCATGGCCGCCGCCCCCGTACCGAGATCCACCGCGATGAGAAGGTTCCTTGCCCTCCTGCTGTTCTGCACCGTGACGATGGCCGGCAACGGCGGCGCGGCCGAGGGCGGCAGCCGGGTGCTGGCGAAGTTCGACGATATCGGTGCCTGGCAGCTGATCACCTCGCCGCAGGTCAGCGGTTCGCTGCGGCCGGTGAACGGCAATGGCGGCCGCGCGCTGTGCTTGGACTATGACTTCCACGAGGTCTCCGGCTACGCCGGCATCCGTCGCCGGCTGGATGTCACCTGGCCGGACAACTACCAGGTGAGCTTCGGCCTGCGTGGCGACTCGCCGGCCAACGACCTGCAGTTCAAGCTGATCGACGCCAGCGGTGACAACGTGTGGTGGGTCAACCGCAGCGGTTACCGCTTTCCCAAGGACTGGACCCGGGTGAGCTACCGCAAGCGCCACATCGACAAGGCCTGGGGGCCGGGCCAGGACCCGGTCCTGCGGCGCAGCGCCGCGGTGGAGTTCACCATTTACAGCAAGGTGGGCGGCAAGGGCACGGTGTGCTTCGACCAGCTCACGCTGCAGCCGCTGCCCAAGGAGGACGGCTCGGCGCTGACCGCCAGCGTCATCGCCGATACCGCGACCGCGCTGCAGCAGCGCATTGCCGACGGCCGGCCGGACACGGTATGGATCAGCGGCGGGGTCAAGCAGCAGACCGTCAGCCTGGACCTGGGCAAGGTGCGCGAGTTCGGCGGCGCGGTGATCCAGTGGGTGCCGGGGCTGGAGGCGTCGCGCTACGTGGTGCAGGCCTCGGTCGACGGGCGCGACTGGCGCAGGCTGCGCGAGGTGAGCGCCGGCGGTGGCGGCCGCGACTGGCTGGCGTTGCCCGAGACCGAGGCACGCTACCTGCGTTTCGACCTCATCGACGGCCCCAGCTGGCGCTACGGCATCCGCGACATCAGCCTGAAGCCGCTGGCGTTCGCCGCCACGCCCAATGACTTCGTCCGCTCGGTCGCGCGCGACCTGCCGCGCGGGTCGCTGCCGCGCGGCTTTTCCGGCGAACAGCCGTACTGGACCCTGCTGGGCCTGGACGGCGGCAGCGAGCAGGCGTTGATGGGCGAGGACGGCACCCTGGAGGCGGTGCGCGCCGGTTTCAGCATCGAGCCGTTCGTGGTGCTCGATGGCAAGGTGCTGGGCTGGGCCGACGTCAGCGCCAGCCAGCGCCTGCAGGATGGCTACCTGCCGATTCCCTCGGTGGAATGGAAGCACGACCGGTTCGGCCTGCAGGTGACCGGCTTCGTCCAGGGCCGGCCCGGGCAGGCGCAGCTGGTGGCGCGCTACCGCCTGCACAACCCGGACAAGGTGGCGCACGAGTATCGGCTGGCGCTCGCGGTACGGCCGTTCCAGGTCAACCCGCCCAGCCAGTTCCTTAATACCGTCGGTGGCGTGAGCCGGATCGAGCGCCTGGCGATCCAGGGCGCGCAGGTGGCGGTCAACGGCCAGCCGCGGGTGTTCGCGATGACACCGCCCGATGCCGGTTTCGCCAGTGCGTTCGACAGCAAGCTCGACGTCACCCACCTGGCCGACCGCACCCTGCCGGGCACGCGCGAGGTCAGCGACCCGACCGGGCTGGCGTCCGGCGCGATGCTCTACACCTGGACGCTGGAACCGGGGCAGAGCCGCGAGGTCGCGCTGGTGCTGCCGCAGACCGGCGCCTGGCCGATGCCCGGCCGTTTCGATGCGGACAAGGCGCAGCAGCAGGTCGCGGCGATGTGGCGGCAGACACTGGACCAGGTGCGGCTGCAGTTGCCCGAGGCCGGCCAGCCGCTGGCCGACACGCTGCGCACCGCGCTGGCGCACATGCTGATCTCACGGGTCGGGCCGAGCCTGCAGCCGGGCACGCGTTCGTATGCGCGCAGCTGGATCCGCGACGGCGCGATGATCTCCGAAGGGCTGCTGCGGCTGGGTCGCGAGGACGCGGTGCGGCAATACCTGGAATGGTATGCGCCGTACCAGTTCGACAGCGGCATGGTGCCGTGCTGCGTGGACGCGCGCGGCAGCGACCCGGTGCCGGAGAACGACAGCCACGGCGAGCTGATCCATGCCATCGCCGGGTACTGGCGCCACACCGGCGACATGCAGTTCCTGCAGCGCATGTGGCCGCACGTGCTGGCCGCGTGGGGCTACATGGAAGACCTGCGGCTGAGCGAGCGCAGCGAGGACAACCGCGCGCGCCACCCGGGGTTCTACGGGATGATGCCGGCCTCGATCAGCCACGAGGGCTATTCGGCCAAGCCGGTGCATTCGTACTGGGACGATTTCTGGGCGCTGCGCGGGTACAAGGACGCGGCCGACATGGCCATGGCGCTGGGCCTGGCCACCGAGGCCGAAGCGATGGCCGCTTCGCGCGACCAGTTCCGCCAGGACCTGGACGCCTCGCTGCGCGCGAGCATGGCCGCGCACCGCATCGACTACCTGCCGGGCTCGGTGGAGCTGGGCGATTTCGACGCCACCTCGACCACCATCGCGCTGGCCCCGGGCGGCGAGCAGGGCCGGCTGCCGCAACCGGCGCTGGACAACACGTTCGAGCGCTACTGGCAGCAGTTCGTCGAGCGCCGCGACGGCAAGCGCCCGTGGAAGGACTACACCCCGTACGAATGGCGCAACGTCGGCGCGTTCGTGCGCCTGGGCTGGCGCGAGCGGGCCTGGGAGGCCAGCGAGTTCTTCTTCCGCGACCGCGCGCCGCCGGCCTGGAACCAGTGGGCCGAGGTGGTGTCCTCGACGCCGCGCACGCCGTTCTTCGTCGGCGACCTGCCGCATGCCTGGGTCGCATCGGATTTCGTGCGTTCGGCGCTGGACATGTTCGCGTACGAACGCGAGATCGACGACGCCATCGTGCTGGCCGCCGGCGTGCCGGCGCCCTTGCTGGCGGGCAAGGGCGTCGCCATCGAGGGCCTGCGCACCGCGCATGGCCCGCTGCGTTATTCGCTGGTGCGCGACGAGCGGCAGCTGACCCTGACGGTCGCCGACGGCCTGCGCCTGCCCGGCGGCGGGCTGGTGCTGCCGTGGCCCTACGCGGGCGAGCCGGGCGCGGCCCGGATCAACGGCGAACCGGCGGCGTGGTCGGGGACCGAACTGCGCATCACCACGTTGCCGGCGAAAGTCGAGATCGAGATCCCCGCCGACCTGCGGCGCAGCGAGCGCGGCCGGCGCTGAGGCCGCCGCCAGCGCTGGCTGGCGACGGCGTGGCCGGGGCGCCGTCGCTCAGCCGGGGTTGCGGGCGCGGCTCGCGTCCTCGTGCAGCGCCTCGTTCAACTGGTCGACCACGATCGCCCAGGCATCGTCGCTGGCAAGCTTCTCGCGCAGGAACTGGCGCTGCCCCGCGTTCCAGAAGGGCGCCTCGCCGATGCCGGTTTCCAGCGGCAGCTGGTGGTCGCGGATGAACCCGGCGATGGCCTGTTCGCCAGCGTCCAGGCCCAGCTGGAGGAAGAGGTTGCGCATGCGCGGGGTGGTTTCGTCCATCGATCACTCGGCTCCGGGGAAAGGTCGTGCGCCATCATGACCGCAACCCTGTGTTGCCCGCGCCAAGGCCGGATGGATGCGGGCGGCATCGTGCAGGCACGCAGGCCCCATCGCAACGAAGCGAGCGGGTGCCATGCGTCGGCCGGCGCCGGCGCCGCGGCGTGCGCTCAGCCGGCGCGGACCGCGCGCACGATGGCGGCGGCGGCCGCGGCCGATTTCCTCACCGCGTCCCACTGCCCGCTGCGGATCCAGGCGTCCTGCACCATCCACGAGCCGCCGATGCAGACCACGTTCTTCTGGCCGAGGTAGTCGGCCGCGGTGGCCTCGGTGATGCCGCCGGTGGGGCACAGCTTCAGTTCGGGCATCGGCCCGGCCACGCCCTTGATCATCGCCAGTCCGCCCACGGCGGTGGCCGGGAACAGCTTGCAGACGCGGAAGCCGCGCGCCAGCAGCGCCAGCAGTTCGGTGGGCGAGGCCGCGCCCGGGACCACCGGCAGCGGCGCCCTGGCCAGCGCATCGGCCATGTGCGCCGGCGTGCCCGGGGTCACCAGGAAATCGGCGCCGACGTCGATGGCCTGGCGCATCTGTTCGACGGTCAGCACGGTGCCGGCGCCGACCACCACGTCGGGCAACTCGCGCTTGAGCATGGACAGCGCGTCCATCGCCACCGGCGTGCGCAGGGTCAGCTCGATGGCGGGCAGGCCGCCTTCGAGCAGTGCGGCGCTGACCGCGCGCGCCTGGTCGAGGGTGTGGACGGTGACGACGGGCAGGATGCCGGCGGCGGTGAGCAGGTGTTCGGCGCGGTCCTGGTGCTGGGCGATGGTCATGGCGGGTTCCGGTGGGGCGGGACGCGGCGCGTCCCGTTAGGGTCAGGCGTCCTTGGCTTCGTGCGGGGCGGCAGCCGCGGCGGCATCGTGGCCCAGTTCGTACTCGGCGTCGTACTCCCACACGCTGCCGTCGGCGCGTGCCGGGCCGCAGGAAATGGAAACGGCGCCCTGGTCGGCCGGGCCGACCACGCTGCGGTTCATCGCGAACAGGTTGCGGCCAAGGTCGTGGCCGGCCGGTGCGGTGTTGGCGGCAAGCGGGCGCGCCGCCCATTCGGCAGGGTCCACCCGTACTTCCAGGATGCCGGCCTCGCCATCCAGGCGGATGATGTCGCCTTCGCGGATGCGCGCGATCGGGCCGCCGCGGGCGGCTTCGGGGGTGACGTGGATGGCGGCGGGAATCTTGCCCGAGGCGCCGGACAGGCGCCCGTCGGTGACCAGCGCCACGCGCCGGCCCTGGTTCTGCAGCAGCCCCAGCAGCGGCGCCAGCGAATGCAGCTCCGGCATGCCGTTGGCGCGCGGTCCCTGGTAGCGCACCACGGCCACGAAATCCTGCGGCAGGGCGCCGGCGGCATGCAGCTTGTTCAGTGCCTGCGGCGCGTCCACCACCACCGCCGGCGCCTCGATCGTGCGGTACTGCGGCTTCACCGCCGACAGCTTGATCAGCGAACGGCCGATGTTGCCGCGCAGCAGGCGCAGTCCGCCCTGGGCCTCGAACGGCGCGGCGGCCGCGCGTACCACCTCGGTATCGGCGCTGTGCGCGACGGCCGGCGCGTAGACGACCTTGCCGTCGATCAGCCGCGGTTCCTGCGCATAGGCGCGCATCCCGCCTTCGGCGATGGTCGGCAGGTCGTCATGCATCAGCCCGGCGTCCATCAGTTCGCGGAACACGAAGGCCGGCCCGCCGGCCGCGGCGAAGCGGTTCACGTCGGCCTCGCCATTGGGGTAGACGCGCGCCAGCAGCGGCACGATCTGCGACAGCTGGTCCATGTCGTCCCAGGTCAGCACGATGCCGGCCGCGCGGGCCACCGCGATCCAGTGGATGGTGTGGTTGGTGGAGCCGCCGGTGGCCATCAGCGCGACGATGGCGTTGACGATGGCGCGCTCGTCGATCAGCCGCCCCAGCGGCCGGAAATCGCTGCCGAGCGCGCAGATCTCCAGCGCGCGGGCGGTGGCGGCACGGGTCAGCGCATCGCGCAGCGGCAGTTCCGGGTTGACGAACGAGGCGCCCGGCAACTGCACGCCCATCGCCTCGAGCAGCACCTGGTTGGAATTGGCGGTGCCGTAGAACGTGCAGGTGCCCGGCGCGTGATAGGAGTCGGCCTCGGCCTGCAGCAGTTCCTCGCGGGTCGCTTCGCCGGCGGCATAGCGCTCGCGCACTTCGGCCTTCTTCTTGTTGGGGATGCCCGGCGTCATCGGCCCGGCCGGCACGAACACCGCCGGCAGGTGGCCGAACGCCAGCGCGCCGATCAGCAGGCCCGGGACGATCTTGTCGCACACGCCCAGGTGCACGGTGGTGTCGAACATGTCGTGGCTCAGGCCGACGGCGGTGGCCTGGGCGATGACGTCGCGCGAGAACAGCGACAGTTCCATGCCGCCGCGGCCCTGGGTGACGCCGTCGCACATCGCCGGTACGCCGCCGGCGACCTGCGCGGTGGCGCCGAGTTCGCGCGCGGCGTCGCGGATCAGCTGCGGGTAGTGCTCGAACGGCTGGTGCGCCGACAGCATGTCGTTGTAGGCGGTGATTATGCCCAGGTTGGGGGTCACGTCGCCGCGCAGCCGGCCCTTGTCGGTCGGGCCGCAGGCGGCGAAGGCATGGGCGAGGTTGCCGCAGCTCAGGCGCGAGCGGAACGGGCCAGAGCGCAGCGCGGCCTCGATGCCCGCCAGGTACGCCGCGCGCGACGGCGCGCTGCGCTGGCGGATGCGTTCGGTGATGGCGTGGATTTTCGGATGCAGGCTCATGGCTTTTACACGCAGGGAAAGGGGGAGGGGGAAGCGGGAGGGAGGAGGCTGCGGAAGGCGGAAAGTGGAGGGCGCGGCCCATGCCGGATCATCGCCCCGGCACGCGGCAGGGCGCGTGATCCCGCACGCCCGCCGGTTCTTTCCCGGTTCGCCTTCACCCGCACCAGTGCACGCGCAGCTTCGGGCCGGGCGCGTCGATGGCGGCCAGCACCGGATAGCGATGCACGTCTCCCGAGGCGAGCGCCGCCTCCAGTACCTCGAGCTTCTGCTTGCCGCGCAGCAACAGCAGGCGGTTGCCGACGGACGCCAGCCCGCGCGGGGTCAGGGTGATGCGCAGGTGCCAGTCGCGGGCGACCGGGCAACCGCTGGCGTCCAGCGCCGCATACGGCTTGCTGCCCTGCAGGGCGCGTTCGAGGTCGCGCGAGCCCGGGAACAGCGAGGCGGTGTGGCCATCGTTGCCCATGCCCAGCACGACCAGGCAGGCCGGCTGCGAGTACTCGGCCTGCAGGTTGGCGTCATGGACGCATTCGGCCAGCGATTTGCCCACCCGCACCAGGGGGTCGAAATGCGCGCCCTCGACCCGGTTGAGGAAGCTGTGGCGCACCAGCCAGGCGTTGCTGTCGCGGTCCTGCGGCGACAGCCAGCGCTCGTCCGCCAGGCCCACTTCCACCCGCGCCCATTCCAGCGGCTGCTCGGCCAGCAGTTCGTAGACCGGGGCCGGCGTGGTGCCGCCGGACAGCAGCATGCGCGCGCGGCCGCGCTGGCCGATCTCATGGCCGAGGATCGTCGCCATCTCGCGGGCGACGTTCTCGGTCCAGGCCTCCTCGTCGGAGTGGCGGACCAGGGTGAGGCGTTCGGCGAGTGCGCTCATGCGGGTGCTCCGGATGGGGCCTGCTCCAGGTCCAGCGCGTACGCGGCCGCGCCGAGCAGGCCCGGGCAGGGGTGGACGATGGCCAGCGACGGTACCTGCGACAGGGTCGCGCTGAAACGCCCCTTGTTCTCGAAATGGCTGCGGAAGCCGGAATGGCGCAGGGACTCGAGCAGCCGCGGCACCAGGCCGCCGGTAAGGAACACGCCGTCCCAGGCGCCCTGGACCAGCACCGCGTCGCCGGCGACCGCGCCGAAGATGTCCATGAACACCTCGATCGCGCGCATGGCGACCGGGTCGCCGGCGGCGGCGCGCTCGCTGACCTGCGCCGGCTGCGGCTGGCCCGGGTCCTGGCCGGCGATCTCGCTCAGCGCGCGGTGCAGGTTGACCAGGCCCGGGCCGCAGATCAACCGCTCGTTGGAGACGCGCCCGAACTGCTGGCCCAGGATCTGCAGGATGCGGATCTGCTCGGGGGTGGTCGGCGCGAAACTGGCATGGCCGCCCTCGGTCGCCAGCGGGTAATAGCGACCATCACGGACCACCAGCCCGCCCACCCCCAGGCCGGTGCCAGGGCCGATCACGCAGTAGTTGCGTGGCTGCGACGGCGCGGCCGGCTGCCAGGGCGCACCGCCGGTTTGGACCACGTCGGCCGGTTGCAGCAGCGCCACCGACATCGCCTGGGCGACGAAGTCGTTGATCAGGTGCAGCCGCGACAGGCCCAGTTGCGCGGCGGTGCGCGAGCGCGAGATCACCCATGGATGGTTGGTGATGCGCGCCTCGTCGCCGTCCACCCGCCCGGCCACGGCGAACACCCCGCTGTGGGCCCGGGCACCGCGCTCGCGCAGGTAGCAGGCAGCGGCATCGGCCAGCGACGCGAAACGCGCCACCGGGTATTCGCCGATGCTGCCCGGGTCCAGCGGGGCGGCGGTGGAGGTGTCGGCCAGCGCGAAGCGCGCGTTGGTGCCGCCGATGTCGGCGACCAGCACGTGTCCGGCCGGGCCGCTCACAGCGCGTCGTCCGCGCGGTTGTCGGCGACGATCGCCGCGGGCAGGAACAGGTGCGCCTGCGCCGGGCCCCAGCTGCCGGCCGGATACGGCTCCATCGGCAGGTCGGCGGCCTTCCAGGCGTCGGCGACGCTGTCGATCCAGGCCCACGCCGCGCGCACTTCGTCATCGCGCACGAACAGCGCGTGGTTGCCGTTGAAGGCATCCAGGAACAGGCGCTCGTAGGCGATGCGGCGATGCAGGCCGGTGGGCACGGACAGTTCCAGCTCCAGCGGCTGCAGTTCCAGCGCGCCCCATTCCGGGCCCGCCAGCGAACTCATCAGCCCCAGCTGGATGTTCTCCTGCGGCTGCAGCTGGAAGGTCAGCCGGTTGGGCTGGGCATGGCGGCGGTCGGGGCGTTCGAACAGCCAGTGGGTGACCGGCTTGAGGTTGACCTCGATGCGGGTGGTGCGCTCGGGCAGTCGCTTGCCGGTGACCAGGTGGAACGGCACCCCGGCCCAGCGCCAGTTGTCGATATGCGCGGTGACGCCGACGAAGGTCTCGGCCTCGCTGCCTTCCGGCGGCTGATAGGCCTGTGCCGGCTGGCCATTGATGGTGCCGGCGGTGTAGCGGCCGCGCACGCTGTCCTTGGCCGCATGGCGCGCGTCGAGCGGGCGCAGTGCGCGCAGCACCTTGACCTTCTCGTCGCGGATCCGGTCCGCTTCCAGCGAGGCCGGCGGTTCCATGGCCACCAGGCACAGCAGCTGCAGGATGTGGCTCTGCACCATGTCGCGCATCGCGCCGGAGCGCGAGTAGTACGAGTCGCGGCCGTCGACGCCGTCGCTCTCGGCCACCATGATGTGTACCGATTCGATGTAATTGCGGTTCCACACCGCTTCCAGCAGGGTGTTGCCGAAGCGCAGCGCCATCAGGTTCTGCACCGCGGCCTTGCCCAGGTAATGGTCGATGCGGAACACCCGGTCCTCGTCGATCAGCGCGCCGATCGACCGCAGGATCTGCTCGGCGCTGTCGCTGTCCGAGCCGATCGGCTTTTCCAGCATCAGCCGGTGCGGCGCGGACAGCGCGCCGCCCAGGGCCAGGCCCTCGCAGGTGGAGATGTACAGCCCGGGCGGGATCGACAGGTAGCTGACGCAGTGGCGGTCGTTGAACTCACGCACCGCGTCGGCGATCGAGCCGGGGTCGCGCAGGTCGACCGAGCGGTAGTCGATGCGCCGCAGCAGGTTGTTGATGTCGTCCTGGCTGGCCTGCGGCAGGGCCTGTTCCAGGCGTGGCCGCAGGATGTCGCGGAACTTGTCGGTGTCGTGCGGCGAGAGCGCCATCGCGCGCACCCGGAAATCCTCGGGGAGCAGGCCATCGCCGAGCAGCCGCAGCAGGGAAGGGAACAGATAGCGCTGGGCCAGGTCGCCTGTGGCACCGAACAGGAGGAGGGTGTCGTGCATGGCTCGAGTTTCGTGTTCTGGTGACATCGTTGTCAATCGCCCTTCGCTATGTTCTGGTTGCTGTTCCAGTGGGGGTCCCGCAGCCGTCGGCCGCCCCTGCGCCGTGTCCGGGTGGGTGCGGCGAGCGCGCTGGGAGGGGGAGCGGTCCGCGGGTGTCGAAACCGGCCGGTGCGGGCGTCCGCCAGCGCCGCCGCGAACCATGGATGGTGCCATGGGAGAACGCTTGCGTGGCAGAATGTTTCCACTGTATTCGTATTCGAACGCGGTCGCCCCGACCGCATTGGCGACGCGCGTCGCCATCCACTTCGCCGGTCGCCGTGCGCGCGGCCGGACTGAATGAGGCAGGCGATGGCGGACGTGCGGTTTGACGGAGTGCGCAAGGTCTACGACAACGGCCAGGTCGCCGTGCATGGGGCCAGTTTCGACATCGCCGACGGCGAGCTGATGGTGCTGGTGGGGCCGTCGGGCTGCGGCAAGTCGACCTTGTTGCGGATGGTCGCGGGGCTGGAAGAGATCAGCGCCGGCACGCTGTCCATCGGCGGGCGCGTGGTCAACGACGTCGCGCCCAAGGACCGCGACATCGCCATGGTGTTCCAGAACTACGCGTTGTACCCGCACATGACCGTAGCCGAAAACCTCGCCTTCGGGCTGAAGCTGCGCGGGCACGACAAGGCCGAGATCGCGCGCCGGGTGCAGGGTGCGGCCGACATGCTGGGCCTGGGCGGAATGCTGGACAAGCTGCCGCGGGCGATGTCCGGCGGGCAGCGCCAGCGCGTGGCGCTGGGGCGGGCGCTGGTGCGCGAGCCGGCGGTGTTCCTGCTGGACGAGCCGTTGTCCAATCTCGATGCCAAGCTGCGCCACTCGGTGCGCACCGAGATCGCGCAGCTGCACCGCAAGCTCGGCACCACGATGATCTACGTCACCCACGACCAGGTCGAGGCGATGACCCTGGGCCAGCGCATCGTGGTGCTCAACGATGGCATGGTGCAGCAGATCGACACGCCGATGGCGCTGTACCAGCGCCCGGCCAACCTGTTCGTCGCCGGCTTCCTCGGCAGCCCGGCCATGAACACGCTCAAGGGGCGGTTGCAGGCGCTGGCGGGCGGGGACGTGGCGCTGGACATGGGCCAGGACGGTCGCATTCCACTCGGCCGCGCACCGGTGCCGGCTGCCTGGTCCGGGCGCGAAGTGGTGGTCGGCGTGCGCCCGGAGCACCTGCAGCCGGGCGGCGGCGACGCGGCCTTCCCGGCGCTGATCGATGGCATCGAGCCGGTCGGCAACGAAATGTTCGTCAACCTGCGCCATGCCGGCCGGCCGCTGGTGATGCGGGTACCGCCGCAGGTGCTGCCCGCCGCGGGCGCGCGGATCGACGTGGCCGTCGTTCCGGCGGCGCTGCATTTCTTCGACGTGGACAGCGGCCTGCGCCTGGACGCGGCGCAGGCGGCCTGATCAGCGCGCCAGGCCGTCGAGCAGCTCCAGGCGCTCGACCGCCGCGCCCGCCACCTCCAGGCCGCCCGCCGGCAGGTCCAGCGGCAGCACCGCCAGTGCCAGCGTGCCGGCGCTGCTGGCGACGGTGCCGATGGTCGCGCCCGCCTGGGTGACCGCGTCGCCGGGCGTGCTGGCGAGGTCGCCATGCAGCAGGGCCAGCGAGCGCTTGGCCTTGCCCAGGAAATGGGTGCGCGCCACGATTTCCTGGCCCGGGTAGCAGCCCTTCTTCACGCTGTAGGCCGCAAGCCGGTCCAGCCCCAGTTGCTGCGGCGTCCACTGTTCCTGCTGCGAGGCCTCCAGCCGTGGCAGCCCGAAGCGCAGGTCCCACTGGCGCCAGGCCAGCTCCGCGGCATCGACGTACGCGGCGGTGCCCGCCGGCACCAGGCGCAGGGTGCGCGGGTGGGCCGCGGTCCCCAGGTCCAGTTCGATGGCGCCACCGTCGAGGTGGGCGAATGCGGCGCCATGGGCGCGGGCAGGCGCCTGGAACGCGGCTTCGACGGCGAAGGCATCGGCGTGGGCAAGGGTGACCTTGCGCCTGAATACGAAGCGCCGCAGCTGTTCGGCCATGGCCTCGACGCCGCCGTCGTGGCAGAGCAGCAGGAGTTGTCCGGCATCGAGCCGCAGCAGCTGGAACACCGCCAGGACGCGGCCCTTGGCGGTCAGCCACGCATTCCACTGCCAGTGGCCGTCGGCCAGCGACGGTACGTCGTTGGCGAACTGGGCCTGGGCGAAGGCGACCGCGTCCGGGCCGGAAAGGGCCAGCACCTGGGGCCGGCGCAGTGCGCGCGTACCGCTGAAGAGGGGGGCGAGGTTGTCAGACACGTGAACGGGGACTAAAATTTGTGCGTTGCGAGACCGACCATGATAGGCCAAACAACCCCCACTCCCGAGGACGGAACCCCAGCCCCGCCGGAACCGGAGAAGCAGCCGCTTGCCGATGCCGGAACGGTACCGCAGGAAATCGGCGGACGCGGCGGACTTGATCCGGTGCGTTACGGCGATTGGGAGAAAAACGGTCGCTGCATCGATTTCTGAGCAGCGTCAGCCAACGCGGCATCCGCCGCCCAGCCGAGATAACGAGTCAGCGAATGGCGAACAGACCCCGCCCCCTTTCTCCGCACCTGCAGGTGTATCGCTGGCAGATCCAGATGGCCACCTCGATCCTGCATCGAGCCACCGGCATCGTTCTGTCCGTCGGAGCCCTGATCATTGCCGGCGGCCTGCTCGCCCTGATGATGGGCCCCGAGTCCTGGAACTGCTTCACCACCCATGCCAGCGCCTGGTACGGCAAGGTGATCCTGTTCGGCTGGACCTGGTGCTTCGCCTATCACCTGTGCAATGGCATCCGCCACATCGTCCAGGACTTCGCCATCGGCTACAGCAAGCCGACCTTCATCCGCAGCAGCTGGCTGTCGGTGATCGGCTCGCTGGTCATCACCGCGCTGGTCTGGGCCTACGTCTGCTTCGGAGGCGCCGCATGAACAATTTCCGCACCCCGCTGAAGAACGCGCGCGGCCTCGGCAGCGCCAAGTCCGGCACCATGCACTTCATCCACCAGCGCCTGACCGCCACCGCGCTGGTGGCGCTGACCCTGTGGTTCCTGTGCTTCGTGCTGAGCCTGATCGGCGCCGACTACGTCACCGCCGTCACCGCCGTGGCCAAGCCGTGGAACGCGATCGCCCTGGTCGGCTTCCTGGTGGCCATGTTCTGGCACGCCCAGCTCGGCCTGCAGGTCGTGCTCGAAGACTACATCCACAATTCGCTGCTGGCCCTGGCCCTGCAGACCTCGGTCAAGTTCGTCGCCGTGCTCGGCGCGATCGTCAGCATCTTCGCGGTCGCCCGCGTCGCGCTTGGGAACTGATACATGTCCGCTTACAACATCACTGAACACAAGGTCGACATGGTGGTCGTCGGCGCCGGCGGCGCCGGCCTGCGCGCGACCTTCGGCCTGGCCCAGAAGGGCCTGCAGACCGTGTGCATCACCAAGGTCTTCCCGACCCGCTCGCACACCGTGGCGGCGCAGGGTGGCATTTCCGCCGCGCTGGGCAACATGGGCGAGGACGACTGGCGCTACCACTTCTACGACACCATCAAGGGCTCGGACTGGCTGGGCGACCAGGATGCGATCGAGTACATGGTGCGCGAGGCGATCCCGGCGATCATCGAGCTGGAACACTACGGCGTTCCGTTCAGCCGCACCGAGGACGGCAAGATCTACCAGCGCCCGTTCGGCGGCATGACCACCAAGTACGGCGAAGGCCCGTCCGCGCAGCGCACCTGCGCCGCCGCCGACCGTACCGGCCACGCCATGCTGCACACCCTGTACCAGCAGTCGCTGGCGCACAACGCGCGCTTCATGATCGAGTACTTCGCGCTCGACCTGATTTTCGACGAAGAGGGTGTGTGCCGCGGCGTGCTGGCGCTGGACATGGCCGAGGGCACCCTGCACCTGTTCCGCGCCCATGGCGTGGTGCTGGCCACCGGCGGCTACGGCCGCGCCTATTTCAGCGCCACCTCGGCGCACACCTGTACCGGTGACGGCGGCGGCCTGGTGGCCCGTGCCGGGCTGCCGCTGCAGGACATGGAGTTCGTGCAGTTCCACCCGACCGGCATCTACGGCGCCGGCTGCCTGATCACCGAGGGCGTGCGCGGCGAAGGCGGCATCCTGCGCAACAGCAGCGGCGAGCGCTTCATGGAACGCTACGCACCGCATTACAAGGACCTGGCCTCGCGCGACGTGGTCAGCCGTTCGATGACCATCGAGATCCGCGAAGGCCGCGGCGTCGGCGAGCACAAGGACCACATCCTGCTCGACCTGACCCACCTGGGCCCGGGCGTGATCGACGAGAAGCTGCCGGGCATCGCCGAGAGCGCGCGGATCTTCGCCGGCGTCGACGTGCACAAGCAGCCGATCCCGGTGATCCCGACCGTGCACTACAACATGGGTGGCATCCCGACCAACTACCACGGCGAAGTGGTGCGCAAGGTCGGCGACAACCCGGATGCGGTGGTGCCGGGCCTGTACGCCATCGGCGAGGCGGCCTGCGTGTCGGTGCACGGCGCCAACCGCCTGGGCTCCAACTCGCTGCTGGACCTGGTGGTGTTCGGCCGCGCGGTGGCCAACCGCTGCGCCGAGACGATCAAGCCGGGCGCGCCGCACAAGACCCTGGGTTCGGATGCCTGCGACAAGGCGCTGGGCCTGCTGGACAAGCTGCGCCACGCCAATGGCGACACCCCGACCGCCGTGATCCGCGACCGCATGCAGCGCACCATGCAGGCCGACGCCGCGGTGTTCCGCACCAGCAAGACGCTGGCCGAAGGCTGCGCGAAGATGGCCGAGGTGTTCGATTCGTTCCAGGACGTCAAGGTTTCCGACCGCTCGCTGGTCTGGAACTCGGACCTGATCGAGACCTACGAGCTCAACAACCTGCTGCTCAACGCCGTGGCCACCATCAATTCGGCCGAGCAGCGCAAGGAAAGCCGCGGCGCGCACGCGCACGAGGACTATCCGGAGCGCGACGACGCCAACTGGATGAAGCACACGCTGGTCACCGTCGACGAGAAGGGCAAGTGCAGCTTCGACTACCGTCCGGTGCACATGTACACGCTCACCGACGACGTCGCCGTCGTGCCGCCGAAGCCGCGCGTCTACTGATCCGGGGAACCTACGAACATGGCTGAATTTGCACTCCCGAAGAACTCCCGGATCACCCAGGGCAAGCACTTCCCCGCCAAGAGCGGCGGCAAGAACGTGCGCACCTTCAAGATCTACCGCTGGAGTCCGGACGACGACCAGAACCCGCGTACCGACACCTACGAGGTCGACCTCGACGCGTGCGGCCCGATGGTCCTGGACGCGCTGATCAAGATCAAGAACGAGATCGACCCGACCCTGACCTTCCGCCGGTCCTGCCGCGAGGGCATCTGCGGTTCGTGCGCGATGAACATCGACGGCACCAACACGCTGGCCTGCACCCGCGCCATCGCCGACTGCACCAAGGCCGAGGTGCCGATCTACCCGCTGCCGCACATGGACGTGGTCAAGGACCTGGTGCCGGACCTGACCCACTTCTACGCGCAGTACGCGTCGATCAAGCCGTGGATCCGCACCCAGACCCCGGCGCCGTCGGACCGCGAGCGGCTGCAGTCGCCGGAAGACCGCAAGAAGCTCGACGGCCTGTACGAGTGCATCCTGTGCGCCTGCTGCTCGACCAGCTGCCCGAGCTACTGGTGGAACGGCGAGCGCTACCTGGGCCCGGCGATCCTGCTGCAGGCCTACCGCTGGATCATCGATTCGCGCGACGAGGACACCGGTGCACGCCTGGACGATCTGGAGGATCCGTTCAAGCTGTACCGCTGCCACACCATCATGAACTGCGCCCGGACCTGCCCGAAGGGGCTGAACCCGGCGCTGGCGATCGCCGAGATCAAGAAGTTGATGATGGCGCGCCGCGCCTGATGCGCCGGCCCGCGCGATGCCCCGCGCATCGCGGCCATGGCGGCACCGGTCCCTCTGGCCGGTGCCGTCTTCGTTTACGCCACGGTCCGGCCGTGGCATCGGCAGGTGAGCGATGAGCCCTGAAGACGAGATCGAACTGAAGAAGCTGCGCTGGCGCTGCCGACGCGGCATGCGCGAGCTGGACCAGCTGTTCGGGCGCTATCTTGACCAGCGCTGGGGGCAGGCGCCGACAGCCGAGCGCGCTGTTTTCCTGCAGTTGCTGGAAACCGAAGACGACAAACTGTGGCGCTGGTCCATGGGCTACGAGGCCTGTCCCGATGCGCAGCAGGCGGCCCTGCTGGACTATATCCGCACCCTTCCGCTGTGAGTGGCGGCCCTCGCGCTGGCAGGCCGGCGCGATGTGCCTGCTGGGCCTGCTGGGCGCCATCGCGCTGTTGAACTGCGGGCTCGCGCGGGCCGTTGCATGGCCGGCGGCGCTGCTGGCCGTAGGCCACGGGCTGGGCATGGCGCGGCGCGGGCTGCGCCAGCCGGTGCGGCGGCTGCGGGTGCCGCTCGCGCCGGCTGCGGCCGAGGTCGACGGCGGCGCGGTCCAGGCGCTTGAGCTGCTCGAGCGCGGCCCGCTGCTGGTGCTGCGCTGGCGCAGTGGCGGGCGACGCGGGCAGCTGCTGTTCTGGCCGGACACGCTGCCCCGCGCCGGTCGACGTGAACTGCGACTGGCCGTGCGCGCCCATGCCGTTTCCCGTTAGCCGGCGGGAATGGCAACATGGCGCCACTCCATCGGCACACGCGCATGTTCAGACCCTTACCCGTCGCAATCGGATTGCGCTATCTGCGGGCCAAGCGCCGCAACGGCTTCATCTCCTTCATCTCCATGGCCTCGATCCTCGGCATCGCGCTCGGGGTCACCGTGCTGATCACCACGCTGGCGGTGATGAGCGGTTTCCAGAAGGAAATCCGCGACCGTCTGCTGCAGATGTCCGCCCACGCCACGGTCAGCGCCGATGGCGCGCCGATGCGCAACTGGCAGCACGCGGTGGACGTGGCCAGCCGCGACCCGCGCGTGGCCGGTGCCGCGCCCTACATCGAGATCCAGGGCATGCTGGCCGGCCCGCGGGTGCAGGGCGCGATCGTGCAGGGCGTGGACCCGGCGCTCGAACCGAAGGTATCGGTGCTGGGCGAAAAGATGCAGAAGGGCGCGCTGGACAGCCTGCAGCCGGGCGGGTTCAACATCCTGCTCGGCAAGGAGCTGGCGTTGTGGCTGGGCGTGGACGTGGGCGACAGCGTGGTGGCGACGCTGGCCGAGATCCAGGGCACCCCGGTCGGGGCGATGGCGCGGACCAAGCGCTTCAAGGTCAGCGGCATCTTCGAGGCCGGCTCCAACGAGATCGACCGCGGCGTGGCGTTCGTCAACATGCAGGACCTGGAACGGGTGCTGCGGGTGGACGGGGTCACCGGCGTGCGCCTGAAGCTGCACGACATGGACCAGGCCTATACCGTGGCGCGCGACCTGGCGCTGAACCTGGAGGGCATGTACCGGGTCAGCGACTGGACCCAGGAGAACGCCAACCTCTACCACTCGCTGCGCATGGAAAAGACGGTGATGGGCATCCTGCTGTCGCTGATCGTGGCGATGGGCGCGTTCAACCTGGTGTCCTCGCAGGTGATGCTGGTGACCGACAAGCAGGCCGACATCGCGATCCTGCGCACGCTGGGGCTGACCCCGCGCGGGGTGATGCAGGTGTTCATGGTGCAGGGCAGCCTGATCGGGCTGATGGGCACGGTGGCCGGCGTGATCGGCGGCATCACCCTGACGCTCAACCTGGAGCGCATCCTCGGCCTGATCGAATCGACCTTCGACATCAAGCTGCTGCCCGAGGACGTGTACTACATCACCGGCCTGCCGACCGACATGCAGACCGGCGACATCGTGGTGATCACCGCGGTGGCGCTGCTGATGAGTTTCCTGGCAACGCTGTACCCGGCCTGGCGCGCGGCGCGCACCCAGCCGGCGGAGGCGCTGCGCTATGAATGAGAACGCGACCATGGAATCGGTGATACGTGCCGAGGGGCTGGCCAAGACCTACGCCGAAGGGCGCATGCGCACGCCGGTGTTCGACGGGCTCGAACTGGACGTGGCGCCGGGCGAGACGGTGGCCATCGTCGGTGCCTCCGGCGCCGGCAAGAGCACCCTGCTGCACCTGCTCGGCGGGCTCGACGTGCCGACCGCCGGCGAGGTGTACGTGGCCGGCCAGCGCATGTCGGCCCTGTCCGACGCGCAGCGCGGGCGCCTGCGCAACACTTCGCTGGGCTTCGTCTACCAGTTCCACCACCTGCTGCCGGAGTTCACCGCGCTGGAGAACGTGATGATGCCGGTGGTGCTCGGCGGTGCCGATATTGCCGATGCCCAGCAGCGCGCGCGTGCACTGCTGGAATCGGTCGGGCTGGGGCACCGGCTGGAGCACAAGCCCGGCGAGCTGTCCGGCGGCGAACGCCAGCGCGCGGCGGTGGCGCGGGCCCTGGTGAACCGGCCCGCC
Source organism: Stenotrophomonas sp. Y6 (assembly GCF_022436665.1). Lineage (NCBI taxonomy): Bacteria > Pseudomonadati > Pseudomonadota > Gammaproteobacteria > Lysobacterales > Lysobacteraceae > Stenotrophomonas > Stenotrophomonas sp. Y6. Next base: position 194,520 of record NZ_JAKUKB010000008.1, read on the forward strand.
TGCGTGCTCGGCGACGAGCCCACCGGCAACCTGGACGACAAGACCGCGGCCACGGTGTTCGACCTGATGCTGGAATTGAACCGCGCCCAGCGCACCAGCCTGGTCCTGGTCACCCATGACCGCGGCCTGGCGCGGCGCCTGGACCGGGTACTCGAACTGCGCCAGGCGCGGCTCCATCCGCTGGCGCACAGCGACGTCTGAGGCCCATCCCGCCCGCCCCCCTCCGGCGGCGGGGCGGGCCGCCTGATCCGGCCGCCGGCTGAACAGGCCGCGTCGGCTCGCTTGCGCGTCACCGGCTGCGGTGCAAGATGGCGAAGGTATTCCCGAACAGGAGGTGTGTCATGAAACGTCTGGCAATGGTCTTGTTCGCCGTCGCCGCGCTGGCCGGCTGCGCCACCACCGGCAAGCTGTCCAGCAGCGAGCGGCTGCAGCTGTACCGCGCCCATGCCGGCGCGCCGGTGAAGGATTTCCAGTACTTCGGGTCGCTCAACGGCTGGACCGAGCTCGGCGACAGCGCGCTGGCGGTATGGACCAAGCCCAACGAGGCCTGGCTGTTGAACCTGAGCGGCCCGTGCATGGACCTGTCCTATGCCCCGGCGATCAGCGTCACCAACATGATGGGCCGGGTATCGGCCAAGTTCGACCGCGTGATCGTGCTCGGCGGTGGCCCGGGCCTGACGCGCATGCCGTGCCGGATCGATACCATCCAGCCGCTCGACGTGAAGGCGCTGCGCACGTCGGAGAAGGAGCTGCGCGAGGCCAAGATCGAGGCGCGTGCCGAGGACCCGTCCCGCGACTGAGCCGGCCGTGGCAGCAGCGAGGGGGCTGGCAGCAGCCCCCTCGGGCAGTATCAGGGGGCGTCCGGGGCGACGTAGCCAGCGGGCTTTTCCGCGCCGCCGCCGAACAGGAACTTGACCAGCTCTTCCTCCAGGAACGCGCGGTGCTTCGGGTCGCGTGGCGACAGCCGGTTCTCGTTGATCAGCATGGTCTGGTGCGCCAGCCACGCCGCCCAGGCCTGCTTGCCGACGTTGGCGAAGATGCGCTGGCCCAGTTCGCCGGGGTAGGGCACGAAGTCCAGGCCTTCGGTTTCGCGTTGTTCGTACTGGCAGAAGACGGAGCGTGGCATGCGGGGTTCCTGTCGGTGGAGCGGGCCGCCTCAGTGGCGGTCGAGCAGCTTGCGGATGGGCGCCGGCAGCCCCAGCGAGGGCAGCTCGGCGCGGGCGACCCAGCGCAGGTCGGCATTGTCGCCCACGCGCGGGCGCGGGGCGACCCTGCGCAGGTGCAGCGGCTGCAGGTGCAGCCGGTAGTGGCTGAAGGTATGGACGATCAGCGGCAGCTCGTCGGCGGCGTCGTAGTCGCCGTCGATGTGGCTGGCGAACCAGGCGCGCAGCGCGGCATCGGTGTCGGCCTGCGGCAGCGTCCACAACGAGGCCCAGATGCCGGTGGGCGGCCGCTTGCACAACAGGATGCGGCCCTGGCTGTCCTCCAGCAGCAGCGCGCTGGCCTCGCGCTCGGGCAACACCTTGCCGGGCTTTGGCGTCGGCAGTGAATCCACCTGTCCCTGCGCATGTGCCGCGCAGCCATCCCGCACCGGGCACAGGCTGCAGGCGGGGTTGGCGCGGCTGCACAGGGTGGCACCGAAGTCCATCTGCGCCTGGGTCCAGTCGGCCATGCGTCCCGGCGGCACCTGCGCCACGTGCTGCGCGGCCAGTACCCACAACTGCTTTTCGACGGCGGGCAGGCCGGGGTGGCCGGCGATGCCGTGGTAGCGGGTGAGCGCGCGTTTGACGTTGCCGTCGAGGATGGGAAACGGGTCGTTCCAGGCCTGGCTGAGGATGGCGCCGGCGGTGCTGCGGCCGATGCCCGGCAGCGCCAGCAGCGCTTGCGGATCGCGCGGCAGGTCGCCGCCATGCAGCTCCACGCAGCGAAGGGCCGCGGCGTGCAGGTTGCGGGCGCGGGCGTAGTAGCCCAGCCCGGCCCAGTGCGCCATCACCGCGTCGTCGTCCGCCGCGGCGAGGTCGGGCAGGGACGGGAACGACTGCACGAAGCGCTGGAAATACGGAATGACCGTGGCCACCTGGGTCTGCTGCAGCATGATTTCCGACAGCCACACCCGGTAGGGCGTGCGCGGATGCTGCCAGGGCAGGTCATGGCGGCCGTGGCGGTCGAACCAGTCGAGCAGGCGCGGGGAAAAGGCATCGGTGGACGGGCGCATGCGCGCACCCGCACCCGTGCCGGGAGTTGCATCGGTGGCGCCGGCCACGATGCCCGACGCCGCTCCTGCGCGGGCCATCAGTTGCCCAGCGCCTCCGGCAGCAGTGCATCGACGAAGGCTTCCGGGTCGAATACGCGCAGGTCTTCCGGGCGCTCGCCGATGCCGGCGAAGCGGATCGGAATGCCGAACTCGCGCGCCAGCGCGAACACCACGCCGCCCTTGGCGGTGCCGTCGAGCTTGGTCACCACCAGCCCGGTGACGCCAGCGGCGGCATGGAACTGGCGCAACTGGTTCAGCGCGTTCTGGCCGGTGGTGCCGTCGATCACCATCAGCACCTCATGCGGCGCGCTGGGGTCGATCTTGCCCAGTACGCGGCGGATCTTGCTCAGCTCGTTCATCAGCCCGGCCTGGGTGTGCAGGCGGCCGGCGGTGTCGGCGATCAGCACGCTGGTGCCGCGGGCCTTGCCGGCCTGCAGTGCGTCGAACGCCACCGATGCCGCGTCGGCGTTCTGGCCCTGGGCGATCACCGCCACGCCGTTGCGCTCGCCCCACACCTGCAACTGCGCCACCGCGGCGGCGCGGAAGGTATCGCCGGCGGCCAGCATCAGGCTGTGGCCCTCGTCCTTGAAGCGCTTGGCCAGCTTGCCGATGGTGGTGGTCTTGCCGACGCCGTTGACGCCCACGGTGAGGATCACGAACGGCCTGGCGTCGCGGTCGATGACCAGTGGCCGGGCCACGGGCTGCAGCAGCGCGATCAGGTCGGCGCGCAGCGCGGCGAGCAGCGCGTTGGCGTCGGCGAACTCGCGCGATTTCATGCGCCGGCGCAGGTCTTCGACCAGCGCGGTGGTGGCTGGCACGCCGACGTCGGCGGTCAGCAGCGCGGTCTCGATCTCGTCGAGCAGGTCGTCGTCCAGCCGCGGGTTGCGCGAGAACAGGCCGCCAAAGCTGCGGGCGAAGGCGCTGTTGCGCAGGCGGTCACGCCAGCCGGGCTTGCCCGCCGGGGCGGCCGGGGCGGCGTTGGCCGGGATCAGGCCCGCGTCGGTGGCATCCACGGCCGTCGTCGCTGCAGCGGTCCCGGCCGCCGCGGAGGGTGCGGTGCTGTCTGCGACAGGCGCGGGCGCGGTGATGGCGGGCGCGGGCGCCACGGGGTCCAGGGCCGGCGCCGGGTCAGCGGCGGGCGCCGCGTCGGCGGGGTCGGCCGCCGGCGCGGGCAGGGCGGAGGCCAGCTCCTCGGCGCTGAATTGCGGGGGCTTGCCGACCGCGGGGGCGTCCTGCGGCTTCTTGCGACGGAAAAAACTGAGCATGGATGAGAAAAACCGGGGCAGGGCCACATGCTACCACCGGCGCTGGCGGCGGCCGGTCCGCAGCGGCGGAAAACGGGCTAAAGTCGGCGCCTGGCAGGCCGATGACAAGGCATGAACGCGATTCCCTCGATTGCCGCCTCCGGCATGCGCGTGGCCGTGATGGGCGTGCGCGTGGCGGCGCAGAATATCGCCGTGCAACCGGTGCAGCCGGTGGGGCCGCGGCAGGTGCTGGCGGTGCAGACCCTTGCCGGTGGCGGCGCCAGCGCGCGGGTGTCCGCGGGCGAGGGGGCGCCGGACCTGGCCGCCGACCTGCTGGCGGCCAGGACCTATGAAGTGGCCTTTGCCGCCAACGCGGTGGTGATCCGGCGCAACAGCGAAATGCTGGGGACGCTGTTCGACGCGTTCGCCTGACCACCCGGCTTGCGCCGCGTGCGGGTGGCGCGGCCGGCGTCACGCCCGCGGGCAGGGCGCGGATGGACGCCCTGCCGCGACCGGCCCCCTCCGCCGCGGAGGGGGCGCCCGGCCTCAGGCCGACAGTTCCAGCAGCAGCTTGTTGAGCCGGCGCACGTAAGCGGCCGGGTCCTTCAGGCCGTCGCCGGCGGCCAGCGCGGCCTGGTCGAACAGCACCCGCGCCAGGTCGCTGAAGCGGTCCATGTCCGGCTCGGCGTCCAGCTTCTCGATCAGCGGGTGCGCCGGGTTGAACTCGAACACCGGCCTGCTCTCGGGCACCTTCTGCCCGCTGGCTTCCAGGATCTGCCGCATCTGCAGGCCCAGGTCCTGCTCGCCGATGGCCAGGATCGCCGGCGAATCGGTCAGGCGGTGGGAGACGCGCACCTCGGCCACGTCCTCGCCCAGCGCGGTCTTGATGCGCGTGGCCAGCCCTTCCTTGGCCTTGGCGGCTTCCTCCTGCGCCTTCTTCTCTTCCTCCGAGTCCAGCGTGCCCAGGTCCAGGTCGCCACGGGCCACGTCCACGAACGACTTGCCGTCGAATTCGTGCAGGTAGTTCATCAGCCACTCGTCGATGCGGTCGGTCATCAACAGCACCTCGATGCCCTTCTTGCGGAACACCTCCAGGTGCGGGCTGTCCTTGACCTGCAGGTAGCTCTCGCCGGTGAGGTAGTAGATCTTGTCCTGGCCCTGGACCATGCGGCCGACGTAGTCGGCCAGCGCCACGTCCTGCGCGCCGTCGCTGCCATGGGTGGAGGCGAAGCGCAGCAGCCCGGCGATCTTCTCGCGGTTGTTGAAGTCCTCGGCGGGGCCTTCCTTCAGCACCTGGCCGAATTCCTTCCAGAAGCGCTGGTAATCGGCCGGGGCGTCCTTGGCCAGCTTCTCCAGCATGTCCAGTGCGCGCCTGGTCAGCGCCGACTTCATCGAGTCGATCACCGGCCCGGACTGCAGGATCTCGCGCGAAACGTTCAGCGGCAGGTCGCTGGAGTCGACCACGCCCTTGATGAAGCGCAGGTACAGCGGCAGGAACTGCTCGGCCTGGTCCATGATGAAGACGCGCTGCACGTACAGCTTCAGGCCCTTGGCGGCGTCGCGGTGGTACAGGTCGAACGGCGCGCGGCCGGGGGTGTACAGCAGCGAGGTGTATTCCAGCTTGCCCTCGACCCGGTTGTGGCTCCACGCCAGCGGGTCGGTGAAGTCATGGGCGATGTGCTTGTAGAACTCCTGGTACTCGGCGTCGCTGACCTCGGACTTGGGCCGGGTCCACAGCGCGTTGGCCTTGTTGACCGCTTCCCACTCCGCCGCCGCCGGCGCCTCGTCGCCAGTGGCCTGCTTGTGCATTTCGATCGGCAGGCCGATGTGGTCGGAGTACTTCTTGACCAGGCTGCGCAGCTTCCAGCCATCGGCGAAGCCTTCCTCGCCGTCCTTGAGGTGCAGCACGATGCGGGTGCCGCGTTCGGGCTTGTCGATGGTGGCGACCTCGAACTCGCCTTCGCCGCGCGAGGACCAGTGCACGCCCTCGCTGGCCGGCAGCCCGGCGCGGCGGCTGTAGACGTCGACCTGGTCGGCGACGATGAAGGCCGAATAGAAGCCCACGCCGAACTGGCCGATCAGGTTGGCGTCCTTCTTCTGGTCGCCGGACAGGTTCTTCAGGAAGTCGGCGGTGCCCGACTTGGCGATGGTGCCCAGGTGCGCCACGGCTTCGTCGCGGCTCAGGCCGATGCCGTTGTCGTCGATGGTCAGGGTGCGCGCGGCCGGGTCGGCCTCGATGCGGATGCGCAGCGCGCCGTCGCCTTCCAGCAGTTCCGGCCGGGTCAACGCCTCGAAACGCAGCTTGTCGGCGGCATCGGCGGCGTTGGAGACCAGCTCGCGCAGGAAGATTTCCTTGTTCGAGTACAGCGAGTGGATCATCAGGTGCAGCAGCTGCTTCACCTCGGTCTGGAAACCGCGGGTTTCCTTGTGGGCTTCGGCGGTCATCGTCGGGTTCGCTCCATGGTTGCCAGGCCGCGCGCGGGCGGCCGATGGCCTCACGGATGTGGGCCGGGCGGCGGATTTCAAGTCCGCGGGCGCGGGAAGAGGGCGGGTTCGGCTTATCATGCGGGCCCGTTTCCGCCGCCATTCGCATGCCCCGTTCCCCGCGATCTCCCGCTCCGACCTCCCGCCGTCCCGCGCATGGCGGGGACGGGCAGGTGCGCATCATCGGCGGCCGCTGGCGCAATACGCGGCTGCAGGTGCCGTCGCTGGACGGCCTGCGCCCGACCAGCGACCGGGTGCGCGAGACCCTGTTCAACTGGCTGATGCCGAAACTGCCCGGTGCGCGCGTACTGGATCTGTTCGCCGGCAGCGGCGCGCTGGGGCTCGAGGCGGTGTCGCGCGGCGCCGCTTCGGCGCAGCTGGTGGAACGCGACCCCGCGCTGGCCGCGGCGCTGCGCGGCGTGGTCGAGCGGCTGGGCGCCGCTGCGCAGGTGCAGGTCGCCGCCGGCGATGCGCTGCGCTGGCTGGAAACCGCCGCGCCGATGCAGGCCGACATCGTGTTCATGGATCCGCCGTTCGCCGCCGGCCTGTGGGCGCAGGTGTTCGAGCGGCTGCCGCGGCACCTGGCCGCGGATGCGTGGCTGTACGTGGAGGCGCCCGCGGCCGCGGCGCCGCTTCCGCCCGCGGACTGGCGCCTGCACCGCGAGGGCGCCACCCGCGATGTCGGCTATGCCCTGTACGTTCGCGCCGCTGCTACACTCCGCGGTGACCTGAACGCGACTCCGTCCGCATGACCCCGTCCAACCCGCGCATTGCCGTCTATCCGGGCACGTTCGACCCGATCACCAATGGTCACATCGACCTGGTGCACCGGGCCGCGCCGCTGTTCGAGAAGATCGTGGTCGGCGTGGCGCAGAGCCCGTCCAAGGGGCCGACGCTGCCGCTGGCGCTGCGCGTGGAGCTGGCGCGCGAGGCGCTGGCCCGCCATGACAACGTCGAGGTGGTCGGTTTCGACACCCTGCTGGCGCATTTCGTGCGCTCGGTGCATGCCGGGGTGCTGCTGCGCGGCCTGCGCGCGGTGTCCGATTTCGAATATGAATTCCAGATGGCGAGCATGAACCGCCACCTGATCCCGGAGGTCGAGACCCTGTTCCTGACCCCGTCCGAACAGCACAGCTTCATTTCTTCCTCGCTGGTGCGCGAAATCGCCCGGCTGGGAGGCGACGTGTCCGGTTTCGTGCCGGCCACGGTGCTCGAAGCGCTGCGCAGGGCCCGCGAATCCCGCGCTGGCGCCTGACCCATCCCAACAGCCGTAACGAATCCAATAGAGGGAGACGATCCATGAAGAACACGATGCGCGTGATGCTGGCCGCTTCGCTGGTGCTGGGCTTCACCGCCTGCAAGAAGGAAGAGGCCGCACCGGCCGCCGAGGCGCAGCAGGCGCTGGTGGCCCCGGCCAAGGACGACGATGCCGGCTGGCGCAAGTACCTGCAGGCCGTGGCCGTGCAGAACATGGGCAACATCACCAACAACCCGTACCTGTACTACCTGGTGCCGGAGTCCGACCCGGAGTTCGCCGCCAAGTACGAGCGTCAGGTCGAAAGCGCCACCGCCGCCATCGGCCGCGGCGTGTCCCCGGGCAACATGCTGGCCTTCGGTTCGTCGGCCTCGTCGAAGATGGCCGATCTGATCGAGACCGCGTTCAAGGGCGTGCAGGCCGATTCCATGAAGGGCGTGCGCGTGGTGTACATCGGCGATGCCGCCGACAACGCCCGCGTGCAGACCATCGTGCAGCCGACCGGCGCCGATTACATCTTCGTTGAAGCCAAGTGACCCGTGCCCGGCCGGACGTGCCTTGCGCATGTCCGGCCGCTGCCGGCCCGGAAGCGGGCCGCATCGAGCCGGTGGCGCCGCGCGCCGCCGGCCTGCCGCCGGCAGGCGCGGGCATGGAGCCGTTCCATGTCTCTGAAAATCAATGAGCTCTGCGTCAACTGCGACGTCTGCGAGCCAGCCTGCCCGAACAAGGCCATTTCGATGGGCGAGACGATCTACGTGATCGATCCGGCCCGTTGCACCGAATGCGTGGGCCATTTCGATGAGCCGCAATGCGTGGTGGTGTGCCCGGTCGAATGCATCGACCCGGATCCGGACATTCCCGAAACCCACGACCAGCTGCTGGCCAAGCTGCATGCGCTGCAGCGCGACCACCCCGAACTGTACGAACCGGAGACCCCCTCGGCATGAAACGTTTCGCGCGTTCCTTCCTGTTGTTTGCGCTGGTGCTGGCACCGGCGGCGTGGGCGGCACCGACGCCGCCGCAGGCGCTGGCCGCGCACCCCGACGGCGCGGCGATCGCCAGCGGCCACGAACTGGCGACCAAGGCCGGCATGGAGATCCTGGCCAAGGGCGGCAATGCGTTCGACGCCGCGGTGGCGGTGTCATCCACGCTGGCGGTGGTCGAGCCGATCAGTTCCGGCCTGGGCGGCGGTGGCTTGTTCATGCTGCACGACGCGCGCACCGGCAAGGACGTGATGCTCGACGCGCGCGAGACCTCGCCGGCGTCGGCCACGCCGGAGCGCTTCCTGGACGCCAACGGCGAGCTGGACCGCGACCGTTCGGTCAACGGCCCGTGGTCGGCCGGCATCCCCGGGTTGCCGGCGCTGCTGGTGCAGGTCGCGCGCGAACACGGCCGGCTGCCGCTGTCCGAATCGCTGGCGCCGGCGATCCGCGTGGCCAGCGAAGGCTTCCCGGTGTACGCGCGCATGGCGCGTGGCTATGCCGCGCGGCGCGAGGTGATGGAGCGCTATCCCGGCACCCGTGAGGTGTACCTGCGCAACGGTCGTCCCATCGCCGAGGGCGACATCTTCAAGCAGCCGGAACTGGCGCATACCCTGCGGCTGCTGGCCGCCAGGGGCTTCGATGGCTTCTACCGCGGCGAGACCGCGAACAAGCTGCTGGCCGGGGTGAAGAAGGCCGGTGGCCAATGGACCGCCGCCGAGCTGGCCGGCTACACGGTCAAGGCGCGCGAGCCGATCGTGTTCGACTACCGCGGCTGGAAGATCACCACCGCACCGCCGCCGTCCTCCGGCGGCATCGCGCTGGCGTCGATGCTGCAGATCCTGGAAGGCTGGGACCTGGCCGCCCTGGACGAGGCGCACCGCACCCACCTGGTGGTCGAGGCCATGCGCCGTGCCTACCGCGACCGCACCTTCTTCCTCGGCGACCCGGATTTCGTGCAGATCCCGCAGAAGGTGCTCACCAGCCGCGACTACGCCCAGGGCCTGCGCGCCACCATCCACCCGGACAAGGCCACCCCGAGCGACCTGCTGTCGGGCAACCCGACCCCGCTGGAGGATGACGAGACCACCCATTTCTCGATCATCGACGGCGAAGGCAACCGCGTCGGCGGCACCCAGACGGTCAACCTGCTGTACGGCTCGGGCTTCATCCCGGCCGGCACCGGCGTGCTGCTCAACAACGAGATGGACGATTTCGCGCTCAAGCCGGGTACGCCCAACGCGTTCGGCGTGATGGGCTACGAGGCCAACGCGCCGAAACCGGGCAAGCGCATGCTCAGTTCGATGACGCCGACCTTCATGGAGAACGGCGAGAAAGTGATCGTGATCGGCACCCCGGGCGGCAGCCGCATCATCACCATGGTGCTGCTGGGCATCCTCGGCTACGACGCCGGGCTGGACGCGCAGCAGGTCGCCGCGCTGCCGCGCTACCACCACCAGTGGCTGCCGGACGAGATCTCGGCCGAGAGCGGCGCGTTCACCCCGGACGTGGCGCGGCAGCTGCAGGCCATGGGCCACAAGGTCGACCTGCCCGGCGACAACGCCGACGGCGGGCGTGGTTCCAGCCACGTGTGGGGCAACCTGCAGACGGTGGAATGGAACCGCCGCAGCAACACCCTCAGCGGTGGCAGCGACCCGCGCAACCCGGTCGGCAGCGCCGAGGTGCGCAGGATGGGCAAGGGCGACTGAGCCGCCCACGCATCCGGATGCCACACCGAACCCCGCCGCATGGCGGGGTTCCGCGTTTTCGGGGCCGCCGCGCGCTCAGCGCTCGAGGTTGCGCAGCACGCTGGCCAGCCCGCGTACCGCCGCTTCCAGTTCGTCCGGCGCATGCGCGGCGAAACCCATCAGGAAGCCGGCCTGGTCCGCTTCCCCTGCGTAAAGCCCGCCCAGCCCCAGCAGGTCGATACCCGCACGCCGTGCGGCGTCCACGGCGCGGGCCTCGGCGATGTCGCGGGTGAGCAGGCAGGGCATCTGCATGCCGCCGGCCGGCACCCGTGGCTGCAGGTAACCGCCCAGATGGCGCCGTACCAGCCGCGCCAGCAGGTCGCGCCGCTCGCCGTAGAGCTGGCGCATGGCGCGCACGTGGGCGCCGAAATGGCCGCCTTCGATGAAGCGCGCCAGGGTCAGCTGCGGAACCGGTGCGCTGTGCCCGTCCAGCAGCGTGCGCGCCACGGTCATCGGTTCCACCAGCGCCGGCGGCAGCAGCATGTAGCCGATGCGCAGGCCCGGGAACAGCGACTTGGTGAAGGTGCCGATGTAGATCGTGCGCTCGTGCGGGTCCAGTCCCTGCACGCAGGCGGTGGGTTTGCCGGCGTAGTGGAACTCGCTGTCGTAGTCGTCCTCGATGATCCAGGCGCCGTGCCGCCGCGCCCACTCGATCACGGCCAGGCGCCGGTCCAGCGCCAGCGTGGCGCCGGTCGGGAACTGGTGCGAGGGGGTCAGGAACACCGCCCGCGCCGGCGCCGCGTCGTGCAGCCGTTCCACGCGCATGCCGTGGGCGTCCACCGGCACCGGCACGCAGTCCAGGCCGGCGGCCTCGAACGCGCGCCGCGCGCCATGGTAGGCCGGGTCCTCGATGAAGATACGGTCGCCGGCGTCGAGCAGCACGCTGGCGCACAGCGCCAGCGCCTGTTGCGAGCTGGTCAGCACCAGCACGCGCCCGGGCGTGGCGCGGGCGCCGCGTTCGAGGTTGACGTAGTCGGCGATGGCCTGGCGCAACGCTTCCATGCCCTGCGGCGGACTGTGCAGCAGGGCGGCGCTGCCGTGTTGCCTGAGCACCTGCCGTTGCAGCCGCTCCCAGGTCTGCAGCGGGAAATGGCGGGTCTCGGGCAGGCCGGGCGCGAACGCGCGCGGGGCAAGGAAATCGCGCACCCCGCCGTCGCGGAACAACGCCGCGCCACGCCGGCTCAGCGCGGCGGCCAGCGGTGCCGGGCCGGCCCGGCGCGCCGCGCTGCGCCGCCGCCGCACGCGCTCTGACACGAAGCTGCCGCTGCCCACGCGGCGTTCGATGAAGCCCTCGGCATGCAACTGGCCATAGGCGGCCTCCACCGTGTCGCGGGAAACCCCGAGCGAGTGGGCCAGCGCGCGCGACGCCGGCAATGGCCGGCCCACGTCGATCGCGCCCTCGAGGATCAGCTGGCGCAGGGCGCGCTGGATGCGTGCGTGCAGGGGCAGGCCGGCGTGCGCCGGGTCGACCAGCCAGGCCTTTACCGATTCGAGCTGGGCATGGCGGAACAATTGGCCGGTATCCGATGTGGAAAGTGGATGGGTAAATCAGTCCATTGCGCGGCTATAAAACAGCCCCGGGGTCGCCCCCGTCAACTGCCTGGAGCCCGCATCCGCCCATGCCATCGGTCCCTGTTCCCGCGCTGCGCCTGCGCGACCTGCCGCACCCGGTCCTGGCCGGGTTGGTATCGGTCATCGTCAATTACGGCGGCACCTTCATCCTGGTGTTCCAGGCGGCCAAGGTGGCCGGCCTCGGGCCGCAGCTGACCGCCTCATGGGTCTGGTCGGTGTCCATCGGCGTGGGCCTGACCGGGCTGCTGCTGAGCTGGCGCTACCGTGCGCCGGTCATCACCGCGTGGTCGACGCCGGCCGCCGCGTTCCTGGTCACCGCGCTGGCGACCACGCCGTGGGCCGAAGCGGTCGGGGCGTTCGTGCTGTCGGCCGCGGGTTTCGTCGTGCTCGGCCTGTCCGGGCGGTTCGAACGGGTGATCCGGCGGGTGCCGCCGGGCGTGGCCGCCGGCCTGCTGGCGGGCATCCTGCTGCAGTTCGGGATCACGGCGTTCGCGGGGCTGGACGTCGACCCGCTGTTGGCCGGGGCGCTGATCCTGGCCTACGGGGTGCTCCGGCGGGTGAGCGCGCGCTATGCGGTGGTCGGCATCCTGCTGGCGGGGCTGGGCCTGCTGCTGGTGCAGGGGCGCCTCGACCTGCACGGGCTGGAGCTGCGCCTGGCCACGCCGGTGTTCACGATGCCGGTGTTCACTCTCAATGCCCTGCTGGGCGTGGCGCTGCCGCTGTTCCTGATCACACTGACCGGGCAGTACATGCCGGGCATGCTGGTGCTGCGCAACGACGGCTTCCGCACACCCGCCGATCCCATCGTCACCGCGACCGGGCTCGGCTCGCTGCTGATGGCGCCGTTCGGTTCCCATGCCTTCAACATCGCCGCGATCACGGCGGCGATCTGCACCGGACCCGAGGCGCACGAGGATCCGTCCCGGCGCTGGATCGCCGGCATCGCCGCCGGTGTGTTCTACATCCTCGTCGGTGTGTTCGGGGTAACCCTGGCGGCGGTGTTCCTGGCGCTGCCGGCGACCTTCATCACCACGCTGGCGGGGCTGGCCCTGCTGGGCACCCTGGGCGGCAGCCTGGCCACGGCGGTAGCCGATGCGCGCACCCGCGAGGCGGCGCTGATCACCTTCCTGGCGGCGGCCGCCAACATCACGCTGTTCGGTATCGGCGGCGCATTCTGGGGGCTGGTGATCGGCTTGCTGGCGCACCTGCTGCTCAACGGCCGGCTGCCGGACGGGCGCCCGGCATCGGTCACCGACGCCGGAGCAACCCGTCCATGAACCCGGCCACCCCGACTTCGCACGACCGCCATGGCCGCTACCCGCAGGCGCTCACGTTCGATGATGTCCGCCGCAACCTGGCCGCGGTGCAGGCGCGCATCGCCGCCGCCTGCCAGCGTGCCGGCCGCGACCCGGCCGGCGTGCGCCTGCTGCCGGTGAGCAAGACCAAGCCAGAGGCGAGCCTGCGCCTGGCCTACGCCGCGGGCTGCCGCCTGCTGGGCGAGAACAAGGTGCAGGAGGCACACCACAAATGGGAGGCGATGCAGGACCTGGGCGACCTGCGCTGGTCGGTGATCGGCCATCTGCAGACCAACAAGGCCAAGCTGGTCGCGCGTTTCGCCAGCGAGTTCCAGGCACTGGACAGCCTGCGCCTGGCGCAGACCCTGGACCACCGCCTGCAGCTGGAAGGCCGGCAGCTGGACGTGTTTGTGCAGGTCAACACCTCCGGCGAGGACAGCAAGTACGGGCTGGCGCCGGCCGACGTGGCTGGTTTCATCGCCGCACTGCCGCGCTTCACGCATCTACGCGTGCGCGGGCTGATGACCCTGGCGCTGTTCTCCGAGGACGCGGCGCGGGTGCGCGCCTGCTTCGTGCGCCTGCGCGAACTGCGCGACCGCCTGCGCCCGCAGGCGCCGGACGGCATCGGCCTGGACGAGCTGTCGATGGGCATGTCCGGCGACTTCGAGATCGCCATCGAGGAAGGCGCCACGGTGGTGCGCGTCGGCCAGGCCATCTTCGGCGCGCGCGATACGCCAGACAACCATTACTGGCCGGCCGCCGGCCCGTGAGCCACACGTTTGCCAATCCCCGCCGGGCCTACCGGCCCGGCCCCGATCCACACCCAGGAGTCGCCCCCATGCATGACCCATCGTCGCGCCTTGCCGATTTCGATCCCGAACTGGCCGCGGCCATCCACGCCGAGGAATGCCGGCAGGAGGACCATGTCGAACTGATCGCCTCGGAGAACTACGCCAGCCCGCGGGTGCGCGCGGTGCAGGATTCGGTGTTCACCAACAAGTACGCCGAGGGCTATCCCGGGCGCCGCTACTACAGCGGCTGCGGCAACGTGGATGTGGCCGAGCGCCTGGCGATCGAACGCGCGCGGCAGCTGTTCGGCTGCGACTACGCCAACGTGCAGCCGCATGCCGGGGCGCAGGCCAACGCCGCGGTGTTCCTGGCCCTGGCCAGCCCGGGCGATACGGTGATGGGCATGAACCTGGCGCAGGGCGGGCACCTGACCCATGGCAATCCGTCCAACTTCTCCGGCCGGCATTACCGCATCGTGGCGTACGGGGTGGATCCGCAGACCGGGCTTGTCGACTACGACGCGATGGAGCGCATCGCGCTGGAGACGCGGCCGCGGCTGCTGATCGGTGGCTTCTCGGCCTACTCGCGGCACAAGGACTGGGCGCGCATGCGGGCCATCGCCGACCGCGTCGGCGCGCTGTTCTGGGTGGACATGGCGCACGTGGCCGGGCTGGTCGCGGCGGGCGAGTATCCGGACCCGCTGCCGCATGCGCACGTGGTCACCAGCACCACGCACAAGACCCTGCGCGGCCCGCGCGGCGGCCTGATCCTGGCCCATGGGCAGGGGGCCGATTTCTACCGCAAGCTCGACTCGGCGGTGTTTCCCGGCGTGCAGGGCGGCCCGCTGATGCACGTGATCGCGGCCAAGGCGGTGGCCTTCAAGGAGGCCCTGCGGCCGGAGTTCAGGGCCTACCAGCGGCAGGTACTGGCCAACGCGCGGGCGATGGCGGCGGCGATCCAGCAGCGCGGCTACCGGATTGTGTCCGGTGGTACCGACAACCACCTGATGCTGATCGACCTGCGCGACCGCCGCTATACCGGCAAGGACGCCGACGCGGCACTGGACGCGGCCGGCATCACCACCAACAAGAACACGGTGCCGGGCGATCCGCGCCCGCCGTCGGTCACGTCGGGCCTGCGCATCGGCACCCCGGCGCTGACCACGCGCGGCTTCGGCGTGGCCGAATGCACGCAGCTGGCCGGCTGGCTGTGCGACGTGCTCGACGCGCTGGGCGAGGGCACGCAGGCCCAGGTCGGCGCACGCGTCCGCGAGCAGGTGGTGGCCTTGTGCCGGGCGCACCCGGTGTATCGCTGAGCCGCCCCCGGGGCCCCGGGAAGCGGCCCCCGCGGGCGGCGCGCGGGCGCGCCCCGCCTTGCGAATATTTAACGCGGCGGCGGTAGAATTTTTCATATGAAACTATGGTCGATCCGTGGCAACAGCCAGAAACTGGACGGTGGCGCGATGTTCGGCAACGCGCCCAAGGCCGTGTGGGAAAAATGGTCGCCGGCCGATGACCTGAACCGCATCGAGCTGGCCTGCCGCGCGTTGCTGGCCAGCCCGCTGGGTGGCAAGACGGTGCTGTTCGAAACCGGCATCGGTGCGTTCTTCGAGCCGAAGCTGCGCGAACGCTATGGCGTGCAGGAACCGCGGCATGTCCTGATCGACTCGCTGCGCGAGGCCGGCTTCGAGCACGAGGACATCGACGTGGTGGTGCTCAGCCACCTGCATTTCGACCATGCCGGCGGCCTGCTGGCGCCCTGGTCGGAAGGCCGCGGGCCGGAACTGCTGTTCCCCAACGCGACCTTCGTGGTCGGTGCCACCCACTGGGAGCGGGCGCGGCACCCGCATCCGCGCGACCGTGCCAGTTTCATCCCGGAACTGCCGGGGCTGCTGGAAGCCAGCGGACGCCTGGAGATCGTCTCCGGCGCGCATTCGCAGGCGCTGGGCGAGTCGGTGCGTTTCAGCTTCAGTGACGGGCATACGCCGGGGTTGATGCTGGCCGAAATCGTCGGCCCCGAGCGCATCGACGGCCAGCCGCATGGCGGCCTGGTGTTCTGCGCCGACCTGATCCCCGGCCGTTCCTGGGTGCACGTGCCGATCACCATGGGCTACGACCGCAACGCGGAACTGCTGATCGACGAGAAGCGCGCCTTCCTCGAGGACAAGCTGGCACGCAACGTGCACCTGTTCTTCACCCACGACCCGCAGTGCGCGATGGCCCGGGTGACCCGCGACGACAAGGGCCGCTTCGGCGTCGCCCACGAGGTCGCCGAACTGCGCGCTCGCTCGCTGGTGGCGTGAGAAAGTGACTTCCGGCACCGCGCACGGGTGACCGGCGGCTCCTGCCGCCGGTAGCTGGCTTGCGCACACTGGTCTGCGTCTTCCAACGCGGGATCCATCATGAAGAATGAAACAGCGGGACATCCGGCTTGCACCGTGCGGCCGGACGGCGGCCGGCGCAGGCGGGTGCGCGCCCTGAACACCCGCCATGTCTTTGGTGGCCTGCTCGCGCTGGTGCTGGCCATGCTGGCCGTGGCCCAGCACGCCGTCGCCGCGCCCACTGCCACGCGACCCCTGCAGGTGTCGCCCGGGCGGGCCACCACGCTGGCGATCTGGGAGCCGGCGCAGGTGCGCGGGGTGGTGGTGTTCTCCAGCGGGCATGGTGCCTGGCCGGAACGCTACGAGCGCCTGTTGCAGGCCTGGGCCGATGCCGGTTTCGTGGTGCTGGCGCCGCTGCACGTGGACTCGCTCAAGTACCCGGGGCGCGAAGCGTTCTCGCTGCAGCAGGGGTTCGGCGAGCGCCTGGCCGACATGCGCGCGACCAGCGCCTACGCCCATGCGCATTGGCCGGATGTGCCGGTGGCCGCGGCCGGGCACAGCCTGGGCACGCTGATCTCGGCGGTATTGGGCGGCGCTCTGGCCGGACTCGGGCCGCTGCGCGATCCCACGGTGGTGGCGGTGCTGGGCTATTCCTCGCCGGGCCGCATCGCGGGGCTGATCGGGCCCGATTCCTATGCATCGCTGGCGGTGCCGCTGCTGCTGGTGACCGGCGACGAGGACCGCGTGCCGGGCTTCGTCAGCGACCCGGCCGACCACCTGTACCCGGTGCAGACCGCGCCGGCCGGCGACAGGCAGGCGGTGGTACTGGCCGGCGGCGGGCACAACCTCATCGGCGGCGAGCCGGAAGCGCTGTTCGAGCGCGCCCTGCAGCTGGGCACCGCATTCCTGCAGGCCGAGCTGCTGGACGACCCGCGGGCGCGGCAACTGCTCGAGGCGCCGGCCGCGGCGGGCGAACAGCGGGTACGTCGCTGACGCGCGCCGCTGCCGGGGCGTCGACGACGGGCGACGATCCGCCGACCCCCCATCCGTCGTCAGTGGCTGCGCAGGCAGTCGCTCATGAAGGTCTTGCGGGCATCCCCGCTCAGGTGTTTGGCCGAGGCATCGGCATTGCACCGGGTCATGCGCTGCTGCGGGGTCACCGCCGCCGTGGCGGCGGCGGGATGGCCGCTGAGGCAGGTGCGCTGGGCATCCTTGTAGGCATCGCCCTTGAGGCCCTTGTTCTTGGCCGAGCATTCGGCCATGCGCTGTTGTTGCGGGGTGGGCGTGCCGGCGCCGGCCACGAACGGCACGGCAGTGGCCAACAGCAGGCAGGCAAGCAGGGCGGGACGGTACATGGCGCGGCTCCGGGGTGGGTGACGGGCGCAAGCATCCGCCCGCCGGGGAGCAAGCCGTCGTGAAGCCGCGATGTAGTTTTTTTAATGCACCCGGGTGCCGAAAATGCGGTCGCCCGCATCGCCCAGGCCGGGCAGGATGTAGCCCTTGTCGTTGAGCCGCTCGTCGATGGCCGCGGTGTAGATCTCCACGTCCGGGTGGGCCGCTTCGACCGCGCGCAGGCCTTCGGGCGCGGCCACCAGGAAAATACCCTTGATGCGGCGGGCGCCGGCGCGCTTGAGCATGTCGATGGTGGCGATGAGGGTGCCGCCGGTGGCCAGCATCGGGTCCAGGATCAGCGCGTCGCGTTCCTCCAGGCGCCCGGTGAGGCGCTCGAAGTAGGGCACCGGCTGCAGGGTTTCCTCGTCGCGCTGCAGGCCGACCACGCTGACGCGCGCGGCCGGGATCAGCGACAGCACGCCGTTGAGCATGCCCAGCCCGGCGCGCAGGATCGGCACCAGGGTGATCTTGGCGCCGGCGATGCGCTGCACCGTGACCGGGCCGGCCCAGCCCTGCATGGTGCAGGGTTCGGTTTCCAGGTCGGCGGTGGCCTCGTAGGCGAGCAGGCTGCCCAGCTCGTCGGTCAGCTCGCGGAACTCCTTGGTGCTGAGCGAGGCCTGGCGCATCAGGCCGATCTTGTGCTGGACCAGCGGGTGGCGTACTTCGACGATCTTCATGGTCGGACGTGCAAAGAGGGGAGGCCCGCATTCTGCCGGATCGCCGGGCCGAACCCCAAGCCGGGCCGGGGAAACCGCACGCGTGTCACGGCCATGCAACCTTACGGACATACCGTGCAGACCCATTCTTAACAGGAATGGGGCTTACCAGTGCATATCAAGACTCCGTTGGCCGTTGCCATCACCCTGACCCTGGCGATGGGCGCGACGGCACCCCGGCAGGCGGCCGCACAGCCGGCGCTCACCGCTGCCGGCACCGCGACGGCCGACGCGATCGACCTGGACCGCGTCGAAGTGCGCGCCCAGCTCGAATCGCAGGTCCGCGCGGTCGATCTCAAGCGCAGCAGCGATGCCATCGAGGACGCGGTGTCCTCCGATGCCCTGGGCCAGTACCCGGACAAGAACGTGGCCGAATCGCTGCAGCGCCTGCCCGGCGTCAGCGTGACCCGCGACCAGGGCGAGGGCCGGTTCGTGGTCATTCGTGGCCTGGATGCCAACCTCAACAGCGTCAGCGTGGATGGCATCGCCGTGGGTACCCCGGAAGATTCCAGCCGCGCGGCGCCGCTGGACGTGATTCCCTCCGACTCCACCGAGCGCCTGCGCGTGGTCAAGTCGCCGACCCCGGACATGCCCGGTGATGCCATCGGCGGTGCCGTGCTGGTGGAATCGGCCTCGGCCTTCGACCGCGAGGGCCGCAGCCTGCGCGGCAAGATCGAGGGCAGCCACCAGCAGCTGTCCGGCCAGACCAGTCCCAAGGCCGCCTTCAACTACAGCGAGGTGTTCAACGATACCTTCGGCGTAGCGCTGGGCGTGAATTACCAGAAGCGGAAGTTCGAGTCGGACAACACCGAAGTGGAGTACGATGGCGAGGACGATGCCGCCCCCGGTGACGTGACTGCGATCAACCTGCAGCACCGCAAGTACGAGATCGAGCGCAAGCGCATCGGTGCCAACCTCAACCTCGACTGGCGCCCGGACGAGGACAACAGGTACTACCTGCGCACGCTGTACAGCCAGTTCGACGATGCCGAGACCCGGCAGCGCGTGATCTTCAACTTCGACGACGCGGACATGGTCAGCACCGGTACCGACCAGTACCGCCTGGACGACATGCCGGGCGATGCCATCGACAAGCGCATGCGCTACCGCACCAAGAAGGAAAACACCTTCGCGGCCAGCCTGGGAGGCGAGAACCGGCTGACCAACGCGGTGGTCGACTACAGGGTCGGCTATACCCGCACCGAAGAGCGGGTGAACGATGAAATGGAGGCGCGTTTCAAGCTGGATGGCGCCGATTTCAACGGCACGCTGGACCAGCGCGGCCGCCTGCCGGCCTACAGCTTCGACAACCCGCAGTGGCTGGACAACGGCAACTACGCCTTCGATCGTTTCGTGATCTCGCCCAAGCAGGTCAACGACAAGGAGCACAGCGCACAGGTCAACGTGCGCTTCGATGGCGATGGCAGCAGCATCAAGTTTGGCCTGCTGGGCCGCTGGCGCGACCGCGACGTGAATGTCGATGAGCGCGAGCTGCGCGTCGGCCCAAAGGTGGCGCTGTCGGACTGGACCACCGGCTCGCCCGACCACCGCCACGGCAACATGGGCGATGGCATGGATTCGGATGCGATGCGCGACTACTGGGCGGCCAACGGTGGCCAGTACGGCGCCCGCCCGCAGGATGTGGGCGACAACGCGATGACCTCGCTGGAAGAGGATTACGTGGCCAGCGAGGACATCTTCGCCAGTTATGCGATGGGTACCTGGGACGTGGGCGCACTGCGCATCATCGGCGGCGTGCGCGTGGAGAACACCCGCTTCAAGGCGGTCGGCAACCAGGTGGACGTGGCTGCGAACGGCCGCAGTTTCACCGTCACCCCGCGCGCGGCCAACAGCAGCTACACCAATGTGCTGCCGGGCCTGCACCTGCGCTATGACGCGGCCGACGACTGGGTGCTGCGCGCCTCGGCCAACAAGACCGTCTCGCGCCCTTCGTTCGGCGACGTCTCGCCGCGCGTGGGTTACAGCCGGGGTGACGAGGAGGTGCGCCTGGGCAATCCGGAACTCGATCCGTACGAGTCCAGGAACATCGACCTGTCGGTGGAAAAGTACATCGGCAGCAGCGGCATCGTTTCGCTGGGCCTGTTCCACAAGTCGATCGATGGCTACATCGTGGAAACCGTGCGTACCAATGATCCGGCCTACGATGGTTTCGACGTGACCCAGCCGATCAATGGCCGCAAGGCCACCGTGCGTGGTGCCGAGTTCAACTGGCAGCAGCAGCTGGCCTTCCTGCCGGACGGCCTGGATGGCCTGCTGGTCGGTGCCAGTGGCACCTGGCTGGACACCAAATTCGATGCCGGCATCAAGGATCGGGAGGGCGAGGACTTCACCCTGCCGCGCGCCTCCAAGCATGTCTACAGCGCGCACATCGGCTATGAAAAATACGGTGTAAGCACGCGCCTGGCGGCGGTGTACCGCAGCCAATACCTGGACAGCATCGGCAAGGGCGGTGCCTTCGATATCTACGTGGCGCCGCATACCCAGCTCGACTTCTCGCTGGACTACCGGTTCAGCCCGCGGGTGAGCATGTATTTCGAAGCGCAGAACCTGCTGGACAAGCCGCTGGAGCTGTACCAGGGCGCGCGTTCGCGCACGCTGCAGATGGAAGAGTACGGCCGCACCTATGCGCTGGGCCTGAAGGTGGCGCTGTGATGGGGCGTAGCGTAACTGTCCTGGCCGCCGCGCTGGCGGCCACGCTGGTCGCCGGCTGTACGCCGGCCACCGGCAACGATCCGGTCGCAGGAGTGTCCGCGCCGGCCGCCAGCGGCGAGCGCGTGGTGACCACCATCGCCGAAGCCTTCCTGTCACCGATGACCCCGGCCGACAACATTGATTCGCCCGCGGCCTGGCGCGCGCCGGACGGCGCGCTGTGGCTGATCGCTACCGCCAAGGCCACCGACAAACTGGTGGTCTACGACGGCAGCACTGGGCAGCATCTGCGTGACGTCGGCAGCAGCGGCACCGCACCGGGGCAGTTCGACCGCCCAAACGGCATCGCGGTGACCGACGACCTGCTGTGGATCGTCGAGCGCGACAACCACCGCGTGCAGGTGCTGGCCCTGCCGGACTTCACGCCGCTGGCGACGTTCGCTGCGGACGACCTGCGCAAGCCGTACGGGCTGTGGGTGGACCGCCGCGCCGATGGCTACAGCGTCTACGTCACCGACTCCTGGGACAACGGCGAGGATGCGCAGGGGCGTGACATCCTGCCGCCGCTGGCTGAGCTGGACAAGCGCGTGCGCCAGTATCAGGTGACCCGCAATGGTGAGAAGGTCGACGCGAAGCTGGTGGCCAGCATCGGCGATACCACCGAGGCGGGAGCGCTGCGCGTGGTCGAGTCGATCTGGGGCGACCCCGGGAACGACCGCCTGCTGATTGCCGAAGAGGACGAGAGCTACGCCAGCGAGTTCAAGGTCTACACCCTGGCCGGACGCTTCACCGGCACCACCTTCGGCCGCGACGTGTTCAAGGCCCAGGCCGAAGGCGTGACCCTGCGCACCTGCGGCAAGGACGGCTGGTGGATCACCACCGAGCAGGGCAAGCAACGCAGCGTGTTCCACCTGTTCGACCGGCACACGCTGAAGCCGGTCGGCGCGTTCCAGGGCAACACCGTGGCCAACACCGATGGCATCTGGATGATGCAGCAGCCCAGCGCGCGCTTCCCGCACGGTGCGTTGTATGCGGTGCATGACGACCAGGGCGTGGTGGCCTTCGACTGGGAGAGCATCGCCAGGCAGCTCGCGCTGCCGCTGGAGTGTGGCGCATGAGTGGGCAGTGTGTGATGCGTACGTTGGCGCTGGGCCTTCTGCTGGCGCTGCCGTCGCTGTCGTTCGCGGCGGCCGAACCGAATACCCAGGTGCCGGAGGGTAGCCGCCACTATGCAGCGACATCGGTGCCGGACCGTATCGTCGCCTCGCCCTCGACGGATCCCAGTCACGGTTTTGCCGTGGCCTGGCGTACCGATGGCAGCGTGCAGGCACCACTGCTGGAGATCGCGCTGGCCGCAGATTCGCCGGCCATCGAGGGCATCCGCCAGGTGCGTGCGACGACGCGCGCACTGCAGACCGAGAACGGGCTGTCGCACCACCATCGTGCCGACATCGGTGGCCTGCAGCCGGACACCCTGTACGTCTACCGCGTGCAGGGCAATGGCAGCTGGAGCGCCTGGAACCAGCTGCGCACGCTGGCCGGCGCCGACCAGCCGCTGACCCTGCTGTACTTCGGTGATACCCAGAACAAGAACGTCAGCCATGTCAGCCGCGTGGTGCGTGCCGCGCAGAAGGCTGCGCCGCAGGCGCGCATGAGCCTGTTCGCCGGTGATCTGGTCAGCGGCGGCGACAACATGGACGACAGCGAATGGGGCGAGTGGTTTGCCGCCACCGGCTGGTTGGCGCAGGAAACGCTGGTGGCCCCGGCGATCGGCAACCATGAGTACTTCGAGGAATTCGAGGACACCCCGCAGGAGCGGCGCGTGCTGGGCCGGCACTGGCCCGTGACCTTCGCGCTGCCGGGCAATGGCGCCACCGCCGCACGGCAGGCCAGCTACTGGTTCGATGCACAGGGCGTGCGCGTGGCCGTGGTCGATGGTACCTCCGCACTCGACCTCGGCACGGCCAAGGCGCAGGCACAGTGGCTGGACAAGGTCCTGACCGGCAACCCGCAGCCATGGACCATCGTGCTGCTGCACCAGCCGTTCTACTCGCCGCGCGAAGGGCGCGAGAACGCCGCGCTGCGTGACCTGCTGCTGCCGGTGGTGCGCCGCCACAACGTCGATCTGGTGCTGCAGGGCCACGATCACACCTACGGCCGTCGTGGCGAAGGGCAGGCTGCGACGCCGCAGTACGTGGTGACCGTGGCCGGGCCGAAGCAGTATCGCCTTTCCGACGAGGCACGGAAGACGATGGATCCGGTAGCCGAGGACACCCAGCTGTTCCAGGTTCTGGACATCGATCCGCAGCACCTGCGCTACGAAGCGCGCACCGTGACCGGTCGTCTGTACGACGCCTTCGAACTGCGCCGCGATGCCAAGGGCGCGAAGCAACGCACGGAGTTGACCCAAGGCCGCATCGCACCGCGCGACTGCCCGCGTGCGCAGACCGCCAAGGGTCGCGCCGACCGCTGCTGGGAATGAGGAGAAGCAGATGACCATGCCCCGACGCGTCCTTCCCCTCGCTGCCATCGGCGCCGCGCTGCTGTTGCTGGCCAGTGCGGTGACGGCCGCCGATACCGTGCTGCATCCGTTCCTGGTCGCCCAGCCGAAGCAGGCCCCGCAGGAGGTGAATCTGGCGGTGGAGATTCCGGCCGGCAGCTTCACCAAGTACGAGATCAAGGAAGACGGCCTGGTCCACGTGGATCGCTTCCAGTCGATGCCGGTGGCCTATCCGGCCAACTACGGCTCGATGCCGCGCACGCTGGCCGGTGACAACGATCCGCTGGATGCGCTGGTGCTGACCCGCGAGCCGCTGCATCCCGGCGTGATCGTGCGCTTCCGGCCGATCGGTTACCTGAAGATGATTGATGGCGGCGAGCACGACGAGAAGATCATCGGCGTGCCAACCGACAAGGTCGACCCGACCTACGCCAGCATCCGCGACCTGGCGGATCTGCCGGAAGTCGAGCGCCAGCGCATCGAGGCGTTCTTCCGGGTTTACAAGGACCTGCCGACCGGTCGCAACCCGGTGCAGCTCAACGGCTGGGGCAACGCCGCCGACGCCCGGGTGCTGATCAGCGAGGCGATGCGGCGTTACGGCAGATAGACCCCGCAGGCGCGGCTGGCCGGCCCGTCCGCCTTGCCGGACACCGCTGGATGCCCGCGAAATGGCGCTTCCAGCGCTCGGATACTTCCAGTAGGTCGATGTCGATGTCGATGTCGACGGCGGGGGCGGCATAGGGATCATGGTTCACGCTGGACTCCGGTTCGGGGGAAAGGGGCGGATGCATCGCCCATACGGGAGCAATCACGGAACCGGCGCCGTTTGCGTCATCTATTTTGCGCTGGCTGCCGGGGGCTTCGCCGGGTTGGCTGGGGCCTGCGCGGGTCGGGAACGGGCGCACGGCCGCGCGGTGAACGGCGTCGGCTTTCCGTGTTCGGGCGGGTGTGGCTGCCGCCCGCGCTGCCTATACTTGGCCCGGCCCGCCCGCACCGCAGTGGCGCGGCGCAACCACCAGGGAGGAACGACATGCGCGCAGGCAGGATCAGGATCGTGACAGGGACAGCGCTGCTGCTGGCGGCCATGGCGGGGAGCGCGCTGGCGCAGCAGCCACCGCTGGAGGAGGAGCAGGTCAATCCGTCCGAGGTCGTGTTCGAGAACGGCCGCCCGTACGTGTACGCCGACGGCGCGATGCAGGCGCTGCGCACGCGCCGGCAGGACGGGGAGACCATTTACTACCGCATGGTCCGCTACGACCCGCAGGAAGGCTATGTGACCGGTGGCGACGGCGCGGCCGTGGCGAGCGCCGCCGCGCAGCCGTTCGCGGCGCCGCAGACGCCGATGCGCTACCACGGCGCCGGCCATCTGTACCGGCCGGATTTCTACAACAGCCCGTACAACCGCGATGCGCGCCAGCGCTACTCTGGCCCCGGTTACTTCGGCAGCTGCAGCCGCTACGACGGCTGCAAGGAAGTGCAGGTGGTGCCGCTGTGGCCCTACGGCCGCGGCAATTGACGCCAATTGGCGCAGGCAACAACGGCGGCCATCGGCCGCCGTTTCCGTTTCCGTCCCGCGACGCGTGCGCGGCTCAGGCGCTGAGCGCCTCCAGCACACGCAGCTCCGGTAGCTCCAGTCCACGCTGGCAGTACGCGGGCTCGCGGTCGACCAGGTGCTTGGCGTTGGGGCACTGCAGCAACATGTAGTTGGCGTCCAGGTTGAGCTTCTCCACCAGGAAATCGACGAAGGCGCGCACCTTGGGCGAGACCATGCCGCCGCCGGCGAACACCGCGCTGAAGTCGTAGTCCGGGCCGGTCCATCCGGCCAGTACCCGGCGCAACATGCCCGACTCGATGAATGGCTTGGCCATCACGTCGCTGCTGAGCATCAGCCCTTCGCCACCGACCAGCATCGAATTCAACGCGGCGGTGTCGTTGGCCACCATCAGAGGATTGACCGGGAACTCGCGCATCTGCCCGCCATCTTCGGCCAACGACCAGGCGAAACGGTTGTTCTGGCCCTGCTGGTGCTTGCGCAGCGCCAGCGTGCGGTGATGCTGCAGTTCGTCCGGATGCCGCGGTTCGCCGTGACGCCGGAGGTAGGCGGGGCTGGCGAATACCTGGGTGCGCAGGCTGCCGAGCTTGCGTGCGATCAGGTTGGAGTCGGGCAGCGGGCCGACGCGCAGCGCCAGGTCGGTCTCGCCGGAGATCAGGTCGAGCATCTCGTTGCCCAGGTGCATGTCCACGCGGATTTCCGGGTACTGCGCCTGGAACTGCCCCAGCAGCGGGGCGATCCAGTTGACCCCGACCGCGTACGGCACGGTGAAGCGCAGCCAGCCGCGCGGCCCGGACTGCAGCTGGCTGACCGCGCTCTGCGCCTGTTCCAGCTCGCGCGCGATGCGCTGGCAGTGTTCGTAGTAGACGCTGCCGGCCTCGGTCAGGCCGAGGCGACGCGTGGTCCGGTGCAGCAGGCGCGCGCCGAGCCGCTCTTCCAGCTCCTGCACCTTGCGGCTGACGGTGGTCTTGGGTTGCCCCAACAGGCGCGCGGCGGCGGTGAAGCTGCCCTGTTCGACCACCTTGACGAAGATCAGGGTGTCGTTGAGATCGTGGGCCATGGGAGAGGTTCCTTCGGCAGCGGGATTGTGCCGGCGACGGGACGATTATTCCCTTCAATCCGTACTAATCAAGTATGAATTAGAGGCGTAACTTGGCGGCCTCCGCCCAGATCGGACCTGCAGCCATGCGCCTGCGCCACCTTCCTGCCTTCCAGCCGACGCGCCGCCTGCCGGCGTTTTCCACGGTCGACCGCCGCGCCTGGCGGGACAACGGCTTGAATCCACAGCACTTCGCTGCGCTGCGCGGGATGCGCGCGCCGGCGTCCTTGGCGCCGTCGCGGACGCTGGGTCGGCGCCTGGCCGAATGCTTCGCGGCGGCGTTTGTCCCGCCAGCGGGAGAAAAATTTCCGTGAGCGGGACAGTGGAAATGCCGCTGACGAGCGCCGGCATGCGCGGCAACCGGCTGCGTGCGCGCAGGCCGCGCGCCACCCCGGGTTTCCCGCGCCGCCATCGGCGGCTGCTGACAGCGGCTGTCAGCAGCGCCTGCGCACACTGTCCCGCGCACCCGGCAACGGCCCCGTTCCCTGCCACCCAGCGGCCCCTCTTCCCCCTCCAGGATGCATGACATGAAAGGTATCTCCAGCCCCTCCCGGACCCCGCGACGCATTGCCCTGGCGGGCATGACGGCGCTGGCCATCGCCGTTCTCGCCGCGTGCAGCGGCGGCCACGCCCAGCAAGCCGGTGCGCCGCCGGCGCCGGAAGTCAGCGCGGCGCCGGTGCTGGTCAGGCAGGTCAGCCAGTGGGACGAATTCAGCGGCCGCGTGGAAGCGGTGCAGAGCGTGGAACTGCGCCCGCGCGTGTCCGGCTACATCGATAGGGTCAACTACACCGAAGGCCAGGAGGTGAAGAAGGGCGACGTGCTGTTCACCATCGACGCGCGCAGCTACCAGGCCGAGTACGACCGCGCCCGCGCCGAGCTCGCCCGCGCCCGCACCCAGGCCGCGTTGGCGCGCAGCGAGTCCGAGCGCGCGCGCCGCCTGGCCGAGCAGCAGGCCATCGCCGCGGAGACCGCTGAGCAGCGCCGTGCCGCCGCCGAGCAGGCCGGCGCCGCGGTGCAGGCGGCGCAGGCCGCGGTGGACGCGGCGCGCCTCGACCTGGAGTTCACCAAGGTGCGCGCGCCGATCGATGGCCGCGCCGGCCGCGCCATGGTCACCGCCGGCAACCTGGTCACCGCCGGCGACAGCGCCAGCGTGCTGACCACCCTGGTGTCGCTGGACACCGTGCACGTGTACTTCGACGCCGACGAGGGCACGTTCCTGCGCTACGCGCGGATGGCGCGCAGTGGCGAGCGTCCGAGCGAGCGCGACCAGGCGCTGCCGGTGAAGGTGGCGCTGAGCGGCGAGGCGGGCTTCCCGCATGCGGGCAAGGTGGATTTCCTCGACAACCAGGTCACCCGCAGTACCGGCACCATCCGCGTGCGCGCGCTGCTGGACAACCGCGACCGCCAGTTCACCCCGGGCCTGTTCGCGCGCGTGCGGCTGCTCGGCAGCGGTGCGTTCGAGGCCATGCTGATCGACGACCGGGCGGTGCTGACCGACCAGGACCGCAAGTACGTGTACGTGGTCGACAAGGAGGGCAAGGCGCAGCGCCGCGATGTCCAGCTGGGGCGCAGCGCGGAGGGCCTGCGCATCGTCGAGGCCGGGCTGGCGCCGGGCGACAAGGTGATCGTCGATGGCGTGCAGAAGGTGTTCATGCCAGGCATGCCGGTGCAGGCCAGGGCAGTGGCGATGCAGCCCACGCCGGCGTCCGGCGTGGGCCATGACGCCACCGCGCTGAACTGACCCCCGTTTCAACCTGACGCCGGCCCGGCGGCCGGCCGCCTGGCCTTCGCCCGCATGGGCGGGGGCAGGCGGGCTGCATGCCGGCGCCCGGCCATTGCAAGGATTCCGCAGATGGATTTTTCCCGTTTCTTCATCGACAGGCCGATCTTCGCGGCGGTGCTGTCGATCGTGATCTTCGCCGCCGGCCTGATCGCGATCCCGATCCTGCCGGTCGGCGAATACCCGGAAGTGGTGCCGCCGTCGGTGGTGGTGCGCACGGTCTACCCGGGCGCCAACCCCAAGGTCATCGCCGAGACCGTCGCTACCCCGCTGGAGGAGGCGATCAACGGCGTCGAGGGCATGATGTACCTCAAGTCGGTGGCCGGCTCGGATGGCGTGCTGCAGATGACCGTCACCTTCCGCCCGGGCACCGACCCGGATGCGGCCGCGGTGAAGGTGCAGAACCGCGTGGCGCAGGCGCAGGCGCGCCTGCCCGAGGACGTGCGCCGGCAGGGCGTGACCACGCAGAAGCAGTCGCCGACCTTCCTGATGGTGGTGCACCTGACCTCGCCGGGCGGCAAGTACGACACCCTGTACCTGCGCAACTACGCGCGCCTGCACGTCAAGGACGCGCTGGCGCGCATCCCGGGGGTGGGCGACGCGCAGGTCTTCGGCGGCGGCGACTACGCCATGCGCGCCTGGCTGGACCCGGGCAAGGTGGCCTCGCGCGGCCTGACCGCCAGTGACGTGGTGCGCGCGATGCGCGAACAGAACGTGCAGGTTTCAGCCGGCCAGCTCGGCGCCGAACCGCTGCCGGACAGCCGCTTCCTGACCCTGATCAACGCCCAGGGCCGGCTGAAGAGCGAGCAGGAGTTCGGCGACATCGTGCTCAAGAGCGGCGGCGACGGCGAGATCGTGCGCCTGTCCGACGTCGCCCGGCTGGAGCTGGGCGCCGGCGACTACACCCTGCGTTCGCAGCTGGACGGCAAGAACGCGGTGGGCATCGGCATCTTCCAGGCGCCGGGCGCCAACGCGCTGGAAATCCGCGACCAGGTCATCGCCAGCATGGACGCCATGCAGAAGACCTTTCCGGCCGACGTGAAGTACGAGGCGGTGTACGACACCACCATTTTCGTGCGCGATTCGATCAAGGCGGTGGTGTCCACGCTGCTGGAGGCGATCGCGCTGGTGGTGCTGGTGGTGATCCTGTTCCTGCAGACCTGGCGCGCTTCGATCATCCCGCTGATCGCGGTGCCGGTGTCGGTGGTGGGCACGTTCGCCGCGCTGTACCTGCTGGGCTTCTCGATCAACACGCTGAGCCTGTTCGGCCTGGTGCTGGCGATCGGCATCGTGGTCGACGACGCGATCGTGGTGGTGGAGAACGTCGAGCGCAACATCGAGGAGGGCCTGTCGCCCACCGCCGCCGCGCACCAGGCGATGAAGGAAGTGTCCGGGCCGATCATCGCCATCGCCCTGGTGCTGTGCGCGGTATTCGTGCCGATGGCCTTCCTGTCCGGCGTCACCGGCCAGTTCTACAAGCAGTTCGCGGTGACCATCGCCATTTCCACGGTGATCTCGGCGATCAATTCGCTGACCCTGTCGCCGGCCCTGGCCGCGCGGCTGCTCAAGCCCCACGGCGCGCCGAAGGATGGCCCGAGCCGGTTGATCGAACGCCTGTTCGGCTGGGTGTTCCGCCCGTTCAACCGCTTCTTCAGGTCCAGCTCGGAAAAGTACGAGCGTGGCGTGGCCCGCATCCTCGGCCGCCGTGGCGCGGTGTTCGTGGTCTACGCGATCCTGCTGGTCGGTACCGGCGTGATCTTCAAGCTGGTGCCGCCGGGCTTCATCCCGACCCAGGACAAGCTGTACCTGATCGCCGGGGTGAAGCTGCCGGAGGGCGCGTCGATCGCGCGTACCGATGCCATGCTGCGCAAGGTGGCGAAGATCGCCCAGGAAACCGACGGCGTGGCCCACACCATCTCGTTCCCGGGCCTGAACGCGCTGCAGTTCACTAATACCCCCAATACCGGCGTGGCGTTCATCCCGCTCAAGCCGTTCAACGAACGCAACGGCCGCAGCGCCGCGCAGATCAATGCCGAGATCAACCAGAAGATCGCCGGCCTGCAGGAAGGCTTCGCGTTTTCGATGATGCCGCCGCCGATCCTGGGCCTGGGCAATGGCAACGGCTACCAGATGTTCATCGAGGACCGCGGCAACCTGGGCTACGGCGCGCTGCAGAACGCGGTGCAGGCGATGCAGGGCGCGGTGGCGCAGACCCCGGGCATGGCCTTCCCGATCACCAGCTACCAGGCCAACGTGCCGCAGCTGGACGCGGAGGTGGACCGGGTCAAGGCCAAGGCGCAGGGCGTGCAGCTGACCGAACTGTTCGACACCCTGCAGACCTACCTGGGCTCGGCCTACGTCAACGACTTCAACCAGTTCGGCCGCACCTGGCAGGTGATCGCCCAGGCCGACGGCCCGTTCCGCGAGAGCGTGGAGGATATCGCCCGGCTGCGTACCCGCAACGACCGTGGCGAGATGGTGCCGATCGGTTCGATGGTGACCATCAAGGAAACCTACGGCCCCGATCCGGTGCTGCGCTTCAACGGCTACCCGGCCGCCGACCTGGCCGGCGAGGCCGACCCGCGCGTGCTGTCCTCGGCCGAGGCGATGAACCGACTGACCGAGATCGCCGGCAAGGTGCTGCCGGTGGGCATGACCACCGAATGGACCGACCTGAGCTACCAGCAGGCCACCCAGGGCAAGGCCGCCTTCATCGTGTTCCCGGTTGCGATCCTGCTCGCATTCCTGGTGCTGGCCGCGCTGTACGAGAGCTGGTCGCTGCCGCTGGCGGTGATCCTGATCGTGCCGATGACGCTGCTGTCGGCACTGTTCGGGGTATGGCTGAGCGGTGGCGACAACAACGTGTTCGTGCAGGTCGGGCTGGTGGTGCTGATGGGCCTGGCGTGCAAGAACGCGATCCTGATCGTCGAATTCGCCCGCGAGCTGGAAATGGGCGGCAAGCGCATCGTCGACGCCGCGCTGGAGGCGTGCCGCCTGCGCCTGCGCCCGATCGTGATGACCTCCATCGCCTTCATCGCCGGCACCGTGCCGCTGGTGCTGTCGCATGGCGCGGGCGCCGAGGTGCGCTCGGTCACCGGCATCACCGTGTTCGCCGGCATGCTGGGGGTGACCCTGTTCGGCCTGTTCCTGACCCCGGTGTTCTACGTCGCGCTGCGCACCTTCGTCACCCGCAACGGCGGCGGCCAGCTGGTGCGGCATGGCGAACCGACCCTGCACCACTGACCCGACCTTCGGCCGTCGCCTGACATCCTCGGGCGACGGCCCATCCAACCGAGACATGCATCCATGACTACCCAACACAACAAGATCGCGCTGGTCACCGGCGCCACCCGCGGCATCGGCCTGGAAACGGTGCGCCAGCTGGCCCGCGCCGGCGTGCATACGCTGCTCGCCGGCCGCCAGCGCGACACCGCGCAGGCGCTGGCACTGCAACTGCAGGCCGAAGGGCTGCCGGTGGAGGCGCTGCAGCTGGACGTCACCGATGCCGCCAGCATCGACGCGGCGGTGCGCGAGGTCGAACGGCACCACGGCCGGCTCGACATCCTGGTCAACAACGCCGGCGTGCTGCTGGAAGACCCGTCGCTGCCACCGTCGGCGCAGCCGCTCGATACCTGGCGCCGGACCTTCGACACCAACGTGCATGCGCTGGTGGCCGTCACCCAGGCGTTCCTGCCGCTGCTGCGGCGCTCGACGGCCGGGCGCATCGTCAACGTGTCGAGCATCCTCGGTTCGCAGGCGCTGCATGCCGATCCCGGCTCGCCCATCTACGACTTCAAGGTGCCGGCCTACAACGCGTCCAAGGCGGCGGTGAACAACTGGACCCTGTCGCTGGCGTACGAACTGCGCGGCACGCCGATCAAGGTCAACACCGTGCACCCGGGCTACGTGCGGACCGACATGAACGCGGGCGCGGGCGAGATCGACGTCGCCGACGGCGCGCGCTCCAGCGTGCAGATGGCGCTGCTCGGCGCGGACGGGCCGAGCGGCAGCTTCACCCATCTCGGGCAGGTGCTGCCATGGTGAGGGCGGCACTGGCCGCGGCGCTGTCCGGCCTGCTGCTGGCCGGCTGCGTCAGTGTCGGCCCGGATTACCACGCCCCGGCGCAGCCGCCGGTGGTGCTGCGCGGCGCCGCCGCACCGGTATACAGCGCGCAGTCGCCGGTGGCGGGCTGGTGGGCGCAGTTCGATGATCCGGTGCTCGCGCAGCTGATGCATGCGGCGTTGTCCGACAACCTCGACCTCACGCTGGCACTGGCGCGCGTGCAGCAGGCGCGGGCGGTGTTCGTCGAGCGCCAGCTCGACCAGGCGCCGCACGTCACCGCGGCCGCCAGTCAGGAACGCCATCGGCAACGGGATCCGGCGCAGGGCGGCGCACGCGTGTCCGGCGAGCAGTACCAGCTTGGTTTCGATGCCGGCTGGGAGCTTGACCTGTTCGGACGCCAGCGCCGCGCCGCCGAAGCGGCGCGGGCCGACCTGGACGCCGAATGGGCCAACCTGGTCGACGCACAGGTGCTGGTGGCCGCCGAGGTCGCGCGCAATTACTTCGAGCTGCGCGGTACGCAGAAGCGCATCGCGGTGGCCGAACAGACCCTGGTCAACCTGCGCGACACCCAGGCACTGACCGAGACCCGCTGGACCCTGGGCGCGGGCAGCGAACTCGACGTGCAGAGCAGCCGTGCGCGGCTGAAGGCGATCGAGGCCGACATCCCGCTGCTGGAACTGGCGCAGACCCAGTCACGGCACCGGCTGGCGGTGCTGCTGGGGCAGCGCCCCGGCACCCTGGATACGCTGTTGCAGCCGCGCCCGGTCCAGGCGTTCGCCCGGCCGCTGCCGCTGGGCGATACCACCGTGCTGCTGCAGCGGCGCGCCGACGTGCGCGCCGCCGAGCGCCGCCTGGCCGCGGCCACCGCGCGGGTCGGCGTGGCCACCGCCGACCTGTTTCCGCGGCTGTCGCTGACCGGCTTCGTTGGTTTCCTCGGCGGCGATGCCGGCGGCCTGGTCAATGGCGCCAACAAGGCCTGGTCGCTGGCGCCATCGCTGCGCTGGAGCGCGTTCGACGTCGGCAGCGTGCGCGCGCGGCTGCGCGCCAGCCGTGCCCAGGCCGACGGCGCGGCGGCCGAGTACGAGAAGACCGTGCTGCTGGCGCTGGAGGATGCCGAGAACGCGCTGGCACGCTACGCCAGGCAGCAGGCGCGACTGCTGATCGTGGCCGAACAGGCCCAGGCCGCGCGTCGCGCGCAGGCGCTGGCGCAGGTCCGTTACCGCGAGGGCTCGGCCGATTTCCTGGCGCTGCTCGACGCGCAGCGCAGCCAATTGGCGGCCGACGATGCGCTGGCCGACGCCGAAGCCGGGGTCAACGTCAGCGTGGTGGCGGTGTACAAGGCGCTCGGCGGCTGGGGCCAGGCCTCGGCCACCGCACCGTCGGTCGCGGTGGTCGAAGCGCGTTGACTCGCCCGGCAAATGCGCGGCTTGCCTGCATGAAGCCTTGCCGGCCGAGCGCCGTGCCGGGCAAGCCCGGCACCTACGGGTGGGTTCCTGCAGCCTTCGCGTTTCCGTAGATGCGGGGCTCGCCTCGCATGGGCTTGCCCCGGATGGAAAGAGGCGGCCAGATGGCCGCCTCTTTCCGCTTTCCGCCTGTCATCTGCCTGGGGCGTGCAGGTCTTGCCGGCCGAGCGCCGTGCCGGGCAAGCCCGGCACCTACGGGTAGGTTCTAGCAGCCTTCGCGTTTCCGTGGATGCGGGGCTCGCCCCGCATGCGGCTTTCACCATGAAAAGAGGCGGCCAGGTGGCCGCCTCTTTCCGCTTTTCGTCTGTCATTTGCCCGGTAAGTGCAGGTCTTGTCGGCCGAGCGCCGTGCCGGGCAAGCCCGGCACCTACGGTGGGTTCCTGCAGCCTTCGCGTTTACGTGGATGCGGGGCTCGCCCCGCATGGGGCTTGCCTCGGATGGAAAGAGGCGGCCAGATGGCCGCCTCTTTCCGCTTTCCGCCTGTCATCTGCCTGGGGCGCCGGCCCAGCGCCGTGCCGGGCAAGCCCGGCACCTACGGGTGGGCTCTTGCAGCCTTCGCGTTTCCGTAGATGCGGGGCTCGCCCCGCATGGCTTTCCCCATATGGGAAAAGGCGGCCAGGTGGCCGCCTCTTTCCGTTCTCCATCCCTTGCGGCAATCAGGCCGCGTCGGCCTGCTCGCGGCGCGGGCCTTCGGCCAGGGCGCGGCCGACCATGTCCACCAGCAGGTCCAGCTCGGCCTCGTCCATGCCGAAATGCGGGGTGAAGCGCAGCGAGTTCTCGCCGCCGTGGATCACGTTGACGCCGTGCATGCGCAGCCATTCCTCGGTGGAATTGGCGCCGTAGCACTTGAACTGCGGGGCCAGTTCGCAGGAGAACAGCAGCCCGGTGCCCTGGACCTTGGTGATCAGCCCGCCCAGCCTGGCCTTGAGCGCCTCGAGCTTGCGCACCGCCTGTTCGCCGCGTTCGCGGATGTTGCGGCGCACCTCCGGGGTCAGGCGGGCCAGGGTGGCGCAGGCCACGTCCAGCGCGCGCGGGTTGGTGGTCATGGTGTTGCCGTACACGCCCTTGCGGTACAGGTGCGCGGCGTGTTCGGTGACGGCCAGCACCGACAGCGGGAACTGCGCGCCGTTCAGGGCCTTGGAGTAGGTCTCCATGTCCGGCGGGTCCAGGGTCTCGTAACCCGGGTAATCGACGAAGGACAGGGTGCCATGGGCGCGCAGCGCGGCCTGGATCGAGTCGATCAGCAACAGGCTGCCGTGGGCGCGGGTCAGTTCGCGGGCCAGCTTGTAGAAGCTCACCGGTACCGCGCGGCCCGGGTCGCCTTCACCCATCACCGGCTCCAGGAACACCGCTTCGATGAACCAGTTGTGGGCCTTGGCGTCGTCGAACACCTTGCGCAGCGCCGCCTCGTCGTACGGGGCGATCGCGATCACGCTGTCCTCGCCGCGGTAGCTGGCCAGGAAGCGGTCGTAGGTCTTGCGGGTCGAGTCCGAATACAGCGCCGGGCGGTCGGTGCGGCCGTGGAAGCTGCCCTTGATGACCACGCGCTTGATCGTGGCGCCGGCGTGCGGCGCGCCCGGGTCGGTCTGCAGCTTGGCATTGATGTCGGCGATGCGCGCGGCCAGGCCGACCGCCTCGGAGCCGGAGTTCAGGCACATGAAGTGCGAGAACGGGCAGCCGCCGCGGGTATGGCCGATCTCCTTGCGCAGCGCCTGCACGAAGCGGCGCTGGGACAGGCTCGGGGTCATGATGTTGGCCATCACCTGCGGCTTGGCCGCGGCGGCCAGCACCTCGGGCGGGGTGTGGCCGAAGCCCAGCATGCCGTAGCCGCCGGCGTCGTACAGCACCGCGCCCTTGAGCGAGACCACCCACGGGCCGCAGGCGGCCAGCGCGATGTACGGCACCACCGCGTCATCGGCGTAGAAATTGACGAACCCGGACTGCATCGCGGCGATCTGGTCCTTCTCGTCCAGGTCCAGCAGGTCGGCCGCCTCGTCCTTGATGCGGGCGTATTCGCTGGCGGCCGCGGCGATCGCCGCGACCAGGTCGGGATGGGCGGCGGCCAGGCGTTCGACGGCGGCATCCTCCAGCCCCGTGGTCAGGCGGGCGCCGGCGTGCGCGCGGAGCGCGGCGAGGGGGCCGAGTACGGTCATGCTCATCTCCAGAAAGGTCTTGTATAGCCATTATCTGGAGATTCTGGTCATATGGCAGCTGTCATTCCGTCGAAAATCGGGTTAATTTCGTCGAATCGACGAAACCGGGCCGCGATGTGAAGATTTCCCCCGCCGACGAACGCCTGTTGTCCGTGCTGCGCGAGGACGCGCGCGCATCCACCGCGCAGATCGCGCGCCGGCTCGGGCTGTCGCGCACCACCGTGCAGAGCCGCATCGACCGGCTCGAGCAGCAGGGGGTGATCGCCGGCTACACGGTGCGTACCCACGAGGATTACGAGCAGGGCCAGGTACGCGCGCACGTGCTGATCACCGTGTCGCCGCGCAAGATGCCGGCGGTGGTCAAGGCGCTGCGCGAGATCGCCGAGGTGCGCAGCCTGCATTCGGTCAGCGGCGCCCATGACCTGGTGGCGATGGTGGTGGTGGGCGGGGTCGGCGAGATGGACGTGGTCACCGACGCCATCGGCGTGATCGACGGGGTCGAGCGCACCACCAGCGCCATCATCCTGTCGACCAAGTTCGAGCGCTGACGCATCCGGGCGTCCACGCAGGTGCGGGGCAAGCCCCCGCAGCTACGGGTATGCGGCGCGCGCCCGGTACAATGGCCGGCTCCCCCGTTCGATGTTCCGGCCTTGAAGAAGTCCGATTTCCACTACGACCTGCCCGAGGAACTGATCGCCCAGGCGCCGCTGGCCGAGCGCTCCGCCAGCCGCCTGCTGGTGGTGCCGCCGGCGCCGGCCGCCTACGACGACCGCCACGTGCGCGACCTGCCCGAGCTGCTGCAGCCCGGCGACCTGCTGGTGTTCAACGATACCCGGGTGATCCCGGCGCGGCTGTTCGGGCACAAGGCCAGCGGTGGCCGGGTGGAGATCCTGATCGAGCGCCTGCTCGGTGGCCAGCAGGCCCGTGCCCAGGTCGGCGCCAGCAAGTCGCCCAAGCCCGGCAGCCGCATCCAGCTCGACGCCGGTGGCGAGGCCGAGGTGCTCGGCCGCGACGGCGAGTTCTACCTGCTGCGCTTCGACCTGCCCGAGCCGCTGGAAGCCTGGCTGGCGCACGCCGGCCGGCTGCCGCTGCCGCCGTACATCCAGCGCGAGCCCGGCGCCGACGACCGCGAGCGCTACCAGACCGTGTTCGCGCGCGAAGTGGGCGCGGTGGCGGCGCCTACCGCCGGCCTGCATTTCGACGACGCCCTGCTGCAGCGGCTGCGTGCGCGCGGCGTGGCGTTCGGCCATATCACCCTGCACGTGGGTGCCGGCACCTTCCAGCCGGTGCGGGTGGACGACCTGTCGCAACACGTGATGCATCGCGAATGGCTCAATGTCGGTGCCGGGCTGGTGCAGCAGGTGCGGCGGACCCGCGCCGCTGGCGGCCGCGTGATCGGGGTCGGCACCACCGTGGTGCGGGCGCTGGAGAGTGCGATGCGCGAGGGCGAGCTGCAGCCGTTCGCCGGCGAAACCCAGATCTTCATCACCCCGGGCTACCGCATCCGCAGCGTGGACGCGATGGTCACCAACTTCCACCTGCCCGAAAGCACCCTGCTGATGATGATCTCGGCGTTCGCCGGCAGGCAGCGGGTGTTCGACGCCTACGCCCACGCCATCGCCAGGCGTTACCGGTTCTTCAGCTACGGCGACGCGATGCTGCTGTTCCCGCAGCCCGACGCCTGATCCCGCCTTTCCTGCGCCAGCGTCGCCGATCCGCGACAATGGACGGCAGACCGACCGAAGCACACCCATGTCCAGACTGCAGTTCACGCTCCAGGCCACCGACGGCAACGCGCGCCGCGGCCAGCTTTGCTTCCCGCGCGGCACCGTGCAGACCCCGGCGTTCATGCCGGTGGGCACCTACGGCTCGGTGAAGGGCGTGCTGCCCGAGCAGATCCGCGCGCTCGGCGCCGAGATCATCCTCGGCAACACCTTCCACCTGTACCTGCGCCCGGGTCTGGAGGTGATCGGCGACCATGGCGGCCTGCACGGCTTCTGCCGCTGGAACGGGCCGATCCTGACCGACTCGGGCGGCTTCCAGGTGTTCTCGCTGGCGCACCGCCGCAAGATCACCGAGCAGGGCGTCACCTTCGCCTCGCCGACCGATGGCGCCCGCGTGTTCCTGGGGCCGGAGGAGAGCATGAAGATCCAGAAGGTGCTCGATTCGGACGTGGTGATGATCTTCGACGAATGCACCCCGTACCCGGCCACCGAGGACGTGGCCCGGCGCTCGATGGAACTGAGCCTGCGCTGGGCGCGGCGCTCGCGCGATGCGCATGACGCGCTGGGCAACGACGCGGCGCTGTTCGGCATCGTCCAGGGCGGCGTGCACCCCGACCTGCGCAGCCGCTCGGCCGAGGGCCTGCAGCAGATCGGCTTCGACGGCTATGCCATCGGCGGGCTGGCGGTGGGCGAGCCCGAGCACGAGCGCAACGCCATGCTCGAGCACATGCACCCGATCCTGCCGGCCGACCGCCCGCGCTACCTGATGGGCGTGGGCCGCCCGGAGGACCTGGTCGAGGGCGTGGCCCGCGGTGTGGACATGTTCGACTGCGTGATGCCGACCCGCAACGCGCGCAACGGCCATTACTTCACCTCGACCGGCACGGTGCGCATCCGCAACGCCCGCTACGAGCGCGACATGGACACCATCGAGCCGGGCTGCGGCTGCCATGCCTGCAGCAGTGGCTACACCCGCGCCTACCTGCGCCACCTGGACCGCTGCAACGAGATGCTGGCGCCGATGCTCGGTACCCTGCACAACCTCTATTACTACGAGAAGCTGATGGCCGACATGCGCGCGGCCATCGAGGCGGGAACCTTCCTGGCCTTCCGCGAGTCCTTCTATGCGGCGCGCGGGGCGCGCGCGCCGGCGCTGTAGCGTTTTTTCTGCCCCCGCAGCGGGGGTGGCCGCCGGGCCGCGCCGCGCCGGCAGGCCGTCGGCAGGGGCAGGGTGGGCGGACAGGCACGACACGGGCGCCCGGCTGGCCGGGCGTTCCCCGCGCCCGGGAGGAGGGCTGTTCGGCAGTCAGCGGCAGGCTCCGCCTTGCAATTGGACCGGCCCGCCTCTATGGCATACTTCCACGCTTGAATCCGTTCCGCGGCG
The DNA here is from genome assembly GCF_022436665.1 of Stenotrophomonas sp. Y6. Taxonomy (NCBI): domain Bacteria; kingdom Pseudomonadati; phylum Pseudomonadota; class Gammaproteobacteria; order Lysobacterales; family Lysobacteraceae; genus Stenotrophomonas; species Stenotrophomonas sp. Y6. Next base: position 232,957 of record NZ_JAKUKB010000008.1, read on the forward strand.
CCGGCCCCGGCAGGCACCGCCCGACAGTTAAGGACACACGATGAACCCGATGGCTATCCTGCTTCCCGTCGCCCAGGCCGCCCCGGCCGCCCCGGGCATGGGCACTTTCCTGCTGCCGATCGCCCTGATCGCGGTCATGTACTTCCTGATGATCCGCCCGCAGATGAAGCGCCAGAAGGAACACAAGGCGATGCTGGAGAAGATCGCCAGGGGCGACGAGGTGCTGACCAACGGCGGCATCGCCGGCGTGGTGACCGACATCGGCGACAACTTCATCACCGTCGAAGTGGCCGACAACGTCCGCATCCGCGTGCAGAAGGGCGCCATCGGCAACGTGCTGCCCAAGGGCACGCTGAAGTCCGCGGCCTGAGCCCGAGTTTCCCTTCCGTCATGACGCGGCGCCGGGACCGGCGTCGCGCAGGAACCCGCAATGCTTGAATTCCCACGCTGGAAGTACTTCCTGATCCTGGTCGTCCTGGCGGTCAGCGCGCTGTATGCGCTGCCCAACGTGTACCAGAAGGACCCGTCCGTGCAGATCACCGCCAACCGCGGCGGGCAGATCGACGATGCCCTCAAGCAGCGCGTCAGCGCGGCGCTGGGCGAGGCCGGGGTCACGCCCAAGTCGGTGGAGAAGGAAGGCGAGAGCCTGATCGTCCGCCTCGGTTCGCTCGATGCCCAGACCCGCGCCAACGACGTGCTGCGCGAGACGGCCGGCGAGAACTACACCGTCGCCCTGAACCTGGCCTCGACCGTGCCGGACTGGCTGGCCGGGCTCGGCGGCAAGCCGATGGTGCTGGGCCTGGACCTGGTCGGTGGCGTGCACTTCGCCCTGCAGGTGGACAAGAAGGCCGCGGTGGACAAGCGCTTCGACGCGTTCGCCGAGGACATCCGCACCACGCTGCGCGACAGCCGCGTGGGCTACCGCGCGGTCGAGCGCCGCGGCGAGAGCGACATCCAGGTGACGCTGGCCAATGCCGCCGACGCCGACAAGGCCCGTGCCGCGCTGGTCAAGGCGCAGCCGACCCTGACCTACTCCGGCAGCGGCGAGCGCATCACCGTGACCGTGCCGCAGGCCGAGATGCTGCAGATCGCCTCCGGCGCCATCGAGCAGAACCTGACCACCCTGCGCAACCGCGTCAACGAACTGGGCGTGGCCGAGCCGATCATCCAGCGCCAGGGCGACGACCGCATCGTGGTCGAGCTGCCGGGCGTGCAGGACACCGCCGAAGCCAAGCGCATGATCGGCGCCACCGCCACCTTGGAGTACCGCCTGGTGGTGGACGGCAACGCGCAGGACGCCATGACCAGCGGCCGCATCCCGCCGGAAGCGCGCCTGTACCGCGACCGTCGTGGCATGCCGGTGCTGCTGAACAAGCGCACCATCGTCACCGGCGACCAGATGGTCAAGGCCGAGGTCTCCACCGACCAGAACGGCCTGCCGGCGGTCGCGGTCACGCTCAACAGCGTCGGCGGCCAGCGCATGTTCGACGTCACCAGCGTCAACGTGAACAAGCCGATGGCCGTGGTCTACACCGAGCGCATTCCGCAGGTGACCATGGTCGATGGCAAGGAAGTGCGCAGCTTCCGGGTCAAGGAAGAAGTCATTTCCGTGGCCAACATCAACAGCCCGCTGGGCAAGAACTTCATCACCACCGGCCTGGAGAAGACCGAGGCCGACAGCCTGGCCAAGCTGCTGCGCGCCGGTTCGCTGGCCGCGCCGATGGACTTCGTCGAGGAATACGTGATCGGCCCCAGCCTGGGCGCGGAGAACGTGGCCCGCGGCGTCAAGGCGGTGGTGTTCTCGTTCGTGTTCACCCTGGTGTTCTTCACCATCTACTACCGCATGTTCGGCGCGATCACCTCGGTGGCGCTGCTGTTCAACCTGCTGATCGTGGTGGCGGTGATGTCGCTGTTCGGCGCGACCATGACCCTGCCGGGCTTCGCCGGCCTGGCGCTGTCGGTCGGCCTGTCGGTGGACGCCAACGTGCTGATCAACGAGCGCATCCGCGAGGAACTGCGGCTGGGCATGCCGGGCAAGGCCGCCATCGCCGCCGGTTACGAGAAGGCCTCGGGCACCATCCTCGACGCCAACCTCACCGGCCTGATCGTGGGCGTGGCGCTGTATGCGTTCGGCACCGGTCCGCTGAAGGGCTTCGCGCTGACCATGATCATCGGCATCTTCGCCTCGATGTTCACCGCGATCACCGTGTCGCGTGCGCTGGCGGTGCTGATCTACGGCCGTCGCAACAAGCTCCAGTCCGTGGCGATCTGACGCGAATCCCTTCGCGAAAGCCCGCACATGCGTGTGCGGGTTTTTTAAGGAAAATCCCTGCATGAAACTATTCCCGCTCCACATCGTCCCGAACGACACCAACATCGACTTCATGCGCCACCGCAGGCCGGTGCTCGCGTTGATGGTGGTGCTGCTGCTGGTGTCGCTGGCGATCATCGGCTTCAAGGGCTTCAACTACGCGCTGGAGTTCACCGGCGGCACGGTGGTGCGTACCCACTTCGAGAAGAGCGTCGACGCCGAAGCGGTGCGCGGGCGCCTGGCCGCGGCCGGCTTCGAGAACGCCCAGGTGCAGAGCGTGGGCGGCGGCAACGACCTGATGATCCGCCTGCCGCCCGATGGCGAGCACAACAACGCCGCCGACGCCGCGCAGAAGGTCGCCGAGAAGGTCCGCGCCGCGATCAGCCTGCCCGGCAACGCCGCTACCGCGCAGCCGGGCGAGTTCGTCGGCCCGCAGGTCGGCAAGGACCTGGTGATGAACGGCATCTACGCGACGCTGTTCATGGTGATCGGCTTCCTGATCTACATCGCCGCGCGCTTCGAGTGGAAGTTCGCGATGGTGGCCAGCATCACCGCGTTCTTCGACCTGATCCTGACCGTGGCCTACATGTCGCTGCTCGGCCGCGAGTTCGACCTGACCGTGCTGGCCGGCATGCTGTCGGTGATGGGCTTTGCCATCAACGACATCATCGTGGTGTTCGACCGCGTGCGCGAGAACTTCCGCAGCCTGCGCGTGGAGCCGCTGGAAGTGCTGAACCGCTCGATCAACCAGACGCTGTCGCGCACGGTGATCACCGCGGTGCTGTTCTTCCTGTCGGCGCTGGCGCTGTACCTGTACGGTGGCGAGTCGATGGAAGGCCTGGCCGAGACCCACATGGTCGGCGCGGTGATCGTGGTGGTGTCGTCGGTCATCGTGGCCGTCCCGCTGCTCAGCATCGGGCCGTTCAAGGTCTCCAAGCAGGACCTGCTGCCCAAGGCCAAGGACGTCGAGGAACTGGCGCGCCGCCCGTAAGGCCCGCCACCTCCCGACCGCGAAAGAGCCGCGCACCGCGCGGCTCTTTCCGTTTGCGGCCTGCCCGCGATGACGCCGCCGAGGTGCCGGTTCCATGCGGTGGCGTCGGTTGTTTTCGCTGCGGGCGCACACTACGATCCTCGCGGTTCGGCGCCTGCTCGGCGTGTGCCGCGGCGCTGTTTTCCCGTATCCAACCGAGGTTTCCATGGTCATCAAACCGCGTGTGCGCGGCTTCATCTGCGTCACCACCCATCCGGCCGGCTGCGACGCGGCGGTCAAGGAACAGATCGACTACATCAAGGCGCAGCCCAGGCTCGCCCATGGCCCGAAGAAGGTGCTGGTGATCGGTGCGTCCACCGGTTACGGCCTGGCCGCGCGCATCAAGGCCGCCTTCGGCAGCGGCGCCGCCACGCTGGGCGTGTTCTTCGAGCGGCCGGGCAGCGAAAGCAAGCCGGGCACGGCGGGGTGGTACAACTCGGCTGCGTTCGAGAAGTACGCGCACCAGGCCGGCCTGTACGCGCGCAGCGTCAACGGTGATGCATTCTCCGACGAGGTCAAGGCCAAGGTCATCGAGATCATCAAGGCCGACCTGGGCCAGGTCGACCAGGTGGTCTACAGCCTGGCATCGCCGCGCCGCAAGCACCCGAAGACCGGCGAGGTGATCAGCTCCACGCTCAAGCCGATCGGCGCGCCGATCACGCTGCGCGGCCTGGATACCGACAAGGAAGTGCTGACCGAGACCACCCTGCAGCCGGCCAGCGCCGAGGAAATCGCCGGCACCGTGCAGGTGATGGGCGGCGAAGACTGGCAGATGTGGATCGACGCGCTGCTGGAAGCCGGGGTGCTGGCACCGGGCGCGACCACCACCGCGTTCACCTACGTCGGCGAGGAAATCACCCAGGCGATCTACTGGAACGGCTCCATCGGCGCCGCCAAGAAGGACCTGGACGCCAAGGTCAAGGACATCCGCGCCCGCCTGCAGGGCATCGGTGGCGACGCCCGCGTGTCGGTGCTCAAGGCGGTGGTCACCCAGGCCAGCTCGGCGATCCCGACCATGCCGCTGTACCTGTCGCTGCTGTTCAAGGTGATGAAGGACGAGGGCACCCACGAAGGCTGCATCGAGCAGCTCGACACCCTGTACGACATTCTCTACAACGGGCCGCAGGGCGGCGCCAACGCCGCCGACCACATCCGCCGCGACCTGGTCGACGGCAAGGGCCGCAGCGTCGCGCTGGTGGACGAGGAAGGCCGCCTGCGCGCCGACTACAAGGAAATGGCGCCGGAGGTGCAGGGCAGGGTGGTCGCGCTGTGGCCGCAGGTGACCAACGAGAACCTGTACGAGATCAGCGACCTGGCCGGCTACAAGGCGGACTTCCTGCGCCTGTTCGGTTTCGGCATCGACGGCGTGGACTATGACGCCGACGTCAACCCGGACGTGAAGATCGAGAACCTGGTTGACCTGACCTGATACGCAAAAGGCCGGCGTCCACGCCGGCCTTTTCGCATGCGACCCGGGCCGGCCGCTGGCCGGCGCGGTCTTACGCGTTGAACTCGAAGTTCATCTCCGGGCCGGCGGGGCCGACGAAGTCGCCCTGCACGTAATCCACGCCGGAGGTGAACAGCAGGCTCATCGTCGCCGCATCGGAGACGAACTCGGCGATGGTGCGGATGTCCTGCGACTGCGCGCGCGTGGTGATTTCCTGGATCTTGGGCAGCTGCTCGCGGGCCAGTGCCGGGTCCGCGGTGAAGCTGCTGTCCAGCTTGAGGAAACCCGGCTGGAAGTGGGCCAGCAGCTGGAACGAATCGAGCCCGGAACCGAACTGCTCCAGCCCGACCTTGCAACCCAGCGCCGAGGCCGCGGCCAGGAACTGCTGGGCATTGCGCAGGTGGGTGAACACCTTGGCCTCGGGGACCTGCAGCCACAGCTGGTCGCCGGACACCCCCTCGGCCTGCAGGCCGTCGCGGATCACCGCCAGCAGCTGCGGATCGGAGAACGATTCGGGCGTGATCCGCACCATCATGCAGGTGCGATGGCCGGCGCGGCGGCGTTCGCCCAGCGCCTGGATCGCATGCCCGACCACCCAGCGGTTGATCGGCGCCAGCAGGCCCTGGTCCTCGGCGATCGGCAGGAAGGTCGAAGGCCCGACCATCTCGTTGTTGTTGCGCAGCTGCAGCGAGGTGTCGTACAGCTGGATCGCCTCGCCCATGAGGTTGATGACCGGGCGGAAGCGCAGCTGGAAGCCCTCGCCCTCGAGCGCGCCGCGCATCAGCTCCACCCAGCGCTGGATGCGCTCTTCCTCGACGCGGTCGGCGGCCCCCGGGTCGAACACCTTGACCGTGTTGCCGCCCAGTTCGGTCGCGGTGCGGGTGCAGTCGCTGGCGCGGGCCAGCACCTGGCCGACGCTGGCGATCTTCTCGCCGACCTGCACGCCGCCGATGCTGACGGTGACCGTCGCCGAGCGTGCGCCGATGCTGAATACATGCGAGGCGAAGGCGCCGCGCACGCGTTCGGCCAGCCCCATGGTATGCGCGTAGTCGCCCTGGGCGAGGATGGCGAAGCTGTGCTCGCCGAAACGCGCCAGCGACAGGCCGTCGCCGAGCGTTGCGGCCAGATGCTGGCCGAGCGCGGCAACCAGTGCGTCGGCCGAGTCCAGCCCGATGTCGGGCAGCAGCCGCGCGTAGTGGTCCGGCTCCACCAGCAGGAAGCCGTACTGGCCGTCGCTGCGGCTGACCTGGGCCACGGCGTTTTCCAGGTGCACCATGAAGGTCGGGCGGTTGAGCAGGCCGGTGACCTGGTCGCGCTGGCGCAGCGCCTCGACCTCGCGCGCCAGTTCGGGGTCGAACTCCTCGCGGCGGCGGAACACCACCTGGAAGCAGGACTCGCCCTCGTAGGTGGCGGCGGTGAACTCCATCGTCGCCGGGAAGCTCTCGCCATCCTGGTTGCGCGCATGCACCTCGTACTGCGGCGGCGGCGGCTCGCCCTTGCCCAGCGCCTTGAGCAGCTGCTTGAAATCCTCCACATGCTGCGGCGCGACCATGTCCAGCAGCGAAATGCCTTCCACGTCCTCGAACGCGTCGTAGCCGAACATCTCCAGGTAGGCCTCGTTGGCGCGGATGTGCATGCCTTCGTGGATGTAGGCGATGGGGTCGCGCGAAGAGGCGATCAGCGCGTCGCAGCGGCGCTCGGTCTCGCGCATCTGCGCCTCGATGCGGCGCAGGCCGCGGCGGGCCTGCAGGTCGGTCCATTCGTCGCGCACCACGGCCAGCAGGTGCTCGGGCCGGTGGCGCAGGGCAATGGCGCGGATGCCATTGGCACCCGATTCCACCAGCGTCCGCTCGTCCACCTGCTCGGCCAGCGCGATCACCGGGATGTCCTTGCCGCTGGCGGCGATCTGCTGGCTGAGCAGCAGCTGCGGGATCACCTGCGACGGCGCGCACAGCACCAGGTCGATGGCCTGGCTGGACACGATGTCCGCCAGTTCCGCCGGTGCCTGCGGCCGGTATGGGCGGACGGCGATGCCGCTGTTACGCAAGGTGCTGACGATCGCCTCTGCGTTCTCGGCGCTGTCATCGACGATCAGCAGGCGCAGGGTTGATTCTTTGCCGTTCTGCATTCAGGACTCCCCTCTGACCGGGTTTAATACAACATGGCCGCGGTGCCGTCCATGCGCCGATCGCTTGCCTGTGACGCGGTTCCTGTGCCGGGCTCAGGCCGCCTGGCCGGCCGCGTGCCCGGAGGCCCAGGCCCACTGGAAGTTGTAGCCCCCCAGCCAGCCGGTCACGTCCAGCACCTCGCCGACGAAATACAGCCCCGGTACCTGCCGCGATTCGAAGGTGGAGGACGACACCTGGCGCGTGTCCACGCCGCCCAGGGTCACTTCCGCGGTGCGGTAGCCCTCGGTGCCGCTGGCCACCAGCGGGAAATCGGCCAGCAATGCCGCCGCCTGTTTCAACTGCGGCTCGTCGAGCTGGCGCACCGGCCGGTCCGGCAGCCAGTGCTCGCACAGGCGCTGCGCCATCCGCTTGGGCATGACCTCGGCCAGCACCGTGCGCAGTTCGGAGGCGCCGCGCTCGCGTTTCATGCCGCGCAGCCATTGCAGTGCGTCCTGGTCCGGCAGCAGGTCCAGGCGCAGGTCGTCACCGGGCTGCCAGTAGGAGGAAATCTGCAGGATCGCCGGGCCGCTGATCCCGCGGTGGGTGAGCAGCATGAAGTTGCGGAACGCCTGCCCGTTGCAGCGCGCCTCCACCGGCAGCGCCACGCCGCTGAGGTCGGCCAGCCGTTCCTGGTGCCTGCCGCTGAGGGTCAGCGGCACCAGCCCGGCGCGGGTGGGCAGCACCGCGTGGCCGAACTGGCGCGCGACCTCGTAGCCGAAGCCGCTGGCGCCCATGCTGGGAATGGACAGGCCGCCGCTGGCGATCACCAGCGACGCGCAGTGGAACAGGCCGTGGCCGGTGCGCACGCGGAAGCCGTCGGCGCCACGCTCGATGCCCTCCACCGCGCAGTCGGTGCGGATCCGCACCGCGGCCTGCTGGCATTCGTCCAGCAGCATGCGCACGATCAGCTTGGAGGAGATGTCGCAGAACAGCTGCCCCAGCTCCTTCTCGTGCCAGGCGATGCGGTGGCGCTCGACCATGGCGATGAAATCGGCCGGGGTGTAGCGGGCCAGCGCCGATTTGCAGAAATGCGGGTTGGCCGAAATGAAGTTGGCGGCGGTGGTGCCGGTGTTGGTGAAATTGCAGCGCCCGCCGCCGGACATCAGGATCTTCTTGCCCGGCTTGTTGGCGTGGTCGATCACCTGCACCACGCGGCCGCGCTGGCCGGCGGTAAGCGCGCACATCAGGCCGGCCGCGCCGGCGCCGATCACCAGCACGTCGCAGTGCTGGGCAGCCGTGCCCTGGCTCATCGCAAGCGCGCCACTCAAGCCGCCGCGCGCTTGCGCCAGGCGGGGGTGACGTCGAGCTGGACCTGGTCGTTGAGGATCTGCAGCTCGCCGTCCTGGATCAGCACGCTCCAGCGCATCGCCCGCTGGATCTGCTGGCCCCAGCGCTCGACGAAGCCGGCGTCCAGGTCCACCACCGAGAGGTTGCCGAAGCGGGCCAGGCCCTTGCCCTGCTTCTGCCACCAGATGTCCGAGGCGTTGCCGCCATAGTTGATCACCTGCACCTGGCGGCTGCGGTTGCACGCCTTGCGCACCCGCGACTCGTCGGGGTGGCCCAGGTCGATCCACTGCAGGATGTCGCCGGTGTAGTCGTGCTGCCACAGGTCCGGTTCGTCGTCGGTGCTCAGCCCGCGGCCGAACTCCAGGCGGTCGTCGGCGTTCAGCGCGAAGGCGAGCAGGCGCACCATCAGGCGCTCGTCGGTCTCGGAGGGGTGCTGGGCCAGGGTCAGGTGGTGGGTCGCGTAGTAGCCGCGGTCCATGTCGCTGATCTGCAGCTCGGCCTTGCGGATGGTGGCGGTAAGGGCCATGGGATCACGGGGCAAAGACCGCCATTCTACTGCGCGGGCGCAGCCGCGGCGGGCCGCGCTTCAGCGCTGCCGCGCCAGCCACTGGTCCAGGCGCGCGGCGAAGGCCTGGCGGTCGCGCGCGTGCAGGCTGGGCGGGCCGCCGGTCTGCACGCCCGCGCCGCGCAGTTCGGCCATGAAATCGCGTATCGACAGGCGCTGGGCGATGCTGTCGGGGCTGAACGGCACGCCGCGCGGGTCCACGGCGGCCGCGCCCCTGGCCAGCACCCGTGCGGCCAGCGGAATGTCCTGGGTGACGACCAGGTCGCCGGCGGCCACGCGTTCGGCGATGGCGTCGTCGGCCACGTCCGGGCCACCGGCGACCTGCATGGCGCGGATGAAACGCGAGGGGGGCGTCTGCAGCCAGCGGTTGGCGACCAGGATCACCTCGATCCGGGTGCGCTCGGCGGCGCGGTACAGGATGTCGCGGATGACCGCCGGGCAGGCGTCGGCGTCCACCCAGATGCGGGGGGAGGGGGCGGCAAGGGTGGATTCCATGGCGCGCAGTCTAGCCGCTGCGCGGGCCCGGGACGGGCCGGAGCCGCCCGATGCGGGGCGCCAAGCCAATGAATTTAGCGGGATTGTTGCCGGGAGGTGGGGTTTCGGTGCGGATGAATGCGGTATTTGTCGCTTTTTGCTGGAAAGCCGCGTATCTTTCGCCCCACTGTGCTTGCAAGGGTCACCGTGAATCGTGGCCTGATGCAGCTGATCTCACCGATCCGCTCATCGTTCCGTTTTACCAACGCCTGCAACTCAGTCTCGGCCCCGATCCCCGGCGGCTGCGATTTCCAATCAATAGTTCCAGGAGTTTGTAATGTCTGAGCGTCAGACCGGCACGGTGAAGTGGTTCAACGATGCCAAGGGTTTTGGTTTCATCACCCCGGAAAGCGGCCCCGACCTGTTCGTGCACTTCCGTGCCATCCAGGGCACCGGCTTCAAGTCGCTGCAGGAAGGCCAGAAGGTGACCTTCGTCGCCGTGCAGGGCCAGAAGGGCATGCAGGCTGACCAGGTGCAGGCGCTGTAATCCAGCCCCCGCAACCGCAAGGTCGCCACGACGCCGGAAGCGAAAGCTTCCGGCGTTTTTGTTTATGGCGCCAGCGCTCCCGCCGGTTTTTGCGCCCGCCCTGCACGGCGGCCTCTCCGGGGCCTTCGGCCGGGGTGCCGGAAACCGGGCTGCCATCGCCGCCGTGCTTGTGACCTCGGGCCCAGCCCCCATCTGCTATCGATGACTACCCCGGTGCTGCATTTCGACAACCGTTTCCTGCGCGAACTGCCCGGCGACGCCGAAACCGGATCGCGCCGGCGCGAGGTGCCGGGCGCGGCCTGGTCGCAGGTCATGCCCACTCCGGTGGCGGCGCCGCGCCTGTTGGCGCATGCGCCGGAGGTGGCGGCGATGCTGGGTTTCGACCGCGCGGCCGTGCAGGCGCCGGAGTTCGCTGCGGTGTTCGCCGGCAATGCGTTGTACCCCGGCATGCAGCCATGGGCGGCGAATTATGGCGGCCACCAGTTCGGGCACTGGGCCGGGCAACTGGGTGATGGCCGCGCCATTTCGCTCGGCGAGCTGCTGGCCGATGGCCGGCGCTGGGAGCTGCAGCTCAAGGGGGCCGGGCCAACGCCCTATTCGCGCGGCGCGGACGGCCGTGCGGTGCTGCGCTCGTCGATCCGCGAATTCCTGTGTTCGGAGGCCATGCATCACCTGGGCGTGCCGACCACGCGTGCGCTGAGCCTGGTCGCCACCGGCGAGACGGTGGTCCGCGACATGTTCTACGACGGCCATCCGCGCGGCGAGCCGGGCGCGGTGGTGTGCCGGGTGGCGCCTTCGTTCCTGCGCTTCGGCAGTTTCGAGTTGCCGGCGGCACGCGGCGACCGGGCGTTGCTGCGGCAGCTGGTGGATTTCTGCATCGACCGCGACTTTCCGCAGTTGCCGCCCGGGCCCTCGCGCCATGCCGACTGGTTCGCCGGGATCTGCACGCGCACCGCGGTGCTGGTGGCGCAGTGGATGCGGGTGGGCTTCGTGCACGGGGTGATGAACACCGACAACATGTCGGTGCTGGGCCTGACCCTGGACTACGGCCCGTATGGCTGGATCGAGGATTACGACCCGGACTGGACGCCGAACACCACCGACGCGCAGGGCCGCCGCTACCGTTTCGGTGCGCAGATGCAGGTGGCGTACTGGAACCTGGTGCGGCTGGCGCAGGCGCTGTCGCCGCTGTTCGCGGAGGCGGCGCCGCTGCAGGCGGGGCTGGATGCGTTCCAGGCGCGCTACGCGGCCGAAGCCCGCGGCCACCTGGTCGCCAAGCTCGGCCTGGGCGACTACCGCGAGGGCGACGAGGCGCTGATGGCCCGGTTCCAGGCACTGCTGCACGCCGGCGAGATGGACATGACCCTGGCGTTCAGGGCGCTGCTCGACGTCGACCCGCAGCGGCCGGACGTGGCGGCGCTGGAGGGTGCGTTCTATTCGCCCGCGCGCCGCGAGCGGGTGATGCCGGATCTGCTGGACTGGCTGCAGTGCCACGCCGCGCGCGTGCGCGGGGCCGGCCTGGATGCCGCCGCCCGGCGCCGGGTCATGCAGGTGGCCAATCCAAAATACGTACTGCGCAACTGGCTGGTGCAGCAGGCCATCGACCGCGCCGAGCAGGGCGACAGCGGCGGCATCGATGAACTGCTGGAGGTGATGCGGCGTCCCGGCGACGAGCAGCCCGGCCGCGAAGCGTTCGCCCGGCGGCGTCCCGACTGGGCGCGTACGCGCGCCGGCTGCGCCATGCTGTCGTGCAGTTCCTGATTCCTTCCCTTCCGAATGACCCGATGACGAACCCCTATCCCGACTGGTCCAGCACGATCCGCGACGTGGCCGACTTCCCGCGGCCCGGTATCCGCTTCAAGGACATCACCCCACTGCTGGCCGATGCCGATGGCTTCCGCGCGGCGATCGCGGCGATGGCCGAGCCCTGGCGCGCGGCCGGCGTGCAGGCGGTGCTGGGGGTGGAGGCGCGCGGCTTCATCCTCGGCGCCGCGCTGGCGCTGGAACTGGGCGCCGGCTTCGTGCCGGTGCGCAAGCCGGGCAAGCTGCCCGGCGCCACCCTGGCCCAGGAGTACGCGCTGGAGTACGGCAGCGACCGCATCGAGGTCTGCGCCGGTGCCATCGCCCCCGGCACTAGGGTGCTGCTGATCGACGACGTGCTCGCCACCGGCGGTACGCTGGCCGCGGCGCTGCTGCTGGCGCGGCGGCTGGAGGCCGAGGTACTCGGGGCGGCGGTGCTGGTGGAACTGGACGGGCTGGGCGGCCGTCCGCGCTGGCCGGCAGGGCTGCCGCTGCAGGCCACGCTGGTGTATTGAGTCCCGGCTTCGTGGTGAGGCGTCGGTAGGTGCGGGGCTTGCCCCGCACGGAACCTGCCGGTGGAGCCTCGGTGCGGGGCAAGCCCCGCACCTGCGGCCTCATGCCAGCCGGGTCCGCTGGAGGGGCAGGATCGTGTTCTGGCTTACAGCTTGCGCACGCGGAAGCGCCTGCCCTTGATCTTGCCCGCTTCCAGTCGTGCCACCGCCTTGCCGGCGTGCTCGCGGGCGATGGCCACATAGGAGCGGGTGGGGAAGATGTCGATCTTGCCGATGGTCTTGGCCGACAACCCGGCATCGCCGGTGAGCGCGCCGAGGATGTCCCCGGCGCGCAGCTTGTCGGTCTTGCCGCCATCGATCCGCAGCGTGGTCATCGCCGCCTGTGGCAGCTGTGCCGGGCGTGCGGTGGCCAGCGGGGTCTTCTGCCAGTCCAGCGCGCTGCCCTGGTCGGCTTCCAGTGCATCGGCGCGGTGGCGCTCGCGGCCGGCGACCAGGCTCAGCGCCAGGCCGCGGCGGCCGGCGCGGGCGGTGCGGCCGACGCGGTGGCGGTAGGTGTCCAGGTCGCTGGGCATTTCGTAGTTGACCACCGCGGCGAGCTCTTCCACGTCCAGGCCGCGCGCGGCCACGTCGCTGGCGACCAGCACGTTGCAGCTGCGGTTGGCGAACTGCAGCAGGACCTCGTCGCGGTCGCGCTGTTCCATGTCGCCATGCAGGGCCAGCGCCGAGAAGCCGAACTGGCGCAGTGAATTGGCCACCTCGTCCACGTCCTTGCGGGTGTTGCAGAACACCACCGCCGATTCGGGCGTGTACCTGAGCAGCAGCCCGGCCAGCGCCTTCTGCCGGTGCGTCGGCTCGACCTCGAAGAACAGGTGCTGGATCGCCGGGGCTTCCTGCTGGCCGTCGATGGTGACTTCCACCGGGTCATCAAGCAGGGCGCGCGCCAGTTCGCGGATGGCGTCGGGGAACGTGGCCGAGAACAGCAGGCTCTGCCGCTCCTTGTGGGTGCGCCCGGCGATCTCGCGGATGGGCTCCTCGAAGCCCATGTCGAGCATGCGGTCGGCTTCGTCGAGCACGAACGTGCGCACCTGGCCGAGGTTGAGCGCGCGCTTGCGCGCCAGTTCCTGCACGCGGCCGGGCGTGCCCACCACCACCTGCGGGTCGTGCGCCTCCAGCGACGCCAGCTGCGGGCCCAGCGGCACGCCGCCGGTCAGTACCAGCAGCTTGAGGTTGGGGATGCCGGTGGCCAGTTTGCGCAGCTGCCGGCCGACCTGGTCGGCCAGTTCGCGGGTAGGGCACAGCACCAGCGCCTGGGTACGCAGGGTGGCCGGGTCGAGCCGGTTCAGCAGGCCCAGGCCGAAGGCGGCGGTCTTGCCGCTGCCGGTGGGAGCCTGGGCGATCACGTCGCGCCCGTCCAGGATGGGCGGCAGGCTCTGTGCCTGCACCGGGGTCATGGCGGTATAGCCCAGCGCGTCGATGCCGGGTGCGAGGGCCGGGATCAGCGGCAACGAGGAGAAATCGGTCATGCCGTATTTTCGCAGATGCCGGCGGGCCGTGCCGCCCTGGTGGCCGCCGCGGCGCGCCCGATTCAGGACAGCGCACGTACCGCGAGGTTGATCAGCAGACCGCCGCCGAGCAGCCAGGCGGCCAGCAGCGCGGCCAGCAGCATCGGCCGCGGACCGGCCTGGCGCAGGGCCGAGACATGGGTGGTCAGGCCCAGCGCGGCCATCGCCATCGCCAGCAGCGCGGTGTCCAGCTCGACCAGGGCGGCGACCAGCCCGGCGGGCAGCAACTGCAGCGAGTTGAAGCCGACCATGCCGATGAAGCCGAACGCGAACCAGGGCACGGCGATCCTGGAGCGCGTGCCCTGGCGGTCGCGGCGGCCGCGTGCCAGCAGTGCCGACAGGCACACCAGGAACGGCGCCAGCATCATCACCCGCACCATCTTGGCGATGACCGCCGCGTCGGCGGCCGGCTGGCTGACCGCGCGGCCGGCGGCGACCACCTGGGCCACCTCATGCACGGTGGAGCCGGTGAATACGCCGTAGCCGGTTTCGTCCAGCGGCATCCAGCCGGCATGCAGGCCCCACTGGTACAGCAGCGGGTACAGGAACATCGCCAGGGTACCGAACACGACCACCGTGGCCACGGCGATGGCAACCTGCTCGGCGCGGCCCTTGACCACCGGCTCGGCGGCCATCACCGCCGCGGCGCCGCAGATGGAGCTGCCGGCGCCGATCAGCAGCGCGGTGTTGCGCTCCAGCCCAAGCACGCGGGTGCCCAGCCACCACGCCAGGGCGAAGGTGGAGCACAGCACCAGCGCGTCGATCAGCACCCCGGCGACGCCGACCTGGCCGATGTCCTGCACGGTCAGGCGCAGGCCGTAGAGGACGATGCCGGCACGCAGCAGGGTCGCCTTGGAGAAGCCCACGCCTGCCGCCGCGCGCGGCGCCAGCCTGCCGTAGGCGGTGTTGCCCAGGGCGATACCGAGCAGGATCGCCAGCGTCAGCGCACTGATGCCATGGGCCTGCAGCCACGGCAGGGTACCCAGCCACAGGGAAAGCATGGCGATGGCGGCGGTCAACAGCAGGCCGGGGAGGCGATGTGGGTGGGCCGGGGCGTGGCCCTGGAGGGCGGTGTTCATGACGGACGGTTATGAGGAGATGGCCCATCCTGCCGTCGCGCCAATAATCTGTAAAACAGATAATATTCGTATGGATAAACAATATTTCAGGTAAGTAATGCATCTCTCCCTGCGCCAGCTGCAGATTTTCTCCGCCGTCGCCGAGACCGGCACGACCACCGCCGCGGGCGAGGCCATCGGCCTGTCGCAGTCGGCGGTAAGTGCGGCCCTGGGCGAGCTGGAGAGCCTGCTCGGGCTGGCCGTGTTCGACCGCGTCGGACGCCGGCTGGTGCTCAACGGCCACGGCCGTGCGCTGCTGCCCGAGGCACGGGCGCTGCTGGCGGCCGTGGACGATATCGAGCGCCGCTACGGCCGGGCCGGGGAGGCCGCCGCGCCGGTGCGCTGGCGGGTCGGCGCCAGCACTACCATCGGCAACTACCTGATGCCGTCGCGCATCGCCGACCTGCGCGAGCGCAACGACCAGGCCCGGGTCGACCTGGTGATCGGCAATACCCGCGAAGTCGCCGCTGCGGTGCAGCGGCTGGAGGTGGACATCGGCCTGATCGAGGGCCCGTGTCACGAGCCGGGGCTGGACGTGGCGCCCTGGCGCGAGGACGAACTGGTCGTCGTGTTCGGCGATCGCCACCCGCACGCGGCGGCACTGCGGGCCGGTGCGGACATGGCGCGGCTGCGCGGTGCCTGCTGGTTGCTGCGCGAGCCGGGCTCGGGCACCCGCGAGGCGGCCGAGCAGGCGCTGCTGCCGCACCTGCACCGGTTCGCCGAGGTACTGCAGCTCGGCGGTACCGAGGCGATCAAGCAGGGCGCCGTCGCCGGGCTGGGCCTGGCCTGCCTGTCGCGGCACGCGGTGGCCGATCTCATCGCACTGGGCCGGCTGCACGTGCTGGCCACGCCGTTGCCGCCGCTGCGGCGGCAGCTGTGGGTGCTGCGGCACCCGGGCAGGCCGGTGGCGGCCAGCCTGCGGCGGCTGCTGGCGCTGGATCCGGGCACGTTCGCCGACGCCTGAGCGCGGCTCCCGTACAATGCGCGCATGCCTTTGATCACCCTGCAGAACGTCGACTACAGCGTCGGCGGCCCGTTGTTGCTGGAGAAAGCCGAACTGTCGATCGAAAGTGGCGAGCGCATCGCCCTGATCGGCCGCAACGGCGCCGGCAAATCCACCCTGATGAAGCTGATGGCCGGCGAACTGAAGCCGGACGACGGCGAAGTGCGCGTCCAGCAGGGCGTGCGCGTCACCCGCCTGGAGCAGGAGGTACCGCATGGCGCCGCCGGCAGCGTGTTCGACGTGGTCGCCGATGGCCTGGGTGAACTCGGCCACTGGCTGGCCGAGTTCCACCGGCTGAGCCATGCCGACGTGTTCGATGGCGATGCCATGGGCAAGGTGCAGGCCAGGATCGACGCCGCCGATGGCTGGGCGCTGGACCAGCGCGTGTCCGAAACCCTGACCAAGCTGGAGCTGGACGGCGATGCCGAGTTCGGGCGCCTGTCCGGCGGCATGAAGCGCCGCGTGCTGCTGGCGCGCGCGCTGGTCGCCGGGCCCGACGTACTGCTGCTGGACGAGCCGACCAACCACCTGGACATCGAGGCCATCGACTGGCTGGAAGGCTTCCTCAAGGGCTGGAACGGCTGCGTGGTGTTCGTCACCCATGACCGCCGCTTCCTGCGTGCGCTGGCCACCCGCATCGTCGAGATCGACCGCGGCCAGGTGACCAGCTGGCCGGGTGACTGGGACAACTACGCGCGCCGCCGCGAGGAACGGCTCAACGCGCAGGCGCAGGAGAACGCACGCTTCGACAAGCTGCTGGCGCAGGAGGAAGTGTGGATCCGGCAGGGCATCAAGGCGCGCCGCACCCGTGACGAAGGCCGCGTGCGCCGGCTCAAGGCCATGCGCGTGGAACGCAGCCAGCGCCGCGAGCTGGGCGGCAACGTCCGCCTGGAAGCGGCCTCGGGCGAGAACTCCGGCAAGAAGGTCATCGACGTCAGGGACGTCAGCTTCGCGTTCGGCGAGCGGGTGATGATCAAGGATTTCTCGACCACGATCCTGCGCGGCGACCGCATCGGCCTGATCGGCCCCAACGGCAGCGGCAAGACCACCCTGCTCAAGCTGCTGCTGGGCGAACTGCAGCCGGATGCCGGCGAGGTGCGCCAGGGCACCAACCTGCAGATCGCCTATTTCGACCAGTACCGCGCCACCCTGCGCGAGGACTGGAGCGCGATCGAGAACGTGGCCGAGGGCGCGGACTTCATCGACCTCAACGGCAAGCGCAAGCACGTGCACGCCTACCTGCAGGACTTCCTGTTCACCCCCGAGCGCGCGCGGGCGCCGATCACCCGCCTGTCCGGCGGCGAGCGCAACCGCCTGCTGCTGGCCAAGCTGTTCGCGCAGCCGTCCAACCTGCTGGTGATGGACGAACCGACCAACGACCTGGACGTGGAGACCCTGGAGCTGCTGGAGGAGCTGCTGGGCGACTACACCGGCACCCTGCTGCTGGTCAGCCACGACCGCGATTTCCTCGACAACGTGGTCACCTCCACCCTGGTGCTGGAAGGCGAGGGCAGGGTCGGCGATTACGTCGGCGGCTATACCGACTCGCTGCGCCAGCGCCCGGCGCCGGCGCAGAGCGGCATGGCCGTGGCCAGGGCCTCGGCCACGGCGGTACCGGCCGCGAAGCCGGCGACCACGCCGGCGGCCGCTGCCGAGCCGGCGCCGGCCAGGCGCAAGCTCAGTTTCAAGGACGCGCGCGAACTGGAACAGCTGCCGGCGAAGATCGAACAGCTGGAGCGCGACGTGGAAGGCCTGACCGGCGCGATGAACGACCCGGCGTTCTACACCCGTTCCAGCGCCGAGGTCAGCGCGCACACCCAGCAGTTGGCCCGGGTGCAGGCGGAACTGGATGCGGCCTACGCGCGCTGGGAAGAACTCGACGGCTGAGCCTGGCTGCCGCCCGGCCCACCGGTGCTCACGGGTGGGCGCAGCGCCGCGGCGTTCCTCCAGCGCCGCGCCAACCGCGGTTGCGGCCGTGTGACAATCGCCGTGCACGGGCGCCGGTCATCGACCCCGCTTCCCGGGTTTCTGCATGGAGCATGCGATGGAAATGCCGTTTTCGGTGCAGCGCATCGACCATGTGGTGTTCCGCGTGCGCGACCTGTCGCGCAGCACCGCCTTCTACCAGGCCGTGCTCGGCTGCGAGGTGGTCAGGCGGCGCGCGCACCTGGGCCTGGTACACCTGCGCGCCGGCGCGTCGATGATCGACCTGGTCAGCGTGGACGGCGCCCTGGGCGCCCGTGGCGGTGCCGCGCCGGGGCAGGGCGCGCGCAACGTGGATCACCTGTGCCTGCGGGTCGAACCATTCGACGAGGCGGGCATCGTCGCCCACCTGGGGCGCCATGGGGTCGCCGTGCCGGCCGCGGCGGAGGTCAACTTCGGCGCCGAGGGCGACGGACTGTCGCTGTATTTCAGTGATCCGGACGGCAACGTGATCGAGCTCAAGGGCCCCGCGCGGCCGCCGGGCTGACGGCGCCGGCTCAGAGGTCGTCCGTTGCTGCGGCCTCGCCGCCGTGCGGCAATTCGAAGAACGCCCAGAACGGCACGTTGTCCGCGGCCCAGCTGGCCGCGGCTTCGGAGAGGACGTCCAGCAGGGTGTCGAAATCCGCCGGGCTGGCGTCGCGCAGGTCGCCGGCATCGCCGAACAACAGCGCATACCCCCTGGCCGGCAGCCAGGACAGGTCGCGCAGCGCATCGGACAACGCATCCCAGTTGCGGCCGCGGCCCGCCGGGAAATCCAGTTGGGTGCCGATGCGCAGCAGCAGGGTGCGCTTGTCGGTGCATGATTCCAGGTCCACGCGCAGCACCTTGAGCCCGGCATCGCGCGCGGCCGCCGCCAGCCCGCCGAGATCGCCGTGGGCCACGCCATAGACCCCGGCCTGGCCCACGTCCTCCAGGCCCATGTCGAATCCGCTGTCGCTCATTGCGCGCCTCCGTTGGCCGGGACCTGGAAATCACGGAAGGTCTCGTAGTGGTCGTCGGTGTAGTACCAGACGTCGGGCGGATCGCCGCCGGTGACGATCCGCCGCGCGCCGCGGTGGCCGAGGTCGGGCGTGCGCACGGTGTACTCGCGGTAGTAGCCGCGCGGGCGCTGCGGCAGGCGCCGTTCGCGGTTGCCGAACACGCTGCCGTCCTGGCGGTGCGGGAACGGGCCGCCGCGCAGGATCAGCGCGATGGTGTCGTGCGCCTCCGCTGGCAGGAAGGCCGGCAGTGCGTCGCCCGCGCCGGACCGGCGCGGCTCGCCAGCGCGCTCCGACGCCACGGCCTGGCCCAGCGCCGGCGCGAACTGCGGGGGCGCTGGCTGCTGCAGCGTGCGCATGGCCCACAGGCCGGCCACCAGCACGACCACGGCGGTGAGCAGAAGCAACGGTTTGCGCATGGAGCGGGGCCTGTGTCGCGTGCAAAGGGCGATTATCGCGCCTGCGCGCGTTTTTTCTTGAACGCGGGCCATCGGCCGGCGGCGGCGGGCGCTGTGCCGTGCCGGCGCGTGGAACACGCGGATTTCGCGGCGCGCGTGAGGTTTGTACCCACGGCAGGACGAAGTTTCCTTTACATCGACCTTGGTAAGTTGCCGCTTCCTGCCTACCATTGCCGGTGCACTGCCCGGCATGCGCCGGGCCCCCGAACCCAGGCATCACACCCAAGGAGAATCCTCATGGCCTACACCCTGCCCAAGCTGCCCTACGCTTACGACGCGCTGGAACCGTACATGGATGCGGCCACGGTGGAGATCCACTACTCCAAGCACCACCAGACCTACGTCAACAACCTGAATGCGCTGGTCGAGGGCACCGAGTACGCCGACCTGCCCATCGACGACCTGCTGCGCAAGGTCAAGACCCTGCCGGAGAACCTGCAGCAGGGCGTCCGCAACCAGGGCGGCGGCCACGGCAACCACTCGCTGTTCTGGGACGTGATCGGCCCGAACGCCGGTGGCACCCCGGGTGGCGCGCTGGGCAAGGCGATCGACGAGCAGCTCGGCGGTTTCGACAAGTTCAAGGAGGCCTTCACCAAGGCCGCGCTGACCCAGTTCGGTTCGGGTTGGGCCTGGCTGAGCGTGACCGCCGACAAGAAGCTGGTGGTGGAGAAGACCGGCAACCAGGAAAGCCCGCTGATGGAGGGCCGTACCCCGGTGCTGACCATCGACGTGTGGGAACACGCCTACTACCTGAAGTTCCAGAACCGCCGCGCCGAGTTCATCGAGACCTTCTACAGCCTGATCAACTGGAAGGAAGTGGAACGCCGCTACGAGGAAGCCGTGGCCTGACCGCTTGCGGTGATCGACGCGGGCGGGGCAGTGCCCCGTCCCGCGCACGGATGACCAACGAAGCCGGGCGGAAACGTCCGGCTTCGCCGTTCACGGCGCCGATGGATCGGCCGGCGTTTCGCCGATCAGGCGCAGGGTGGTCATCACCCCCAGCACCAGCGGCGCCGGTTCCTCGCCGGTGGGTGCCAGCGCCACTGCCTGCTGGGCCACGTCGGCGAAGCTGCGCACCTGGTAGAGCACGTCCAGGCCATGCGGGCGGCCCCCGGACGTGCCGCCGGCGGCCGGCTGCCGCGCCGACGGGTTCCGCCGTGCCGGCTGGAAGCCCGGCAGTTGCCGGACCAGTTCGTCGGTGGGCGCGGAGAACTCGCCCACGACCAGCGATGGCTGGTCCGCGTCGGTCGCGCCGATCCAGGCGAGCAGGTCCGCCGCCTGCCGCGCCCGCACCTCCGGGTCGTTGCCCTCCGGGGCGATGCGCGCGACGTAGATGTTGACCGCCTGCCGCTGCAGGCGCGCACGCTGCATGCCGGCGGCGGTGAGCTGCCCCGGGCCATGCAGCAGGGTCAGCCCGTCCTCGATCACGTCCAGTCCGGCCAGCAGCGCGCTGCCGCGGCGCTGCGCATGGCTGGGCGGGTCGGCGGTGATGAAGTCGCAGCTGTAGCTGAGCCGGGTGGCCAGCCAACAGGCGGCGTTGGGTGCGCCCGGCGACTGCCGCACGTCCTGCACCGCGATCACGTCCGCGCGCAGGTCCGCCAGCAGGTCCAGGATCCGCCCGCGCTGGCGCTCCCACTGCGCGCTGTCCTGGGGCAGCCGCAGGCTGGCGATCCGCAGCACCGGCGGGGCGGGCTCGGCGGCCACGGCGAAAGACAAGGCGAGCAGCGCCAGACAGCCCCAGTGCTTCATTGCGACGACCAGTACGGACTGGCGGCCATGCTAGCGCGCGGCGCTGTCGAGGGCCCGTGCAGGCGCGGCGTCGTGCGCTGCCGCGCGCGCGCGGGCGGCCGCTTGCGTTACCCTTGCCCCCTTTGCATTCGCAGGATCGCCTTACAGATGACGAGCAACGACGTGGCAGCAGCCCCCGCCGGCAAGGCCGGCATGCCCCGCCAGATTCCCTACATCATCGGCAATGAAGCCTGCGAGCGCTTCAGCTTCTACGGGATGCGCAACATCCTGGTGCAGTTCCTGATCACCTCGCTGCTGCTGCAGGAGTTGACCGCCGACGGCCGTGCCGGCGAGGCCAAGGACATCATGCACAGCTTCATGATCGGCGTGTATTTCTTCCCGCTGCTCGGTGGCTGGCTGGCCGACCGCTTCTTCGGCAAGTACCGCACCATCCTCTGGTTCAGCCTGGTCTACTGCGCCGGCCACCTGTGCCTGGCGCTGTTCGAGAACAGCCGCGAGGGCTTTTTCCTCGGCTTGGGCCTGATCGCGCTCGGTGCCGGCGGCATCAAGCCGCTGGTGGCCTCGTTCATGGGCGACCAGTTCGACCAGGGCAACAAGCACCTGGCCAAGATCGTCTTCGATGCCTTCTACTGGATCATCAACTTCGGTTCGCTGTTCGCCTCGCTGCTGATCCCGCTGGCGCTGAAGAACCTGGGTCCGCAGTGGGCGTTCGGCATCCCCGGCATCCTGATGTTCATCGCCACGTTCGTGTTCTGGCTGGGGCGCAGGCGCTACGTGCTGGTGCCGTTGCCGCCGAAGGACCCGCATTCGTTCGCCAACGTGGTGCGCACCGCGCTGCTGGCGCGCGCACCGGGGCAGGGCAATGCCGGGCTGCTGGTGGCGCTGGCCGGCATCGCGCTGGCGTTGTGGGCGCTGGTGCTGGCGGCGCTGACCCTGGGCGGGCTGCATGAAGGCGGGCTGGGCGTGGTGATCTACCTGTGCCTGGCGCTGGTGGCACTGCTGGCCGGCATCGGCGGCGGCACCATGCTGCAGCTGGACCGCGCCCGCGGCGCGCATCCGGACAGCGCGGTGGAAGGCGTGCGCTCGGTGCTCAAGGTGCTGGTGATCTTCGCCCTGACCACACCGTTCTTCTCGCTGTTCGACCAGAAGGCCTCGACCTGGGTGCTGCAGGGCCAGCAGATGACCATGCCGGCCTGGTTCACCGCCTCGCAGATGCAGGCGATCAACCCGCTGCTGGTGATGATCCTGATTCCGTTCAACAACCTGGTGCTGTACCCGATGCTGCGTCGCTTCGGCTTCGAGCCGACCGCGCTGCGGCGCATGACCGCCGGCATCGCCTTCAGCGGCCTGGCCTGGGTGGTGGTGGGCGGCCTGCAGGTGGCGATGGACGGCGGCGACGCGTTGTCCATCTTCTGGCAGATCCTGCCCTATGCGCTGCTGACCTTCGGCGAGGTGCTGGTGTCGGCCACCGGCCTGGAGTTCGCCTACAGCCAGGCCCCGGCGTCGATGAAGGGCGTGGTCATGAGCTTCTGGAACCTGACCACCACCATCGGCAACCTGTGGGTGCTGCTGTCCAACGCGGCGGTGCGCAACGACACGGTGACCGCGCGCATCGCCGGCACCGGGTTGAGCGAGGCGGCGTTCCTGATGTTCTTCTTCGCCGGCTTCGCGTTCGTCGCGGCCCTGGCGTTCGGCCTGTACGCACGCCGCTACAGGATGGTCGACAACTACCGGGCAGCCTGACCATGCAAGGACCGATAACCCTGTTGCTGATCGCCGTCACCAGCCTGGTCTCGTGGCTGGCCTTCAGCAACCGCAAGCTCGCCGACCGGCTGATCCTGTGGCCGCCGGCGGTGGACCGCCATCGCCAGTACGACCGGCTGGTGACCTACGGCTTCATCCATGCCGATTTCGCCCACCTGCTGTTCAACATGGTCACGCTGTTCTTCTTCGGGCGGCTGATCGAACAGATCATGCTGCGCGTCACCGGCAACTGGTGGACCTACCCGCTGTTCTACGTGGCGGCGCTGGTGGTCTCGATCCTGCCCAGCTACCTGAAGAACCAGAAGAACCCGAACTACCTGAGCCTGGGCGCGTCCGGCGCGGTGTCGGCGGTGCTGTTCGCCTTCATCCTGATTTCCCCGTGGTCGCTGATCTTCGTGTTCTTCATTCCGGCGCCGGCCATCCTCTACGGGGTGTTCTACGTCGGTTACAGCATCTGGATGGACAAGCGCGGCAACGACAACGTCAACCACAGCGCGCACCTGGCCGGTGCCGCGTTCGGGGTGATGTTCATGCTGTTCATGGAACCGCAGGTGCTGCAGGTGTTCCTGGAGCAGCTGATGAACCCGCGCTTCGGGCGCTGACGCGCAGCGCCACCGGCCCGGGACGGTGCGGCGCCGTCACCGGGGCAGGGCCCAGGCGGGGCCGTGGCCAGCACCGGCCGCGGCCGGCCGTACTAGGCGGCGTAGGCCGCCAGCAGGCGGGCGTGCACTTCCTCGTCGATCTTCTTGAACTCCCAGCCCTGGGTCTCGCCGTTGAAAGCCAGTTGGAACAGGCCTTCAAGCAGCAGTGCATCGGGGTCGTCGGGGGGCAGCGGGTGCGAAGCGTCGAACGGTACGGGCATGGGACGGCGAGCGGAAAAACGTCCACGTCCCGCAGCAAACCGCGTGCCAGCCGCTCCGCCCGCGCGTGGCGAAGGGCGACCGGCCGCTGGGCGCCGGGTGGCCGGTCGGAAAGTGACGTCCCGCGGCGGTGCGCCGCGCCTTTCACGTCACACCGGCGCGTGACCGCGGCACAATGGGCTACCCCGTCCAGCGAGCCCTGCCATGAGCCATGATGACACCGCGCTTCCGCCGGTGGCGCACGATGCCGCCGCGTACCGCTTCAGCGTGGTCGTCGACGGCCACCCGGCGGTACTCGATTACCTGCGGCGCGGCGTCGCGATGGTGATCACCCATACCGGCGTGCCCGGCGCCATCGGCGGCCGCGGCATCGCCGCGTGGTTGACCCGGGCGGCACTGGCGCATGCGCGCGCGGCCGGCCTCAAGGTGATCCCCGAGTGCAGCTATGCGGTGGCCTTCATGCAGCGTCATGGAGAATATGCGGACCTGCTGGGATAATCCGCGGCGGACGCGGCTCCGGGTGGAGCCGCGCGATCCATCCACAAGGGAAAGGACATGAAAAGGTCGGGACAGGGAGCCTGTGCGGCGGCATTGATCGCACTGGCGATGGCAGGATGCGGGAAACACGAGGCGCAGGCACCGGTGGCCGCGCCGGACGCGGCGCCGGTGGCGGAGGCACCTGCCGATGCCGCGCCGGTGGCGGTGGAGCTGCATGACGTGATCGACACCAATGCCCGCTACGTGCTGGGCATCAGCTACCCGCCTGCCGCCAACGCCTACCCCGGTCTTGCCAAGGCCCTGTCCGACTATGCCGAGCATGCCCGGTCCGAGCTGCTCAAGGCGGTGGACGAGCTTGGCAACGACACCCCTACCGCGCCCTACGAACTGTCGCTGGCCTTCGATATGGCCGTGAACACCCCGAAGGTGGTGGCGGTGTCGGCCGAAGGCAGCAGCTATACCGGCGGCGCGCACGGGCAGCCGCTGGTGGCGCGCTTCGTCTGGCTGCCGGAACGGCAGGAACTGCTGACCGCGCAGGCGCTGGTCGATTCGCCCAGGGGCTGGCAGGCGGTCAGCGACTACACCCGCGACAAGCTGCTGGAGCAGGCGATGGTCCGCGCCCAGGGCGAGGACATGACCCCGGAAGAGCAGCAGGCGCAGGTGCGCAACCTGTCCAAGATGATCGACCAGGGCACCACCGCCGATGCCGCCAACTTCGCGCAGTTCGAACCGGTGATGGACGCCGCCGGGCGCATCGCCGCGCTGCGCTTCGTGTTCCCTCCCTACCAGGTCGGTCCATACTCGGACGGCACCCAGACCGTGGACGTTCCGGCGTCCGTGCTGTTGCCGCACGTGGCCGCCGGTTACCGGGAGCTGTTCGCACACCCCTGAACCGTGGAGGCCAGCGATGGATGCAGGGCTGCAACGACGCGTCGAGGCACTGCTGCACGAGGCGGGCATCACCCCCGGCGGGGGACGCCCGCAGGACATCGACATCCTCGACCCGCGCTTCCACGCGCGAGTGCTGGCCGACGGCTCGCTGGGCCTGGGCGAGAGCTACATGGACGGCTGGTGGCGGGCGCGTTCGCTCGACGCGTTCCTGGCCCACCTGCTGGAGGCGCGGCTGGACGAGCGCGTGCATGGTGGCGGCGAGGTCTGGGACGCACTCAAGGCACGGCTGTTCAACCTGCAGGCCGGGCAGGGCAGCTATGAGGTCGGCAAGCGCCACTACGACCTCGGCAACGACCTGTACCGGGCCATGCTCGGCAAGCGCCTGGTCTACAGCTGCGGCTACTGGCGCGACGCCGGCAACCTCGATGACGCGCAGGCGGCCAAGCTCGACCTGATCTGCCGCAAGCTCGGCCTGCGCCCCGGGATGCGCGTGCTGGACATCGGCTGCGGCTGGGGCGAAGCGCTGAAATACGCCGCGCAGCACCATGGCGTGGAAGGCGTGGGCATCACCATCTCCCGGGAACAGGCCGAGTTCGCCCGCGGACTGTGCGCCGGCCTGCCGCTGGAGATCCGCCTGCAGGACTACCACGAGCTGGACGAACCGTTCGACGCGATCCTGTCGGTGGGCATGTTCGAGCATGTCGGGGTCAAGAACTACCGCGGCTACTTCGAGGTGGCGCAACGCTGCCTGCGCGAGGACGGGCTGTTCCTGCTGCACAGCATCGGCAGCAATGTCAGCCGCGAGCGCACCGACCCGTGGATCGCGCGCTACATCTTTCCCAACTCGATGCTGCCCTCGGCCGCGCAGATCACCGCGGCGATGGAAGGGCTGTTCGTGCTCGAGGACTGGCACAACTTCGGCACCGACTACGACCGTACGCTGCAGGCATGGCGGGACAACGTGGAGGCGGCGTGGGAGCAGCTGGATCCGCGCTATGACGAGCGTTTCCGGCGCATGTGGCGCTTCTACCTGGCGGCCTCGATGGCGAGCTTCCGGACCCGCCATGCGCAGCTGTGGCAGCTGGTGCTGTCGCCGCGCGGGGTGGCGGGCGGGTACGTCGCCCCACGCTAGCCGCCCCCGGCGCGCTCCCCGCCGCCGCGGTCATCGGCGTGCCAGCAGCGCGGCAAAAACAAAGCCGCCCGGCGGACCGGGCGGCTTTGCGCGGAGCGCGGCAGGAGGGCTTACTTGCCTTCGGCGCCGGTCAGGCCACGCTTCTCCAGCAGCGGCCCGATCTGCGGCTCGTGGCCGGCGAAGTTGCGGAACAGTTCCATCGCATCGACGCTGCCACCGCGCGACAGCAGGGTCTTGCGGAAATGATCGCCGTTGGCGCGCGACAGGCCGCCGTTGTCGCGGAACCACTTCTGGGTGTTGGCGTCGAGCACCTCGGACCAGATGTAGGCGTAGTAGCCGGCCGAATAGCCGCCCATGATGTGGCTGAAGTACGTGGTGCGGTAGCGCGGCGGCACCGGCGCGTAGTAGATGCCGTCCTTGACCAGCGCCTCGTGCTCGAACTTGACCACGTCCTGCGGGGCCGGGACCTGGTCGACGCCGATCTGGTGCCAGCTCTGGTCCAGCATGGCCGCGCCGAGGTACTCGGTGGTGGCGAAGCCCTGGTTGAACTTGGACGCGGCGATCACCTTGTCCAGAAGCGCCTGCGGCATCGCCGAGCCGTTCTGGTAGTGCTTGGCGTAGTTGGCCAGGATGGTCGGTTCGTCGGCCCACATCTCGTTCACCTGCGACGGGAACTCGACGAAGTCGCGCGGCACCGCGGTGCCCGAGAAGTAGGGGTACTTCACGTTGGAGAACATGCCGTGCAGGGCGTGGCCGAACTCATGGAACGTGGTGGTCACCTCGTCCCAGGTCAGCAGCGTGGGCTTGCCGGCCGGCGGCTTGGGGATGTTCAGGTGGTTGGCCACCACCGGCTTGTCGCCGGTCAGGCCCGACTGCGATACGTAGGCGTTCATCCACGCACCGCCGCGCTTGGACTCGCGCGCGTATGGGTCGAAGATGAAGATCGCCAGCTGGCTGCCGTCGGCGTCGAACACGTCATAGACGGTGACGTCGTCGTGGTACACCGGCAGGTCGGTGCGCTGCTTGAAGCTCAGCCCGAACTCCTTGCCGGCGGCGAAGAACACGCCGTTCTCCAGCACGTTCTTCAGCTCGAAATAGGGCTTGAGCTGGGATTCGTCGAAGTTGTACTTGGCCTGGCGCACCTTCTCGCTGTAGAAGGCCCAGTCCCACGGCTGCAGCTCGAAGCCCGGCTTGCCGGCGGCCTTCTGCTCGGCGTCGATCATCGCCTGCAGGTCGGCGGCTTCGCGCTTGGCGTTGGCCACGGCGGCCGGGGCCAGCTGGCCGAGCATGGCGTTGACCGCTTCCGGGGTCTTGGCGGTCTGGTTGCCCAGGCCATAGGCGGCGTAGTTGGCGAAGCCCATCAGCGCGGCCTTCTGCGCGCGCAGGGTCATGATCCGCGAGACCAGCGCGGTGTTGTCGTATTCGCCGCCCTTGCTGCCGCGCGACACCGACGCCTCGTAGATGCGGCGGCGCAGGTCGCGGTTGGTCAGGTTGGTCAGCGCCGGCTGCCCGGTGGTGTTGAGCAGGGCGATGACGTACTTGCCGTCGAGCTTGCGCGCCTTGGCGGCTTCGGCGGCGGCGGCGATCTGCTCGGCCGACAGGCCATCGAGCTGCTTGGCATCGTCGACCACGATGTAGGAGGCGTTGACCTCGGCCAGCACGTTCTGGCTGAACTTGGTGCCCAGCCGCGCCAGCTCGGCGTTCATGTCCTTGAGCTTGGCCTTGTCCGCGTCGGACAGCTTGGCGCCGGCACGCACGAAGTTGTCGTGGTACTTCTCGACCAGGCGCAGGCCTTCGGCGTCCAGGCCGAGCTTGGCGCGGTTGTTGTAGAGGGTCTCGATGCGCGCGAACAGCTTGCCGTTGAGGTTGATCGCGTCGCTGTGGGCGGCGAAGCGGGCCGAGTAGTCGGCCTGCAGCTGCTTGCGCGCGTCATTGGTGTCGGCGCCGATCAGCGAGAAGAACACGGTGGTGGCGCGGTCGAGGATGGCGCCGCTCTTTTCCAGCGCGATCAGGGTGTTGTCGAAGGTCGGCGGCGCCGGGTTGTTGGCGATGGCCTCCACTTCCTCGAGCTGCTGCTTCATGCCGGCGTCGAAGGCGGGGGCGAAATCGGCGTCCTTGATCTTGTCGAACTGCGGGTAGTGCAGGGGCAGCGGACTCTCGGCGAAGAACGGGTTGGCCTGCTGGGCGGTTTGCCCGGTGGCGGCGTTCGCGGCCAGGCTGTAGGCCGGCAGGGCGACGCCCAGGGACACGGCCAGGGCGAGGGCAAGACGGGTGTTCAAGGTCGGAAACTCCGGAAAAATGCTGAACCTTCAGGGTAACCCGGCGGCCCCGCCGGCGGGTGTGTCGAATGGCAGGGTTGCGGCGGAATGCCTGCTGCTGCAAAGCCATGCCGGCGAATGGCGTACGCTGGAGCTCCGCCTGGAGCCTGCCGTGACCGTTGTCACCGATTTCGAACTCACCGCCCTGGACGGCACGCCGTTGCCGCTGTCTGCCTACGCCGGCAAGGTGCTGCTGGTGGTCAATACCGCCTCGCGCTGCGGCTTCACCCCGCAGTACGCGGGGCTGGAGCGGCTGTGGCGCCAGTACGCGGCGCAGGGGCTGGTGGTGCTGGGCTGCCCCTGCGACCAGTTCGGCCACCAGGAGCCGGGCGACGCGGCCGCGATCCAGGCGTTCTGCAGCCTCGATTACGGGGTCAGCTTCCCGATGTCGGCCAAACTGCAGGTCAACGGCGCCGGCGCGCACCCGCTGTGGCGCTGGCTGCAGCGCGAGAAGCGCGGCGCGCTGGGAATCGCCGCGATCAAGTGGAATTTCAGCAAGTTCCTGGTCGGGCGCGACGGCCGGGTGATCGCCCGCTATGCGCCCACCGCGCGCCCGGAGTCGCTGGAAGGCGATGTCCGGGCGGCGCTGGGCTGAGCCGCCGGCCGCTCAGGCCGGCGTCGCGTCGCCGGCGGCTTCCAGCAGGTCCTGGTGCTGCAGCCGGGTGCGGGTCGGGTCGCCATCCTGCGCCATCGCCCGTTGCAGGGCGCGACGGGTGGCGGCGGTGACCAGCGATTGCAGGTCGCGCCCGGAGCGGCCTTCGGTGGCCGCGGCCAGCGCATCCACCACCTCGTCGACGGCGAAGTCCAGCGGTTTGCCGGCCAGCTGCAGGCGCAGGATGGCGGCACGCGCCCCGGCGTCGGGCAGGCCGATCCGGATCTTCCGCTCCAGGCGCGAGAGCAGCGCGCTGTCGATGGCATCGGGGTGGTTGCTGGCGGCCAGCAGGAACACCTGGCCCTGGCGGGTGCCCACGCCATCCAGCTCCTGCAGCAGCTGTGCGACGATCTCGGCGTTGAGCTTGTCCGAACCTTCGCCGCCGCGTGGCGGGGCGATGGTGTCGATTTCGTCCAGGAACACGATGCACGGTGCCTGCGCGCGCGCTTTCTCGAACAGCTGCTTGACCCGTGCGCCGCCGTCGCCGAGGAACTGGCCCTTCACCTCGGTGGAGGACGCGGCGATGAACGACAGCCCGGACTGGCTGGCCAGCACGCGTGCGATCTGGGTCTTGCCGGTGCCCGGCGGGCCATAGAGCAGGATGCCGCGCGGCACCGGGATGTTCATCCGCGCCAGTTCCTCGGCGTGCAGCAGCTCCTTGCCCAGGCTTTCGAACTCGGCGCGGGTGGAGGCGGGCAGGATCACGTCGTCCCAGCCCAGCGCCTGCACCGAGGTCGAATTCTTGCCGCGCAGGCGCGCGATGGCGGCACTGAAATCCTCCGCCGTCGGGCGCCCGGCCGGGTGGGTGGAGACCACGCTGGTCACCAGCGTGGACAGGTCGCGCCCCGACATGCCGCTGGTCTCGCGCACCAGCGCCTCGGTCACCGGCAGCGCCAGCTGCGCCTTGCCGAACTCCGCCTGCAGGATGCGCTCGCGCGCGGTCGCGTCCGGGGCCGGCAGCTCGATGGACACGGTGAAGCGCGACAGCACCGCATCGTCGATCAGTTCGCGGCGATTGGTGGCGCCGATCACCAGCACGTTGCCACCGCCCTGGTTGAAACCGTCCCATTCGGCGATGAAGGTCTGCACCAGCTCGTTGCCGAAATTGTCGGTGTCGCGGCTGCCGCGGCGCGCGAACGCGCTTTCGCACTCGTCCACGAACAGGATCGTCGGCCCCTTGGCGCGCGCCTGCTCCCACAGCTTCTTGACCTTGGGGCCGGTGTGGCCGATGTGCTCGCCCTTCAGGTCGGCGATGGTGACGGCGACGAAGTTGCAGTCCACGTGCCGGGCCAGCTTGCGCGCGATCAGGGTCTTGCCGGTACCCGGCGGGCCCCACAGCAGCATGCCCTTGGGCAGCGGCGGCTGGCCGGCGGCGAACCGGTCCACCAGCTTGACCACCTGCTCCAGGGTCGCCTCGGGAATGGCCACGTCCTGCCAGTTGGCTTCCATCTTGTCCAGCGAACCCAGGCGGGTGAGCAGCGACTGCAGCACCTGCTGCTCGCGTTCGTGCGGCGCGCTGAGCTGCTGCAGCTCGACGATGGCCGGGGCGAACGGCGCCAGCAGCGGCGCCAGCGTGGCGGCCAGCGGCTCCCAGACGGCACGGTGGCCGTCGACTTCGGCACGGACCCGTACGAAACCGCCCGGATGGCCGTTGAGCGGCAACCGGATGAAGATGTCCGGGTCCTTGTCGGCGGCGATGTCGGTACCCAGGCCGACCATCACCGCGTGGGAATTGTCGTGCTTGTCGGCCAGCTGCCAGCTGATGCCCAGCTTCTCCGCCGACGGTGCCGGTGCGCGCACCACCGGGTAGGGATGCGCGCGGCCGTCCTCATGCTTCCTGCCGAAGGCGTTCAGCTGCAGCTGGCGCTTGCCCAGTTCGTCGATCGAGGCCAGCACCGGGGCGGCGTTGCGTCGTACCAGCCGGCGCCGGCCCAGCCACACCAGCGCGGCGTACAGCGGCAGCGCCGGCGGCACCACGGCGCACAGGCCGAACAGCAGGCTCACCGGGAACGGGAAGCGATAGCTGTACAAAGTGAAGATCTGGCTGAGCTGGAAGTACAGCAGCAGGCTGCCGAGCAGGCCCAGCCAAACCAGCAGCCGGAAGCCACCGGTGCCCAGCGCCGCCTTCAGGCTCAGCGCCGGGCCCAGAGTGCCCTTGCGCGCAGCCTGCAGCGCGTCGCGGCGGGCCTGCGCCAGGCCCTGCTCGAATGCCGGGCGCATGGCCTGGGCGGCCTGGCAGGCGGCAGGGTAGGCAGTGCCGAGCGCCTGCTTGGCGCTGTCGAGGCGTTGCCGGCACTGGGCCAGTTCTTCAAGCAGCACGGTGCGCTGTCGGTCGATGAAGCTGCTGCGTGAAGCGACTGGATCCATGAACTGTGTCCTGTAAAGAAAACGGCCGGATCTTCGTGATCCGGCCGGTACGTTAAACGATCGACAGGACGCTTCAAAGGCGCCGGCTGTCGGTGAATTCCCTACAGCCTCACTTCTCCACGAACGCGCGCTCGAACACGTAGTGCCCCGGCGAACCGATCCGCGGCGAGACCTCGAAGCCGCGTGCGTCCAGCACCGTGCGCAGGTCGGCCAGCATCTGCGGGCTGCCGCAGATCATGAAGCGGTCGTTGGCCGGGTCGAACGCCGGCAGGCCCAGCGTGCGCGGCATCTCGCCGGTTTCGATCAGCGTGGTCAGGCGGCCCTGGTTGCGGAACGGCTCGCGCGTGACCGCCGGGTAGTACAGCAGTTTGTCGCGGACGATGTCGCCGAGGATCTCGTCCTCGAACAGCGCCTTCTCGAAGTACTCGCGGTAGGCCAGGTCGCGCTCGTAACGCACGCCATGGCAGACGATGACCTTCTCGAAGCGCTCGTAGGTCTCCGGGTCCTTGACGATGCTCAGCCACGGCGCCAGGCCGGTGCCGGTACCCAGCAGGTACAGGTGCTTGCCGGGGTGCAGGTCGGAGATCAGCAGGGTGCCGGTGGGCTTCTTGCCGACCAGGATGGTGTCGCCGGGCTTGAGGTGCTGCAGCCGCGAGGTGAGCGGGCCGTCCTGCACCTTGATGCTGAAGAAGTGCAGTTGCTCTTCCCAGTTGGCGCTGGCGATGGAGTAGGCGCGCATCAACGGCCGGCCGCCCTCGTTTTCCAGGCCGATCATCACGAACTGGCCGTTCTCGAAGCGGAAGCCATTGTCACGGGTGGTGGAAAAGCTGAAGTAGGCGTCCGTCCAATGACGGACTTCAAGCACCGTTTCGGTGCCGTAAGCGGAAGACATGCCGGGATTCTTCGGGGGGATGTAAACCTGCACATTCTAGCAAACCGCCCCCGGGCGGCCGTAATGCGACCGTTTGTCGCCCCTGCCGGCGGGGGGCGCTGCTGCCGGCAGGGGCGCCGGCGCGCTGCGCGCGCTCAGCGGTAACCGGCGGCCTGCAGCTCGAACAGTTCGGCGTAGCGCCCGCCCTGGGCCATCAGTTCGGCATGGGTGCCGCTGGCCTCGATGCGGCCGTCGGCCAGCACCAGGATCCGGTCGACCATGCGCACGGAGGAAAAGCGGTGCGAGATCAGCACCGCGGTGCGCTGTTCGGATAGCTCCTTGAAGCGCTGGAACACCTCGAACTCGGCGCGCGCGTCCAGCGCCGCGGTGGGTTCGTCCAGGATCATCACCTGCGCGTCGCGCATGTAGGCGCGGGCGATGGCGATCTTCTGCCATTGGCCGCCGGACAGGTCCACGCCGTTCTTGAAGCGGCGGCCGATCAACTGCCCATACCCTTCGGGCAGGGCATCGATCACCTCGTCGGCCAGCGCCCGCCGCGCGGCATCGCGGATGCGCGCCGTGTCCGGCATCGCATCGACCTGGCCGACGCCGATGTTCTCGCCCGCCGTCAGGTGGTAGCGCACGAAATCCTGGAAGATCACCCCCATGTTGGCGCGCAGGTCGTCCAGGTCGTAGTCGCGCAGGTCGCGCCCGTCGAGCAGGATGCGGCCTTCGTCCGGGTCGTAGAGCCGTGCCAGCAGCTTGACCAGGGTGGTCTTGCCGGCGCCGTTCTCGCCGACCAGGGCGATCACCTCGCCGGCCCTGAGCTGGAAATCGAGATGCCGCACCGCCCAGCGCTCGGCATCGGGATAGCGGAAGCCCACGTTCTCGAACACGAATCCCTGGCGGATCGGGCGCGGCACCGGCAGCGCATCCGGGCGTGAGCGGATTTCCGGCTCGATGGCGAAGAACGAGAACAGGTCGTCCAGGTACAGCGCCTGCCCGGCGACCTGCGAAAAGCCGGTCAACAGGCCTTCCAGCAGCTGCCGCAGGCGCAGGAAGCTGCCGGACAGGAAGGTCAGGTCGCCGATGCTGAAATCGCCGCGGATCGTGCGCCAGGCGATGTAGGCATAGGCGGCGTAGTAGCCCAGCGTGCCCAGCGCCGCCAGCACCGTGCCCCAGAGCGCACGCTTGCGCGCCAGCCTGCGGTTGGCCTGGTAGAAGCGCCCGGCCAGCAGTTTGTAGCGGTCGATCAGGAACCGGTGGAGGTTGAAGATCTTCACCTCCTTGGCGGTTTCCACGCTGGCGCCGACCTGGCGCAGGTAGTCGAGCTGGCGCCGCTCCGGGGTCCAGCTGTAGTTGAGCGAATAGCCCAGCGTGTTGAAGTGCGACTCGCCCAGGAACGCCGGCACCAGCCCCAGCGCCAGCAGGGCGATCAGCCACGGCGCATAGGCGACCAGGCCGGCGGCGAAGCTGATCACGGTGACCATGTCCTGCGCCTGCCCGAGCAACTGGCTCATCAGGTTCATGCGGCCCATGGTCTGGCGCCGGGCGCGGTCGAGCTTGTCCTGCAGCTCCGGGTCCTCGAAATCCTCCAGGTCCAGTTCGGCGGCGTGTTCCATCAGGCGCACGCTGGTGGCGTTGGTGAACAGCTCCGACAACAGGGTGTCGGCATAGCTGACCACCCGCCCCAACAGGTCCGAGGCGATGGCGATGCCCAGCTCCAGTGCCAGCAGCTCCAGCAGCGTGTCCAGCTGGCCGCTGGCCAGCGCCTCGCCCAGTGGCGGCATGGCACCGGCGCCGGCCAGGCGCACCGCCTCGTCGATGATCAGCTTGCCGACGTACAGCATCGCCACCGGCAGCAGCGCGCGCAGCAGGCGCAGGCACAGGCTGGCCAGGGTCAACCCCGGGCTGGTCTGCCATACCTGCCGCAGGAACGGCGGCAGGTTGCGCATGGCGTTCATGCGCTCGCGGAAACTGGGGCGTTTGCCGGAGGCGGAAGCGGGCGACGCGGGCGGCATGCGGGGCTCGTGCGAGGGGGCCGGCTCAGGTTAACCGTTGCCGCCGGGGTTCAGCCGTTCCCGTCCTGGCCGGTGGCGCCGCCGTGCGCGGCACCATCGCCGTCCGGGTCGTCGCGCACCGCACGGCCGTGCGGGCCGAAGGAATGGCTGCCGCTGTCGATGTTGAGGTGGCTGCGTACGCCGCGGACGCCGTCGATCGCCGCCACCGTGGCTTCCACCTGCCGCCTGGTCGCCGCGTCGGGTACGTCGCCGGAGAGCGTGACGTGGCCCTCGCTGACCTGTACCAGCACCTGCGAAAAACGGCCCTGGGCACCCAGCGTGCGCACTACTTCGTCACCGATCAGCGTATCGGAACGTTCCGCGGCCATGGCCGTCTCCTGCGGGAAGGGGGTTCCACCATGGCGCAGGCGGCGTGAGCGCGCCGTCACCTCAGCGGCGTGGGCCTTCCGGCGGCGGCGGGTCGGAGGACTGCAGCGCGACCGGCAGGTGCCAGCCATAGTGCATGGCCATCATCCGCAGCCCGAAGCACAGGCCGGCGCCGGCCAGCGCACACGGCAGCGGCGGCAGCCCGAGCCAGTAGCCGAGCGCCACCACCGCGGCGCCGGCCAGCGCGGCCACGGCGTACAGCTCGGCCTGCAGCACCAGCGGTACCTGCGCCAGCAGCACGTCGCGGGCGATGCCGCCGCCGATGCCGGTGAGCATGCCCAGCGCTGCGGCCATCGGCGGGGCGATGCCGAAGGCCAGCGCCTTCTGCGTGCCGGCCACCGCGAACAGCGCCAGGCCCATCGCGTCGAACATGCGCACCGGGTACTGCAGGCGTTCGATCAACGGCGCCCAGAAAAAGGTCACGATGCCAGCGGCCAGGGTGATGGCCGGGTAGCGCCAGTCGCTGATCGCCGCCACCGGGGTGGCGCCGATCAGCAGGTCACGGGTGATGCCACCGGCCAATGCAGCAGCGAACGACAGCACCAGCACGCCGAAGATGTCCAGCCGCCGGCGTACCCCCATCGTCGCCCCGGACAGGGCGAAGACGAAGGTGCCGATGAGGTCGAGGATCAGTACCAGGGTTCCCATGCGGCGGTATTGTGCGGCCTGCCGCCGGCGGCGGCCATCGGCAGGGGGCGCGGGCGGAAGCGCCGCCCCTCCGCGGGAAGCGGCCGGGGCCGGTCAGGGCAGCGGCGGCAGCAGGCCGGCGCCGAGACGGTTCCAGGCATTGATGACGGCCACGGCCATGCTCAGGTCGCTGATGCCCTTGGCATCGAAATGCGGCGCCAGCGCGTCGAACGCAGCCTGCGACGGTGCGCCGTCGGGCAGGCGGGTCAGGGCTTCGGCCCAGCCCAGCGCGGCGCGCTCGCGTTCGTCGAAGAAGCGGCTTTCGTGCCAGGCCGGCAGGGTGTCCAGCTTGCGCGGCTCGATCCCGGCCTTGCGCAGCGAGGTGGCGTGCATGTCCATGCAGTAGCCGCAGCCGTTGATCTGCGAGACGCGCAGGAACACCAGTTCCAGCAGGTCGTGCTCCAGCGACGCCGAGTGCACGGCCTGGCTGGTCGCCAGCAGGGCCTTGAACGCATCGGCGGCCAGGCGGGTGTAGGGAACGCGGGGGGAAGTGCTGCTCATCGTGAGGGGTTCCAGTTGGCGGTCGGCAGTGGCCGCCTTCATTGCAAGGACGCGCCCGCGTCGCCGGCCGTGACAAGGGCGCGCAGTTTGTGCGGGTTGAGCACGCTGTAGATGCGCGCGATGCGGTCGCCATCGACCACGATGGTGGTGACCGAATGCAGGTGGTCGCCCTCGAAACGCAGGATCGCCGGCTCGCCGTTGACGCTGCCCAGACGCGCCGGATGGGCGCTGCCGCGGCGCGCGATGGCCCAGAACAGCTGGCCGATGCGCTCGGCGCCGAGCAGCGGCCGGATCGCCGCGGTGACCACCCCGCCGCCGTCGGAGATCAGCTGCGCGTTGGCGTGCAGCAGGGCCTGGATGGCGGCGTTGTCGCCCTGCTGCGAGGCCTCCATGAACCGCGCCAGCAGCCGCCGGTGCTGGCCGGCATCGGCGCAGAAGCGCGGCCGCCCTTCCTGCAGGCGCCTGCGCGCGCGGTGCACCAACTGGCGGCAGTTGGCTTCGCTGTGGCCGAGCAGGCCGGCGATGACCGCATAGTCGTGGTCGAACGCCTCCTTGAGCAGGAAGGCAGCGCGCTCCTCCGGGCCAAGCTGCTCGAGCAGGGCCAGGAAGGCCAGCGACACGTCCTCGGCCAGGGCGTGGACCTGGGCGGGATCGGGTGCGGGTGGAAGGTCGGCGGCGATGTGCAGCGGTTCGGGAAGCCAGGGCCCCACGTAGTCCAGGCGCTGGCGCGTGGCCGCGCGCAGCCGGTCCAGGCCGAGCCGGGTGGTGGCGGTGACCAGCCAGGCCTGCGGATCAGCGATGGCGGTGGCATCGGCCCCGGCCCAGCGCAGCCAGGCGTCCTGGACCACGTCCTCGGCGTCGGCGCGGCTGCCGAGCAGGCGGTAGGCCAGCGCCAGCAGGCGCGGGCGGTGGTGCTGGAAGGTGTCGGTCATGTCCATGCGGCAAGGACGCGGCAGCGCGCGCCGGCGTGACAGCGGGAGCGGTTACTTTGCCTCACCGGCCGGCCGGCGGCCGCGGACGGTGCGTTGCAGAGCCGCCATGGCCCGCAGGGCGGACAGGAAACCGCCGGGAGCGGTTTCCAACATCGCGCGGCGATGGCCCGCAGGGCGCCCGCCATGGATGGCAGGGCGTAAAATGCCCGGCTCAACCCCCGCCAGCCTCGAGCAAGCCGTGACATCGATCAAGCAGGAAGACCTCATCCAGTCCATCGCCGACGCGCTGCAGTACATCTCGTACTACCACCCGGTCGACTACATCAAGAACCTGGCCGCGGCCTACGAGCGCGAGGAGTCGCCGGCGGCGAAGGAGGCGATGGCGCAGATCCTGATCAACTCGCGCATGTGCGCCGAGGGCCACCGCCCGATCTGCCAGGACACCGGCATCGTCACCGTGTTCCTGGAAATCGGCATGAACGTGCGCTGGGACGACGCCACCATGGGTGTGGAGGACATGGCCAACGAGGGCATCCGCCGCGCCTACGCCTACCCGGACAACAAGCTGCGCGCTTCGGTGCTGGCCGACCCGGCCGGCAAGCGCACCAATACGAAGGACAACACCCCGGGCGTGGTCAACGTCAAGGTCGTGCCTGGTGACACCGTGGAGGTGATCGTCGCGGCCAAGGGCGGCGGTTCGGAGGCCAAGAGCAAGTTCGCCATGCTCAACCCGTCCGACTCCATCGTCGACTGGGTGCTCAAGACCGTGCCGACCATGGGCGCGGGCTGGTGCCCGCCGGGCATGCTCGGCATCGGCATCGGCGGCACCGCCGAGAAGGCGATGCTGCTGGCCAAGGAGGCGCTGATGGAGCCGATCGACATCAACGAGCTCAAGGCCCGCGGCCCGTCCAACCGTGCCGAGGAGCTGCGCCTGGAGCTGTACGACAAGGTCAACGCGCTGGGCATTGGCGCGCAGGGCCTGGGCGGCCTGACCACGGTGCTGGACATCAAGGTCAAGGACTACCCGACCCACGCCGCCAACCTGCCGGTGGCGATGATCCCGAACTGCGCCGCCACCCGCCACGCGCACTTCACCCTGGACGGCAGCGGCCCGGTGATGCTGGATCCGCCGTCGCTGGAAGACTGGCCGCAGATCACCTACGACGCCTCCAAGGGCACCCGCGTCGACCTGGACACCATCACCGCGGAAGAAGTGGCCAGCTGGAAGCCGGGCCAGACCCTGCTGCTCAATGGCAAATTGCTGACCGGCCGCGACGCCGCGCACAAGCGCATGGTCGACATGCTCAACAGGGGCGAGCCGCTGCCGGTGGACCTGAAGGGCCGCTTCATCTACTACGTCGGCCCGGTCGATCCGGTGCGCGACGAGGTGGTGGGCCCGGCCGGCCCGACCACGGCGACCCGCATGGACAAGTTCACCCGCCAGATCCTGGAGCAGACCGGCCTGCTGGGCATGGTCGGCAAGGCCGAGCGCGGCCCGGCCGCGATCGACGCGATCCGCGACAACAAGTCGGCGTACCTGATGGCGGTCGGCGGCTCGGCCTACCTGGTGTCCAAGGCGATCAAGGCCTCGAAGGTGGTCGGGTTCGCCGACCTGGGCATGGAGGCGATCTACGAGTTCACCGTGCAGGACATGCCGGTGACGGTGGCGGTCGATTCCACCGGCGAGTCGGTGCACACCACCGGCCCGCGCGAATGGCAGGCCCGCATCGGCAAGATCCCGGTGGTCGTGGAGTAAGGCGCGGCCGCCCCGGCGGTGTCTTCGAAGCGGCCCGGGCGTATGCTCGGGCCGTTTCTCTTTGAGGCGTGCAGACATGCGTAAAGGGCTGTGGGCGGTGCGGGTGGGCGTCACCCTGCTGATGGCGGGGTGCTCCAGTGACGGCGGGTGGCGCGATCCACCGCGCGACGACCCGGCCGCATGCGTGAACCACTGCCAGAGCGCCTATCAGCGCTGCAACGCCAATCCACGCGGCTACGGCGATTGCGGCCAGGCCAGCCGCGACAACCAGTGCGACACGATCACCAACCCCGAACTGCGCGGCGCCTGCCAGACCTCGCAGGCGTTCTGCCAGAACCGCTCGGCGGCCGCGGTCTGCGGCGAGCGGCTGAACAGCTGCATGGCCGGCTGCAACTGAGCGGCCACCCGCCGCCGCGGGCCTGGGCGGGCGGGGGGCAGTCGCGGCGCGGCGGCCGCGGCGACGCTAAGATGGCGCACCACTGCCAGGGAGAGCCGCATGTCCGTCGTCCTGTATGGATCGCAAAGTACCGCTTCACTGGTGGTGCACTGGTTGTTGATCGAACTGGGCATCGAGCATGAGCTGCACCAGCTCGATTTCGAGCGGCGCGAGCAGAAGTCGCCCGGTTACCTGGCGATCAATCCGGCCGGCCGGGTGCCGACGCTGCTGATTGATGGCCAGGTGCTGACCGAGTCGGCCGCCATCGCCATGCACCTGGCCGACCTGCACCCGCAGGCGGGCCTGGCGCCGGCCCCCGGCACCGCGGCGCGCGGCGCGTACTACCGCTGGATGTGTTTCTGCGTCTACACCCTGATGCCGGCCTACCGGGCGTGGTTCTATCCGCATGAACCGGCCGGCGAGGGCAACATCGACGCGGTGAAGGGGCGTGCCCGGGTGCAGCTGGAGGCGGCCTGGCAGCAGGTGGCCGATCACCTGCAGGACGAGGGGCCGTACATGCTCGGCGCGCAGCTCTCGGTGGTGGACTTCATGATGACCATGCTGATGCGCTGGTCGCGCAACATGCCGTGCCCGAGCGACGCCTGGCCGGTGCTGGCCGCGCATGCGCGGCGGATGAAGGACCGCCCCGCGCTGGCCGAGGTCTACCGCCGCGAGGGTATCAGCGACTGGACCTGAACCCGCGCCGCGGCCGTTGCCCGCCCATGTGGGCGCGCTGCCGGGCACGGGCCTGCCGGGAGCGGCTCAATCCACGTAGTCGTCGAATTTGCGGCCGCCCTGGAACGGCATCAGGTGCTGGCGCACGATGCCCTTGGGCACCGTTTCCAGTTTCATCACGCCGTACTCCTGCGGCCACTGCGCCGGGTCGCGCGGCAGCTTGAAGGTGCCCATCAGCATGTCCACCAGCGGCAGGTGGATGGCGTAGTTCACGTCCACGTATTCCCGCTGCCGGGCGTGGTGCCAGTGGTGATAGCGCGGCAGCACCACCAGGTATTCCAGCCAGCCGAAGCGGAGCCCGAGGTTGGCATGGGCCAGCACCGCCTGCAGCCCGACCAGGATCACGTAGGCGTTCACCGCCGGGGTCGAGAAGCCCAGCACCAGCAGTGGCAGCAGCACCGCGCTGCGGGTCATCACGATCTCGACGATATGGATGCGCGAGCCGGCCAGCCAGTCCATGTGCCGGCTGGAATGGTGCACGGCGTGGAAGCGCCATAGCCACGGGATGTTGTGGTACGCGCGGTGCAGCAGCGCCTGCGCCATGTCGGCCACGAACACCGCGATCAGGAACTGTGCCCAGACCGGCAGCGACTGGATCGCCGCCTTCAGCGCCGGGAACGCGGCCAGCCCGGCGAGGGTGGAGGTGGAGGCGGTGACCAAGATCAGGATGAACTGCACCAGCACGTGGCTCATGAAGAAATAGGCCACGTCGGTGCGCCAGCCCGGGCGCAGCGGCGACAGCATGCGCTTGCCCAGGTAACGCTCCAGCGGCACGAACACCAGCGCCGAGAAGAACAGCGACAGCACGAACCAGTCCAGTCCCAGCGAATAAGGGGTTTGTCCGATCGCGTCGAACTGCACGTTGGTGCCGCCCAGCAACACCGCGAGGGTCGCGCTGCCGACGCCGATCGTGGCGATGCGCTTGTTGCGGTCGCGCAGGATGGCCAGCGTGCCCAGCACGAACGCGGCGGCCAGGCCGACCAGCAGCAGGTGGCGGGCGAACTGTTCGTTGTAGACGGCGCGGAACTCGCGGCTGGTCAGCAGTTCGGGAAAGTGGAAGCAGGCCACCGCCATCAGGCTCAGCAGCCCCAGCAGCGCGGACGCGTGGGCGAAGAAGGAGCGGTGCGGTCGGGCCATGCGCGGACTTCCTGTCGAGGGGCCGCGCGATTCTGCCTGTATCCGGCGAAGGGCCACAAGCCCGGCCCTGCCGGGTGCAGGGCGCGCGCTGGCGGCAGGCGGCGGCATTGCCCGCCGCCGCGGAGGCCTGCGCCGTTGCCGGCGCGTGCCCGCGAGGACTACAGCAGCGTGCGCACCGTCTCCGGCGGGCGGCACAGCGCGGTGCCCTTGGGCGTGCGCACGATCGGCCGGTTGATCAGCGCCGGGTGCATCGCCATCGCCTCGACCAGCGCCGCCTCGTCGTCGAGCCGGTCGGCCAGCCCCAGTTCGGCATAGGCGGGCTCCTTGCTGCGCAGCAGCGCGCGCGCGGGGATGCCCATCTCATCGAGCAGCTGGCGCAGGGTGGCCGGGTCGGGCGGCGTGGCCAGGTAGTCGATGACCTCGATGTCGGCGCCGGCCTGCTGCAGCAGGGCCAGCGCGCCGCGCGAATTCGAACAGCGGTTGTTGTGCCAGATCGTTGCTTTCATTGCCTTCAGAACCATTCCAACAGCGAGACGCCAACGCCGACATAGGTGGCGCGGTGGTTGTAGTCGATCATGCTTTCGCCATAGCCGTCGAACACCTGGACGTGGCCGCGCAGCAGCCGGCTGAGCGGGAAGCCATAGTCCAGCTGTACCGAACCGTGCGAGCGGTCGCCACCGCGCAGCGAATGGCGCGCGGTCACCGAGAACTCGTGGCCGTTGCGGTTGTAGACCACGGTGGCGTCGCCGCGGCCGATGTAATCCTCGATGTCCGGGTTGTTGTCGTCGCGGCCGTTCTCCGGGATGCGATACCAGGGCCGCAGCATGATCGCCCAGTTGTCACGGTCCAGGCCGACGTTCAGGATCACCCGGTTCCAGCTGCGCGACAGCGGGTCGCTGCGGCCATTGGACTGGTGGTTGAGGCTGATGCCGGTCATGCGCCCGTTCCAGCCGAACAGCGAATAGCCGTTGCGGAACACCAGCATGGCCTCGGGCTCGTAGTTGGTCTCGCGGAACGGGCGCGAGATCTCGCTGTTGTAGGCCTGCCAGCGCGAACTCTGGGTATAGCCGACCCAGATGTCGCCGTTGTCGCCGAACAGGTTCTCGGCGACCTTGGTCTTGAAGCTGAGCTGGAACTTCAGTTCGGTGGCGTCCAGGTCCTCGGCCTCGGTCGCGGTGTTGGCCGGGTTGGGCGAGTGCGGCAACCGGTTCGGCTTGCTGCTCCAGAACGCGGGCAGCAGGTACACCGGCTTGTAGGCGCGCAGCTGGAACAGGCCGAGCTTGGAGTCTTTCGCCAGCTCCCAGCGGCTGTCCAGCATCGACCCCCGGCCAGCGTTGGCCACGGCCGAGGCCAGGTCGTCATGGGCGAACAGCTCGTTGCGTCGTGGCAGCGGCTGCTCGGCCTCGCGGGCGCTGGCCTTGGCCTCCTTGAGCGTCTGCTGCGCGGCGCTGGCCGCGGCGTCCGCGGCCCGGGTATCGGCCGGGGTGCGGCCGAGCGCGCTGTCGTAGCAGCTCAGGCGGGCAGCGTCCGAATCCAGGGCGAAACAGGCCTGCGGCGAAGCGGGCGTGGTGATCGACTCCTGCGCCAGGACGGCGGCGGAGCAGCCCGACAGGGCCAGCAGCAGGGCGGGGCGGGCGCGGGAGATGTGCATGCGGGAACGGTCCATCGGTACAAAGGGCAGGCGCCCTGCGGCCAGGGCGTGATCCAGGGGGATTGTCGGTCATCCCCGTGTGCAGCGGGAGTCATGGGCGCCGTACCCGCGGTTCAGACGAACCAGGCGACGGCGAATACCCCGAGCATGGCCACCGCCAGCCCGAGCTTGAGCGCGACGCCCAGCACGATGCCCAGCCAGGTGCCCAGGCCCACCCGGGCAGCCTGGCCCAGCCGGCGGCCATGCAGGTATTCGCCGAGCAGGGCGCCCACGAAGGGGCCGGCGAACAGCCCGACCGGCATGAAGAACAGCCCGACGACGGTGCCCAGCACCGACCCGGCCAGCGCCAGCCGGCTGGCGCCGAGCCGTTGCGCCCCCAGGGTGGTGGCGAGTACGTCGATCACGATGGACAGTGCGGTCAGGGCGCCCAGCACCACCAGCGGCAGCCAGCCGACGTGGGCAAACCCGTCGGTCCAGGCCGCCACCAGCAGGCCGGCGAAAACCAGCGGCAGCCCGGGCAGCGCGGGCAGGATCACGCCGGCCAGGCCGACGAGAACGAGCACGGCCGCTAGCAGATACAATATGAATGAATAGTCCATGCAGGTTCCGGGGGAGGACCAAAAGGGGTTGACAAGATTGTCTTTCCCCGATTGATTTTTGGTTATGGTCGGGTTAAGTTTCAGCCGCTGAGCTTGGCAAGGTCACCGTGAATCGTGGCCTGATGGGTAGATCGCATGATTTGCTGCATCGTTGCACCTCGCTTCCTCCTTGCAGTCAGCCGCCTTCCGGGGCGTATCCATCAAACGAGAGAGCAACAGGGAGTCAGTCGAGATGTCCGATCGCGAAACCGGCATTGTCAAGTGGTTCAATGACGCCAAGGGCTTCGGCTTCATCAGCCGCGAGAATGGCGAAGACGTGTTTGTGCACTTCCGCGCCATCCAGACCCAGGGCTTCAAGAGCCTGAAGGAAGGCCAGAAGGTCACCTTCACCGTGGTGCAGGGGCAGAAGGGCCTGCAGGCTGACGCCGTGCAGCCGGTCTGATACCACACGCGGTACCGCAGAAAGGAAAAGGCCCGCGGATGCGGGCCTTTTCCGTGCGCTCCATGCGGGTGGGCCGGGCTCAGCGCAGCACCACGCGGCCGTTGACCACGCGCACGTAGGTGTTCTCGCGGATGCCGCCCAGGTCCTTCTGGTTGACCACGATCACCCGGCCGTCGTCCATCCGCACCTGGATGTCGTAGGAATTGCCGGTGACGTTCTGCTGGATCTTGTTGCCGGCCAGCGCACCGGCCGCCGCGCCGGCCGCCGCGGAGATGTTCTGGTTGCCCTTGCTGCCGCCGGTGTGGCTGGAGATTTCATGGCCGGCCACGGCGCCGACGATGCCGCCGAGGATGGCGCCGGTGGCCGAGGGTGCGGTGCGGCCCGAGGCCACCGTGTCGATGCGGGTGACGATGCCGCAATCGGCGCAGCGGGTGGTGTTGTAACCGCCGTTGTTGTAGCCGCCATTGTTGTAGCCACCGCCATAGCTGCCGCCATAGCCCGGGGAGGTCGCGCAGCCGGCCAAGGCCAGGCTGGCGATGGCGCCCGCAGCGATCAACTGGATCTTCATGGTGATTCTCCTTGCCAGATGGGTAGCGGGTATGGCCATACCCGGCACGGTGAATCCTCCCTTTTCACGCGTGAATG
The DNA here is from genome assembly GCF_022436665.1 of Stenotrophomonas sp. Y6. Lineage (NCBI taxonomy): Bacteria > Pseudomonadati > Pseudomonadota > Gammaproteobacteria > Lysobacterales > Lysobacteraceae > Stenotrophomonas > Stenotrophomonas sp. Y6. The sequence goes on from NZ_JAKUKB010000008.1 coordinate 277,269, forward strand.
GCGAGCCAACCACGCGTGAAACCCGGGTCGAATCACCTGAAATCCTGGTGGCAGGCCTTGCAGTCGTTTCCAAGCTGTTCAGTGACCGCGGCCAGTGCGGTGCAGTCGGCCGGGGGCGCGGCCAGGGCGTCGTTCAAGGTCGCGCGGAAGCGGCTTGCATGCTGCTGGAAGCGCGCATCGTCGCGCAGGCCGGGGAAGGCCAGGTCCAGGTCGTTGGTCAGCAGGCGCAGGGTCTGCAGGCGCGGGGTCGAGTCGTTGATCGTGCAGCGGTTCTGCTTGCGGCTGTCGCCCAGCAGCTGGGACTGGCGTGCCATGACATTCATCAGGCTGTGCGGGAACGGATCCTGCCGCGCCTGGATGGCCCGCATCGCCATCACGGTGGCGACCCCGCCGATCAGCAGGCCGGCGATCAGCACGAACAGGTAGCGGGATGCGTTGGACTGGGTGCGGCTGGGTTCGGTCATGGGCCCGGGCTCCTTGGGGAATGCACCGATGGTACGACGCACGGCACGTTTGCGGCCACGTTTAGAATGCGCGGATGAAAGCACAACTGCGCGAACGTTTCGCCGGCATCGACCGGCTGTATGGCGCCGGCGCCATCGAACGGCTGTCCGCCAGCCGGGTGGCGGTGATCGGCATGGGCGGCGTCGGGTCCTGGGTGGTGGAGGCGCTGGTGCGTTCGGCGGTCGGCCACCTGACCCTGATCGACGCCGACGACATCTGCGTGTCCAACACCAACCGGCAGCTGCCGGCGATGGCCGGCCAGTACGGGCGCAACAAGGCGGTGGCGATGGCCGAGCGCTGCCGTGCGATCAACCCCGATGCCAGCATCGAACCGGTGCAAGCATTCCTGACCGCAGCCAACATGGCCGAGCTGCTGGATCGCGGTTTCGACCTGGTCATCGACGCCTGTGACAGCTTCCGGGTGAAGGTGGAGGCCATCGCCTGGTGCCGGCGCCGCAAGCTGCCGTTGATCACGGTGGGCGCGGCGGGCGGCCGCACCGACCCGACCCTGGTGCGGGTGCGCGATGTGTCGCGCACCGAGCACGACGCGATGCTGGCGCTGATCCGCAAGAAGCTGCGCGGCGAATTCAACTTCCCCAAGAACCCGCAACGCTATTTCGGCGTACCGGCGGTGTATTCGCTGGAGAACGTGAAATACCCGCAGGCCGATGGCAGCGTCTGCGGGCTGCGCCCCAACCTGGGTGCCGACGCGGCGCTGAAGCTCGATTGCGGTGCCGGCCTCGGCGCGGCGACCCACATCACCGGCGCGTTCGCTTTCGCCGCGGTCGGCAAGGCCCTGGAAATGCTGCTCAAGCCGAAGGCCTGATCACGCCGTGGCGCGGCAACCGGCATCGGCCCGCGCCGTTGTCATGGTCGCCGGCGCCGCGGATCATGCAGGCGGCAGCTTGAACAGGCGCCGCGCGTTCTCGCTGGTGCGAGCGGCGATCTCCTCCACCGTTTGCCCGCGCAGGCCGGCGATGGCCGCGGCCACGGCGGGCAACCGCGCCGGTTCGTTACGCTGGCCGCGGATGGCGGCATCGGGCTGGTCGGGCGCGTCGGTTTCCAGCAGCAGGAACTCCAGCGGCATGGTCGCCACCAGCGTGCGCAGGCGGTTGGCGCGCGGGTAGGTGAGCGGCCCACCCAGGCCGACCAGGAAGCCCAGGTCCCACAGTTGCCGCGCCTGTTCCGGGCTGCCGGAGAAACTGTGGACGACCCCGCGCAGGCCGCCCACGCGGCGCAGGGTGTGGATCACTTCCTCGGTGGCACGGCGGGCATGCACGATCACCGGCAGCCCGGTCTCCCGCGCCAACTGCAGCTGCGCGTGGAAGTACTGGCGCTGGGTGTCGGCGTCCAGGCCTTCGACGAAGAAGTCGAGCCCGCACTCGCCGATGGCACAGGGCGCCTCGCGCTCCACCCAAGCGCGCAGCGCATCCAGATGCGGCGGGCGATGCTCGGCCAGGAACATCGGGTGCAGGCCGTAGGCCGGATGCAGTGCGGGGTTGGCGGCGCAGGCCTGGCGCAGCCCGGGCCAGCCCGCCGCGGTGACCGCCGGCACCACCATCGCCGCCACGCCGGCGGCGCCGGCGCGCGCCAGCACCGCGTCACGGTCGCCATCGAACGCCGGGGCGTCCAGGTGGCAATGGCTGTCCACCAACTGCATGGTTCAGCGCTTGCGCGGCAGCGCGGGCGGCTCGACGGCGGCAACCGGGTTCTTGCGCCGCTTCCAGTTGGCCAGCAGCAGGGTACCCAGGCCGAACAGGATCTCGTCGATGAAGGGCACCGGGTCAGGCAGCAGCAGGCTCAGCACGAACAGGCCGGCCGTGATCTTGAACAGGGTCGGGTAGCGCAACTTGCGCGCCCATTCCATGAAGGGCAGCAGCAGGGGACTGGACATGGGGGGATCCTTGGCGGCGGGGCGGGGGCGGCAGGTGCAATATTGCGACAGCCGGCCGGCATTTCACGAGCGGCCGGGTCCGTGCGATGCCTTCGTTCAGGTTTATCGTGCTGGAATTGCGCGCAGGTCAACAGGCGGACGACCCGCTGGGAGCAGACGATGAAGAGCAACACGACTACTGTTCTGGTGGCTGCCGGTGCCCTGCTGGTGGGAGGCATCGCCACGGCGGCGTTCATGAGCACCCGTGACAAGGCCTTACCGCTGGCGCCGGGCCAGGCGCCGGTACTGGACAACACCCCGCTGGCCGATGACGCCGCGGCCGGCAACGCGCTGGCGCCGCAGCAGGGCATGCTGGAGTACGCCGACGTACTCAAGGTCGAGCCGGTGACCCGCAGCGAACCGGCCTACGCCACGGTCATCGGCAGCGAGCCGGTCCGCGAAACCTCCACCACCACGGTGCCGCGCGAGGTGTGCGAGGACGTGGTGGTGCAGGAGCGCCTGCCCGAGCGCGATGGCAACGTCGGCGGCACCGTGGCCGGCGCGGTCATCGGCGGCCTGCTGGGCAACCAGGTGGGCAAGGGCGACGGGCGCAAGGCGGCGACCGCGGCCGGCGCCGTGGCCGGTGGCGTGATCGGCAACCAGATCGACAAGCGCCATGTCGGCGGCCGCGTGGTGCAGCGTACCGAGCGCCAGTGCCATACCGAGCAGACCGCGTCGGAATCGTCGCGGGTCACCGGCTACAACGTCACCTACCGCAAGGCCGACGGCAGCACCGGCAGCATGCGAATGGACAAGCAGCCGGGCAGCCGCATCGCCCTGGGCAATGCCAGCCGCACCGTCGGCTATGACGTCACCTACCGTTTCAACGGCCAGGAAAAGAAGGTGCGGATGGATGACAAGCCGGCCAGCGACCGCCTGCCGGTGATCGACGGCCAGGTGGTGACGCAGACCGCCGCGGTGGATGCCGCGGCCGCCCGCCGCTGAGTTCCCCGCGGGAAGGCGTCCGCTTCCCACACCCGCACGCTTCAGGCAGCGCCCCGCATCGGGGCGCTGTTTTCATCTGCCATCGGCGGCGGCAATTCGGCGGCGGCAAGAGTGGCAGTGCAGAGCACGGCGGGGCGGCGAGAAGCCGTAAAAAAAACAGGCCCCGGTTTCCCGGGGCCTGTCATGGATCACGCGGTCGCCCGACGGGCGCGGCTCAGGAGGCGGCCTTGCTCTTGGCCAGCCGCAGCCAGGTATCGACCACGGTGTCCGGGTTCAGCGACACCGACTCGATGCCTTCCTGCATCAGCCATTCGGCCAGGTCCGGATGGTCGGACGGGCCCTGGCCGCAGATGCCGACATACTTGCCCTTGGCACGCGCGGCCTTGATCGCCATCGACAGCAGCTTCTTGACCGCCGGGTTCCGCTCGTCGAACAGGTGGGCGACGATGGAGGAATCGCGGTCCAGGCCGAGCGACAGCTGGGTCAGGTCGTTCGAGCCGATCGAGAAGCCGTCGAAGATCTCCAGGAACTCATCGGCGAGCAGCGCGTTGGACGGCACCTCGCACATCATGATGATCTTCAGCCCGTTCTCGCCCTGCTTCAGGCCGTTCTGCGCCAGGACCTCGACCACCTTGCGGCCTTCCTCCAGGGTGCGCACGAACGGGATCATCACCCACAGGTTGTCCAGGCCCATTTCGTTGCGCACGCGCAGCACGGCCTGGCACTCCAGGGCGAACGCGGCCGAGAAGCTCGGGTCGACATAGCGGCTGGCGCCGCGGAAGCCGATCATCGGGTTCTCTTCATGCGGCTCGTAGTTGCTGCCGCCGATCAGGTTGGCGTACTCGTTGGACTTGAAGTCCGACAGGCGCACGATCACCGGGTTCGGCGCGACCGAGGCGGTGAGGGTGGCGATGCCCTCGGCCAGGCGGTCCACGTAGAAGCTCACCGGGTCCTTGTAGCCGGCGATCTTCTCGTCGATCTTCTTCTTCGTTGCCGCGTCCTGGCGGTCGTATTCGAGCAGCGCGTTCGGGTGCACGCCGATGTGGCTGGCGATGATCATTTCCAGGCGGGCCAGGCCGATGCCGGCGTTCGGCAGCTGGCCGAAATCGAAGGCGCGTTCCGGGTTGGCCACGTTCATCATGATCTTCAGCGGCGCCGGCGGCATGTTGCCCAGGTCGGTGGTCGCGCGCTCGAAGCCCAGCTTGCCCTCGTAGATGAAGCCGGTATCGCCCTCGGCGCAGCTGACGGTGACCAGCTGGCCGTCCTCGATCACCTGGGTGGCGTTGCCCGAGCCGACCACGGCCGGCACGCCCAGCTCGCGGGCGATGATCGCCGCGTGGCAGGTGCGGCCACCGCGGTTGGTGACGATGGCAGAGGCACGCTTCATCACCGGCTCCCAGTCGGGGTCGGTCATGTCGGCGATCAGCACGTCGCCCGGCTGCACGCGGTTCATGTCGTCCAGGGTCTTGACCACGCGCGCCACGCCGGCACCGATCTTGGCGCCGACCGCACGGCCTTCGGCCAGTACCTTGCCGCCCTTCTCGGTCAGCGCGAAGCGCTCGATCTGGGTGGCGTGGCTGCGCGATTTCACCGTTTCCGGGCGTGCCTGCACGATGAACAGCTTGCCGCTGACCCCGTCCTTGGCCCACTCGATGTCCATCGGGCGGCCATAGTGCTTCTCGATGGTCAGTGCCTGCCGGGCCAGCTCGTGCACGTCTTCGTCGCTGATGGAGAAGGTGTTGCGCAGCGCGGCCGGGGTGTCCTCGACCTTGACCCGCTCGCCGGGGACGTCCGAATACACCATGCGGATCGCCTTGCTGCCGAGCGCGCGGCGCAGGATCGCCGGCTTGCCGGCCTGCAGCGTGGGCTTGTAGACGTAGAACTCGTCGGGGTTGACCGCGCCCTGCACGACCATCTCGCCCAGGCCGAACGAGGAGGTGACGAACACCACGTCGCGGAAGCCGGACTCGGTGTCCAGGGTGAACAGCACGCCGGAGGAACCCACGCCCGAGCGCACCATCAGCTGCACGCCGGCGGACAGGAACACGTCCTCGTGCTTGAAGCCGTGGTGCACGCGGTAGGCGATGGCGCGGTCGTTGTACAGCGAGGCGAACACTTCCTTGACCTTGCGCACGACGTCGTCGGCGCCGGTGACGTTGAGGAAGGTTTCCTGCTGGCCGGCGAAGGAGGCATCGGGCAGGTCTTCGGCGGTGGCCGACGAGCGCACCGCCACGGCCACCTCGCCGCCGCCATTGTCGGCGCACAGGCGGGCGTAGGCGTCGCGGATGTCCTTGTCCAGCGCCGGCTGCAGCGGGGCGTCGATCACCCAGCCGCGGATCTCGCCGCCAGCGGCGGTCAGGGCGTTCACGTCTTCGACGTCGAGCGTGGCCAGGCGGTCGAAAATGCGCTTGGACAGGTCGTTGTGGGCGATGAAATCCTTGAACGCCTCGGCCGTGGTGGCATAGCCGCCCGGCACCGAGACTCCCAGGCCGGCAAGGTTGCCGATCATCTCGCCGAGCGAGGAATTCTTGCCCCCCACGCGGGCCAGGTCGGCCAGGCGCAGTTCATGCAACCACAGGATGTTCTCGTTCAAGCGCGATGCTCCGTTGAGGCCATCGCCCGAGGCGGGCTGGTATGGCCACGTCCGTAGGAAGAAGCCAATATGATGCAGTGCACACCTAAGCGGCACAAGCTTGTGACATTACTTTGTCTTGTGCTTGTCTTTCCCGGGACAGCGACGGGTCATCCGCCGCCCCCCGTGCCATCCCCCCTCCAAAGGAGTCCTGCATGACGGCGATCCGGCCGGTGTTCTATGTCTCGGACGGTACCGGCATCACCGCCGAAACCGTGGGCCACAGCCTGTTGACCCAGTTCTCCGGCTTCAGTTTCGTGACCGATCGCATGTCGTTCGTCGACGATGTGGACAAAGCGCACGAGGCCGCGCGCCGCATCCGTGCCGCCGGCGAGCGCTACCAGGTGCGCCCGATCGTGGTCAGCTCCTGTGTGGACTCGGCGCTGGGGCGGATCCTGGAGGAGAGCGGGGCGCTGGTGCTGGACGTGTTCGCGCCGTTCATCGGCCCCCTGGAACAGGAGCTGGAGTCGACCCGGCACTCCAGGATCGGCCAGGCCCACGGCATGGTGGATTTCGACACCTACCACCGCCGCATCAATGCGATGAACTTCGCGCTGAGCCATGACGACGGCATCGCGGTGAACTACGACGAGGCCGACGTGGTGCTGGTGGCCGTGTCGCGCGCGGGCAAGACGCCGACCTGCATCTATCTGGCGCTGCACTATGGCATCCGCGCGGCCAACTATCCGTTGACCGAGGAGGACCTGGAAAGCGACCGCCTGCCGCCGCGCCTGCGACCCTACCGCAACAAGCTGTTCGGGCTGACCATCGACCCCGAGCGGCTGCAGCAGATCCGCCAGGAACGGCGGCCCAACTCCCGCTATGCCAGTGCCGAGGTCTGCCGGCGCGAGGTGGCCGCGGCCGAAACCATGTTCAGGATGGAACGCATCCCGACCCTGAGCACCACCCATACCTCGATCGAGGAGATCTCCAGCAAGGTGCTGGGCACGCTGGGACTGCAGCGGGAGATGTTCTGAACCCGGGGCGCATGCCGCGGCCGGGGGCGCCGTGTAGGATCGGCGCATGAACCAGGCTCTTTCCCGCGTCGATCGCATTCCCCGGCTGGGCCGCCTCGGCTGGCTGATGGGGCTGTACGCGGAAAACTACCAGCACCTGATGCGGCTGTTCGCGCCGGACCGCCTGCACCCGGGGCGTTACGCCTCGTCCATCGGCGACGGCCTGGACCTGTACCTGGACGTGATCGAGTGCCACCGCTACACGGTCGAACTGCGCATGACCTACGGCATCCTCGACCCGCTGACCGGCGAGCCCGATCCGTCGGCCTACGTGCGCCTGTACCGGGATGCGCGGCAGGTGGAGACCACGCACTGCTATGTCGGCCGGCGCTGGCAGGACGTCATGGGCATGTACCCGCCCGCGGACGAACTGGTCAGCCACCGCCTGCGCATGAACACATTCCTCGGCAAGTGGCTGGAGTACCTGGCGGAACGCGGGCATGGCGTGGCCACGCTGCGCCGTCTCGACGAGGCCGGCGTGCTGGTCTAGGACCGGCGCGGCCGTCGCGCCGCGGGGCGATCGGTCATACTGCGGGTTTTCGCCGCGCGCTCCGAGTCCGATGCCTTATACCCCGATTCTCGCCACCCTGGGTTACGTGTTGTCCAAGGACGGTACCCAGGCCCTGATGATCCATCGCAACACCCGTCCCGGCGACATGCACCTGGGCAAGTACAACGGACTGGGCGGCAAGATGGAGCCGCAGGAGGACGCGCTGGCCTGCATGCACCGCGAGATCCGCGAGGAAGCCGGGATCGAATGCGGCACCACCCGCCTGCGCGGCACGCTCAGCTGGCCGGGCTTCGGCAAGCAGGGCGAGGACTGGTTCGCGTTCGTGTTCGTGATCGACGACTGGACCGGTACCCCGTTGCAGTCCAACCCCGAAGGCACGCTGGAGTGGGTGCCGGTGGACCAGCTCGAATCGCTGCCGCTGTGGGAAGGCGACCGCCATTTCCTGCCGCTGGTGTTCGACGCCGATCCGCGGCCGTTCCATGGGGTGATGCCGTATCGCGACGGGCGCATGCAGTCGTGGAGCTATACGCGGCTGTAAGCCGCCGCCGCTCACATGGGCTCACCTGGCCGCACCGGCGCCGTGCGCATCCGACATGGCCGTATTCACGGCAATCGCGCTAGGCTGACGCCGCCATGATCCGGAAACCCGACATGAAACGCCATTTCTCGATGCTGCGCGAGTTCCGGCTCGCGGACTGGTTCACCTTGGGCAACGCCTTCTGCGGCACCGGCGCGGTGTTCGCGGCGATGCGCTTCCTGCAGGACGGCCAGCGCGGTTTCCTGCTGTTCGGCATGGCGCTGATCCCGCTGGCGTTCGTGTTCGACGCGCTCGACGGCCGCATCGCCCGCTGGCGGCAATCGTCCTCCACCCTGGGGCGCGAACTGGATTCGCTGGCCGACGTGATCTCCTTCGGCGTCGCACCCGCCGCGCTGGCCTACGCCTGCGGCATGCAGGGCGGCTGGGACTGGCTGGTGCTGAGCTACTTCGTCTGCTGCGGCGTCAGCCGGCTGGCGCGCTACAACGTCACCGCCGAGGAAATCGCCGGCGACTCGGACAAGGTCCCGTACTTCGAGGGAACCCCCATTCCCACCAGCCTGGCGCTGGTGATCCTGCTGGCGGTGGCGGCGCATTTCGGCGCGATCGGCGCCAACCTGTGGGGCGGCGTCTGGCAGCTGGGACCGTGGCAGCTGCATCCGCTGGTCCTGCTGTTCGCACTGTCGGGCTCGCTGATGATCAGCAAGACCCTGCATATTCCCAAACCCTGACCGCGGCGACGCGGCCGCGTTGCTATCATCGCCGCGACAACGGCGGAGCAGGGCAAGGGCAGTGGCCGACGACAACGACAGCACGGGGTTCGACGCCGGCCTGAAGCGCGCCTGGGAGGCATGGCAGCAGGCCGTGGGCCAGGGCGGCGCGGGCGCCGCCGATGCCTTTCCCTGGCAGGAGGGCATCGCGCAGTGGGCGCGGCTGGTCGGCACCGGCGCCGCGCCACAGGTGCATGAACTCGGCGCGCGCTTCCAGCAGCAGGCCGGCGACTGGCTGGGCACGATGCAGCAGGTCGCGGCGCGTTTCGCCGGCCGCGACAGCAGCGCCGCCGAAGTCGCCGGCGCCTGGCGCGACGCCGTCGAGGGCCAGGGCGACGCCATGATCCGCTGGATGCTCGATGCGGCCCGCGGTGGCAACGCGCTGGGCGACCAGCCCTGGATACGCGATTTCGTCCACGCGCTGCAGGCCGGTCATGGCGAGGACGGTTGGCTGAACGCCCCGGCGTTCGGTCCCGCGCGCGAACACCAGGCGCGCTGGCAGGCCCTGCTGCGCGCGCAGCAGGAACACCAGGCCCGCATGCAGGCCTATGTCGGCTCCATCCGCGGGGTGCTGGACGACGCCTTCCACCGCTTCGAGGCCAAGCTGGCCGAACACGAGGCGCCGGGCAGCCAGCTCACCAGCGCCCGCGCGATGTTCGACCTGTGGATCGACGCCGCCGAAGAGGCCTACGCCACGGTTGCCATGTCCGAGGATTTCCAGCGCATCTATGCCGATCTGGCCAACACCCAGATGCGCCTGCGCGCCGCCACCCAGCAAGAGCTGGAGCGCGCCTGCGAGCTGATGGGGGTACCCACGCGTACCGAGATGGATGCGGCCCATCGCCGCATCGCCGAACTGGAGCGCTGGATGCGGCGCATGGCTGCCGGCAATGCCGCGGCCGCCCCGCCGCCGGCGCCCGCACCCGCGACGCCCCGGGCCAGGGCGAAGTCCGCGCGCAGCGCCGGCACCGCGCCGCAGGACCGGCCCGCGGCAACCAAGGCCAGGAAAGCCGGCAAGGCGGCCGCACCCGGCAGTGCCGGCGCACCCAGCAGTGCGTCCAGCCCGGCCAGGTCGCGGCGTGGAGGCGGGCCATGAAGGGACCGCTCGGGTTCGGCATGGACGACCTGCTGCAGGAAACGCTGCAGCTGCAGCAGAAGCTGGCCGACGGGCTGAAGCTGTTGCCGGGCGTGGAGGACGTCGACTATGGCGTCACCGAACGCCAGCCGGTGTGGCGCGACGGCAAGGTCACGCTGTACCGCTTTGTCGGTGGCGCGGCGCCGTCCGGGCAGCGGCCGCCACTGCTGATCGTCTACGCGCTGGTCAACCGGCCGTACATGGTGGACCTGCAGGATGGCCGCTCGCTGGTGCAGAAACTGCTCGCCGTCGGCCAGGATGTGTACGTGCTGGACTGGGGCTACCCGGACCGTTCCGAGCGGTTCCTCACCCTGGAGGACTACCTGCTGCGTTTCCTCGATGGCGCCGTCGACCACCTGCAGGCGCAGCACGGCGGCCCGCCCAACCTGCTGGGCATCTGCCAGGGCGGGGTGTTCTCGCTGTGTTACGCCGCGCTGCGTCCGCACAAGGTGCGCAACCTGGTCACCATGGTCACGCCGGTGGATTTCCACACGCCCGACAACATGCTCTCGCACTGGGCGCGGCACGTCGACGTGGACCTGTTCGTCGATACGCTGGGCAACATCCCGGCCGACCTGATGAACGCCAGCTACCTGATGCTCAAGCCGTTCCGGCTCAACGTGCAGAAGTACGTGGGGCTGGTGGACATCCTGGACGACCGGCAGGCGCTGGAGGATTTCCTGCGCATGGAGAAATGGATCTTCGACTCGCCCGACCTGGCCGGCGAGGCGTTCCGCGAGTTCGTCAAGCAGTTCTACCAGGGCAATGGTCTGATGCATGGCGGCATCCGCATCGGCGCCGAGGCGGTGGACCTGGAAAAGCTGCGGATGCCGGTGCTCAACATCTACGCCGAACAGGACCACCTGGTGCCGCCGGCGGCGTCGCGGGCGCTGCGCGGACGCACCGGCAGCAGCGACTACACCGAAGTGGGCTTCCGGGGTGGCCATATCGGCATTTACGTGTCGGCGCGGGCGCAGCGCGAAGTGCCCGCCGCCATCCACGACTGGCTGAGCGCGCGGACATGAGCCACGGCCCGCTGCTGGCGGTGTTGCTGGGGCTGGGACTGGCGGCGGTTCCCGCTACCCTGCCGGCCGCGCCGGACGCCACCGCCCGGCAGGAGATCGACGGGCTGATGCAGGCGCTGGCCGGTTCCGGATGCCGCTTCCAGCGCAATGGCAGCTGGCACGATGCCGGCGAGGCGCGCAGCCACCTGCAGCGCAAGTACGATTACCTGCTCAAGCGTGGCCTGGCCGACACCGCCGAGCAGTTCATCGAGCGTGCCGCCAGCCGCAGCAGCCTCAGTGGCAAGCCCTACCGGGTGGCCTGTCCCGGCCACGCCGAGCAGGACGCCGCGCCCTGGTTCCGGCAGCAGTTGCTGCGGCTGCGCGGCGGTTGACGGTTCCAATGCATCTTCCAGGCGGCGCGGCCGCGGGCAGGCACGGGCGCGTGGCGGCATGGGCGCCGCGCCTGGCATGCGTGCTGGGCGCGCTGTGGACGGCGCCCAACACCCTGTTCGGGCTGGTGGCGGGCCTGGCGGGCATGCCGGCCGGAGCGCGGCCGCGCTGGAACCGCCGCGACTGCGCGCTGGTATTCCACCGCTGGCCGTGGGGCCCGGGCGGCGCGATCACGCTGGGCATGGTGATCCTGCACACCGGCGACAGCCTGGACGTGGCCTGCGCGACCTACGAGCACCGCGCCGGCCGCTGCCTGCATCCGCCGGTGCGGCTCGGCGACCATGAGCGCGCGCATGTGTTCCAGTACATGGTGCTGGGGCCGCTGTTCCTGCCGGTCTACCTGGCCTGCGGCGGGGTCAGCGTGCGCAACCCGTTCGAACGCGCCGCCGACCGCTATGCGCTGCAAGGGCGCGGCTGGTGGCCGCGCCTGCGATGAGCGGTGGCCGGCGCCTGTCTTCGGCATGCAACCGGCGCGTCATGGCGCATCAACTTTTTTTGTACATCCTGGTAACGCCCGCCCACCTAGAGTGGGCCCGTTACAGACGCAACAGGAGTACCGGTCACCATGGCAGTCGTTCTTTATATCGGTGGCAGCAAGGATGGCGAGAAGGGCGTGGTGCCCTATGGCTTCAGCAAGACCCGCAGGGATACCGAGGCAGGCCCCGAGATCTACGTGGAACGGGTGATGGACGTCAGCGGCCGCGGCCGCATGCGGGTGATGGTGCTGGAAAGCCTGCGCGACGATATCGCGTTCCAGCGCCTGAGCCGGCACCTCGGCTAGCCGCCGGTCGCCGCGCCGCGAAGCAATCCCGGGCCGGGCTGTCAATGGCTTTCCCCTCCCGGGACGCGCTGCCAGAATGCGGGCTTCCCCAGTAGCGGTAGCCCCCTGGAATCCATGCAAGACAGCAAGCTCGCGCAGCAGATCGCGCAGACCATCGCCGACGAGATCGGCGCCCAGCCCGCGCAGGCCAAGGCCGCCATCGCGCTGCTCGACGAAGGTGCCAGCGTCCCGTTCATCGCCCGCTACCGCAAGGAAGTCACCGGCGGCCTGGACGACACCCAGCTGCGCAACCTGGAAGTGCGCCTGACCTACCTGCGCGAGCTGGAAGACCGCCGCGCCGCGGTGCTGGCCAGCATCGCGGAACAGGGCAAGCTGAGCGACGAACTACGCAACGAGATCCTGGCCGCCGACACCAAGTCGCGGCTGGAGGACCTGTACCTGCCGTACAAGCCCAAGCGCCGCACCCGCGCGCAGATCGCCCGCGAGGCCGGGCTGGAACCGCTGGCCGACGGCCTGCTCGCCGACCCGACCCGCGATCCCCAGGCCTTTGCCGCCGGCTTCGTGGATGCCGGAAAGGGCGTGGCCGATGCCAAGGCCGCGCTGGAAGGCGCCCGCGCGATCCTGATGGAGCGCTGGGGCGAGGACGCGGCACTGGTGGGTGAGCTGCGGCAGTGGCTGGGCGAGGTCGGGGTGATCCGCGCCCGCGTCGCCGAAGGCAAGGAAACCGAAGGCGCCAAGTACCGCGACTACTTCGAGCATGCCGAGCCGTTGGCGAAGATTCCCTCGCACCGGCTGCTGGCGCTGTTCCGCGCGCGCCGCGAGGAAATCCTGTTCCTGGAACTGGACCCGGGCAGCGACGCCGACGCCGGCCACCACTACGCCGAGGGCCGGGTGGCGCGCAGTGCCGGCGTCGCCGACCAGGGCCGTGCCGCGGACCGCTGGCTGCTGGATGCGTGCCGCCTGACCTGGCGCGCCAAGCTGCACATGCACCTGTTGCTGGACCTGTTCAACCAGGCCCGCGAAAAGGCCGAGGCCGAGGCCATCGCCGTATTCGGCGACAACCTCAAGGACTTGCTGCTGGCCGCGCCGGCCGGCCCGAAGACCGTGCTGGGGCTGGACCCGGGCATCCGTACCGGCTGCAAGGTCGCCGTGGTCGACGCCACCGGCAAGCTGCTCGCCACCGAAACCATCTATCCGCACGAACCCCGGCGCCAGTGGGAGCAGTCGCTGCAGACGCTCCGCCACCTGTGCGCCAAGTACAACGTCGAGCTGATCGCCATCGGCAACGGTACCGCCAGCCGCGAGACCGACAAGCTCGCCGGCGAGGTCATCAAGGCCTGCGACAACCCGAAGCTGCAGAAGGTGGTGGTCAGCGAGGCCGGCGCTTCGGTGTACTCGGCCTCCGAGTTCGCCGCGCGTGAGTTCCCCGATCTGGATGTGTCGCTGCGCGGCGCGGTATCGATCGCGCGGCGGCTGCAGGATCCGCTGGCCGAACTGGTCAAGATCGAGCCCAAGGCGATCGGCGTCGGCCAGTACCAGCATGACGTGGACCAGTTCCGCCTGGCCCGGGCGCTGGACGCGCGCGTCGAGGACTGCGTCAACGCCGTGGGCGTATTCGTCAACACCGCCTCGGCCGCGCTGTTGTCGCGGGTGTCGGGGTTGTCGTCGACGGTGGCCGAGAACATCGTCCGCCATCGCGACGAGAACGGCCCGTTCCGGCGCCGTCGCGACCTGCTGAAGGTGCCGCGCCTGGGCGACAAGACCTTCGAACAGTGCGCCGGCTTCCTGCGCATCGCCGATGGCGACGAGCCGCTGGATGCCTCGGCCGTGCATCCCGAGGCCTACCCGGTGGTCGAGCGCATCGTCGCCGCGGCGCAGCGGCCGATCAAGGCGCTGCTCGGCGACGGCAGCTTCCTGCGCGGGCTCAAGGCCGAGCAGTTCACCGACGAGACCTTCGGCGTGCCGACCGTGCGCGACATCCTGAAGGAACTGGAGAAGCCCGGCCGCGACCCGCGCCCCGAGTTCAAGGCGGCGCGCTTCGCCGACGGCGTGGAAGACATCAAGGACCTGCGCGAGGGCATGGTGCTGGAGGGCGTGGTCAGCAACGTGGCCGCCTTCGGCGCGTTCGTCGACATCGGCGTGCACCAGGACGGACTGATCCACATCTCCGCGCTGTCGGATACTTTCGTCAAGGATCCGCGCGACGTGGTCAAGGCCGGCGATATCGTCAAGGTGAAGGTGCTGGAGGTCGACGTCGCCCGCAAGCGCATCGCATTGACCCGGCGCCTGGACGACAGCCCGGCCCCGGCCCGGCGCCCGGACAGGGGCGCGGACCAGGGGGCGGGGCAGGGCGCGGCCGGGCGCCGCGACGGGGGGCGTGGTGCGCCCGCGCGGGGCGCGCGTTCCGGCAGCGCCGCGCCACCGGCCAACAACGCATTGGCCGAGGCGTTCGCGCGCGCGCGTCGCGGTTGATGCGGCGCTGATCGCGCCCATGGCGGAGGGCCTGTCGCCCGGCCTTCCGCCATGCACCCGCGCCAGGGCCAGGAACGCAAAAAAGCCAGGCATCGCTGCCTGGCTTTTTGCTGTGCTGGTGCCGAAGGTGGGACTCGAACCCACACGCTTTTAAGGGCGGCGGATTTTGAGTCCGCTGCGTCTACCGATTCCGCCACTTCGGCTGGCAGGGGCGCAAGTATAACGGAGGGCCTTCGGGTTGGGCAGGTCCGGGCGGCTGTTTTCGCAAAGTGGGCGCGGGTGGCGCTGGCTATACTTCCCGCATCCGAGACCAAGGGATGGCGATGGATCCGCTGCACTCGATGCGTGTGATGATCGTGGAGAACGACGATTTGAACGCGACCCTGCTGCAACTGCAGCTCGAGCGCGAGGGCATGCACGTGGTCGGCGTAGCCGCGACCGTGCAATCGGCGCTGGCCATGATCGACGCACTGCAGCCGCAGGTGGCGTTCCTCGATTTCTGCCTGGCAGACGACGAGGACAGTACGCCGGTTGCCGAGGTGCTCGCGGCGCGCGGCATTCCCTTTCTGGTCGCCACCGGCATGGATGCGGCACGGTTGCCGCGGATATTCGATGCGGGCGTGAAGCTGATCAAGCCCTATGCCGGAAGCGACCTGCGTCAGGCCCTGCACAGGGCCGTGCGGCCGCAGTGAGCCGTCCGGCAGGCCGGCAGCGGCGCGCAGGTCTTTTCCCGAGGCAACAAAAAAGCCCTGCCTAGGCAGAGCTTCCTTGAATTGGCGTCCCCACGGGGATTCGAACCCCGGTCGCCACCGTGAAAGGGTGATGTCCTAGGCCTCTAGACGATGGGGACGCGTATGCTTCGTTTTCATTCAACCCGGACGGCCTAATGTCCGGATTTGGTGGAGCCAAGCGGGATCGAACCGCTGACCTCCTGCATGCCATGCAGGCGCTCTCCCAGCTGAGCTATGGCCCCGTATCCAAATTTTCGAGCGCGGAATACTACCGGACTCTTCGTTGGAGTGGAAGCTTTTTCTTCCTCATTGCCTGTTGGGCAGGGCAATGACTCCAACAAAAAAGACCCTGTGACTGCCTGGGTCTTTGTTTTTCGATGAATGGCGTCCCCACGGGGATTCGAACCCCGGTCGCCACCGTGAAAGGGTGATGTCCTAGGCCTCTAGACGATGGGGACGCGTAAACTTCATCAAATTTTTTCGGCTTCCGGACGGCCTAATGTCCGGATTTGGTGGAGCCAAGCGGGATCGAACCGCTGACCTCCTGCATGCCATGCAGGCGCTCTCCCAGCTGAGCTATGGCCCCGTTGTTGCGTTGTTGCCGAGAACGAAATGATAGCCCGGCTTTTCGGGCCGAGCAAGCCATTTGTGAAAAAAAAATTGCATGCGCGCATCGGCGGGTTGCCTGACCTCGAACCGGGTATCGCGCCGACCCCAGGCGAGGCCGGAAGGCGATGTTTCCGCCGCGTTGCCTGCCTCAGCATTGCCCCGGAAATGGCTGAACGGAGTCGGCGATGGCGACCCTTGGAATCCCCATGGGCATCCTGTTCCTGCTGGCGGCGGCCGGGCCACCCCGGGCAGTGCCGATGCAGGTGTTCAAGTGTCTCGACGACGGCCAGGTGTCGTACCAGTCGTTGCCGTGCGCAGGACCGCCTGCCAAGGCATGGACCGTCCTGCGCCTGCCGCCGGCGGCGCCCTCCGTGGTGGTGCCGCCAGCGGCGAGGGGCGAGCCGCGATCGCGCCGCCTGGCTCCGGCACGGCGCAACGCCCGCGCGGTGGAGAGCGCATGCGCCAAAGCCAGGCGGCAGCGGGAAGCGGCCTTCCGCAAAGCGGGGCTGAAGCGTGGGTTCGCGCTTTCCAGTGAATGGGACAACAAGGTCCACGAGGCCTGCTGGTAGGTCCGCCTGGCAAGGCCGGTACTGCAGCCCGGCCACCGGTGCTGCCTGCAGGCGCCTGCACGTGGCGGTGCGCGCGCCCCGGCAGTAAGCGCAGGGGAGAGGCAGGGCACCACGATGCCGGCGGCGGGAGGAGGGCGCGGGCGGCGTGGCATGCGGCCCGCGCCGGATGCGGGACACGCCGCGGCCCGTGAAAGGGGCGCTCAGTCGCGTGCACAGGCGCAGCGCAGGTGCGTTCCGCGCAGACGACGCCATGCGCGCCGTGGCGGGCGCAACCACCGCCCGCGTGGCGCCGCCACGCCAGGTTGGGCGCCGGTGTTTCGTGGTGGGAATGTCATGGGCGTGATACTGGCGGCCGCGGTCAAGCGGAGGCATTCACGGCACCTGCACCGATCTTCCCGCGCCGGTCACGTCACGGGCGCTATGACAGTGCTCCCGCCGTACCGCAGGAGAAGGGTGATGAAGCGCTTGCTCTCGCGCAGCTTTTCAGCCGTTGTCTACATGTCGCTCGGCGCGCTTGCGGCGATCATGGCGCAGTCGATCTGGTCCAGTGCCGTGGCGGCGTATTGAGCAGCGTACGCGTCACGATGGGGTGGGGATCACCCTGCTGCGCCCTTGGCGGCGCGGATCCGCGTGGGTTGCGGCCTGCCTGCCGGCGCCATCATTGCGTGATCCACGTGGGCACCCATCCATGCTTGCCGCCGAGCCGCACCCGCGCCCGGCCACGCTGCCGCAATGGCGGTGCCGCCGCCGGCATCGGGTGTGGTCAACGGTGCATGCAGCGCCCGGAGCCCGCGACGTGCGCGCGGCAGACCTTGGCGCAACACCGGTGTCGCGCGCCACGCCCGCGGCTCCGACGGCGCACGCCGGTACCGCGTGGGCTGCGCGCTGCACCGCGCCGGGTCTGTCGCAGGTCTGCCCCTTCCCGGAGGCGGGCACATCGCGTGCCGACGAACGCCGACGGCCGTGTGTCGCGCTGTCGCCGGCGCGAGCCCCGTATCCGTTGACCTAATGTCATGCCGAGGTGATTCAACAATGAAACGAAGCCACTGGATGTTGCTCATAGGCGCCGTCGTGTTGGCGCTGGTGCTGATGCTCGTCATCCCGCCGTGGTGACCGGCATGCGGCAGCCGCATTGGCCGGGAGCGGTATCGCGGCGTCCGCCGATGGTCCGGCGCGGCGATGGCTGAGGCAGGGCTGCGCCACGTCCACGACCGGCAGCCGGGCATCGCCCGGTTGCGCGTGGGCAAGGGTTTCCGCTACGTCGACGCCGATGGCAGGCCGGTGCGTGATCCCGCGGTGCTGCGGCGGATACGCCAGCTGGCGGTCCCGCCGGCATATACCGATGTCTGGATCTGTGCCAGCCCGGAGGGGCACCTGCAGGCGACCGGCCGCGATGCGCGGGGCCGCAAGCAGTACCGCTATCACCCGGACTGGATGCGCCAGCGCGGCACCGACAAGTTCGACCGCATCCTGGCCTTCGGAAAGGCATTGCCGGCATTGCGCAGGCAGGTGCGCCGGCACTTGGCGCTACCCGGCATGCCGCGCGACAAGGTCCTGGCGCTGGTCATTTCGGTCATGGGCCGCACCTATGCGCGGGTAGGCAACGCGGCGTATGCCCGCAGCAATCATTCCTACGGACTTACCACGCTGCGCGCGCGGCACGTGAGCCTGCCGGGCAAGCGCGCCGCGCAGATCCGGTTCGCTGGAAAGTCCGGCCGCCTGCATGTGCTGCACATAGACGATCCCCGGCTGGTGGCGCTGATCCGGCGCTGCCACGACCTGCCCGGGAAAATGCTGTTCCAGTACCAGGATGACGACGGGCAGGTGCGGCCCATCGATTCGGGCGACGTCAACCACTACCTGCGGCAGGCCGCCGGCGACGATTTCAGTGCCAAGGATTTCCGCACCTGGGGCGCGACCCTGACCGCGTTGATGGCGCTGGCACGGTTGCCGGTGCCCGATGACGCCAGCCCGGGCCGGTGCCAGGCACTGCAGAACGAGGTCATCGGCGCGGTGGCCGCCATGCTCGGCAACACCCCGGCGGTATGCCGCAGGTCGTACATCGACCCGTGTGTGTTCGACGCCTGGCGCGCCGGACGGCTGCAGCCGCTGGCGGCGCTGCGCGGCATCCGCCAGATGGAGGCGGCGGCGCTGCGGTTGTTGCGTTCCTGCCACCGCTGACCGCACGCCATGGCCGCCGCTGCGGCGCCAGCGCCGTGCACATCGCGTCCACGTTCTTTCACGGTTGACCCGCAGGGGGGCAGCCAACAATCCGTGCATCACCCGGCAACCACGAGCAAGGAGTCCGTCATGGCAACCTGCGATGTCTGCGGCAATGCATACCGGAACAGCTTCACGGTCACCCAGGGCGCGGTAACCGGCACCTTCGATTCCTTCGAATGCGCGATCCACGCCATGGCCCCCCGTTGCGCGCACTGCCAGTGCGCGGTCATCGGCCACGGCGCTGAGCGCGGCGGCGTGGTGTACTGCTGCGAGCACTGCGCACGCCATGCGCGGGGGTGAGGCGATGAACGGCACGCAGACCCGCGCGGAGGCATGACTGATGGCAACCAGCAGGAAGACGACATCCAGGAAGGCGCCGCCGCGTGCCACCACGCCTGGCGCAACGTCCCGTGGCCAGGCGCCGGGACGGCAGGCGGAACGCACCGCCGAGCGCCAGCGCGACCTGCAGGCCCAGGCCGGCGGGCGCAAGACGAAGAAGCCCGAAGCCAAGCGCGGCGGTGTACAGGCCGGCGCGCGGCGGCAGCCGGCGAAGATGCCGGCGCAGCATCTGGACAAGCCGGGCAACGAGCATGAACTGCAGCTGCCACCGCGCTACCAGGCGCCGGACTACCGTGGCAGCGGCAAGCTGCAGGGCATGCGTGCCCTGGTGACCGGCGGCGACTCCGGCATCGGTCGCGCGGTGGCCGTCCTGTTCGCGCGCGAAGGGGCCGACGTGGCGATTTTGTATCTGGACGAGCACGAGGATGCGCAGGTGACCCGGGCGGCGGTGGAGGCGGAGGGCAGGCGCTGCCTCGCCATCAGTGGCGACGTACGCGATCCGGTCTTCTGCGACCAGGCGGCACGGCAGGTGCGCGAGGCGCTGGGCGGCGTCGACATCCTGGTCAACAACGCGGCCTTCCAGCTGCATTGCCATCGCCTTGAGGACCTGCAGGACGCGCACCTGCAGGAAACCCTGCAGACCAACATCGCCGGTTATGTGCACATGGCGCGGGCGGTGCTGCCGCATCTCGGCCAGGGTGCCAGCATCATCAACACCGGCTCGGAGACGGCCCTGTTCGGCAGCCCGTCGCTGGTCGACTATGCGGCCACCAAGGGCGCGATCCATGCCTTCACCCTGTCCTTGGCGGCGCAGCTGTTGCCCCGCGGCATCCGCGTCAACTGCGTCGCGCCGGGGCCGGTGTGGACGCCGTTGAACCCGGCGGACAAGGCGGCTGCGGAGGTGGCCACGTTCGGCAACGACAGCGACATGGGCCGGCCGGCGCAGCCGGAGGAGCTGTCACCGGCGTATGTGTTCCTGGCCTCGCCGGTCAGTGCCAGCTACATCAGCGGCGTGATCCTGCCGGTGATGGGCGGCCCCCGGGGTTGAGTCCGGCACCGCGGGCATGGCATCGCGCAAGGCAAACGCGACCGCGTTGATCATCCTGGACATGGTCAATCTGTTCGACTTCGAGGGAGGCGACGCGCTCGGTGCGCGGGCAGTGGCGATCTGCGCCCCCATCGCGCGCCTGCGCCAGCGCTTCGATGCGGCGGCGCAGCCGGTGATCCACGTCAACGACAACTTCGCCCGCTGGCAGGGCCAGTTCAGCGACCTGGTGGACGCCTGCCTCGCGGCCGGCGGCGATGCCGCGGCCACGGTGAGGCGGCTGCCGCCGCGCCGGCATGATTATCACGTGCTCAAGCCGAAGCATTCGGCGTTCCACGCCACGCCACTGGCGATCCTGCTGCACAAACTGGGCGTGCGGCGGCTGGTGTTGACCGGGGTGGCGGCCGATTCGTGCATCCTGGCGACCGCGCAGGACGCCAAGATGCACGAGTTCGGGCTGTGGGTGCCGGCCGACTGCGTGGCCGCCATCAGTCCGCGGCGCAAACGCGATGCGCTGGCGGTGGTCGCGCAGTCGCTGCTGGTGCCGGTGGTGCGCTCGCGCGACGTGCGCGGGGTGTTCCCGGCGCAGCCGTGAACGCGCCGGGGCGGTTCTTCACGCCTGCTTTAGCCGTGATTGGCGAGCGTTGCCGGCAATCCACCACGGGAGGCACGCCATGGCGCGTCCGATCTGGACGGGAACCCTGTCTTTCGGCCTGCTGAATGTCCCGGTGTCGCTCATGAGCGGCGAACGCCGGGTGGACATCAGCTTCCGCATGCTCGATTCGCGCGACCGCAAGCCGATCCGCTTCGAGCGGGTCAATGCCGAGACCGGCGAGGAAGTGCCGTGGAAGGACATCGTGAAGGCGTTCGAGTACGACAAGGGCAGCTATGTGGTGGTGGACAAGGAGGACATCGCCTCGGCCGCGCCGCAGACCCATGATTCCATCGACGTCGAAGCGTTTGTCGAGCGCGGCGAGATCAGCCTGCGCTTCTACGAGAAGCCCTATGTGATCGTGCCCGGGAAAAAGGCGGAGAAGGGCTACGTGCTGCTGCGCGAGACCCTGCGCGACACCGGCCGGGTCGGCATCGCGCGGGTGGTCATCCGCACCCGCGAGTACCTGTGCGCGGTGGTGCCCGAGGGCGATGCGCTGCTGCTGCTGATGCTGCGCTACCCGCAGGAGCTGGTGGACCCGGCCGAGTACCGGCTGCCGGAGGGCAAGCCCGCCGACTACCGCATTTCCAGGCGCGAGGCGGAGATGGCCGCCAGCCTGATCGAGTCGATGTCGGTGGCCTGGCGCGCGGACGATTACCAGGACGAGTTCCGCGGCCGGCTCGAGGCCATCATCCGTAAGCGCCTGAAAGCCAAGGGTGCCACCACCCGGATCGTCGACGAGCATGCCGAGCCGGAGGACGCCGCCACCAACGTGGTCGACTTCATGGCCCTGTTGCAGAAGAGCCTGGACGAGAACAAGCGCACGCCCGCCGGCAAACGTGCGCCGGCCAGGAAGACCGCCGCACGCAAGATGCCGGCGAAGAAGCCCCGCAAGAGCACGCGGCGCACGGGCGCGTCCTGACGATGGCCGGCGGTCGACGCATCGTTCCCGTGGGCAGCATGGGCCGCCGCATGCGGGGCCACACCTGCCTCTACGTGCTGCCCTGCGCCAACGAGGACCACGTGAAGCTGGGCATCGCCGGAGACCCGATGACGCGGATGCAGGCGTTCTCGTCGCGTTACTTCGAGTTCTTCGACCTCGATGCAGGCTGGCTGCTGGAGGCGGGCAGCGAAGCCGAGGCACGGGGTTGGGAGACCGCGTTGAAGCGGCAGTTGCGCGCCCATGCCGCGCCGCCGCCGCTGCGGGTGCCGGCGCGTGCCGGCGGCCGTACCGAATGGCTGCGTGGAGCGGGCGCGCTGCTCGCCGCCTGGCGCGACGGGCAGGTGGCGCGGGGATTCGTGGCGCACGCTCCACTGCGTGGCTGGGTGCGCCAGCGCCTGATCCAGGCGCATGAGCGGTGGCACCACGACGTGCAGGCGCTGCTCGACCGCTTCGGTCCTGCCGGGGATTGGCCGGCCGCCGACGGCAGCACGCCGCTAAGGCAGCTGCGCGATGCGATGGATGCACAGGTGCTGCTGGATGCGCGGCCGCCGGACGACGATATTCCCGGCCTGCGCGCATGGCATGCACGCAACCGCCTGGTGGCAGCGCCCGCCTGCCCGGTCCAGGAGCACGCATGAGCCTGCACGAGTACCGCCGCAAACGGCAGTTCGAACGCACCCCGGAGCCATCCGCCGAGGCCCGCCGTGCACCGGCCGCGCAGCCGATCTTCGTGGTGCAGCTGCACCACGCCAGCCACCGCCATTACGATTTCCGCCTGCAGGTGGGCGCTGTGCTGCGCAGCTGGGCGGTGCCCAAGGGACCCAGCCTCGATCCCACGGTGAAACGGCTGGCGGCCGAGGTGGAGGACCACCCGCTTGATTACGCGCGGTTCGAGGGCGACATCCCCGCAGGGCAGTATGGCGCCGGCCATGTCGCCATTTTCGACCACGGCGTGTGGAGCAGCGAGGGGGATCCGGAAGAACAGCTGGCCAAGGGCCACCTGCGTTTCGAACTGTTCGGCGACAAGCTGAAGGGCGGCTGGCACCTGGTGCGCTCCGGTGGCCGCGGGCGCAAGCCGCAATGGCTGCTGTTCAAGGCGCGCGACCGCTACGCCGCGAAGCAGGAGGCCGACGACCTGCTGGACCAGCCCGCGCCGGCGGCGCAGCACGCCGCGGGCAAGCGGCGGCGGCCGGCCACGGCGACCGCGCGGATCCGGCGCCTGCTCGACAGCGTCGCGACGCTGCCCGGCGCCCGCCGCACCCGCCGCGCGCCGGCGTTCCATGCGCCGCAGCTGGCCACGCTGGCAACGGCGGTTCCGGCCGGCGAGGGCTGGCTGCACGAGGCGAAATGGGACGGCTACCGGTTGCTCGCCCAGCTCGGCGGCGGCAAGGTGCGCCTGTGGTCGCGCAACGCGCTGGAATGGACCGCACGCCTGCCGGCGATCGTGCAGGCGCTGCAGTCGCTAGGCGTCGAGGCGGTGTTGGACGGCGAGCTGGTCGCCGGCGCAGGCCGCCAGCAGGATTTCGGCCTGCTGCAGGCCACCTTGTCCGGCCAACGCGCCGCACCGCTGTCCTATGTATTGTTCGACATCCTGCAGCTGGGCGACGTCGACCTGTGTGGTTGCCGCCAGGAGGCGCGCAAGAGCGTCCTGGCCGCGCTCCTGGGGCAGCCGGAGCCGCCGCTGGTGTACAGCTCGCACGTGAGCGGGGACGGCGAGCGCGCCCTGGCCATGGCGGTGGAACGCGGGCTGGAGGGCATCATCTCCAAGCGGGCCGCGGCACCGTACCGCGGCGGCCGGGGCGACGACTGGCGCAAGATCAAGCAGCGCGCTTCGGAGGAGTTCGCGGTAGTGGGTTACACCGCGCCCAAGGGCAGCCGCAGCGGCCTGGGCGCACTGCTGCTGGCGGCACCGCAGGGACGCCGCGGCTGGCGTTATGCCGGGCGCGTCGGCAGCGGTTTCGACCAGCACACGCTCGCCGACCTGGTACGGCGCCTGCGGCCGCTGGCCCGCGACACGCCCACGGTGGCGACCGGCGTGGCGGTCACCGGCCTGGGCCAGGTGCAGTGGGTGAAGCCGGCCATGGTGGTCGAGGTATTCCACCACGGCACCGGCAACCTGGGCCTGCTGCGGCAGGCGTCGTTCAAGGCCATTCGTGCCGACAAGACGGTCGCCGACCTGCGCGCGGCGGGGTCGGCCCCGCCACCGGAGGTCCCCGTGCCGCACACGCCCGCCCCATCCGCCCCCCGCGCCAGCGCCGACGCGGTGGTGCTGAGCAGTCCGACCCGGGTCGTGTACCCGGATGCGGGCATCCGCAAGCAGGACGTATATGCGTATTACGACGCGATGCTGCCGTGGCTGCTGCCGGAGATCGCCGGCCGGCCGTTGTCCGTGGTCCGTTGCCCGCAGGGCATCGCGCGCCCGTGCTTCTTCCAGAAACACCTGCCGGCCGGCATGCAGCATGTCGATGCGGTCGCGATCGAGGAGGAGGACGGCACCCGCGCCGATTACATCGTCGTGCGCGACGGCACCGCGCTGCTGGAACTGGTGCAGTTCAACGCACTCGAGTTCCACCCGTGGGGCGCGCACGCCGAAACCCCGGACAGCGCCGACCGTATCGTGTTCGATCTCGACCCGGGCGCGGGCGTGGCCTGGACACGGGTGGTGGCCGCGGCACGCTGGGTGCGCGACCGCCTGGACGAGCTCGGCCTGGCATCCTTCGTCCGCACCTCCGGCGGCAAGGGATTGCACGTGGTGGTACCGCTGCGACCGGCCTGCCCGTGGCCGCGGGTGAAGGCGTTCGCGCGCGCTTTCGCCGAATCCATGGCCGCGTCCGACCCGCTGGCCTACGTGGCCACGGCCAGCAAGCGCGTGCGCAAGGACCGCATATTCGTCGACTACCTGCGCAACGGCCGTGGCGCCACCAGCATCGCCTCGTTCTCGTTGCGTGCCCGGCCCGGTGCACCGGTGGCGATGCCGCTGCGCTGGGAGGAATTGTCCAGGGTGCGGCGTGGCGACGCCTACGACATCGTGTCGGCGCCACGCCGGATGAAGCGGTTGAAAGGTCACCCGTGGGGCGACATCGAGCGTATCCACCAGGACCTGGGCCAGGTCACCGCACAGCTGGCCGGGCGCAGCCCGCGCGGTCGCAGGCGCTGAGCCGGCGGGCGCCGGGTATCCCGCGCATGCCATGCCGGGCGTCGCCCGTGCGTCGATCCCATGGGCACGCGCGCCGACCGCGCTGGCTGCAGGCGGCCTGCGGCCCGAGCGCGCCCTGCAGCGCGCAAAGGCGGCCGTCTGCCCCGTGGGCCGAGCGGCCGCCCGGGGCGGTTACCTGGCGCCGCGGACCATCAGCCGGTTATCCACGCGGCTCACGCCCTTGATGCCCTTGGCGACGGCCACGGCCTTGTCCGCCTCGGTCTGGCTGTCGACGTCGCCGCTCAACGACACCACGCCGTTGACGGTCTCCACCTTGATCGCCATGCCGGGGATGTCCTTGCTGGCGAGCAGGTCCGCCTTGACCTTGGTGGTGATCCAGGTGTCGCTGCCGGGCTGCGCCGAATCATGCCCCTGGGTGCCGTGCGCCTGTGCGCTGGCAGGGCCGGTGGCGAGGGCACCCGCGCAGGCGGTCGCGACGATGCCCAGGAGCAGGAGATGCTTCATCTTGCTGGTGTCCATGTCGATTCTCCACGCGGAGCGGAAGTGCTCCGGGGGTCATCCTCGCCGGCCGGGAATTAAGAGCGTGCAGCAGGTCGGTGACGGCCACGTACACGGCGATCACCGCGCGCGGTACGTGATGCGGCGCCGCGCCGCACCCGAAGCATGTACGCCGCGGGCGCAGGCACCGGCATCGGCGTGATCCACTTCATAGTTTCACGCCGCGTCCGCATGGTGCAGGCAACGGCTTCACCCCGCGCGCGCTAAAGCAGGCATGCCGGGGCGGGAATAACCATGAGGAAATCTTGCTGTGAAAGGTGTTCAACTCTATCTGGTGGGACCGGGACAAGAGCGTCGCCCGGTCAGGCGCATCGCCACGGAGCTGGCCGACATCAAGACCATGGGCATTCCCATCAGGAGCGCGCCTGCGGCCGCCAACACACTGATCGAGGTCAGCACGCTGGCGGACGACCAGGGCAACCTTGCCCGGCAGGTCGACTGCGAAGGATTCCGCTACAAGTTCACTGGCTCGGAGATTCCCTGGTCCCTGGTGGTCGGCTGATGTGCGCGGCAGGCCTCCCCGCGCGGGAGGCCTGCCGCGCCGGCCACGCGCCGATACGTGCGCTTCACACCCGATCACGCGCTCGTTTCGATTGCCTGCCTATACCGGTGGACCCTCATCCCACCAGGAGCACTGTCCATGACCTCGAAGCCCAACGCCGCGCATGTCCGCGAACTGCTGCTGCAGGCACTGGAAACCGAACGCGGTGGAATCCAGGTGTACGGCGCGGCGATCCGCGCGGCCTGCAACAAGGACCTGAAGCACGAGTGGGAGGGCTACCTCGAGGAGACGCGCAACCACGAGCGGATCCTGACCCGCGTGTTCGAGGCGATGGGCCTGGATACCGAGATGTCCAGCCCTGGCCGTGAGGTGGTGGCCCACCAGGGCGCATCGCTGGTGGCGGCGATCGAGATGGCCATGGCCAACGCCAAGCCGGCCGACGCCGAGCTGGTCGCGGCTGAATGCGTGGTGCTGGCCGAGACCAAGGACCACATGAACTGGGAGTTGATCGGCCAGGTTGCAGAGCAGGGCGGGCCGCACGCCGAGGTGCTGGCGCAGGCGCACGCCGCGGTGGAGACCCAGGAGGACCATCACCTGTACCACACCCGCGGATGGGCGCGGGAGCTGTGGATCCAACGCCTGGGCATGCCCGCGGTGCTGCCGCCGCCGGAAGAGCAGAAGGACGTGCAGACCGCCATCGGCGCGGCGCGTGCGGAAAAGGCCCGGCAGGACTACCTGTAACGATGGAAGCCGGCAACGACGGCGCGGCGGAGGACGCGACCGGCACCGGGGCCGCGTTCTTCTGCCGCCTGTTCGACGCCCGTGGCCAGTCGCAGGTGGTCAGCCGGTGCGCGCTGGGCGCCTGCCAGCCGGCGCGCGACACCCTGGCGTGGGTGGACCTGTGCGACCCGTCCGACGCGGACATCGACGCGGTGTGGGCGGCGTGGCAGTTGCCGCCCGCCGCGCGTCTTTTCCTGGACGGCGGCACCGTGCCGGAGGTCGGGCAGAGCGAGGCATTCTTCTGGGTGCGCGCGGTGGTTGCCGGCGGCGGCGACAAGGACCGGATCAACGGCGTGGTGCTGGTGTGCGTGGCGGGTGCCGACCGGGTGGTCACCTTCCGCCGCGAGCAGGTCGCTTTCCTGCAGGACATGCGCGTGCAGCAGCCCGGCAGGGTCGGCGTGCTGGGCGCGGAGAGCTTCGTGGCCACCGTGCTCGACCGGCTGCTGGGCAGCTACTTCAAGGCCATCGACGAACACGAACTGGCGATCGAGCGGCTCGAGGTCAGCATCCTGGGCAAGGGCGCATGCGATGCGCTCAAGGAACTGCAGCGCCTGCGCCGCTGGGCGTCGCGCCTGCGGCGCATGCTGGCGCCGCACCGGGTCGTGTTCGGTGCCATGTCGCGCCCGGATTTCCGCCCGGACGAAGGGCGCGAGGCGGGCCGCCACTTCACCGCCCTGAACATGCGCTTCGAACGCGCCCTGGACATGGTCGAGAATGCGCGCGACCAGGTACTGGGGAGTTTCGAACTGTTCAGCAACCAGACCGCGTTGCGCACCAACGAGGCGATGCGGGTGCTGACCTTCGTCACCGTGGTGACCGGGTTGATGGCGACCATCGTCGGCGCGCTCGGCATGAACTTCGGCGCAGGCCTGTTCGACAGCGGCGACGCCGGCTTCTATGGGGTGATCGCCGGGCTGCTGGCGATGGCGCTGGGCGCGTTCGCGCTGGGCCGCCGCCAGCACTGGTTCTAGCAGAAGTGACACCGTGGCCACGCGGGGCAGGGCGGCGCAGTAGCGCCGCACCCGCCACGGCGGCGTTCACTCCGGGGTCTTGGCCGGTACGAACGGGGACACCGGATCGCTGGCCGGGAACGTCTCTTCCAGCGCCTCGTCGTGGTTGTCGCTCTCGTGCCGTTTGCGTTCGCGGCGCTCCTGCGGGGTTTCGGTGCAGTCGCGGTCTTCGCCCGGATCGGGCGGGTCCTTCCGGTCTCGGTTCATCGCATGGCCCTCGCTGGGGAGATGTGCTGGAGCGCCGATTGTTGTCGGGGTGGTTTGCTGCCGGCGTGAAGCGGCTGCATGCGTGATGCATGGCGCTGGCCGGATGTTCATCGATGTGAGCCGGCCGGGCGCGTGGCAGGGCGATCGTTGACGTCGACTTTCGCTTGCGCCGACCAACGTGCTGCCCGCACCGGAGGGAGGAACACCCATGACAAGCAAGCAGACATCCTTCATCTACCGCAACCGACTCTCGCTGGTGCTGCTGGCCTTGTTTGCCGTCTCGCTGGCCGGGCAGGTATGGACCGGGTTGCGCGCATTCAATGACGAACGCGCCGACCAGGGCGCAGCCCCGGTGACGCTGGCCCGCTACCTGCACAGCGGCCACTTCCTGTCGGCCACGTTCGAGAACTGGGAAAGCGAGTTCCTGCAGATGGGCATGTATGTGCTGCTGACCGTCGGGCTGCGTCAGCGTGGTTCGGCCGAGTCGCGCCAGCTGGAGCCGGCCGCCGAGGTGCAAGACATCGCGCCCGGCACCCCGCCGTGGCCGGTGCGCAGGGGCGGTGTATGGAAAACCCTGTACGCCAATTCGCTGTCGTCGGCTTACCTGGCGCTGTTCCTGTTGACGTTTGCAGGCCATTCCTACGGAAGCTGGCGGCACGCGAACTGATCGCAGAATGGGCGGATGCGCCGTCCGGCACGCCCGCATCCGGTCGTGCCGGCGGCGTACACGATGCCGGCATGACGCGCCGGATCGATTGGAAAATTCAATGGTGCGCGACGGCGTCGCCCGGCTGATCATCGCCATCCAGACGGTGCAGAATGCATCACCTTCCACCGGATGCTGCCGATATGAACCAGACCGTCAAAGCCTATGGCGCCCACGCCGGCGACCGCCCCCTGGAGCCGCTGGACATCACCCGCCGCGCGCCTGGCGCGCACGACGTGCAGATCGAGATCGCCTATTGCGGCATCTGCCACTCCGACCTGCACCAGGTGCGCGCCGAGTGGCATGGCACCCACTTCCCCTGCGTGCCCGGGCATGAAATCGTCGGCCGCGTCTCGGCGGTCGGCGCCGAGGTGACCGGCTTCGCGCCGGGCGATCTGGTCGGCGTGGGCTGCATCGTCGACAGCTGCCGCCACTGTGACGACTGCGCCGAAGGGCTGGAAAACTACTGCCACGGCATGGTTGGCACCTACAACGGCAAGACCGCCGACGCCCCGGGCTGGACGCTGGGCGGTTACTCGGAGCGCATCGTCGTCCACCAGCGCTACGTGCTGCGCATCCGCCACCCCGAGGCACAGCTGGCCGCGGTGGCGCCGCTGCTGTGCGCCGGCATCACCACCTGGTCGCCGCTGCGCCACTGGCACGCCGGCCCCGGGCGCAAGGTCGGCGTGGTCGGCATCGGCGGCTTGGGCCACATGGGCATCAAGCTGGCCCACGCGCTGGGCGCGCGGGTGGTCGCCTTTACCACGTCCGAATCCAAGCGCGAGGCGGCGCTGGCGCTGGGCGCCGACGAAGTAGTGGTCTCGCGCGACCGCGCGGCAATGGCGGCCCATGCCGGCAGCTTCGACCTGATCGTCAACACCGTGGCCGCACCGCACGACCTCGACGCCTTCCTGGCGCTGCTGCGTCGCGACGGCGCCATGGTGCTGGTCGGTGCGCCGGCCACGCCGCACCCGTCGCCGAACGTGTTCAACCTGATCACCCAGCGCCGCACCCTGGCCGGCTCGATGATCGGCGGCATTCCCGAGACCCAGGAAATGCTCGATTTCTGCGCCGAGCACGGCATCGTCGCCGACATCGAGCTGATCGCCGCCGGGCAGATCAACGACGCCTACGAGCGCATGCTGGCTGGCGACGTGAAGTACCGTTTCGTCATCGACAACGCCACCTTGGCCGACTGAAGCCGGGGGAACCCGGGGGGCCGGGGCGCAGCGCGCCGGCACCCCGGGCGGGCGTTGCACGCCCTGCGCCTCAACGGGTGTGCTTGCCGGGCGGAATGGTCAGCAGGATCGAGGCGATGGCGCCGACCACCATCAACCGGTTGAACCCCGGCGCCACGAGTGCTGCCTCGCGCATGGCCAGCTCGTCCTTGACGCGCGGGGCGGTGTCGAGCGTGGTCTGCGCGAACAACCAGAACGTGACCACGCCCAGGATCATGCCGTACAGCAGGCGGTCGATGCCGTGGAATGCGGTACCCGCGGTATCCGCGGTGCGCGTGGTGGCGTTCATGCGTTCCCGTCCCGGGGGCCTTCGGGCGGCGCGCACAACCAGGCCGCGGCCGCGCTGAGCATCGCCTGCAGCCCGGTTTTCAGCGTCGGCTCGAGCACCGGTGCGAAACGCGGCGAGTGGTTGCTCGGCAGCGTATTGAGGGTGCCTTCGGCCCGGGCCTTGGCGTACGCCCGCGGATCGGTGCCGCCGACGAACCAGAACACGTAGGGCACGCCCCAGGTGCGGCCGAACACGCTGAAGTCCTCGCTGGCGGACATCGGCTTGCTCTGCAGCGCGTTGTCGCCGAACTGGGCATGGAACGCCGCCGCCACGCGCGCGGTGGCGTCGTGGTCGTTGTCGGTCATCGGGTAGCTGCTGAGCGTGGTGAACTCCGGCGGCCGCGGCGCGCCCGAGGCGTCGCACTCGGCGCAGCAGATGCGCCTGACCGCCTGCAGCATGTGCGTGCGCACCGCCTCGTCATAGGTGCGCATGTTGAGCTTCAGGGTGGCATCGTCGGGAATGATGTTCTCCTTGGTGCCGGCCTGCAGCGCGCCGATGGTGAGCACCGCGCTGTCCAGCGGTGCCACTTCGCGCGAGACGATGGTCTGCAGGCGCATGACGGTGGCCGCGGCCATCACCACCGGATCCACCGCGGTCTGCGGCTGCGAGCCATGCGACCCGCGCCCGAACAGCGTGACCTTGAGGCTGTCGGCCGCCGACAGGATCACCCCGGGTCGATAGCTCACCGTGCCGGCCGCGCCGACCATCACATGCTGGCCCAGCACCACCTCGGCACGCGGCAGGCCCAGGCGCTCCCAGTCGGCGATCATCGCGTTGGCCCCCTGGGCGGTTTCCTCGCCGGGCTGGAACACCACCATCAGCGTGCCACGCCATGCGCCACGCGCCGCAGCGAGCACCTGGGCGGCCCCCATCAACCAGGTCACGTGCAGGTCATGGCCGCAGGAATGGGCTACGCCCACCTTTCGCCCGTCGCCGTCGGTGGCGGTCGCGGTGCTGGCGTAGGGCAGGCCGGTCTGCTCGGCCATGGGCAGTGCATCCATGTCGGCGCGCAGCATGACCGTGGGCCCGTCGCCGTTGCGCAGCAGCCCAACCACGCCGGTGCCCCCGACGCCGCGGGTCACGACATAGCCGAGCCGTTGCAGGTGGTCGGCGGCGATGCCGGCGGTGCGCTGTTCCTGCATCGACAGTTCCGGGTGCTGGTGCAGGTCCTGGTAGATCTCCACGAGGCGTGGCTGCAGTTGCGCGAAGAGCGGTTCCAGTGCGGCGGTCAGCGGGTTCATGGTCGATCCTCCGGAAAGCCGGCATCACGCTGCGCCTGCGACTGTTACTGGCGCGAAAAGAACCGGGCTTCCACCGCGTCCGGCGGAAACCGGGGCAGGGTCGGCTTCCGCCCCCGGGCGCGGGGCGGGGTGCGCCTCCCGCCGCACCCCGCGGGGGAAGGTGGTACGTTCGGCTGCAGCAGGCATCGGCTGGTGGCGGTGCCGGGCAGGCCCGGGCTCGCGCCAGCGCCCCATGTCGGAGGGCGCGCCGGGTGTCGGATCGCGGGCGGCCGCGGCGCGGGAGCAAGGGCGCACGGGATCGGCACCGTGGCGGTGCCGGGGACGCCCGCCGCGCAGTACCGATGACCGGCGTCCAACAATCATGGCGTTGGCTGTAACCGGAATGCCCCGCGCAGCGAAACCCTTTGGATGACCGACTTTTCGCCAAACACGCCCGTGTCCCTCCCGCCAGCCCCGTGCGCGCTGCGCTGGCGCTGCGTCGCGGGAATGGGTGGGTGGCGCGCCTGTCCGGGCCCGCGGGCAGGGAAGGGCGGCCGGTGAGCAGCCCCGTATCCACGCCGGCGTCCGCGGCGCCGCCACCCGCCGACCCGATCGAGACCGTGCTGCGTGCGCAGTTCGAGGCCGGGCTGGGTGGCGACACGGCCGCATACCGGTGCTTCCTGGACGCGTTGAGCGCACGCCTGCGTGCGTTCCTGCGGCGGCGGCTGGGTGCGGCGCCGGATGACGTCGAGGACATCCTGCAGGAGACCCTGCTGGCCATCCACAACAGCCGCCATACCTACCGCAGCGGCGAACCCCTGACCGCGTGGGTCTATGCCATCGCCCGCTACAAACTGATGGACTTCCATCGCAGCCACCACCGGCGCGAGGCGCTGAACCTGCCGCTGGAGGCGGCGCAGGACGTGTTCGCCGCCACCGACACCGAATCGGCCCAGGCCCGGCATGACCTCGGGCAACTGCTGCAGGCGCTGCCCGACCGCCATCGCCTGCCGATCCTGCACGTCAAGCTGGGCGGCCTGTCCGTCAGCGAAACCGCGCGGCTCACCGGCATGTCCGAATCGGCGGTGAAAGTGGGCATCCACCGCGGCCTGAAGGCACTGGCATTGAAAATACGGAGTGCGGCATGAAAACCCATGATCTGATCGACCTGCTGGCCAGCGACCCGGTGCCGGTGCAGCGGCACGCGGCCGCGCGCCGGTTCGGCCTGGCGCTGCCGGCGGGAGCGCTGCTGTCGCTGGGCCTGATGCTGGCCGGCTATGGGCTGCGGCCCGACCTGGCCGAGGTCTCGGTCCAGCCGCTGTTCTGGGCCAAGGCCGGGTTCGCGCTGGCGATGTTGTGCGGGGCACTGTGGGTGACCGCGCGATTGTCGCGCCCGGGCCGGACGGTGGCGGCGGCCTGGTCGGGACCGGGCATTCCGCTGCTGCTGCTGTGGGGCGCCGCCGCGGCCGCGCTGTGGTTGGCACCGGGCGACGAGCGCGTGGCGATGCTGCTGGGGCGCAGCTGGCGCAGCTGTGCCTTCAGCATCGCCGGCCTTTCGCTGCCCTTGATGGCAACGACCTTCTGGGCGCTGCGTGGACTGGCGCCGACGCGCCTGCGGCTGGCCGGTGCCGCAGCCGGGCTGCTGTCGGCCGCCGTCGCCGCCGTGGTCTACAGCCTGCATTGCCCGGAGATGGACGTGCCGTTCTGGGCGGTGTGGTACGTGCTGGGACTGTCGCTGCCCACCGCCGCCGGCGCACTGCTGGGGCCGCGCCTGCTGCGCTGGTGAGCCGCGCCCGGGGCGGCGCCGGAC
The DNA here is from genome assembly GCF_022436665.1 of Stenotrophomonas sp. Y6. NCBI lineage: Bacteria > Pseudomonadati > Pseudomonadota > Gammaproteobacteria > Lysobacterales > Lysobacteraceae > Stenotrophomonas > Stenotrophomonas sp. Y6. The sequence goes on from NZ_JAKUKB010000008.1 coordinate 310,584, forward strand.
CCACCTCGATGGCGGCAGCGCATTGGCCCGGCGGATGCCGCGGCGCGCGCCGGTTCCGCCCGTCGCCAGGCCGCAACGGCCGGATGCTGGAGCGGCGCCGGCCGCCGGCGCACTGCGCATGAATGCAGCAGCACGCGGTTGCGGTGGCGTGTAACCGCCGGCCCGCATCGCGCGAATGGATATCCACCCACCCACTGGAGATTCCCATGCATTACTTCCGTTCCCTGCTTGCCGTTGCCGTCCTCGCCGCTGCCGGCGTGCCCGCCACCAGCGCGCTGGCCGCCGACCCGCCGGCCGCCGCGCCGGCCATGGCCATGGCGATGACGCCCAGCGTGGCGATCCGCGCCTATGACCAGATGGCATTCGACCAGGCGCAGGCGGCCAACAAGCCGATCCTGGTGTGGGTGCACGCGCCGTGGTGCCCGGTGTGCCGCGAACAGGAGAAGGCGATCAAGCAGATCACCGCCGATCCCGCCTACCGCGACCTGCTGGTGCTGCGCATCGATTTCGATACCCAGAAGCCGCTGTGGCAGAAGTTTGGCGCGACCATGCAATCGACCCTGATCGGGTTCCATGGCAAGCGTGAAACCGGCCGGGTGGCGCACGAGAGCGATGTGGCGCGGGTCGCGCCCGTGCTGCGTTCGACCCTGTCCGGCAGCTGAGGCCGGCGCTGCATGAGCCTGGGTTTGAATCCGGCACTGGCCTACGTGGCCGGTGCCCTGACCATCCTGTCACCGTGCGTGCTGCCACTGGTGCCGATCGTGCTGTCGTCGGCGGCGCAGCGCCACCGCCTGGCGCCGCTGGCGCTGTCGGCGGGCCTGGTGCTGGCGTTCACCGCCACCGGTTTCGTGGTGGCGGCGTTCGGCCAGTCACTGGGCATCGACACCCTGGCGGTACGCGCCGCGGGCGCGGTGATCCTGTGCCTGGCCGGGCTGGTACTGCTGTTGCCGCCGCTGCAGCGCCTGCTGACCCGCGTGGCCACGCCGCTGGCGAGCTGGGCGGGCCGCACCCAGCTCGCGGTCGACGCGCGGGGAGGGCTGTGGGGCCAGGCCCTGGTCGGGATGCTGCTGGGCGTGGTGTGGGCCCCCTGCGTCGGGCCGACGCTGGGGGCCGCCATCGCGCTGGCGGCGGCAGGCCAGAGCCTGGGCGCGGCCTTGCTGGTGATGGCGGCGTTCGGCCTGGGCATCGCCAGCGTGCTGCTGGTCATCGCCTTCGCCGCACGCGGCGCCCTGGACCGCTGGCGTGGCCGGCTGATGGGCGCCGGCAGCCGTGGCAAACAGCTGCTGGGCGTCCTGCTGCTGCTCGTCGGCGGGCTGATCCTCAGCGGTGCGGACCGCCGGATCGAAGCCTTCGCCCTGGACCACCTGCCGGACTGGATGACACGCCTGTCCACCGCGTTCTGAGGGCAGACTGCGCGCTGTGCCCGGGATGCGGCCCGCATGGCCGCATCCCGGTTGCGCACCGTGCTGCTGCGGTCACGGCGGAGGGGCCATGCCCTGCAGGGAGGCCGCGGCACGACAGGGCATGCGGGTCATCGCGGAGGTCGGGCTCAGGCCGTTCCGCCTGCCGGGCGCGTCGCTTCAAAGGTGACGACCTGGTCGCCCTTCCGGGGGCGGCGACCGCGCTGGTAATTGCCTGAAACGGCCACGTCCGTGAAGCCGGCCGCGTACAAGGCCAGAGCGAATTCCTCGACTCCCCACCAGCGCAGCTTGAACAGGTCGAGCTCGGTCGCTGCCAGGTTGCCGTTCCGCCAGTGCTCATAGCGCAGGTGGGACAGGGTCGTCTGCGCGATGTAGTCGGTTTCGACCCGATGATCCGTCAGCGTCAACAGTTCACCTTCCCCGGTGGTCCAGCTGCGCAATGTGCCGGACGGGCCCAGGAAGCCGTCGATCGCGTCGAGGTCGAGGACCAGCTTGCCACCCGGCAGCAGATGCTGATGGAACCGCCTGAGCACGGCGCAGGCCGCCGCGGCATCCGTGATCAGCTGCAGGGAGCCGGCCGGGATGATGATCGCGGCGAACTTCCTGTCATAGGCGAAGTCCTCGAAACCGCGGCGCGTCAGGTTCGCGGGTACGCCATGCGTCCGGCATGCCGCGCGGCAGTAGCCCAGCATTTCCTCGGAGGTGTCGAACCCTTCGACCGCGAATCCGGCCTTGAGCAGCGGTACCAGAATCCGCCCGTTGCCAACCGCAGGTTCCAGCACCGGGCCTGCGCACTCACCAAGCAACTGCTGGTAGTACTCCACATCACCAAACGACCGGCCGACCGGCTTGTCCAGGTTGTAGACCCACGACGCGAGCCTTCCGTAACGATTTTCCATGCCACTCCCGTGCAGCCGCGCTGCGCTCCCGTTCGCATCTGGCCGCGCAGCATACCGTCGGGCAAGCGCGATTGCGCCCCTGCCACGTCTGCGGGGCCAGCGGCGCGGACCGGATTGAAACGGCAGGCAGGCGACAGGTGTGTCGAGATATGAAGGGGCCGCGTGCTCGTCCGGCGGTATGGGCTGGTTGTCAGATGCGGTGGCCGGTGTGGTGGATTTCGGCATCCATGGCATGGGGCGGGGCGGTCTCACGCCCTGGTGCCTCCGCAGCGCAGCCATCCGCAGCGAACAGGTCCGCGATCGCAAGCAGCGATGGAGTGGAAGACGATCGGCCGCGCCGGCCGCCCCGTTACCAGGCGCCAGCACTACGCCATGGCATCGTTCAGGGCGGATCATTTGACCGCCGTGCCGGCCTGCGGGTGCGGCCCCCAGCCGATGTCGAGCAGGGTGGGCGAGCCCGTCATGGGCGCGGGGGCGGGCAGGTTGATGGCACCGGACTTCTCGCCCAGTATTGGGCAAGGCGAGAAACGGATTGAAAGCGCATGGCAGGTACGGCAAGGCATCTTTCGATCCATCGCATCGGCGTGGCGGCCGCTCTCCTTCTCATCGCCTCGAACGCCGCTGCCACGTTGCCTGCCGAAGGGGCATTCGATGAATGGCTGGCGGCGTTCAACAGCGGCGACCGGGCCACGCTCCGCGAGTTCAATGAACGTCGCTTCGCCGACCCGGATCACAACCTCGACTATCTCCTCGATAGCCGCGAAGAGACCGGCGGGCTGGACGTGATCAGGATCGAGCGCAACGAGCCGACGGTCTTCGTGGCAATGGCGCAGGAGCGCAGCTTTCCGGCTTACCGGCGGATCACGGTCACCTTCGGCAAGGCCGGGGACGCGTTGCTGAAGGAAGTCAGGCAGGATCCGCAGCCGCTGCCGCAGGACAGGGCGCTGGAAGCACTGGATGCCTTCGCGGAACGTCTTGCGGACACCGACCGCTTCTCCGGCGTGCTGGTTGTCGAACAGAACGGAAGGCGGCTGTACGGCAGGGCATTCGGGCTGGCCGATCGCGAGAACAACGTGCCGGTCCAGCTCGATACCCCGTTCCTGTTCGCCTCCCAGGGCAAGATGTTCACGGCCGTCGCAGTACTGCAGTTGATCCATGCGGGCAAGATCAACTTCGATGATCCTGTCGGAACGTATTTGACCGACTACCCGAACAGGGAGATGGCGAAAGTCACCGTGCGGCAGTTGCTTTCACATCAGGGCGGAACCGGCGATATCGGCGTGTTGCAGCCGGAAGAGGCGGGCAATCGGGCCTGGGTCCGCACAATCGACGATCTCATGACGCTCAACGGCGATCGTGCCCCCTCTTTTCCCCCGGGATCGGCATTCGACTATTCGAACTACGGCTTCGTGCTGCTCGGTGCACTGGTGGAAAAGGTCAGCGGCCAGAGCTATTACGCTTACCTCGCCGAGCATGTCTTTGGTCCCGCCGGCATGACTGCGACTGGCTTCCCGGACATTGCGCACATGTCCGGTGTCGCCAACGGCTACACCCGGGGCGCCGATGGAAAGCTGGTCTCCAGCGCCAGTCTGCTGCCATGGAAGGGGACGCCTGCGGGTGGCGGGATTTCCACCGCCAACGACCAGGTACGCTTCGTGGATGCCCTCAAGAGGGGCAGGCTGATCCCGCCGTCCCTGTTGAACCAGGCCATCAAGCAGCAGACTGCATGGTATGGCTATGGCTTCGTTTCATCCGGGCCCGAGGAGTTTCCTCACTGGGGCCATGGTGGCGGAGCGGCCGGCAACAGCACGGCTTTGTCGGTCTATCCTTCCAACGACATGACCATGGTGTGCCTGAGCAACCGCGATCCTCCCGCTTGCGACCGACTCCTTACCCATCTGCATTGGCATTTGTCTCCGCCACCAACAACGCCAGAACAGCTGCGCTGACCGGCGTACGGGAGACGGTGGAAGCCCTGTGTCGCTGCGCCGGCCAGCGGTGCGTGGGGACGCGTACTTCTGGGGGGATGGGCTGTCGCACTTCATCCAGATCGCGAAGCTGACGGGGACTCGAACGCTACGTATGGGCGCGTGCAGCCGTAGCTCCCGACCCGGAGCTGGCAGTAAGAGAGGGGGAGCTTGCACTTCGCGAAGCCAGTAGGCCTCAACTGCATCCTGCATCACGCCTTAAAGCCCATTTACGGAGTCCAAGCCACACCATGAAAGCAAAGAACATCGGCATTTTCCTGACCGTGCTGTGGTCGATCCTGCCGGCGATGGCCTGGGCCGCCAGGCCGCAGGCGTCCGCCGATATCGCGGAGCTCAGCCGATGGCTGGCGCAGCGCCAGCGGGACAGCGGCGTGGTGGGTGTGTCGGCCGCGTTGGTCGTGGATGGAAAGATCGTGTGGAAACAGGGGTTCGGCTATGCGGATAAGAACGCCGGCATTGCCATGACCCCGGGCACCCAGGTCGGCATCGGCTCGGTGACCAAGACCTTCACCGCGTTGGCGGCCATGCAGCTGCAGGAGCAGGGCGTGGTCGATATCGACCAGCCGTTGTCCCGTTACCTGCCCGAGTTCCGTATCCGCACCCATGGCGAAGACCGCAACCAGGTGACGCTCAGGCGCCTGATCACCCACAGTTCCGGCGTGCCGACCGATGTTTTCCGCGACATGCGGAGCGATCAGGCCCGCTATACCGATGTGGTGACGCTGCTCAACCGGACCGCATTGGCGCATGCGCCCGGCACCGTGGGCCTGTATTCGAACGCTGGCTACAACCTGTTGGGGCACGCGCTGGTCAAGGCCAGCGGGATTGATTACCCGGACTACCTGAAACAGCGGATCTTCATGCCATTGGGCATGAACAACACCGGTTTCGCAGACGACCCGCATGCGGCCGGCCGCAGCAAGGCCTACGGGCCGGACGGTGCCGAGGCGGCGGCCTTCGAACTGCGCGACATCGCCTCCGGCGGCATCTATTCCACGGCGGAAGACCTGGCCATCTATGCGGCAGCCTTGATGGCCGCTTACCGCGGCGAGCGCTCTCCTCTGGCCAGGGAAGCCACGGTCCGGTCGATGTTCACCCAGCGCAGCGACATTCCGATCGACACCAACAAGAAGGGACTGGGGTGGTTCCTTTTCCGCAACGACAGCGGCTTCGCCGCCTACCATGCAGGCAGCACGTTCTATTCCAATGCCGCACTGCTGTTGATCCCGGAACAGCGGACGGCCGCGGTCATCCTGGCCAACACGGTGGGGAGCGATGCGGTCTGCGAGCAGTTCGCTTTCCGCTGGCTGGAGGCACATGGCCTTTCGGTGAAGGATATCGTCCCGCAACCCGCGCCGCTGCCCATATCTTCCAGCGTTCCGCGTTCACGGCATGCGGGCTACTACGCGCAGAAGAACGGCTACGCGAAAGTGGACGAAACGGAGGCAGGGCTGTCCATCCGGCGCGACGCGGAAACCTACCGGGCGATCGAGACTTCCCCTGGCGTGTTCACCGTGCAGGGTGCCGGCGAGGCGGACGGCGATCTCTACTACTTCCGCGATATCGGGCCGTACCACGTGCTGTTCTGGCGCCGGGGGCAGGGCGAGCGCCAGCTGGGCTACCGCATCGCGGACGACGCTCCCGGTACCCTGTGGAAGCAGCGGCTGGGCCGCTACCGGCCGTTCGGCTACACGATGCCGGGGTTCGAGAAGATCGCCGAGGCCGAGGTACGCCTGCAGGACGATGGCCTGCCGGTGCTGCAGGTCAGCTACAACACGGGCACGTTCACCTATCCATTGGTGCCGGTCGCCGCGGACGAGGCCCGGACCGGTGGGCTGGGACCGAGCATGACGGGCGATGCGGTGTCGTTCGGTACGGATGCGGGAGGTGAGGTTATGACTTACCTGGGATTGACCTTTCGGAAGGAGTGAAATGTGGCTGATCCCGCTGACTGGGCGGACTCCCAGGCGGAAATCTATGTGGAGGAAGCGCCCAATAGATGGTTGCCGCTTCACATTAACTAACGACGGCGGTTGCAACACCATCTGCGAACTATTTTTTTCATGACGAAACAGTGCTGTGGTCCACTCATTCAAGAGTTCGGGAAGCGGCGCGGACGATGGTCTGTCGATTCGCTTCACACGGTCGCCGCTCAGACCCCAAATAGCGATAAAGCCCAGAAGGTCGCGAGGTTGATTGATTTGTCAGCAGCCGCACTTGCCCGGATAAGGAATGGCATGTGGCAGCAGTGCTACGGTTACACAACACGCTGCACCATCCCGCTGAACTGCTGGCATAAATTTTGTTTCATACGATCCTTTTCCCGGTATACAAGGACGGACGTGTTAGGCGTGCCAATGGCCTACTTGGTCGCCGAGGATGAGGAAACGGCCGAAGCGATTCATTGCCTTGGCAATATGAGCGCGAGAGAGCGCGCTCAAGCAATGGAGTTGTTGCGAAAGCTCAAGAAATAGGTCCGGTCATCTGCCGCAGGATTGAGTGCAGACGGACTCTGCCGTCAACGTCTAAGGGTGCCTTTGCGGCGGCGCTTTTCGCAAAGGCTAATCGGAAAATCAAAGAAGGGGGGGCAATGGAATGGCTGTTCACATCTCAGATTTGGAAGTTCTTAACTTTCGGTCATGCATCTCGACTAACCTGCAACTGACTAGCTTCACGCCGCTGGTTGGGTTGAACAACTGCGGAAAGAGCAACTGCCTGACAGCATTGCAGTGGCTAGTTAGGAAGACCAAGCTAGGTTTGGAAGACTTCCATGACCCCGATCAACCTGTCCAAGTGACGGGGGCATTGATTGGCATTACGGATGCCGACCTGGAAGTCCTAGATAGCAAACACCGAAGAAAGATTGAGCCACACATACGCGATGGCATCTTGCACGTGCGCCGTGTTCAAGAAGTGCCGGGAGGTGATGTGGTATTGACGGTCTTAGACCCCGCAACCAACCAGTGGGATCCCAACCCGACGGGGATCGATAACGCCATTACTGCCCTTTTCCCAGATCCAATCCGCATTGGAGCAATGGAGAATGCAGAAGAGGATGCGAGCAAGGCGAAGACGACGACAACCATAGGCAAGTTGCTGGCGTCGATGCTGTCTGCCATTAAAGAGCAGCACGAGCAAACCTTGACTCCTCATTTGGCAGCCATTTTGGGGATGATTTCAGCTGAAGGCGGTGACCGTTTCGACGAGTTGGGTCGTATCGACGCGTCCATCAACGACAAGATCTCGGACCTGTTCCCTGGGATCAGCATCAAACTCGACTTCCCCGTGCCGGCTTTCAATGACCTGATTAAGGCGGGGACCGTCAAGGTCTACGAGGGTAACGGGCAGGGGCGTTCCTTTGGATTCTATGGGCATGGGGCGCAGCGAGCGATTCAGATGGCCATGGTCCGGCATTTGGCTGACTTGAAGAGAGGGGCGGCAGCCGCTGGTGGCGCGACCTTGCTCCTAGTGGATGAGCCAGAGCTGTTCATGCACCCCTTCGCCGTGGAACAGGTGCGTGAAGCGCTTCGTGCTTTGTCGGAGCTGGGGTATCAGGTTGTGTTCTCGACGCACTCCGCGCAGATGATTCTTGCCAAGGACGCGAAGAACGCATTGTTGATGACCAAGAAGCATCCTCACGGGACAAAAGCAAGGCCGCGCCTGCTATCCGTCATAGAACAGTTGGTGGAGAATCCTACCCACCAGATGCACCAAATCTTTAGTCTGACCAACTCTTCTCAGGTGTTGTTCGCAGACAAGGTGATCCTGGCGGAAGGAAAAACAGAGCTCCGGCTGCTCCCATGTCTCTTCCAGGCCATTGCAGGTAAGACGTTGGGCCAGTTGTCGCTGGCGATTGTGCCAATGAGCGGTGTAGCCGACACCAAGAAATCGATAGAAGTCCTCGCGGCTCTCGGTCTCCCAGCGTGCGCCATAGTAGATCTCGATTACGCATTCCGGCACGCGCAGGCGCATGGATTCCTGGCGGCAGATGATCCAGACATAGCCGCCTGCAGGGCAATCCTTGCGAGACTTGCTCAGAATGATGTCATCACACTGGACGCAAGCGGCCTGCCGAAGAAGGACGCGCGCGGTCCGGCATCTAGGGCATTTGAGGTCCTGGCCGGGGAGGCGTATGCCAGTGCTCACATCGATTCGTTGGTGACCAAGCTCCGAGATCAATACATCTGGCTCTGGAGTCGTGGGGCTATAGAGCCTCATGTTGGGCTCGGGCAAAAAACCGAACATGCTTGGCTCACTTGTCAGATTGATATTGAGACCAAGGGTGTGGACGCTACTTGTGCGGATGCATTAGGAATTCGGGCGATGGTGGATTGGCTGTCTCAGCTTCCGGTTGAAGTTGAGGAAGAACTATGACCTCCAAGATGCGTTCTGCTTTCATGCTGGACGATCCAGTTAGGCATACGTTGCTCACAGCGCATCGCTTCTATGTCCAACAGGCTAAAGATAGGCTGCTTTCTAGGTTCGGGAACATCTCGGCGGAGGCAGATGCGGCAGCAGACGCTCATTGGGAGGAGTCCGGCCGCAACTTCGATCCCGACATCCACGACGAGGGGGAGCAGGCTGAGGATGCGCAAAATCATGGAATCATGTTCTACGAGCTGCTCACAGAAATGCATGAGAGGACTCGCCTAAGCGTTATCGCCGGTATGTTCCATCACTGGGACAAAGCTTGGCGACGGCTCTTGGTGGATCAGCTTCGGCTACCCGGGTTTGTTATAGGTGTCCACTCGAGAAGAGTGATGTGGACGATGGATAGCTCGCAGCTAGAATCGCTAGTAGAGGCGCTTGGATGGAAAGCCGCAACGTTCCCAGGATATGCTCGCTTGGATGCAATGCGTTTGGTCGTCAATGTGTTCAAGCACGGTGAGGGACCCTCGATGGATGATCTTCGGCAGGCCTATCCGGAGTTTGTTCCTTTGGTAAATGGGTGGGTTAGGGCTTTTCCTGACGACTCCAGCATGAAGGTGACCGATACACATCTGGATGAGTTTGCCGAGGCTATCGAATCGTTCTGGTTGAACGTTCCGCGCGAGCTGAACTTCGACCCCACCGTGCCGCCGAAGTTGCCGAAGGACTTGGAGCGGGCACGAAGGAAGGACTTGGCTTAAGGGAACCCGGGTGGGATTCCCTTGCGGCATTGAGTGGCCAGCTTCTAGTTGGCCTAGCTCTCGATTAGATCAGGGGTAGAACTTCCGAGGGTCCGACAGCGCCGCCTTGAACTGCCCTGTCTGGTAGACCGGAAGCACCACGTCAGGGCGATACCTTTCCAGGACTGCGATCTGCTTCGTTCGTGCCAACGCGGGCTTCTTGTGGAAATACGCCTCATGCAACACCGGAACCCTTTTGCTGATGGAGTGGCTGGTAACCAATGCGATGTCCTCATCGGCCACCCCCATGTGATGCAGCTCCGTGGCAAGGGTGTGCTGGAAGGCGTGGAACCCGGCGCCTTTAGGAAATCCGAGCTCCTTCATGTATCTGCTGAACTGGTTGAGAACGCCTTGGCTGTAACGGGCGTTGGCGTCGCCATTGTCGCGTCGAACGCCGGCAGACAAGTGGGGAAGAGGCGAGGATGGCCACAAGCGCAGCAGCGAAGCCTTGGCAATTTCGCATAATGTATATTATGTAAAATTCAGATCAGCGACGCAGGCCAGTCCGCATGCTCACACCAGCTGGTCCAATGCCCGCCGCAATGCGCTCACCTGTTCCGCATCGGATTGGATCCAGTCGCTTTCCAGACCGATGAGCGCCGGGTTGTGGTGGCGCATGGTCGAGCGGCGTAGCGCCTTTGCCGAGGCATGGAGTTCGTTGCAGCCGCTGTGTCCGGCGATCGTCGCGATGTTCTGCGCATCCAGGCCGGCGCCGGCCATCAGCCCGATGCGCCCACCGGCCTGGGTGACCAGTTGCCGCAGCACGTGGCGGCCGGCCATGGCGCTGGCGGCGCCGCCGGAGCTGAGGACGCGCTGGCAGCCCAGGCCGATGATCGCTTCCAAGGCCGCCGGCAGATCACGGGCCGCGTCGAAGGCACGGTGGAACGTGGTGCCCAGCGGGCCGGCCGCCGCGACCAGTTCCCGGCAGAGCGCGACGTCGACGTCGCCGTCAACGGTGAGCGCGCCGATCACCACGCCATCGCAGCCCAGTTGCCGGCAGCTTTCGATGTCGCGCAGCATGATCTCGGCTTCCTGGGTGTCGTAATGGAAATCGCCCGGTCGCGGCCGGATCAGGACGAACAGCGGAATCCGCAGGCGGTCGCGGGCCACGGCGACACTGCCGCGCGACGGCGTGGTGCCGCCCTGGGCCAGGTTGTCGAACAGTTCGATGCGGTCGGCACCGCTGGCCTGCGCGGCCAGCGCCGAGGCGACCGAGTTGCTGGCGATCTCCAGCAGGCGGCGCCCGCTCATGTCTGCTCGCTGGTGTAGACCGAACGGGAATCCAGCAGCGTGTCCTGCCTGCGCGCATCGCAGACCGCGTACACGAAGCCGCGATGCAGGGCGTAGGCGCCGACGTCGCCGTTCCTGTCCATGGCAAGGAAACACACCTGCAGGGTACGGCTGGCTTCGGGGCGCTTGTGCACTACCCGCTCGATGGCCTCGCGGCAGGCGTCGGCCGGCGAGCGTCCCTGGCGCATCAGTTCCACCACCAGGAAGGAGGCCGCGTTGCGGATCATCTCCTCGCCCATGCCCGACGCCGTGGCCGCGCCGACGTCGTTGTCAACGTACAGCCCGGCACCGATGACCGGGCTGTCACCGACGCGGCCGTGCATCTTGAAGGCCATGCCGCTGGTGGTGCAGGCTCCGGCCATGTGGCCGTTGCCATCGATGGCGAGGATGCCGAGGGTGTCGTGGTTGTCCTTGTCGCCCGGGCGCCCGCGACGCTCGGCGTTGATCTGCGGCGCGTAGTGTTCGGTCTTCAGCCATTCGCGCCAGGCGTGTTCGGCTTCCGGGGTGAGCAGCCTGCGCCGCTCGAAGCCCTGCTGCACGGCGAACTGCTGCGCGCCCTCGCCCACCAGCATCACGTGCGGGGTCTGTTCCATCACCCGGCGCGCGACCGATACCGGGTGCAGGATGTCGCTCAGCGCCGCGACCGATCCGCAACGGCCATCGCCGGCCATGATGCTGGCATCCAGCGTCAGCACGCCATCCCGGTCCGGGTTGCCGCAGCGGCCCACGGTGGGGTTACACAGGTCACTTTCGGCCCAGCGGGCGCCCGCCTCCACCGCATCCAGCGCGCTGCCGCCGGCCGCCAATACCTTCCACGCGGCCTGGTTGGCGCCGACGCCGAAGTCCCAGGTGGAGACCACGCGCGCGCCATTGGCGGCCGTGGGCGATGCCAGCATGCGTGGCGCGGCGCCGGCGGTGGCCAACAGCAGCGAGGTCTGCAGGAACTGCCTGCGGTTGCTCATGACGTCTCTCCCGTGGGAATGCGGCTGCGGCCGCCGGCGTCCGCATGCCAGGCCAGCGCGCCGAGCACGCCGAGTTCGCCGTCGTCGATGCGCCACACCGGCACCCGCTGCAGCGCGGACGACAATGCGCCCTTGGCCAGGAAGCGCTGCTGGAACCCGCCTTCGTGCAGCCACGGGGCGAGATGCCCGGTGATGCCGCCGGTAAGGTAGACCGAGCGGGCGCCGAAGGTGAGCGCGAGGTCGCCGGTGACGCTGCCCAGCCACGCGCAGAACGCGCGGATGCTGGCCAGTGCGAGCGGGTCATCGGCGGAACGCGCCGCCTGCACCAGCTCGGCCGGCGTCTGCCAGCGCGGTGCCACGCCTTCGCGCTCGCACAGGCAGGCGTGAAGCGTCATCAGCCCGGGGCCGGACAGGATGCGTTCGCAGTCCACATGCCCATGGCGCTGCAGCAGCATGCGCAGCACGTCCAGCTCCAGCGCATTGCCGGCGCTCAGCGCGGCGTGCCCGCCTTCGCTGGCCAGTACCGGCGGCTGGCTGTTCTCAAGGCGCAGCGCCACACCCAGCCCGGTGCCGGGGCCAAGCACCAGGGCCGGGCTACCGTGGCCATGGGCGGGGTCGCCGGACAACGGGTGCAGCGCATTCCGCGCGACGTGGGGGATGGCCTGGGCCACCGCCACGAAGTCGTTGATCAGCTCCAGTTCGCCCAGCCCCGACTCACGCCGGGTGGCGGCCAGCGAAACCGGCCACGCCAGGTTGGTGTTGAGCAGGCGGTCACCCTCCAGCAGCCCGGCGATGGCCACCACCACGCGGCCAACCGGCGGCAGCGCGGGATCGGCGCGCAGGCCACTGGCGTAATCCTGCAGGATCGCCGCCAGGCTTGGATGTTCGGCGCAGGCGTAGCGGCGGAAACCGTTGATGCGGATCGGCTCGCCTGGTCGCAGGGTGGCCCAGCCCAGCCGGGCGTAGGTTCCGCCGACATCGGCACCGATGATGGTCGTTGCCGGTACCGGCTCGCTCACTCTACCCTGCTCTACCGGCATGTCGTCTTTCGATCGCTACAGATGGAAAGCGGATCATGCGTTGGAAAGCCGGTTCACGCCAAGGGGCGCAACAGTCGCCAGGTGGCCCAGCCCAACGCGGTCATCGACAGCGAGCCGGCCAGGTGCAGGCCCATGGTCGCCAGCGCCCAGCCCAGCTGCTGGCGCAGGAACAACTGCACCACCTCGGCGGAGAAGGTGGAGAACGTGGTCAGACCGCCGAGCAGGCCGGTCACCACGAACAGGCGCCACTGCGGCGCGATGTCCGGGCGTACCGCGAACCATGCCAGCGCCAGGCCGATGGCGTAGCCGCCGAGCAGATTGGCGGCCAGCGTGCCCAGCGGAACGGTGGAATGGAGCGGATTGAGCCATACGCTCAGGCCGAACCGCAGCCATGCCCCGATGGCCGCTCCGACGCCTATCGCCACAAAGGAAAGCCACATCGGCTGATGTCTCCTGTTGCTGTCATGGAAGCCGCGCAAGGTTGCCGGGCGCGGCACGGGGCGCCGCTCAGTCCTTTGTCGAGTCCCCACCCCTGGCCTGTTCGCGTGCCGCACGCAGCCGGTCGAGCTTTTCCTTGAGCTTGATTTCCAGCCCGCGCTCGACCGGCCGGTAATACACGCGCTCGCCCATCTCGTCGGGGAATGCGGTCTGGTCCAGGGCGATGCCGCCGGCGACGTCATGGTCGTACTGGTAGCCCTTGCCGTAGCCGAGGGTCTTCATCAGCCGCGTCGGCGCGTTGCGCAGGTGCAGCGGTACCGGCAGCGACCCCAGTTCGCCGACGTCGGCGCGGGCGGCGTTCAGCGCCGCATAGGCGGCGTTGGACTTGGCGGTACTGGCCAGATAGACCACCAGGTTGGACAGGGCGATATCGCCCTCCGGTGCGCCGATGCGGTCGTAGGCGTTCCAGACGTTGATCGCCATTTCCAGGGCGCGCGGGTCGGCCAGCCCGATGTCCTCCACCGCCATGATGGTCAGGCGCCGCAGCAGGTAGGACGGGTCGCAGCCGCCATCGAGCATGCGCGCCAGCCAGTAGATCGCGCCGTCCGGGTTGGAGCTGCGCACCGACTTGTGCAGCGCCGAGATCTGGTCATAGAACTGCTCGCCACCCTTGTCGAAGCGGCGGGTGCGGTCGGCCAGCACCTGCAGCAGGGTTTCGGGGGTGATCCGCCCGCCCTCGCCCGCCGCCAGCTCGGCCGCGATCTCCAGCAGGGTCAGCGCACGCCGCACGTCGCCGTCGGCAGCGCGGGCGATCTCCAGCAGCGATTCGCGGGAGACCTGGATGACCTCGCCGCCGAGTCCACGCTCGCCATCGTCCAGGGCGCGCTGCAGCGCTTCGGCCACGTCCTCGGGCGACACCGCCTCGAGCACGTGCACCCGGCAGCGCGAAAGCAGCGCGGAGTTGAGCTCGAACGACGGGTTCTCGGTGGTGGCGCCAACGAAAATGATGGTGCCACGCTCGATGTGCGGCAGGAAGGCATCCTGCTGCGACTTGTTGAAGCGGTGCACCTCGTCGACGAACAACACCGTGCGCCGGCCTTCGGCAAACCGCTGCGCGGCCTCGGCCAGCACCTGGCGCACGTCGGGCAGGCCCGAAAGGACCGCCGAGATCGCGCGGAACTCGGCATCGGCATAGCGTGCCAGCAGCAGCGCCAAGGTGGTCTTGCCGCACCCCGGCGGCCCCCACAGCACCATGGAGTGCACCCGGCCTGACTCGATGGCCCGGCGCAGCGCGGTATTGGGCGCCAGCAGGCGCTTCTGCCCGACCATTTCGTCGAGCGTGCGCGGGCGCATGCGTTCGGCGAGCGGGCGCATGCCCTCCCGGTCCGCGCTCAACAGGTCGGCAGGAGGGTCGGAGAACGTGTTTCTGGATCTGGCCACGCCGGCATTCTAGCGTGGCCGCAGGTGACGGCGACCGTCATTGCGCCGCACTACCGGGACGGGCCGGCTGCGTTCAACGCTCGCCGATGACGTCCACGTTGCTGGCCGGGGTGAAGCGGAAGGTGCCGGCGGCGAAGCCCGGGTTCTTCTTCCAGCCGCTGAAGTCGATCACCGTACGCTGGCCGACCGCATCGACCACTTCCATGCGGCTCAGCCCGCCCTGGCCGAAGCCGAGTGCGGCGTACTGGAAGCTGGCATCGGTTTCGCGCTTGGGGCTCAGCGACAGCCACTGCAGGCCATCGCGCGGAGCCGCCTCTTCGCTGACGTCGTACTGGCGTTCCAGTTGCGCCGGGTTGATCAGCGCGGTCAGCGGGCTGTTCTGCTCCTCCTCGCCCTGGCTGCGCACGGTGGCCTGCTCCAGGTCGGGTTCGTAGACCCACACCTTGCTGCCGTCGGCGACGATCAGCTGCGGATGCGGGCGGGTGTACTCCCAGCGGAACAGGCGCGGTGCGGACAGCGCGACGCGGCCGCTGGACGACTCCTTGAGCTTGCCGCGGGCGTCGAACACCTGCTGGCTGAACTGCCCGTCCAGGCCGCGCAGGCCGTTGGTAAAGGACTTCAGGTCGTCGCGCGCGCCGGCATGGGCGTCGGCGGCGAGACCGGCCGCGGCCAGGGCGACGGCAATCAACGTGGGACGCAGGAAGACGTTCATGGCGGTAGTCATCGATGGACGGGGGAATGGGCAGAGTCTGCCCGGCATAAACTGAATGGGCGGCAATCGCGATCGAATGCCGCCGCGGCACTCACTTGGGCGGCGGCGGTGCCAGTACGCTGCGGTCGCCGTTGTGCTCCGGCGCGCTGACCACGCCGGCCGCTTCCATCGCTTCGATCAGGCGCGCGGCGCGGTTGTAGCCGATCTTCAGCCGCCGCTGCACGCCGGAGATCGAGGCGCGCCGGGTCTCGGTGACGATGCGCAGCGCCTCGTCGTACAGCGGGTCGGATTCGTCGCCACCGCCGCTGGATTCGGGCAGGCCGGTGGCGCCGACCACCACCCCGTCGCCCATGGTCTGGACCTCGTCCAGCACGCCCTCGATGTAATCGGCCGGGCCGCTGGCCTTGAGGTGCTCGACCACCCGGTGCACTTCCTCGTCGGAGACGAACGCGCCGTGCACGCGGTCCGGCATCGCCGTGCCTGGCGGCAGGTACAGCATGTCGCCGTTGCCCAGCAGCGCCTCGGCGCCGGACTGGTCGAGGATGGTGCGCGAGTCGATCTTGGAGCTGACCTGGAACGCGATGCGGGTCGGGATGTTGGCCTTGATCAGGCCGGTGATCACGTCCACCGACGGGCGCTGGGTGGCCAGGATCAGGTGGATGCCGGCGGCGCGCGCCTTCTGCGCGAGGCGCGCGATCAGTTCCTCGACCTTCTTGCCGACGATCATCATCATGTCGGCGAATTCGTCGATGAAGATGACGATGAACGGCAGTGGCTCGAGCTGACGCGGCGCTTCGCCCATTTCCGGGTTGGGCTTGAACAGCGGGTCCATCAGCGGCTGGCCGGCGTCGATGGCGTCCTTGATCTTCTTGTTGAAGCCGGCCAGGTTGCGCACGCCCACCGCGCTCATCAGCTTGTAGCGGCGCTCCATTTCGGCCACGCACCAGCGCAGGCCGTTGGCGGCCTCCTTCATGTCGGTGACCACCGGCGCCAGCAGGTGCGGGATGCCCTGGTAGACGCTGAGCTCCAGCATCTTCGGGTCGATCATGAGCATGCGCAGGTCTTTCGGGCTGGCCTTGTACAGCAGGCTCAGGACCATGGCGTTGACCGCCACCGACTTGCCCGAGCCGGTGGTGCCGGCCACCAGCAGGTGCGGCATGCGCGCCAGGTCGGCCACGGTCGGGCGGCCGGCGATGTCCTTGCCCAGCGCCAGGGTCAGCACGCTGGCCGACTTGTCATATTCCTTCGAGCGCAGCAGCTCGGACAGGAAGATCATCTCGCGGGTGACGTTGGGGATTTCCAGGCCGATCACCGACTTGCCCGGGATCACGTCGACCACGCGCACCGATTTCACCGACAGCCCGCGGGCGATGTCCTTGTCCAGCGAACTGATCTGGCTGACCTTGATGCCCGGCGCCGGTTCGATCTCGAAACGGGTGATCACCGGGCCCGGATAGGCGCCGACCACCTGGGCGTCGATGCGGAAGTCCTTGAGCTTGAACTCGATCTGCCGCGACAGCGTTTCCAGGGTCTGCTCGTCGTAGCCCTTGGGCTGCGGCTTGGGGTCGTCCAGCAGGGCCAGTGGCGGCAGGTCCGAGCCGTCGCCATTGACGCCCTGGAACATCGGGATCTGGGTCTCGCGCTTGGCGCGTTCGCTCTTCTCGATGACCGGCACCGGACGCGGCTCGATCTTCACCGGCTCGCGCCTGGCGCGCACTTCGGCATCGACCTTGCGCACTTCCTCGCGTTCCTCGCGCAGCGCCCGGGTCTGCTGCCAGGCGCTGGCCTGTTCCTTCTTGCGGTCCAGCAGCGGGCCCAGCGCCAGCACCCACTTGCCGATCTTCTCCATCACCCAGAACCACGACAGGCCGGTAGCCAGGGTGATCGAGGTCAACAGCAGCACCAGCAGGAACAGGTTGCTGCCGACCGGGCCGAAGCCGCTCTGCAGCGACTTGCCCACCAGCACGCCGAGGCCGCCACCGGCGCGGGCGACATCGCCCGGCGGCAGGCGCAGGTAAAGGAAGCCGGTGGCGCCGATCAGGAAACCGACGATGCCGACCAGCCGCAATGCCGGGCCGAGGTCGTCGTTGTTGCCGCGGTCCTCGCGGTTGAGCCCGAACATGGCGATCCAGGCCACCGCCGCCAGCATCAGCGGAATCAGGTAGGCCACGTAGCCGAACAACTGCCGCAGCACGTCGGCGATCCACGCCCCCACCCGGCCGCCCATGTTGTGGATCGGGGCGACCACCGAGCCGGCCTGCGACCAGCCCGGGTCCGCCGGCGAATAGGTGAACAGGCTGGCCAACAGGTACAGCAGTGCCGGCGCGATTGCGATCAGCGCCAGGTCACGCCACAGCCTGTTGCGACGTGGATTGTCCGCGGCGGCCGCCTGCTTGCGCGCGTTGCCGCTCGGGCCAGCGCCCTTGTCACGTTCCGGGACCTGTTTCGCCACCTTGGACCAGACCTTAGAAATGCAGGGTTAGTGATTGATATTAAACGACACGCGGCCCCGTTTCATCCGCCCGATGCAGCGGGTGACGGGCACGGCAGCGAAAGGACATCGGCACGCATGCGGAGTGTCGGCGACGGGG
Organism: Stenotrophomonas sp. Y6; assembly: GCF_022436665.1. Taxonomy (NCBI): domain Bacteria; kingdom Pseudomonadati; phylum Pseudomonadota; class Gammaproteobacteria; order Lysobacterales; family Lysobacteraceae; genus Stenotrophomonas; species Stenotrophomonas sp. Y6. Next base: position 328,533 of record NZ_JAKUKB010000008.1, read on the forward strand.
GCGACCGTGGGTGCGGGCGGTCCGGTGGGCCGCGCAGTTCCATCACTGCGCCTTGATTCACCGGAGCCCGGTCTCCACTCTATGAGCGGTCCGGACGGTCGCCATGCAGCGCGATCGCGCCGCCAATCCCGACTTCCCGCGAGTATACATGAGCACTTCCAGCGCCCCGTCCCTGCCCACCCGCCACCACAAGCTCGTCATCCTGGGCTCCGGCCCCGCCGGCTGGACCGCCGCGGTGTATGCCGCGCGCGCCAACCTCAAGCCGGTGGTGATCACCGGCCTGCAGCAGGGCGGTCAGCTGATGACCACCACCGAAGTGGACAACTGGCCGGGCGACGCCCATGGCCTGATGGGGCCGGACCTGATGGCGCGCATGCAGGCCCATGCCGAGCGCTTCGATACCGAGGTGGTGTTCGACCATATCCACACCGCCGACCTGTCGCAGCGTCCGTTCACGCTCACCGGCGACAGCGCGCAGTACACCTGCGACGCGCTGATCATCGCCACCGGCGCCACCGCCAAGTACCTGGGCATCCCGTCCGAGGAGGCGTTCAAGGGCCGTGGCGTGTCGGCCTGCGCCACCTGCGACGGCTTCTTCTACAAGGACCAGGACGTGGTCGTGGTCGGTGGCGGCAACACCGCCGTGGAAGAGGCGCTGTACCTGTCCAACATCGCCCGCAAGGTCTACCTGGTGCACCGCCGCGACACGCTCAAGGCGGAAAAAATCATGCAGGACAAGCTGTTCGCCAAGGTCGCGGCGGGCAAGATCGAAACCGTGTGGCACCACCAGGTCGACGAAGTGCTGGGCAACGAGATGGGCGTGACCGGGGTGCGGGTGAAGTCCACCCAGGACGGCAGCACCCGCGACATCGCCGCGCATGGCTTCTTCGTGGCCATCGGCCACCACCCGAACACCACCCTGTTCGACGGCCAGCTGGCGATGAACAACGGTTACCTGGAAATCCGCTCGGGCCTGGGCGGCAATGCCACCCAGACCTCGGTGGAGGGCGTGTTCGCCGCCGGCGACGTGGCCGACCAGCATTACCGCCAGGCCATCACCTCGGCCGGCTTCGGCTGCATGGCCGCACTCGACGCCGAGCGTTTCCTCGACGCCCAGGGCCACTGAGCCCGGCCGTTCCGGCAGCCGGGCATGGACATGGTGTTCGCCAAGCAACTGCTGTTCCACGGCAGCTGGCTGGTGTTCCCGGCCATCGCCTGGCTGCTGTGGCAATGGCGCCGCCGCCGCCGATACCGCGCCGTGCTCGCGATCCTGCTGCTCGGCTGCGGCCTGTTCGCGTGGGCCCGCTTCATCGAGCCGCAGTGGATCCGCGTCGCCCATACCGAGCTGCGCGGTACCGGCATGCACGTGCGCATCGCCCTGGTCAGCGACATCCACCTCGGGGTCTACAAGGACCGCCGCTTCCTCGAGCGGCTGGTGGCGCGGCTGGATGCGCTGCCGGTGGATGCGGTGGTCATTGCCGGCGACCTGACCTATGAACCGCAGCGGCTGGTGCTGTCCGAAGCGTTCTCGCCGCTGTCGGCGCTGCGGGTGCCGGTCTACGCCGTGCTCGGCAACCACGACCAGCAGGCGCCGGGCCCGGACATCGATGCCGCGCTGCGTGCGGCTTTGCGCGCCAATGGCGTGCGCATCATCGAAGGCATGCGTCTGGTCGATGACGCCGGCATCCGCTGGGCCGGCCTGGGCGACCGCTGGGCCGGCAAGGACGCTCCGGGCTTCCTGCATCGGCCGCCCGGTCGCGCGCCGGCGATCGTCGTCGCGCACAACCCCGACAGCGCCATGGACCTGCTGCCGGGCGATGCCGCCATCGTCCTGGCCGGGCATACCCACGGCGGGCAGATCCGCATCCCCTGGCTGTACCGCAAGGTCATCCCCAGCGCCCACGGGTTCGACCGCGGGGAGCAGGTGGCAGCGGCGGCGGCCGGTCCGGTGCGGGTGTTCACCACCCGCGGCGTGGGCGAAGTCGGCCTGCCCCTGCGCCTGTTCAATCCGCCGACCATCGACGTGCTGCAACTGCGGCCATGACGTCTTCCCTGCAACTGCGCGTGCTGCCGTCCCTGGCCGAGGTAGGGGCGGCACAGTGGGATGCCCTGCACGACCGGCGCAACCCGTTCGTCAGCCACGCCTTCCTTGCCGGCCTGGAGCAGCATGGCTGCCTGCGCCCGGAATGGGGCTGGCAGCCCTGCCACATGACCCTGTGGCGCGGCGATGAACTGGCCGCCGCGGTGCCGGGCTACCTGAAGCACAACTCGCACGGCGAGTTCGTGTTCGACCATGCCTGGGCCGATGCGTATGCACGGCATGGGCTGGCTTACTTTCCCAAGTGGCTCGGCGCGGTGCCCTACTCGCCGGTCACCGGCCCGCGCCTGCTGGCCCGCGACGCCGCCGACCGGCGCCTGCTGCTGGAAGCGATCGCCGCGCATGTGCGCGCGCAGGGGCTGTCCTCGGCCCATGTCAATTTCCATGCCGCGGCCGAGGACACGGCCTTCGATGCGGACTGGCTGCGGCGCGCGGACGTGCAGTTCCAGTGGCAGCGCCGGCCCGGCTGGCAGGATTTCGACGGCTTCCTCGCGTCGATGGACCACAAGCACCGCAAGAACATCCGCCAGGAGCGCGCGCGGGTGGCGCGCAGCGGCATCGGCTTCCGCGTGGTCCACGGCGACGAGGCAAGCGCGGCCGACCTGGATGCGATGCATGGTTTCTACCTGCAGACCTTCGCCGGGTACGGCAATGCGCCGGCGCTGACCCTGCCCTTCCTGCGGCATCTGGCCACCGCCCTGCCGCGGCACCTGGTGATCTTCCTGGCCGAACAGGATGGCGAGCCGATCGCTGGCGCGCTGTGCCTGCGCGGTGGCGACACGTTGTACGGTCGTTACTGGGGCGGCGCCGCCCTGCCCGGCCTGCATTTCGAGACCTGCTATTACCAGGGCATCGACTATTGCCTGCGCGAGGGGCTGCAGCGCTTCGAGCCGGGGGCGCAGGGTGAACACAAGCTCGCGCGCGGGTTCCTGCCGACCCTCGTGCGCAGCCGGCACTGGGTCGCCGATGCGCAGTTCCGCCAGGCACTGCGCGAGTGGTGCGCACGCGAGGAGCGCGATGTCGCACGGTACGCGCAGGCGCTGCGGCGGCACTCCCCGTTCCGCGACGGCGACGGCGCATGAGCCGGGCAGCGCCTGCGTTTGTGCGTCCCGCGCCGCTTTGCGCGGCATTCCCGCCGGCGTAACCGGCGCTGGCCGGGCGGCCATTGGTGGCGGCCTGTCGCCGCGCACACGACGCGGGCACACCGGCGGAGCGTGGCGTTGCGTTGGCCGCTACGCCACGCCAGTGATCTGCGGCAGGCATCCGCCACGCATCGTGCCAACGGCTCGCGCTGCACGCCGAACCCACGCTGGCCGCGCGTGATGGCCAGGATTTCCCGCCTGCGACGATGCGAGCGGCGCAGCCGCCTGCGCGGCCTCGGGCTTCTGTTCCGGCATGCGCCTGGGCCGGGCCGAACGACCACCGGGCGCAGACGCGGGACGCGCCCGCAAGCGCGCCCCGCAGCGCCGCGGCGGGCCTCGCTCAGCCCGCGATTTCCAGCGGCACCGGCGGGAAGTCAACCGCCGTCCCGGCCAGGTGATTGGTGTAGTTGGTCAGCGTGTTGAGCGCGACCAGCGCCACTACTTCCAGCGCGGCGGCGTCATCGAAGCCGGCGCGGCGGAATGCCGCCAGGTCGTCGTCACCGACAACCCCGCGCTGCTCGGTCAGGCGCCGCGCGAAGTCCGCCAGCGCGGCGTCGCGCGGGTCGGCGCCGCCGCCGGTGCGCGCCGCACGGATATCCGCTTCGGACAGGCCGGCGCCCTTGCCGATCAAGGTGTGCGCGGCCAGGCAATAGCCACACTGGTTGGCCTGCCCGACCGACAGCGCGACGATTTCGCGCTGGCCGGCGCTCAGGCCGCCATTGGCGAGGGCATCGGACAAGGCCAGGTAGCCGTCGAGCGCGACCGGCGCCCGGGCGAAGGTGCGGATCAGGTTGGGGACCACGCCGAGCTTGGCCTTGACCGCGGCGAGCGTAGCGGCGACGGCCGGGGTGGCCGAGGCCGGGTCGAGGGGGGCGATACGGGGGGATGCGGCAGACATGGCGGGCTCCTTGGAAGCCGTGGTTGGGAGCCGCCACGTTGCCCGCCCGGTCGATACGATTGGTATCATTTCGTCCAGAATAATGCACGAATCGTCTCGACATGCAGGACCGACTCAGCGCACTGCTCGATTGCTTCCGCCTGCGGGCCCGGGTCTTCCACACCGGCAGCCTGTGTGACACCGCCGATTTCGACGCCCGCGACGGCGTCGGCCACCTGCACGTGCTGCGCGGGGGGGCGCTGCGGATCGGCGATGCGGTCGCCGGCGAAACCGTGGTCGACGCGCCCAGCCTGATCTTCTATCCGCGACCGGCGCCGCACTGGATCCGTGGCGAGGGGGCGAGGGGCGCGGAGCTGGTCTGCTCGTCGATCGAACTCGGCGCCGATGCCGGCAATCCACTGACCCGCAGTCTGCCGGCGCGGCTGGTGCTGCCGCTGCGCGACCACCCGCTGCTGCACGGCACGCTGACGCTGCTGTTCGAGGAGGCGTTCGCCGAACACTGCGGACGACAGGCGGCGCTGGACCGGCTCAGCGAACTGATGATCCTGCAACTGCTGCGCCACTGCATGACCGCAGGCGTGGTCGCGCAGGGTGTGCTCGCGGGCCTCGCCGACCCGCGCCTGGCCAAGGCCCTCAACGCGCTGCATGGCGCCCCGGGCGAGGCCTGGAGCCTGGACGGCCTGGCGCGGGTCAGCGGCATGTCGCGCGCGCGGTTCGCCGCGCACTTCCACCATGTCGTGGGCATGCCGCCGGGCGAGTACCTGGCCGAGTGGCGGCTGAGCGTGGCGAAGACGCTGCTCAAGCGGGGGCAGCCGCCAAAACAGGTGGCGCTGGAGATCGGCTATGCAAGCGCATCGGCGTTCGCGCGCGCCTTCGCCGCGCGGCATGCCGGGGTCTCGCCGACCGTCTGGCTGTCGGCGTCGCGCGCATCGCCCGCACAGTGAACGTGGACGCCGGACCCAACCCGGGAGCGGAATAGTGCCCCGGCGGCACGCCTTCCGGGCGGCCTCCGGGCCGGCGGATCGCCGGACGCGGCACACAGGTGGCAAGCCCGGGCCGCGGGCGTCCGGCTTCATTCCCGGACACGACCGGCCGTCGCGTCGATCTGGCCACCTGCGGCGCGCATCGTCCACCGGCCGGAGGGGGCGCGCTGTTCGATGATGCCCGGGCATCGCTCAAACGCCGGCCGGTATCGGCAGGCTGGCGCCGCAGGCCCAGGCCGGCCCGACGCGCGGATGGAAGATGGCCGGCAAGGCATCCGCGGACGCGTTCCGGGCCGATCGACTGCCGGCTTGGGATGATGTGTGCATGGCCGTGTCCCGGCGCCAACCGTCCAATCGGGCATCGGCATGCCGCAGCACGCCGGAAAGCCATTTATGATGCCGATCCGCACCGGGGCGACTGCGTGCCCGGGATTGCGCGAACAGGTACAGGTCAAGCCACTCAGGATGCGCACTCCGCCTACTTCGTGTCCGGCGTCTGCCACGCAGGCGACGGCTTCGCCGGGCCCTGCAGCGTCGGCCGCGGCGGGGTCATCCCGACCAGCGGGCCGGACAGGGTCGCCCCGGCCATGCGGCGATCATCCGGTGAACCGTGTCGTGCTGGCCGCCAAGGCCCCGTGCACGGCGTTGCTGCCGTACCCGCGTATGGCGCTGCGCTCCAGGCGCTGCCGGCCGGTGCCGCGGCAGCATCCCCGATTCCTTGACGGCGACGGCACATGAGCCGCGCAGCGCATCCGTTTCTGCTTGCCGAGTCAGCGGACGCGGCGTTCCCGCCGGCGGAGCTTGCGCTGGCCGAGCCCGATGGCCTGCTGGCCGTCGGCGGCGATCTGTCGCCGGTGCGCCTGCTCAACGCCTATGCCGGCGGCATCTTCCCGTGGTTTTCCGAAGGCCAGCCGATCCTGTGGTGGTCGCCGGACCCGCGCATGGTGTTCCGCACCGATGGCGTGCACCTGTCCTCGCGCTTCCGCCGGGCACTGCGCTCCAGCCCCTGGAGGGTCACCGCTGACACCGCGTTCGCCGAGGTGATGCAGGCCTGCGCCAGCGCGCCGCGGCCGGGCCAGGATGGCACCTGGATCACCGCCGGGATGCTCCGCGCCTACGTGGAACTGCACCGGCTCGGGCATGCGCATTCGGTGGAGGTGTTCGACGGGCCGCACCTGGTCGGCGGTATCTATGGCGTGGCCATCGGCCGCATGTTCTTCGGCGAAAGCATGTTCAGCGGGCGCAGCGGTGGTTCCAAGGTCGCGCTGGCGGCACTGGCGCACGTCCTGCACGGCTGGGGCTGGCCGCTGATCGATGCCCAGGTCGAGAACCCCCACCTGCTGCGCATGGGTGCCGTGCAGCTGCCGCGCGCCCTGTTCCTGGCCCAGGTGCGGGCGCTGGTGCGGGAGCCGGGTGACCCGCCGCCGGGAAGCTGGACCCGCCGTTTCGGCCACTGGCCGGCCGCCCGGCTGGGCAGCACGGGCGCGGCTTAACGCAAACTTTGCATGATTCCGCGGCGCGGGGTAAAATGCCTGGCTTCCGGGCCTGAAAAGGCCATCCGCAGAACCGCACAGGATTACATGTCGAAAGACGACTCCATCGAGTTCGAGGGCACCGTCAGCGAGACGCTGCCGAACACCACTTTCCGCGTTCGACTGGAAAACGGGCATGAGATCATCGCCCACATTTCCGGCCGCATGCGCAAGAACTACATCCGCATCCTTACCGGCGACCGCGTCAAGGTTGAAATGACGCCGTACGACCTGACCAAGGGCCGCATCACCTACCGCATGAAGTAAGCGCGGTAGCCGGGCACCCCGAAAGCCAGCCCTGGGCTGGCTTTTTTGCGTGTCCGTGACAGTGGTATCGGGGAAGCGGAGCGCACCCGTGACCGGCGGCGGGCGCGACCCCGCCGCCTCCTGGCAGAGCCGCTCCATGCCCTGCCCGCCCTGTGCCCGCTTCCGCACGCCTGCCCGCGTCTGGCCGTCGCCACCTCAGACCGTGGCCGGCAACAGGTGCTCCGGTTCGGCTTCGGTTTCGACCACCAGTTCGCCGTCGCGCACGTCGATGCTGACCCGGCCGCCGCCCACCAGCTTGCCGAACAGCAGTTCGTCGGCCAGCGGGCGCTTGATCTGGTCCTGGATGACGCGTGCCATCGGCCGCGCACCCATCTGCGGGTCGAAGCCGTGGCGGGCCAGCCAGTCGCGTGCGGCCGGGGTCGCCGACAGCGAGACGTGCTTGTCCTGCAGCAGCATTTCCAGTTCGATCAGGAACTTGTCCACCACCCGCAGGATGTGGTCCAGCCCCAGCGCCTGGAACTGCACCACCGCGTCGAGGCGGTTGCGGAACTCCGGGGTGAAGCTCTTGCGGATCACTTCCATCGCGTCGGTGGCGTGGTCCTGGCGGGTGAAGCCGATCGAGCGCCGCGACGCCTGCGCCGCGCCGGCGTTGGTGGTCATCACCAGGATCACGTTCTTGAAATTGGCTTCGCGGCCGTTGGTGTCGGTGAGGATGCCGCGATCCATGACCTGCAGCAGGATGTTGAAGATGTCCGGGTGCGCCTTCTCGACTTCGTCCAGCAGCAGCACGCAGTGCGGCGTCTTGACGATCTTCTCGGTCAGCAGCCCGCCCTGGTCGAAGCCGACATAGCCCGGGGGCGCGCCGATCAGGCGGCTGACCGAATGCGGCTCCATGTACTCGCTCATGTCAAAGCGCACCAGCTCGATACCCAGCTGCAGCGCCAGCTGGCGGGTGACCTCGGTCTTGCCGACGCCGGTGGGGCCGGCGAACAGGAAGTTGCCGATCGGCTTCTCCGGGTTGCCCAGCCCCGAACGCGACAGCTTGATCGCCGAAGCCAGCGATTCGATCGCCGGGTCCTGGCCGAAGATCACCATCTTCAGGTTGCGCTCCAGGTGCCGCAGCACGTCCTTGTCGGTGGCGGTGACCTGCTTGGCGGGAATGCGCGCCATCTTGGCGACGATGGCCTCGACCTCCTCGACGTCGATGGTCGCCTTGCGCTGGCCCTCGGGCAGCAGCCGCTGGCGCGCGCCGGCCTCGTCGATGACGTCGATGGCCTTGTCCGGCAGCAGGCGGTCGCCGATGTGCTTCACCGACAGGTCCACCGCCGCCTGCAGCGCGTCGTCGGCGTAGGTGACGCTGTGGTGCGCCTCGTACTTCGGGCGCAGGCCCTTGAGGATCTCGTAGGCTTCGCCCACGGTGGGCTCGACGATGTCGATCTTCTGGAAGCGCCGCGCCAGCGCCCGGTCCTTCTCGAAGATGCCGCGGTATTCCTGGAACGTGGTCGAGCCGATGCAGCGCAGCTCGCCGGACGCCAGGGCCGGCTTGATCAGGTTGCTGGCGTCCATGGTGCCGCCGGAGGCGGAACCGGCGCCGATGATGGTGTGGATCTCGTCGATGAACAGCACCGCGTTGGGCACCTTCTTCAACGCGCCGATCACGCCCTTCAGGCGCTTCTCGAAGTCGCCGCGGTACTTGGTGCCGGCGACCAGCGCACCGAGGTCGAGCGAATAGATGACCGCATCGGCCAGCACCTCCGGCACCTCGCCGTCGACGATGCGCTTGGCCAGGCCCTCGGCGATCGCGGTCTTGCCGACCCCGGCCTCGCCTACGTACAGCGGGTTGTTCTTGCGGCGGCGGCACAGCACCTGGATGGTGCGCTCGATCTCGTCGCGGCGGCCCACCAGCGGGTCGATGCGGCCGGCGCGCGCCTGTTCGTTGAGATTGCTGGCGTACTCGGCCAGCGCGTCGCCCCTGGCCTCGCCCTCGCCGCCCTCGGCGCGGCCCTCGCCGTCGATCGACGGCGAGGCGTCGCCCTCCTCGCCGGACTTGGCGATGCCATGGGACAGGTAGTTGACGATGTCCAGCCGGGTCACGTCCTGCTGGTTGAGGTAGTAGACCGCGTGCGAATCCTTCTCGCCGAAGATCGCCACCAGCACGTTGGCGCCGGTGACCTCCTTCTTGCCGGAGGACTGCACGTGGTAGACGGCGCGCTGCAGCACCCGCTGGAAACCCAGGGTGGGCTGGGTGTCGCGGCCATCATCGTCGGCCAGCCGCGAGACCGAGGTCTCCACGGCCTGTTCCAGATCCCGGCGCAGGCGGTCCAGGTCGGCGCCACAGGCCTTGAGCACGGCCTGGGCGGAGGGGTTTTCGAGCAGGGCGAGCAGCAGGTGTTCGACCGTCATGAATTCATGACGTGCCTCGCGGGCGCGCTTGTAGCACTGGCCAATCGTCTGTTCGAGGTCTTTGCTGAACATGGGGGACTCCGACTGCGGTTGGAGACAATATGCGGCCTGACTGCACGTTTTCCATCACCCTACCGGATGCCGGTGTTCAGACGGCGTTAGCAGTGGCCGGACGGCGGCGGCAGCGGCCGGTTGCCACGCCGGAAAGCGGCAGCCACCGGGGTGGATGCCAGCCGCCGGGGCGACCTCGCAAACAATGGATGCGCGGTGGGCGCCAGCCAATACGGCCGACATCGCCATGCCCGGAACAGTGCGGGCCGCCGGTGGCGCGACCGGCGCGCGGTGCCGGTCGCGCCGGCGCGGCGTGGATCAGGCCCGCTCCATCGTGCACAGCAGCGGGTGCTGGTTCATGCGCGAGTACTCGTTGACCTGGGCGACCTTGGTCTCGGCGACTTCGCGGCTGTAGACCCCGCAGATGCCGCGGCCGCGGGTATGGACATGCAGCATCACCTGGGTGGCCTTGTCCAGGTCCATGGAGAAGAAGTTCTGCAGCACGGCCACCACGAAATCCATCGGGGTGTAGTCGTCGTTCAGCAGCATCACCTGGTACAGCGGCGGCGGCGCGATCTCGGGCTTGCCGGGTTCCACCAGCAGGCCATGGTCGTTGTCGTGTTGGAGCTTGCGGGGCATGCCCGGAATTATAGCGGCTGGCCCGGCGCCGCTGCGCCGAATTGGACGTGAACACCCCCGCCGCCGCACAATTTGCACCTGTTCAACCACTCCCCGCAGGGAACGCATGAAGAAGTACGTGGCGGCAATGATGGTGGCGGGCCTGTGGGCCGGCATGGCTGGCAACGCGCGGGCCGGCGAGCCCGATGCGGCGGTCGGCCGGCTGCTCGATTCGCTGGAATACAAGTATGAGATCGACGAGGACGGCGATTACCGCCTGGTGTTCGACATGGACGATGACCGCACCCAGCTGGTGTTCGTGCGCTCGACGGTGGAGACCTACGGCGCGCATCGCGTCCGCGAAATCTGGTCGCCGGCCTACAAGGCCCCGGGCCCGCAGTTGCCGGCGCTGGTCGCCAACCGCCTGCTCGAGGATGCCAACGACTCCAAGCTCGGCGGCTGGGTCAAGCAGGGCGACATGGCCATGTTCGTGGTCAAGATCGATGCGAACGCCAAGGCCGATGTGCTCAGCGACGCCATCGACGCGGCGATCAAGAGTGCCGACGCGATGGAACTGGAACTGACCGCGAAGGACGAGTACTGAGGGTGGATGCATTGAGCTCCCGGCGCTGGGCACCCCACGTCACCGTGGCCACCGTGGTGTGCCGTGCCGGGCAGGTGCTGCTGGTGGAAGAGGAGAAGGACGGACGGCGGGTGCTGAACCAGCCGGCCGGCCACCTCGACCCCGGCGAGAGCCTGGTCGAGGCGGCCGTGCGCGAAACCCGCGAGGAAACCGGCTGGGAAGTGCGGCCGACCGCGTTCATCGGCGCCTACCAGTGGAACGCGCCCGACGGCACCCCGTTCCTGCGCTTCGCTTTCGCCGCCGAGCCGCTGCGGCATCACCCGGACCAGGTATTGGACAGCGGCATCGTACAGGCGCTGTGGCTGACCCCGGCCGCGTTGCAGGCGGACATGGCCCGGCTGCGCAGCCCGCTGGTCTGGCAGACGGTGTCGGATTGGCTGGCCGGGCAGCGCCACCCGCTGTCGATCCTGAGGCAGGTGCCATGAGCCGCCCGGACGTGGTGGTGGGCGTGTCCGGCGGCGTGGACTCGTCCGTCGCGGCGCTGCTGCTGGTGCGGCAGGGGCTGGATGTCGCCGGCCTGTTCATGCAGAACTGGGCCGACGATGGCGATGCGCAGGACAGCGCGAGTGCCGCTGAAGGCAGGATGCCGAAAGCGGCCAAAGGTCATTGCCGCGCCGAGGAGGATCGCCGCGACGCCGTGGCCGTCTGCGGCCGCCTGGGCATCCCGTTCCATTTCCGCGATTTCTCCGCCGAGTACTGGCAGGGCGTGTTCGAGCACTTCCTGGCCGAGTACGCGGCCGGGCGTACCCCGAACCCGGACGTGCTGTGCAACCGCGAGGTCAAGTTCAAGCACTTCCTGGACGCCGCCCGCGAGCTGGGCGCCGGGCGCATCGCCACCGGCCACTATGCGCGGGTGGAGCAGGCGGGCGGACGCTGGCGGCTGCTGCGTGGCGCCGACCGCGGCAAGGACCAGAGTTACTTCCTGCACCAGCTGGGCCAGGCGCAGCTGGCCGCCACCGTGTTCCCGATCGGCCACCTGGAAAAGAGCCAGCTGCGCCGCATCGCCCAGGAAGCGGCACTGCCGACCCATGCCAAGAAGGATTCGACCGGCATCTGCTTCATCGGCGAACGCGATTTCCGCCAGTTCCTGGGCCAGTACCTGCCCGCCCGCGAAGGCGAGATCCGCGATCCGCACGGGCAGCCCATCGGCCGCCATCCCGGCGTGTTCTATTTCACCCTGGGCCAGCGCGAGGGCCTGAACATCGGCGGCGTGCGCGGCCGGCCGGCGGCGCCCTGGTACGTGGTCGGCAAGGACGTGGCGGCCAACATCCTGTATGTCGACCAGGGCCACGACAGCCCGTGGCTGCAGTCCCGGCACCTGCGCACCGAAGCCATGCACTGGATCGGCGGCAGCGCACCCGCCAGCGCCTTCAGCTGTACCGCGCAGACCCGCTACCGGCAGCCGGACGAGCCCTGCCAGGTGCGCGTGGGCGGCGACGGCACCGTGCAGGTACGCTTCGAGCGCCCGCAGCGGGCGGTCACGCCCGGGCAGTCGCTGGTGCTGTATGACGGCCCCGAATGCCTGGGCGGTGCGGTGATCGCCGCCACCGACGCGCCGCTGGAGCAGCGTGCGCCCTGGCCCGTTTTCCCTGAGAGGCAAGCATGAGTTTTTCCTTCGACGACCGTGTCCTGGCGCTGGCCGGCATCGCCCAGGCCCTGCAGCAGGTGCGGCGCATCGCCGAAACCGGCCATTCCGATGGCGCCGTGGTCCGCACCGCGATGGACAGCGTGATGCGCATCGACGCCCCCTCCCCCGCCGCGGTGTACGGCGACAACCACCAGCTGGAACCGGGGCTGCGCCTGCTGCGCGACTATTTCGGCAACCAGGGCAAGGACGAGCTGCTGCCGCGCCTGGCGCTGTCGGTGATGCAGCTGGAACGCCGCTTCGTGCGCGAACGCGCCACCGTGGACAAGGTCCAGGCCGGCATCGCGCGTGCCGCCGTCCAGGCCCGCGAGCTGGGCGACCCGGCGCATCCGGAGGTGCTGGGCGCGATGGGCGGCCTGTACGCGGACACCATCAGCCAGCTCAAGCCGCGGATCATGGTCCAGGGCAACCCGCACTACCTGGGACAGGCCGGAGTGGTCGCCGAGATCCGTGCGCTGCTGCTGGCGGCGGTGCGCTCGGCGGTGCTGTGGCGCCAGCTCGGCGGCAGTTACTGGGACTTCCTGTTCTCGCGCCGGGCCATGCTCGAAGCGATCTCGCGCAGGTTGCGCGGCGGCGGCTAAAGACCGGACCGGCACGGCCGATACTGCAATCGTGACTCTCCCGAGAACGTCCATGTATTCACGCATTGCAATCCGCCTGGCCGCCCCGCTGGCCCTGACCTTCCTGCTGGCATTGGCGCTGGCGTTCGCCTGGCCCGCGGCCGTGGTATGGGCGATCCTGACCACGATGGCGCTGAGCTGGCTGGTGTTCGCCTACTGGAGCGCGTACAGCCAGTCGCAGCGTTCGCCAGAACACGCCCGCGTGCTCAAGGAGCAGGACCAGCTGCTCAACGAGCTGCGCAGCTTCGTCAGCAACGAGATCGATGGCTCGCGTGGCGAGATCGAACGCGCCCGCGAACTGATCCGCCAGGCGGTCGCCGGGCTGGGCAGCAGCTTCGATGCGATGAACCGCAAGTCGCGCCAGCAGAGCCAGGCGCTGGCCCGCATCGTCGACCGTGCCGGCGAGGATGGCGGCGGCGGCGTGGACGTGGCGCGGTTCGCCCAGCATGCCAGCCACCAGATGGAGCAGCTGGTCGAGGCGCTGGAGCAGGTCAGCGGCCAGAGCAGCAACACCGTGCAGCACATCGACCAGATGGCGCAGCACCTGGACGGCATCTTCGCCCTGCTGGAAGACGTCAAGTCGATCGCCGACCAGACCAACCTGCTGGCGCTGAATGCCGCCATCGAGGCCGCCCGTGCCGGCGAGGCCGGGCGCGGCTTCGCGGTGGTCGCCGACGAGGTGCGCAACCTGTCCGAACGCTCCACCACCTTCAACGAGCAGATCCGCAAGCTCGCGCACAGCTCCAAGGACGCCATCGCCAAGGTCCGCGAGACCGTCTCGCACATGGCCTCGCGCGACATGGACCGCTCCCGCGAGGCGCGCCACGAAGCGGCCGCCATGCTGGAGAACGTGGCGGCGATCAACAACTCGCTGGGCGAAGGCATGCGCGAGATTTCCGAGTGCGGCCGCGCGATCGACAGCAGCGTCGCCGAAGCCGTGCGCGCCCTGCAGTTCGAGGACATCGCCACCCAGGCCCTGGGCGGCGTGCACACCCACCTGGACCGCCTGACCGCGATCAACCGCGAGGCGGTGGCGCTGCAGGAACTGCTGCACCGCAGTGGCGGCGCGCTCGACGGCGAACTGGTGCTGGCGCTGCAGCGTACCGGCAGCCGCCTGCGCGAGATGCGCAGCGAGTGGGAGCGCCCGCCGCACAAGCCGGTGGCGCAGCAGAGCATGGGCGCGGGAACGGTTGAGCTGTTCTGATTCCCGCCACGAGGCGACAACGACCCCGGCCACGGCCGGGGTTTTGTCGTTGCCGGCCGGCTGGGCCGAGGCTGCCGCAATGGTGGGCCCGCAGGCCGCGGAGCCGGCGTCCGGCAGCCCCCACGTCCGCGACCGCCTGCTGGCGCTCGAGGCGCTGGCGCAGCAGGAGCTGGCACGCACCCCGCTGCTGCCGATGCCGGACCTGCCCGCGCACGATGATCCGGCGGCGATCCTGGTGGCCTGGGACCTGGCCTTCTGCCGGCCCCGCTGACGCCCGGCCAGCGGGTGCCGGCGATGGGCGATGGGCCACGCCGACCGCAACGCCAACCCGGCGCAGCGGCGCGCGCGATCGGCGGGCACCGGTGCCGGCGACAGCGGCCGGAAGCGGCCGCGGAGGCATGCGCCACCGCTTGCATTGCAGCGCATTCCGCAGCCCGCACGGGCCGGACTGCCCTGCCCGCCAGACGATGGCGTGCCGCTGCGCGCGCAGCGCGCCCTGCGGCCCGCGGCGCTGACAAACTTCGTATCGGTTTACGCCCGGCGCCACTGCGGCGGTACTGACAGCAGGATTCTGGCCGCCGGTACCGGAGGTTGCCGCAGGACGCGCCATCGGCGACAGCCACTGCGCCCGTCGCCGACGGTCGCCGTCGACAAGCGGGCACGGGGTTCAGGTGTGGGGGCGAGGAGGCGTGAAGCGCGTGCCCGGTGCCGGCGATCCGCGGGCCGGCGCCCGGCGCTCACGCCGCAGACGAGCGGGAGCGACGCGCGTGGAGAGCGCCGGGGCTCAGGTGACCGCGGCCGGGATGTCCGCGGCGGCAGCGGCCGCCGCGCCGGGGCCGCCGCGTTCGTCGCAGCGGCGCAGCCACTGCGCCATGTCCCGCGACGGCAGCGGCCGCGAGTACAGATAGCCCTGGATTTCGTCGCAGCCCTGGCGCAACAGCATCGCCTCCTCCTGGCGCGTCTCCACGCCTTCGGCCACCACCTGCATCCCCAGCGCATGGCCGAGGTGGACGATGGCCTGGGTCACCTCGGCGGTGCCGGCATCGTGCAGCATGCGCTGGACGAAGCTGCGGTCGATCTTCAGCCGCTGCACCGGGAAGCGGTTGAGGTAATGCAGGTTGGAGAAGCCGGTGCCGAAATCGTCAACGGCCAGCAGCACGCCGTTGCGCTCGAAGGTGTCAAAGCACTGCCGCAGCGCGTCGCTGTCGCGGATCAGGGCCGATTCGGTCAGCTCCAGCTCCAGCCGTTGCGGTGGCCAGCGGTGGCGTTCGCAGATGGCGATCACCTGTTCGGCGAAGCCACGCTCGCGCAACTGCATGGCCGACACGTTGACCGCCACCCGCTCGAACATCAGCCCCGCGGCATGCCAGGCGGCCGCCTGGCGGCAGGCCTCGTTCAGCACCCACTCGCCGATGCGCGCGATCTCGCCGCATTTCTCCGCCACCGGGATGAACTCGGCCGGGCTGCAGGGCCCGAGCTCCGGGCAGGTCCAGCGCAGCAGCGCCTCGATCGCCGGCGGCCGGGTGGCGTCGACATTGACCAGCGGCTGGTAGACCAGCTGGAACTCCTCGCGTTCGAGCGCGCCGTGCAGCGCGTGCTCGATCTGCAGGCGCCGCTGGATGCCGGCCAGTACGTCCTGGCTGTAGTACTGGTATGTGTTGCGCCCGGCTTCCTTGGCCGCGTGCATGGCGGCGTCGGCCGCGCGCAGCAGGGTGTCGAAATCGCGATGGCTGTCGTCGGCCAGCGCGATGCCGACACTCGCCCCCACCTTCAAGGTGGTGTCGCCGCGGTGCAGCGGCGAGGCCAGCGAAGCGATCAGCTTGCGCGCGACATGGCCGGCATCGGCCGGGTCGGCGAGGTCGCGCAGCACCACCACGAACTCGTCGCCGTTGAAGCGGCCGAACAGGTCGGCGTTGCGCAGGTTCTGGTGCAGCCGCGCCGCGGCGGCCTTGAGCAGCATGTCGCCGGTGGCGTGGCCGAAGGTGTCGTTGATCGACTTGAAACCGTCCAGGTCGACGAACAGCATCGCCAGGATCTTGCCGTTGCGGCGCGATTCGGCCAGGGCGTCCTCGGTCTGTTCGCGCAGCAGGATGCGGTTGGGCAGCCCGGTCAGCAGGTCGTAATGGGCCAGCAGCTCGATGCGCTCGTTGGCCTCGCGCTCGCGGGTGATGTCGCGGAACAGCACCACGAAGCGTTCCGGCAGGCCTTCGCGGCGGTCCAGTTCGACCTGTACCTGCACCCACACCCGCTGCCCGGAATGCCGGTAGAAGCACAGGTCCAGCTGTTCCGGCAGGCCGCCTTCGGCGATGCGGGTGAGCGCGGCCTCGAAGCCGTCGCGCGAATCGGGGGTGTACAGCGCCAGCGCCTGTTCCAGCGTCACCGGTTCCTTGCGCAGGCCGTGGATGCGGTAGCACTCGTCGGTCCACAGCATGCCGCGGGTGGCCACCTCGATCTCGCAGCCGCCGATGCGGCCGAGCGCCGAGACCCGGTTGAGCAGTTCGGTGCGCCAGCGGATCAATGCGTCGGTCTGGCGCTGCTCGGTCACGTTCTGCAGTTGCCCGGCCACGCGCCGTACGCGCCCGCTGGCATCGTGCCGGGGATGCATCCAGACCCGCACGTGGATGCCGGGGGCGTCCATCGGTCCGGCCGCCAGTACCAGCTCGAATGCATGCGGCTGGCCTTCGCGGTGCAGCCGCCGCCATGCCGCCAGTACCTGGGCGCGGGCGTCGGCGTCGAGCCGGTCCAGCCAGCGCCGGCCCGGCGGCAGGCTGCCCGCGGGCAGGCCGATGGCGGCGTGCAGTTCGTCGGACCAGGAAAAGCCGCCGTCGCGTTCCCACGACCAGGTCCCCAGCCCGGCGATGCGCTGCAGGTGGCGCAGCTGCGCCTGTTGTTCCTGCGCTTCGGTATCGGCGGTGTCCGCCGCGGCGGTGGCGATGCGGATGCCGGCCATGCGCAGCGGCTGGCCGTCCGCCGTCCGCGCCACCACCTGGCCATGATCGTGCACCGTCTGCCATCCGCCATCGGCGCGGCGCACGCGCAGCCGGCAGTCATAGGCGCTGGTGGCATCGCCCAGGTGCGCGCGCAGGGCGGCCTGCTGCGCGGCGCGGTCATCGGGATGGGTGTGCCCCAGCCATGCCTGCACGCTGCCGCTGGTGGTCCCGCCTGCGCTCGGCCCCGACTGCGCCAGCAGGTGTGCCGGCACGTCCCACTCCCAGACCTCGTGCCCGGCGTCGTGCAGCAGCCGCGGCCAGCGCCCGTCCGCCAGTGGCGCGGCCGGGGTGGCGCTGTAGATATAGGCGCAGACGGCGCCGTCCCGGGTGCGCGCGGCGCTCAGGAAACCATCCACGCGCTGCTCCCCGGTGGGCACCGAGCATGGCAGCAGCCCCTGCCCCTGGCCGGCAACCCGGTCGCGCACCCCCTGCAGCGCCTGGCGGTGCGCCTGCAGGCCGCGCGGCAGGTCGAGGGTACGGGCCGTGGCATTGGCGGCCAGCGGCTGGCCCTCCGGATCGAGCAGCACGATCGCCCCCTCCAGCGGGTGGCCCATCATGCTCGCAATGACGCCCTGATCCACGCGCTACCGCTCCAGTCAAACACCCGAGGTCCGGGAACTCTATGGATAACGGCCGGCCTTCACGGAAATTGAGTACTGCGTCATCACGGTTTGCGATGGCCCGTTAAGATGTCGACGGATCGAACACGGCCCCCCGCCACGGCACATGCACAACGGCTCCCCCCCTTCGCCGCACCCGGCCCCCACCAAGTCGGCAATGGCCAGCCTGCAACGCACTACCTATGGTGTGGTGGTCGCAGGCGGCGGCCTGATCCTGCTGTGCGGCCTGCTGCCCTGGGCCTGGACGGCGATCCCGGCCCATGCGCTGGCCTGGAGTGTGACCTCCGTCATCCTGGTGGCCGCCTACGTGGGCATCGCCCTGCTCCTGCTGCTGCCGCGGCTGGCCCGGGTGCGGCGCCTGGCCACGCGCGACGTGGCCGAGCTGGAGGCCAGCCGCAAGGCGCTGGAGACCGGCAACCGCGAATTGCAGGCCCTGGCCGGACGCCTGTTCTCGGTGCAGGAGGACGAGCGCCGGGCGATTTCCCGCGACCTGCACGACGATATCGGCCAGGCGGTCACCGCGATCAAGCTGGCCGCGCATGCGGCGATGGACGAGGACGATGCCCGGCGCCGCCGCGAGGACCTGGGGCAGATCGTGGAGCTGGTCGACAGCACCGTGGTGCGGCTGCGCAACCTGTCGATGCTGCTGCGCCCGCCGCAGCTCGATGCGCTCGGGCTCGAGGCGGCGCTGCGCTGGCAGGCCGGGCAGCTGTTCCGCTCCTCGGCGGTGGAGTTGCGGATGGAGGTCGAAGAGCTGCCGCAGCGCCCGGACAACGACGTCGAGCAGGCCTGTTTCCGCATCGCCCAGGAGAGCCTGACCAATGCCCTGCGGCATGCGCTGGCCAGCCAGGTCCGGCTGTGCCTGGAGGACGCTGGCGATGGCCGGCTGCGGTTGCGCGTGAGCGACGACGGCGAAGGCTTCGACCCCGATGGTCCGCGCGGCCTCGGGCTGGTGGTGATGCGCGAGCGCGCGCAGAGCGCCGGCGGCTGGCTGCGCATCCATACCGCGCCGGGTGAAGGCACCCAGGTCGAGCTGCACCTGCCCTACCGCATGCCGCAGGCGAGCGCCTGCCAGGGAGCCTGAGGATGTGGAACCCCGCCCCGCCAGCGGCCGCCGCGATGCCCGCCCCGCCGCGCCTGGGCGCCGGCAACCCGGAACTGGCGGCGATGGTCGCCGAGGCCGCCGCCGGTGGCACGCCGTTGATGCTGCTGCACTTGGACATCGACCACTTCGCGTCGGTCAACGAGAACATGAGCGCGGAGGTCGGCGACCAGGCACTGGTGCTGGTCGCGCAGCGCCTGGCCGACCACCTGCGCGGCCGCGGCCGGCTGTGGCGGCACGGCAGCGACGAGTTCGTGCTGGCGATCCCGCGCGCGGACGGGGTGCCGTTGCCGGAGGACATGGCCGAACAGCTGCGCCAGCAGATGGAGCTGCCCCTTTCGGTGCTGCCCTACACCCTGTTCCTGACCGCCAAGATCGGGGTGTCGCTGAGCCCGGAGCACGCCACCGACCCGAGCCGGCTGCTCGACCTGGCCGAGGATGCGCTGCACCAGGCCGGCCGCGAGGGCGGCAACGTCGTACAGGTGCACATGCTGCACAAGCCGCTCAGCGCGCACAGCGAGAGCATCATTTCGCGGCAGCTGGTGGACGCCATCGACAATGGCGAGCTGCGCCTGCGCTACCAGCCGCTGGTCAGTGCCCGCGACGGCCATGTCGTGGGCATGGAGGCGCTGTTGCGCTGGCAGTCGCCGACGCTGGGCATGCTGGTGCCGGAACGCTTCATGCGTACCGCCGAACGGCTCGGCATCATCGTCCAGATCGGCGCCTGGGTGCTGGAGATGACCCTGCGCCAGGCGCGCATCTGGCGCGACCAGGGCTTCGACGATTTCAACATCGCGGTCAACGTGTCCACGCTGCAGCTGCTGCGGCCGAGCTTCTTCGCCGAGACCATGGCGATGCTGCAGTCCACCGGGGTGCCGGCACGCATGCTGACCCTGGAAATCAACGAAAGCGCGCTGACCAACAACGTCAACTTCGTCTACGAGACCCTGGCCAACCTGCGCAACGAAGGCATCAGCCTGAGCCTGGACAATTTCGGCACCGGCGACTCCAGCCTCAGCGCGCTGGTGCGCTACCCGGTGGACAAGCTCAAGATCGACCGCAGCTTCATCAAGAGCGCACCGGCGGCCAACCGCGAGGCGGCCATCTCCCGCGCGATCATCGCCATGGGCCACCAGCTGGGCATGACGGTGATCGCCAACGGGGTCGAGTCGCAGGCGCAGCTGGGCTTCCTGCGCCGCAACGACTGCGACGTGTTCCAGGGCTATCTGTTCGGCGAGCCGATG
Organism: Stenotrophomonas sp. Y6; assembly: GCF_022436665.1. Lineage (NCBI taxonomy): Bacteria > Pseudomonadati > Pseudomonadota > Gammaproteobacteria > Lysobacterales > Lysobacteraceae > Stenotrophomonas > Stenotrophomonas sp. Y6. Next base: position 348,593 of record NZ_JAKUKB010000008.1, read on the forward strand.
TCGGCCGAAGCCGCCGGCATGACCCTGCGCCGTCGCTACCTGCGCCCGGAGGCGTTCGCCGAGACCCGCCCGGACCGCACCCTGCTGCTGCTGGACGACGAGGAGAACGTGCTGCGCTCGCTGGTGCGCCTGTTCCGCCGCGACGGCTACCGCATCCTCGCCGCCGGCAACGTGCGCGATGCCTTCGACCTGCTGGCGATCAACGACGTGCAGGTGATCCTGTCCGACCAGCGCATGAGCGACATGAGCGGCACCGAGTTCCTGGGGCGGGTGAAGATGCTCTACCCGGACACCATCCGGCTGGTGCTGTCCGGCTACACCGACCTCAATACGGTCACCGACGCGATCAACCGCGGCGCGATCTACCGCTTCCTGACCAAGCCGTGGAACGACGACGAGCTGCGCGAGCACATCCGCCAGGCGTTCCGCACCCACGACGAGAAGCGCGGCGGCAGCCAGGGCCGGGCGATCAACGGCCTGGAGTGAGGCCCGTCGGCGCGCCCGCACGGCGGCGCCGGCGGTGGCCGGCGCTCAGCCTTTCGGCTGGCGGATCGGCAGCACGATGCGGAAGCGCGAGCCCTCGCCCACCGTGCTGTCCAGGTCGATGCGGCCGTGGTGCTTGTTGACGATGCCGTAGGAGATCGACAGCCCCAGCCCGGTACCGCTGCCCACCGGCTTGGTGGTGAAGAACGGGTCGAAGATGCGCTGGCGCAGTTCCGGGGAAATGCCCGAGCCGTTGTCCTGGAACTCGATCCAGACCTCGTCGCCGTCCACCCCGGTGCTGACCACGATATGGCCGCGGTCGGCGATCGCATGGCCGGCGTTGAGCAGCATGTTCATGTACACCTGGTTCAACTCCGAGGGCAGGCACTCGACCATCGGCAGCTCGCCGTAGCGACGCTCCAGGGTGACCTTGTACTTGAGCTCGTTCCAGATGATGTTGATGGTCGATTCCAGCCCCGCGTGCAGGTCGGCCAGCTTCCACGACTCGTCGCGCCCGGAGTACGAGAAATCCTTCAGGTCGCGCACGATGCGCGTCACCCGCTCGATGCCCTCGCGCGATTCGGCCATCAGCTGCGGCAGGTCGCGGCTGATGAAGTCGATGTCCAGGCGGTCGCGGATATCGTCGATCTCCGGGATCAATGCCTTCGGATCCGGCGCGCGCAGGGCGCGCTCGTAGGCCTCGATCACGGTGAACAGGCTGCGCAGGTATTCCTGCAGGCTGCCCAGGTTGGAATGCACGTAACCGATAGGGTTGTTGATCTCGTGGGCCACGCCGGCCGCCAGCTGGCCGATCGAGGCCATCTTTTCCGACTGCAGCAGCTTCTCCTGGGCGCCGTTGAGCCGCAGGTAGGCCTGGCGCAGCTCGGCATGACGGCGCTGCAGCTCGTGCTCGTAATCCTCTTGCCCGTCGATGTGGCGGAACAGCGCCAGGCAGGCGTGCTCGCCCGCGTGCTCGTGGTGGTAGAGGTGGACGATCACCGCGCGCGCGCCCAGCGGCAGGCTGCCGCTCCAGCAACCGGTTTCGCGCGCCTGGCCCAGCGCCGCCGCGGGCAACAGGTCGGCCAGGCGCCGCGCGAGCCCGGCCACCTCGCCAGGCGCCACGCCGAACAGCTCGCGCACGACCGCGTTGGCCAGGGCAACCTCGCCCCGGTCGTTGAACAGCAGCATGCCGTCGCCCATGCGGTCGCTCAGCGCACGCAGCACGACGGGAGACGGAAAGGTCGCGAACGGGGGAGAGGCGGTATCGGCCACGGGGCTGCGGGTCGGCGGAACGGTCGCCCACTATAACCGCGGATGCGCAGGCGCCAAGCGCCCGGCGGGGGCTGCGCTCAGGCGACGGCGAGCGGCTTGCGGGTGTGCAGCAGGTGCGCCTGGCCCTTGGCGTCGTAGGCCGACGAAGCCTCGCTGCGGCCCAGCTGGCGCAGCGCCCAGCTGACCTCGCGGCGGCGGCGGGCCAGCAGCACGCCGTTGGCGCGGTTGCGCTCGGCCAGTTCGCGCAGGCGTTCGGCGTGTTCCAGCGGCGGGCGCGCCTCGAGGATGCGCAGCGCTTCCAGTTTCAGGCTCGTGGCCGCCACCAGCGCCTGCACGTCGTGCTCGACCAGCGCCTGGCGCTCGCCATCGAGCGCGTCGCTCAACTGCTGCAGGGGATCGGCCACGCCCAGCTTCATGCCTGCAGCTGTCCGTCCAGCTCCAGCATGCGCTGGGCAATGGCGTTCGGGTTGATCCGGTAGCTGCCGTTCTCCAGCGCTTCGCGGACGGCCTGCACGCGTGCGCTGTCGATCGCCGGGGCGGCGGACAGCTCCCGCTGCATGGCCTGCAGGCTGGTGGCCTCGCCGGTCAGGCGCACGCTGTCGGCGGCCTCGACCGGACGTGCCTCGCCGCTGCCGGCGGGGGTAGCCTTGGCGGGCGTGGCGACCGGGCGCAACGGGGCGCTTGCCGTGATCCCGCCGTCGATTTTCTGGCTCATGTGATGGAAGTCCTGATTCGGTACACAAGGGTTAACGGCAACGGCGCACTGATCTTTAGTGGAATCTAACGGGAAACCAGCACATCGCCGCTGGCCGTGGCCACGCCCTGCACCACCCGCCGCGAGGACAGGTTCTCGACCGGCACCCGGTCGGCCTCGCCGGCATCGGCGAGCGCCTTGCCGGCCACCCGCACCTCGACCCCGCCGCGCCGCGACACCAGCGCGACACTGTCGCCGCGGCGGATGATCCGCGGGGCGACCAGGTCGTTGGCCGACAGCAGGGTGCCGGCGCCCATTGCCCGCCGCGCCACCCGGCCGATGGCCGCCTGCGGGTCGGACAATACCGCACCGGCGATGCGCGCGGTGTCACGGCGCACACTGCCGATATCGGCGGCGGACAGCACTTCTCCAGCGGCGATGCCGCGGGCCAGGACCAGCACGTCCTGCTCGCGCCGCACCGTCACCGGCACGAACAGCTTCCAGCCGCCGGCCTGGGGACATGCCACTTCCACGGTCCGGTTGCCGGTGGCCCGGGCCTGCAGGGGCGCCGGGCACGCCGGCAGGCGCAGGCCGGCATCGACACTGGCCTCGGCCTCGGTGGCCGGGTCCAGGGTGGACAGCGCGGCCGCACGGATCGAGGCCACCGACTGGAAATCGGCGGCCTGGACCGGAAGGGCCAGCAGCAGGCATAACAGGGCCGTCAGGCGCATGGGCGAACTCCGCCACGGGAACAATGGCCATTGCCCTGCAAGCGGCGTGCCGGAACGGCCGCGGGCGGCGCCCGGACACGATGCATGGCGCAAGGTGCGGCCATCGCCCGCGCCGGCCCTCAAGTCCCGCCCCCGCCCTGCCGATACCGGCTGCATGTCACATGACCTGCTCAACCGCATCGACCAGCGCACCCGGCTGGCCGGCCACAACCGACTGGCCCTGCTGCTGTTCCGCCTCGGCGGCCGTCAGCTTTTTGGCGTCAACGTCTTCAAGGTGCAGGAAGTGCTGCGGCGCCCGCCCCTGTTCCAGGTGCCCGGCCTGCCCGCCCAGTTCTCCGGGGTGGCCGACGTGCGCGGCCGCTCGGTACCGGTGCTGGACCTGGGGCTGGCGATCGGCCACCCGGAGCGCGAGCCCAACGCCGACACCTCGCCCGGCTACCTGGTGGTCACCGAGTTCAACCGCTCGGTGCAGGGGTTCCTGGTCAGCGGCGTGGAACGGATCGTCAACATCGCGGTGGAGGACATCCAGCCGCCGCCGGAACTGGGCGCCGAGGCCAGCTACCTGACCGCGGTCACCCGCTTCCAGGGCGAGTTGATCCAGGTGATCGACGTGGAGAGCGTACTGGCCGACATCGCCCAGATCAGCAAGGATGCGGTGCTGGACCCGTCGATGGTCCTGCCGCCCGGCGCGCCGCCGATGCAGGTGCTGGTGGTGGACGACTCGCGCGTGGCCCGCCAGCAGATCCGCAGCGTGCTCGACCAGCTCGGGGTCACCGCCACCCTGCTGTCGGACGGCAAGCAGGCGCTGGACCACCTGCTGCAGATCCACGCGGCCGGGGAGAACCCGGCCGAGCGCTATGCCATGGTCATCTCCGACATCGAGATGCCGGCGATGGATGGCTACACCCTGACGACGGAAATCCGCCGCCACCCGGGGCTGGCCGGGTTGTTCGTGCTGCTACACACCTCGCTGTCGGGCGTGTTCAACAACGCCATGGTCGAGCGCGTGGGCGCCAACGCCTTCGTGCCCAAGTACAGCGCCCACGAACTGGCCGATTTCGTGCTGCAGCGGCTGCGCCAGGTGGCCGAAGCGGCCTGACCCCGGGACGCGTGGAGGCGGGCGCCTTGCGCTGAAGCAAGGGGGCCGCCCCGCCGGGGAGGCGGCCCGCCGCGCCGGCGCCCCGATCCCTATGCGGCAAGCCCGCCACCGGGGGACCGGCGCCCGCCCCCGTCCTCCGGGGCTCCCCGCGCCTCCCCTGCGTTCCCCGCGTTCTGGCACACCGCTTGCAGCCTTCCGGGCATCGTTCCCCCGGGAGGCGCGCCATGCCCAACCTGATTTCCAATTACCTGGGCATCCACGCCCAGGCCATGCCGTTGCGCGAACAGCGCATGAAGCTGATCGCCGGCAACCTGGCCAACGCCGACACCCCGGGCTACAAGGCCCGTGACCTGGATTTCGACGCGGCCCTGCGCAACGCCAGTGGCGCCGATGGCAACGGCCTGCTGGCCACCACCGCCGAACAGCATTACCGCATCGGCGGCGACGGCCTGAACCCGTTCCAGGTACTGCGCCCCGGCGTGCAGCCGAGCCTGGACGGCAACACCGTCGATCCGGATGCCGAACGCGCCGCGTATGGCCGCGCCGCGCTGGAGTACCGCGCCTCGCTGAGCTTCGTCGAGTCGAAGGTGCGCACCCTGACCACCGCCATCACCGGCCAGTAAGGGGAGCGCCATGAGCAACCTGCCCATCTTCGACATCGCCGGCTCGGCGCTGCAGGCGCAGTCGGTGCGCATGAGCACCATCGCCTCCAACCTGTCCAACGCCGACTCCGTGGCGGGCTCGGCCGAGGCCGCCTACAAGCCGCTGGAGCCGATCTTCCAGGCGGTCACCAGCCGCGAGGATCCGCGCCTGACCCGGGTGGAGGTCAAGCAGGTCACGCAGAGCGAGGCGCCGCCGATCAAGCGCTACGAACCCCACCATCCGCTGGCCGACGGCGACGGCTACGTCTACTCGCCGGACATCGACCCGGTGGCGCAGATGGTCAATCTCATTTCCACCTCGCGCAATTACCAGGCCGGCGTGGAAATGCTCAACACGGCCAAGGAACTGACCCTGGCCACCCTGACCATGGGCCGCTGAGCCGGCCGCCACAGGATCCCGTCATGAGCAGCATCAACACCAATACCGACCTGTTCGGCGCGCTCGGGCTCAACGCCCCGGCGGCGAAGAGCACCAAGAAGAAGGACGCGCTGGACCAGGCCGATTTCCTGCGGCTGATGACCACCCAGCTGCAGCACCAGGATCCGCTCAAGCCGATGGACAACAGCCAGATGGTCGCGCAGATGGCGCAGCTGTCCACGGTGCAGGGCATCAGCGAACTGAACAAGAGCGTCACCGGCTTCCAGGAATCGATGGCCGGCGACCAGATCCTGCGCGGCGCGGCCATGGTCGGCCACGACGTGCTGGTGCCGTCGACCAAGTTCATGCTCGGCGACGAGGGGGCGACCGGCGGCACTTTGGCCGCGCCGGGCGCGGGCACCATCGTCGTCGACATCACCGACGCCAACGGCAACAAGGTCGACCAGATCAGCGTCGCGGCCGACGCCTCGGGCGAAGTGCCGTTCCAGTGGGATGGCACCGACGCCAATGGCAAGCGCATGCCGGCCGGCGCCTACACCATCGCCGCCACCTACACCGACGCCAGCGGCAAGCAGACCAAGCTCAGCACCTACGTCGAGGCCGAGGTGGAGAGCGTGACGGTCGGTTCGGACGGCCTCTACCTGAACCTCAAGGGGCTGGGCGCGGCCCCGCTCGACTACGTGCTCCGCGTCAGCTGAGCCCCCTCTTCCACGGATTCCCAGGAGTATCGCCATGGGCTTCAACGCCTCCCTGTCCGGCATCAGCACCGCCAACGCCGACCTGAGCGTCACCGCCAACAACATCGCCAACGTCAACACCGTCGGCTTCAAGGAATCGCGCGCCGAGTTCGCCAACGTCCTGACCGCGACCGGCTATGGCCTGCAGAACAACGCCATGGGCTCGGGCGCGCGCCTGACCAACGTGGCCCAGCAGTTCTCGCAGGGCAACATCGACCAGACCGGCCGCAGCCTGGACCTGGCGATCGCCGGCGAAGGCTTCTTCACCCTGAACATGAACGGTTCGCGGGTGTATTCGCGCGCCGGCAACTTCCAGGCCGACAAGAACGGCTACGTGGTCAACCCGCAGGGCGCGCGGCTGCAGGTCTACGCGCCGAGCGCCGACGGCACCCGCTTCGACGGCGCCCTGACCGACCTGCGCCTGCTGTCCGGCGACAGCGCGCCGCGCCCGACCAGCCAGCTGCAGCTGGCCTTCACCCTGCCGGCCAACGCCAAGGAACCGACGATCACGCCGTTCGATCCGGCGGTGAGCAACAGCTACAGCCACTCCAGCGGCGGCATCACCGTGTTCGATTCGCTGGGCGTCAGCCACATCCAGACCTCGTACTTCGTCAAGACCGCCAATCCCAACGAGTGGGCGGTGTACAACTTCGTCGACGGCGTGCCGGTCAACAACGGCAGCGTCCCCGGTGATCCCACCGCCACCCCGCCGGTACCGGCGGTCATCGGCACCCCGACCCTGCTGCAGTTCTCCGACAGCGGCGCACTGACCGCGCCGGCCGACGGCAAGATCACCCTGGGCACCTTCACCCCGAGCACCGGCGCCGGCCAGCTGGCGATGAGCCTGGACGTGTCCGGCTCCACCCAGTACGGCGAGAAGTTCAACCAGCACAACACCGGCCAGGACGGCTATGCCTCGGGCAAGCTCAACGAGATCAACATCTCGGAAAAGGGCGTGGTGTATGCGCGCTACTCCAACGGCGTGGACGTCGCACTCGGCCAGGTCGCGCTGAGCAACTTCAACAACCCGCAGGGACTGCTGGGCGAAGGCAACAACCTGTGGTCGGAAACCTATGCCTCGGGCACGCCGCGCACCGGTGCGCCGGACAGCTCCGACCTGGGACAGATCCAGGCCGGTTCGCTGGAGGCCTCCACCGTCGACCTGACCCAGCAGCTGGTGAACATGATCACCGCGCAGCGCAACTTCCAGGCCAACGCGCAGATGCTCTCGACCCAGGACCAGATCACCCAGACCGTGATCAACATCCGCTGAGGCAGCACCCCGGGCAAACCGGAGCGGGGAATGACACGGCGCGCACTGCCCGCGCCGTTCCCCGCTCCCGGCCCCTCGCCCTGCACCGCCGGCATTCCGTCGTTCCTTTCTTCCCGCTTCCCGGTCCCCCTTGCCCATGGACAAAGCCCTCTACGTCGCCATGACCGGCGCCCGCGCCTCGCTGCAGGCGCAGGCCACCGTTTCCCACAACCTGGCCAATTCCGACACGCCCGGTTTCAAGGAAGCCCTGGCCAACACCGAGGCGTTCCCGGTCCAGGGCCAGGGCTACGCTTCGCGGATCGACGCGCTGCACGTCGATGCCGGCTTCAACCGTCGCACCGGCGCACAGCAGATCACCGGCAACGCGCTGGATCTGTCGCTGCAGCCGGGCAACTGGCTGGCGGTGCAGTCGCGCGACGGCAGCGAGGCCTATACCCGCGCCGGTGCGTTGACGCTCACCCCCAACGGCCAGCTGGTCACCGCCGACGGCAATGCGGTGCTGGACGAGAACGGCAACCCGGTGGCGGTGCCGCCGCACCAGGCCATGGAGATCGGCCACGACGGCACCCTGTCGATCATCCCGCTGGGCGAAGGCCCGCAGACCATGGCCATGATCGGGCGGCTGCGCGTGGTGCAGGCGCCCGACGCGCAACTGCAGCGCGGCCTCGACGGGCTGATGCGCAACAGCAACCCGCAGCAGCCGTTCGCCCAGGTCCAGGGCAAGGCGCTGGACAGCGGCATGCTCGAGTCCAGCAACGTCGACGCGGCCGGCGCGCTGGTGCAGATGATCCAGCTGCAGCGCCAGTTCGAGATGCAGGTCAAGGTCATCAAGCACGGCGACGAGAACGCGCGCAGCGCCAACACGCTGCTGCGCCTGAACGGCTGACGCCGCCGCGCCGGCCGATTGGCGCGCGGGTCTGGCACAGGCCATGCATTACATCCTGCAACGGCCCTGAGGGCCGGCACCCGTCGCAGAGGAACCGCTCATGAATCAGGCACTGTGGGTCGCCAAGACCGGCCTGGATGCGCAGCAGACGCGCATGTCCGTTGTCTCCAACAACCTCGCCAACACCAACACCACCGGCTTCAAGCAGGATCGCGCCAGCTTCGAGGACCTGCTGTACCAGCAGGTGCGCCAGCCCGGCGGCTCGTCCTCGGCGCAGACGCAGTTGCCGACCGGCCTGCAGCTGGGCACCGGCGTGCGCGTGGTGGCCACGTCCAAGAATTTCCAGCAGGGTGGCCAGCAGCAGACCGGCCGCGCCCTGGACGTGATGGTCAACGGCCGCGGCTTCTTCGAAGTGATGCTGCCCGACGGCAGCTCGGCCTACACCCGCGACGGCAGCTTCCAGATGAGCCCGCAGGGCGAGCTGGTGACCAACAGCGGCTACCCGGTGCAGCCGGGCATCCAGATCCCGGAAGGAGCGCAGTCGCTGACCATCGGTGCCGACGGCACGGTCAGCGTGAAGATGGCCGGTGACGCGGCTTCGGTCGAGATCGGCTCGCTGACCCTGACCGACTTCATCAACCCCGCCGGCCTGCAGGCCAAGGGCGAGAACCTGTACCTGGAAACCACGGCATCGGGCCCCGCGCAGAACGGTACCCCGGGCCTCAATGGCCTGGGCGGCATCGTCCAGGGCGCGCTGGAAGGCAGCAACGTCAACGTGGTCGAGGAGCTGGTGGCGATGATCGAGACCCAGCGCGCCTACGAGATGAACGCCAAGGCCATCTCCACCACCGATTCGATGCTCGGCTACCTCAACAACAACGTCTGATCGTGCCGCTTACGGAACCCGCCATGGCCTGCCTGTCCAACGTCCTCCGTCTTTCCTGCGCCGCGGCCAGCCTGGTGCTGCTGGGCGGCTGCGTGGTCGCCGGCGACATCCGCCCCTACCCGGCCATGGCGCCGGTGGTGCCGGTGGTCGCGCCCGCGGCCGAGGCCACGGCCGGCGCGATCTACGCCGCCGGTCCGGGCCTGAACCTGTACGGCGACCGCCGCGCCCGCGACGTCGGCGACCTGCTGACCATCACCCTGGTCGAGAGCACCTCGGCCACCACCAGCGCCAACACCGCCATCGGCAAAAAGTCGAGCATGGACATCGGCTCGCCGAGCCTGTTCGGCGCACCGGTCACCCTGGGCGGCAAGGACGTGCTGGCCGCCAGCGCCAAGGGCGAACGCGACTTCAACGGCAAGGGCAGCAGCGCGCAGAGCAACCGCCTGCAGGGCAGCGTGACCGTGACCGTGATCCAGCGCCTGCCCAACGGCAACCTGGTGGTGCAGGGGCAGAAGAACCTGCGCCTGAACCAGGGCGACGAGCTGGTGCAGATCCAGGGCATCGTGCGCGCGGCCGACATCGCCACCGACAACACCATCCCGTCCAGCAAGGTCGCCGACGCGCGCATCGCCTATGGCGGCCGCGGCGCGGTGGCCCAGTCCAACGCGATGGGTTGGCTGGGCCGGTTCTTCAACTCGCGCCTGGCGCCGTACTGAGGAGAAGAACGATGACCGGTACTTACTCCACGGCGGCCAGTGAAGCGCGCTTGCGCCTGCCCGATTGCCTGCGCGCGCGCTTCGCCGCGCTTCCGCGTCCCCGGGTCACCGGCCTGTGGGCGCTGGCGCTGCTGGCGTTCGCAGTCGCCCTGCCGGCGCACGCCGAACGCATCAAGGACCTGGCCCAGGTCGGCGGCGTGCGCGGCAACGCGCTGGTCGGCTATGGCCTGGTGGTCGGCCTGGACGGCAGCGGCGACCGTACCAGCCAGGCGCCGTTCACCGTGCAGAGCCTGAAGAACATGCTCGGCGAACTGGGCGTCAATGTTCCGCCGAACGTCAACCCGCAGCTCAAGAACGTCGCCGCGGTGGCGATCCACGCCGAGCTGCCGCCGTTCGCCAAGCCCGGGCAGACCATCGACATCACCGTGTCCTCCATCGGCAACGCGGTCTCGCTGCGCGGCGGCTCGCTGCTGATGGCGCCGCTCAAGGGCGCCGACGGCCAGGTCTACGCCATCGCCCAGGGCAACCTGGTGGTCGGTGGCTTCGGCGTGCAGGGCAAGGACGGTTCGCGGGTATCGGTGAACGTGCCCAGCGTCGGCCGCATCCCCGGCGGCGCGACCGTCGAACGCGCCCTGCCCGACGTGTTCGGCGCCAGCGGCGAGATCACCCTGAACCTGCACCAGAACGACTTCACCACGGTCGCGCGCATGGTCGCGGCACTCAACAACGCGTTCGGCGAAGGTGCCGCGCGCGCGGTCGACGGGGTCACGGTCGCGGTGCAGGCGCCGAGCGACCAGGGCGCGCGCATCGGACTGCTGGCGCGCATCGAGAACATCGAACTGTCGCCGGGCGCCGCGCCGGCGCGGGTGGTGGTCAACTCGCGCACCGGCACGGTGGTGATCGGCGCGCAGGTCCGGGTCAGCCCGGCGGCGATCGCGCACGGTTCGTTGACGGTAACCGTCAGCGAGGCCACCCAGGTCAGCCAGCCCAATGCGTTCGGCGGCGGCCAGACCGTGGCCGCGCCGCAGTCCACCATCAGCGCCAGCAACGAAGGCAGCCGCATGTTCCGCTTCGAGGGCGGCACCACGCTGGACGAGATCGTGCGCGCGGTGAACGAGGTCGGTGCCGCGCCCGGCGACCTGATCGCGATCCTGGAAGCCCTCAAGCAGGCCGGTGCGCTCAGCGCCGAGCTGGAGGTGATCTGAGCATGCGCATCGCCGCCCCGTCACTGGAACTCAACCCGGTCGCCGGCAACGACCCGGCGAAGATCGACAAGGTCGCGCGCCAGCTCGAAGGCCAGTTCGCGCAGATGCTGATCAAGAGCATGCGCGCGGCCAGCTTCGGCGATTCGCTGTTCCCCGGCGAGAACCAGATGTTCCGCGAGATGTACGACCAGCGCATTGCCGAGGCCATGACCCAGGGCCGCGGCCTGGGCCTGTCGGCGATGATCGCGCGCCAGCTCGGCGGCGCCGGCCAGGCGAGCCCACCGCTGGACACCGCGCTGGTCCCGGCGGCGAAGGCCGCGCAGGCCTACCGTGAAGCCCTGCCTGGCGCAGCGGCCGGGGGGGCGCGGCCGGCCGGCGCGGTGGAAAGCCCGCTGCCGGGCATGCCCGGCAGCCACGAGGCCTTGAGCGGCAATGTGCCGGCCATGCCGGAAGAACAGATGCTGGACCTGATCGCCGGCCGCGACAGCGGCAGCCTGCACGCGGCCATCGGCGGCCGCGGCGCAGCACCGGACGCGGCGCCGGCAGCCACCGACTGGGCCCTGGCCAACGACCGCTGGAGTGGCGTCGGCCCGGCCGCCCCGCGTACCGATGGCGTGGACATGGCCACCGCCAACGCCGCCGCCGACCAGCTCGGCAAGCACACCCCGGAAGGCTTCGTCGCCAGCATCTGGCCGCATGCCGAGAAGGCCGCGCGCGAACTCGGCGTCGATCCGCGTGCGCTGGTCGCGCAGGCCGCGCTGGAGACCGGCTGGGGCCGCCGCCACATCAAGCGCGACAACGGCGGCAGCAGCCACAACCTGTTCGGCATCAAGGCCAGCGGCTGGAAGGGCGAAAGCGCCAGCGCCGCCACCCATGAGTACGTCGACGGCCAGCGCCAGAGCCAGACCGCGCGCTTCCGCGCCTACGGCTCGCCGGCCGAGAGCTTCGGCGACTACGTACGCATGCTCAAGAACAGCCCGCGCTACCAGGCCGCGCTCAAGGCCGGCAGCGACGTGCGCGGTTTTGCACAGGGCTTGCAACGTGCCGGGTATGCCACCGATCCGGGCTACGCCGCCAAGATCGCCGCCATCGCCGCCGGCCCGACCATCGACCGCGCGGTGGCCGCCATCGGCCAGGCCGGCGCCCGCCTCGGCCAGTCCTTCGCCCACGCCGCCGGCCTGTCCGGCCTCACCCGCCGTTGAGATAGAACCCGATGTCCAGTGTCCTCTCCACCGGTAGCAGCGCCCTCATCGCCTTCCAGCGGGCGCTGGCCACCGTCAGCCACAACGTGGCCAACATCAAGACCGACGGCTACAGCCGGCAGAAGGTCGACTTCGCCACGCGCAATCCCACCGACGTGGGCTATGGCGATGTCGGCAACGGCACCCGCATCACCGACATCCGCCGCGTGGCCGACCAGCTGGCGATCTCGCGCCTGCTCGACAGCAGCGGCGAACTGGCCCGGCTGAAGCAGCTTTCCGGGCTGGCCGACCGGGTGGATGCGCTGTTCTCGGACAGCGCGACCAACCTCAACGGCATCTGGTCCAACTTCTTCGACTCGGTCAGCGGGCTGTCGGCCAACGCCGCCGGCACCGCCGACCGCCGCAGCATGCTCGACAACGCCAACGACCTGGTCAACCGCTTCAAGCAGTTGAACGGCAACCTGGACACCCTTGGCAACGAGGTCAACAACGGCCTGATCGCCGGCACCGGCGAGATCAACCGCCTGGCCCGGGAAATCGCGCAGATCAACAGCGCGATCGGCGCCGACACTACCGGCGTCGCACCGGACCTGCTCGATCGCCGCGACCAGCTGATCACCCAGCTGGTGGGCTATACCGGTGGCACCGCCGTGATCCAGGACGGCGGCATCATGAACGTGTACTCGGCCGGCGGCCATGCGCTGGTGGTCGGCGGCACCGCCTCGCAGGTCACCACCGTGGCCGACCCGTACCAGCCCGAGCGCCTGCAGCTGGCACTGAAGACCCAGGGCCAGACCATCGTCCTGGACGGCAAGGCGCTGGGCGGCAGCATCGGCGGCCTGCTGGAGTTCCGCGACACCGTGCTGACCCCGGCACAGGCCGAACTCGGGCGCATCGCCGTCGGCCTGGCGCAGGCGTTCAACGAAAGCCACCGCGAAGGCATGGACCTGTATGGCGACATGGGCGTGGACTTCTTCAGCCTCGCCCCGCCCAAGGTCGCCGCGCACAGCGGCAACAGCAGCGCGAGCACCGCCACCGTCAGCGCCAGCTACGGCGACGTCGCCGCGCTCGACGGGCAGAACCTGCAGCTGCGCTTCAACGGCAGCGCCTGGGTGGCCACGCGCACCGACACCGGCGCGCAGGTGCCGATGAGCGGCAGCGGCAGCGCCGCCGATCCGTTCGTGGTCAACGGCATCGAACTGGTGGTCGGCGGTACCCCGGCGCTCAACGACCGCTTCCTGGTGCAGCCCACCGCGGCCGCCCCCGGCGGGCTGGCGGTGGCGATCACCGACCCGTCGCGCATCGCCGCGGCCAACCCGGTGCGGGCCAAGGCCGATCTGGGCAACGTCGGTACCGGCGTGGCCGGCAAGCTCGACATCACCGACGCCGCCAACGGCGCCTTGCTCGACCCGGTCAGCATCGACTTCATCGATGCCAACAACTACACCATCAATGGCGGCCCGCCGCTGCCGTACACGCCCGGCCAGACCATCGCCGCCAACGGCTGGAGCCTGGTACTCGACGGCAAGCCCGCCGCGGGCGACACCTTCACCGTGTCGCGCACCCCGGCCGGCTCCAGCGACAACGGCAACGCTGCGCGCATGGCCGCGGTCGAGGACGCCAAGGCCTTCAACGGCGGCACCGTCACCCTCAACGGCGCGCTGGGCGGGCTGACCACGCAGATCGGCGCGGCCGCGCGCGCGGCCGACTACTCGCTGCAGGCGCAGCAGGTGATCAACGAGAACGCGCAGGCCACCCGCGATTCGATCTCCGGGGTGAACCTGGACGAGGAAGCGGCGGATATGCTCCGCCTGCAGCAGGCCTACCAGGCCGCCTCGCAGCTGATCTCCACCGCCGACACCATGTTCCAGTCGATCCTGCGGGCGGTGGGCTGATGAACAACCGCATTTCCAGCAGCATGATGTACGACCAGTCGGTGTACCTGATGCTCGCCAAGCAGAGCAAGCTCAACCACCTGGAGCGCCAGCTGGCCACCGGGCAGAAGCTGGTCTCGGCCAAGGACGACCCGGTTGCCTCCGGCACCGCCGTGGGCATGGACCGGATCCTGGCTGAACTGGACCAGCTGGGCGCCAACGCGGCGAACGTGCAGAACCGGCTGGGCCTGCAGGAAAACGCGCTGGCGCAGGCCGGTGAGCTGCTGCAGCGCGTGTCCGACCTCACCATCCAGGCCAACAACGCGGCGCTGTCGGCCGAGGACCGCAAGAGCGTTTCGGCCGAGCTGCGCTCGATCCGCGAATCGCTGCTGTCGCTGGCCAACAGCACCGATGGCAACGGCCGCTTCCTGTTCGGCGGCACCGCCGACGGCGTAGCGCCGTTCGCGACCAACAACGGCACGATCCTTTACAACGGCGACCAGACCCAACGCCAGGTCGAGGTCGCGCCCGGCAGCTTCGTGCAGGACGCCCTGCCCGGCAGCGAGATCTTCATGCGCATCCGCACCGGCGACGGCACCGTCGACGGCAGTGCCGCCGCCGGCAACACCGGCCAGGCGGTGCTGACCGGCGCCAGCCGCGACGGCAGCGCGGCGTGGAGCGGCGACAGCTACACGGTGCGCTTCACCGGCCCCGGCGCCTACGACATCCTCGACAGTGGCGGTGCCACGGTCGGCAGCGGCACCTATGCCGAGGGCGACGACCTCGTCTTCCAGGGCCTGCGCGTGCGCATGAGCGGCGTGCCGGCGGCAGGCGACGAGTTCACGGTCGGCCAGGCCGGCAACCGCGATGTGTTCTCCACCATCGACCGCCTGTCCCAGGCGCTGCAGATGGACACCTCCACCCTCGCCGGCCGCACCGCGCAGCAGAACCTGCTGCAGTCCAGCCTGCGCGACGTGGCCCGCGCTGCGGAGAAGATGATCGATTCGCGCGCATCCGGCGGCGCGCAGCTCAGCGCCATCGACAACGCCGCCTCGCTGCGCGAGGCCAACGCCATCACCCTGAAGGATTCGCTTTCGCAGCTGCGTGACCTCGACTACGCCGAGGCCATCGGCCAGTACAAGCTCGAAGGCGCCGCTCTGCAGGCCGCACAGACCGTGTTCACGCAAATGCAGTCCATGTCGCTGTTCAACATGATCCGCTGATCCAGACAAACGCAAACCGCCTTCCCATATCACGCAAGACCCGAGCACAACGGAGAAGTCCCATGGCACAAGTCATCAACACCAACATCATGTCGCTGAACGCCCAGCGCAACCTGAACACCAGCGGCAGCAGCTTGGCGACCAGCATCCAGCGCCTGTCCTCAGGCCTGCGCATCAACAGCGCCAAGGACGACGCCGCCGGCCTGGCGATTTCCGAGCGCTTCACCACCCAGATCCGCGGCCTGGACGTGGCCACCCGCAACGCCAACGACGGCATCTCGCTGGCGCAGACCGCCGAAGGCGCGATGGTCGAGATTAGCAGCAACCTGCAGCGCATCCGCGAACTGGCGGTGCAGTCGGCCAACGCCACCAACTCCGGCAGCGACCGTGACGCGCTCAACGCCGAAGTGCAGCAGCTGCTGAGCGAGATCGACCGCGTCGCCAACCAGACCAGCTTCAACGGCACCAAGCTGCTGGACGGCAGCTTCACCGGCGCGCTGTTCCAGGTCGGCGCCGACGCCGGCCAGACCATCGCGGTCAACAGCATCGTCGATGCCAACATCGACCAGCTGGGCCGCGCCGGCTTCGCCGACACCGTCGCCGGCGCCGGCGTCGGCGGCACCGCGGCGACCGCCTCGGGCGCGATCAAGGGCATCGCCGTGTCGATCCGCGCCGCCGGCGCGCCGGCCGGCGCCGCCGGCCTCACCACCATCACCCTGGACGACGTCAAGATCGAAGTGGGCGACGACGCGGCGGCCGTGCAGAAGAAGATCGCCCAGGCGTTCAACAACAAGCTGGACCAGACCGGCCTGTACGCCGAGGTCAGCGGCGGCAACATCAAGCTGACCTCGCTCAAGGCCGGCCAGGACTTCGAGGGCGTGAGCAACGGCACCCTCAGCGGCGGCACCGGCATCACCCTGTCGCTGGCCGCCGACCTGCCGGCGTCGCTGGCCGCGGCCGGCACCGCGGCGGCCGGCGGCGGCATCAACCACCTGGAGAACCTGGACATCTCCAATTTCGCCGGCGCCCAGCGCGCCCTGGAGATCGTGGACAAGTCGCTGACCGCGGTGAGCGGTTCGCGTGCGGAGATGGGCGCGATCCAGAACCGCTTCACCTCGACCATCGCCAACCTGTCGACCACCTCGGAGAACCTGTCGGCCTCGCGCAGCCGCATCCGCGACGCCGACTACGCCAAGGAAACGGCGGAAATGACCCGCACGCAGATCCTGCAGCAGGCCGGTACCGCGATGCTGGCGCAGGCCAACCAGGTCCCGCAGAACGTGCTCAACCTGCTCAAGTAAGCCGGTACAGGCAGCGCAGGAACCAGAGCCCCGGCCTGCCCGGGGCTCTGTCGTTGCGGGACGCGCGCCTGGCGGGGCGGCCGGCCGCGGCGGCGATGTAAAAAACAACGGCGCTGGAACCCTGCGGTTCCAGCGCCGTTTCCATATGACGCCATGCATCCGGACGCATCGGCGGATCGTGCGATCCGTTTTTCCAGGCGGCCCTAAAGCTGCCCGGGATGCTGCCGTTATTGGTATCAGCAGCGGTACTGCGGCGCCCTACGCCACTCCACTGCACTCAGTACCGGTCAGGTTGAGCTGCCGGATCAAACGCCAAAAAGGAATCCGAATCATGGCACAAGTCATCAACACCAACATCATGTCGCTGAACGCCCAGCGCAACCTGAACACCAGCGCCACCAGCCTGGCGACCAGCATCCAGCGCCTGTCCTCGGGCATGCGCATCAACAGCGCCAAGGACGACGCCGCCGGCCTGGCGATCTCCGAGCGCTTCACCACCCAGATCCGCGGCCTGGACGTGGCCACCCGCAATGCCAACGACGGCATCTCGCTGGCGCAGACCGCCGAAGGCGCAATGGTCGAAATCGGCAACAACCTGCAGCGTATCCGCGAACTGGCCGTGCAGTCGGCCAACGCCACCAACTCCGGCACCGACCGCGACGCGCTGAACGCCGAAGTCAACCAGCTGCTGAAGGAAATCGACCGCGTCGCCAACCAGACCAGCTTCAACGGCACCAAGCTGCTGGACGGCAGCTTCACCGGCGCGCTGTTCCAGGTCGGCGCCGACGCCGGCCAGACCATCGGCATCAACAACATCGTTGATTCGCGCACCGCCAACCTGGGCAAGATGAACTTCGCCTCCGACACCACCGCCGTCAACGTGGTTGCCGCGACCGCTTCGGGCGTCGCCGCCGCCGCCGGCAAGATCTCGGGCGTGAAGATCAGCGTGCAGCAGGTTGGTGCCAGCGCGGCGCAGACGATCAACATCGACGACGTCAAGTTCAACGCCGGCGACAGCGTGAAGACCATCAACCAGAAGGTCGCCACCGCCATCAACGACAAGATGGACCAGACCGGCGTCTACGCCACCCTGGACAGCGCCGGCGCGGTCAAGCTGCAGGCGGTCAAGGGCAACCAGTACACCACCGGCTTCACCTTCGGCACCATCACCGACGCCGTCACCGGCCAGGCCACCGGCATCACCGCCGGCGCCACCGCCTTCACCGCGCAGACCGCCGCCGCGGTGACCGCCCCGGCCCAGGAAACCGTCGCCGGCAAGATGGACATCTCTTCCTTCGTCGGCGCCCAGCGCGCCCTGGAAGTGGTGGACAAGGCGCTGACCGCGGTCAACAGCTCGCGCGCCGACATGGGTGCGATCCAGAACCGCTTCAGCTCCACCATCGCCAACCTGGCCACCACCTCGGAAAACCTGTCCGCTTCGCGCAGCCGCATCCGCGACGCCGACTACGCCAAGGAAACGGCGGAAATGACCCGCACGCAGATCCTGCAGCAGGCCGGTACCGCGATGCTGAGCCAGGCCAACAGCTCGACCCAGAACGTGCTCAGCCTGCTGCGCTGATCCGTCGGGGGTCAGCCCGACCAGGCCACGACCCGGAGCCCCCGCCAGCAATGGCGGGGGCTTCATCCATTTGCGGCCATGCAAAGCGGCCGCCGTCGCCGGCACCGGCGGCGCAGGGGATCCCGGCACGGGACTTGCACCCCAGGCGTGACCCGCGCGGTCCCGTGGCTAAAGAAGCCGGGGAACGTGCCGATATCCGGGATGCCTGCAAGGGCGTCCATTTGCGCACAAGGAATCCAGATGGCCTCGTCCTCCCTTTCCGTCGTCGGCTCCGGCCTGGACATCCCCACCCTCGTCTCGCAGCTGGTCGCCAACGAGCGCAAGCCGGCCGCCGACCGCATCAACACCCAGGGATCGACGGTCACCGCCAAACTTTCGGCGCTGGGCAGCATCAAGAGCTCGCTGAGCGGCCTGCAGTCATCGCTCGATGCGCTGGTCAAGGGCGCCAGCAACCAGGCCTACAAGACCTCGGTGCCGGAAGGCAGCGGCTTCGGCGCGACCGTGGTGACCGACGCCACCACCGGCAAGACCCTGGCGGTGGCCGGCACCTACAACGTGGAAGTGCTGAGCCTGGCGCAGCCGCAGAAGCTCAGCTCCGGCGCGTTCGCCGCCGATGCGGCGGTCGGTGACGGCAGCCTGAAGATCGCCTGGGACGACAAATCCATCGACGTCGAGATCAAGCCGGGCAGCACCCTGGCCGAAATCGCCGCGGCGATCAACAAGACCGCCAACGGCAAGGGCGTCAATGCCACCGTCATCACCGCCAGCGACGGCCAGCACCTGGTGCTCAATGCCGTGGACGCCGGCACCAAGGGCGCCCTGACCGTCTCGGCCAGCGGCGGCAACGGAGGGCTTTCCGCCCTGACCTGGGACGGCACCGGCGGCGGCCTCACCCAGACCGTGGCCGCCAGCAACGCGCGGGTGCGGGTGGACGGTTTCGAGCGCGAATCCAGCAGCAACAGCATCAGCGACCTCATCCCCGGCATCACCCTCACCCTGAACAAGGCCGAGGAAGGCACCACCAAGACCCTGACGGTCAGCCAGGACAACGCGCCGCTGAAGATCAACCTGCAGGCCTTCGTCAGCGCCTACAACGCCTCGGTCAACCTGCTCAAGAACTCCAGCGCCTACGATGCCACCAACAAGCGCGCCTCCACCCTGACCGGCGACTCGCTGGTGCGCGGCCTGCAGCAGCAGCTGCGCGGCCAGCTCAGCGCCAACGTGGTGGACATGAAGGCGCTGGGGCTGACCATCAACACCGACGGCACCCTGGCGCTGAACAGCAGCACCTTCGACAAGACCCTGGCCGAGAACCCGAACGCGGCCGCGCGCCTGCTGGGCAAGGACGGCACCCTGTCCGACGGCCTGTCCAAGCTGCTCAAGAGCAACCTGGACACCGGCACCGGCACCCTGACCCTGCGTACCGACGCGCTCAACAAGCAGATCAAGAAGCTGGAAAAGGACCTGGACGACCTCGACGCGCGCATGGAGAAGGTGTCGGCGCGCTATACCCGCCAGTTCACCGCCATGGACTCGCTGGTGGCGCAGATGCAGGGCACCAGCAACTACCTGGCGCAGCAGCTTGCCGCACTGCAGAAATAACCGTCCGACATTCAAGTAAACGGCCATGACGGCCGATACACGGATACCACCCCATCATTGCCGACGCTGCCCGGACCGCGCGCCGGACAGGTCCCAGGAGACTCTCACCATGTACGGTTCCAGCCGCAACTACGCCGAGCAGTACCGCAAGGTCGGCGTGTCCACCAAGGTTGTGGATGCCGATCCGCACAAGCTGGTGGCCCTGCTGTTCGAAGGGGCCGGCGAGCGCATCCGTCGCGCCGAGGCGTTCCTGGCCCAGGGCGACCAGGCGATGAAGGGCAAGGCCATCGGCGAGGCCTGCGCCATCATCGGCCACCTCAACGGCTCGCTCGACCACGAGGCCGGCGGCGAGATCGCCGGCAACCTCTCGGCGCTGTACGACTACGTCATCCAGCGCCTGACCGAGGCCAACCTCAACAACGACGTGGCGGCGCTGCAGGAGTCGCTGTCGCTGATGGGCGAGATCGAATCGGCCTGGAACGCGATCCCGCCCGACCAGCGCCAACGCCCCGCCGTCACCGGAGCCTGAGGACCATGATGGACCCCGATCACACCCTCAAAGCCCTGCACGACGACCTGGAAGCGCTGCGCGTTGCGGTGGAACAGGAAGACCACGCCCAGGCCGAGCGCATCGCCAGCGGCCACGACCGCCGCCTGCGCGAGTTCGTGGAGGCCTGCGGCGCGCAGTCCGCGGCCAACGGCCTGCGCAACCTGCTGGCGCTGCAGCAGTCGCTGATGGCCGACATGCTGGTACGCCGCGACATCGCCGCGGCGCGGCTGCGCGCCGGACGCCAGTCGGTGCGCGCCGCGCACGCTTACCAGCAGGCCGAATCGCTGGCATGAACACGCCCGGCGCCAGCATCGTGCACCACCCGGCGGAGGTCGAGCTGTTCGAGGACACGCTGACCTGCGATGTCTCGCTGCCGGCGGTGTTCGAGCCGGGCAGCGGCGCGATCCGCGCCGGCGCGGCGGAAATGCTGTTGCGCAGCGTGGCGCTGGTGGAAGACTCGCGCGGCGCCGACGACAGTGACGAACGCGGCGCCGACGGCAGCCAGCAGCTGGCACGGCTGGAGGCGCGCATGGACCTTGCCCTGGTGCTGCTGGGGCGCCTGCTGCGGCAGTCCACCCAGGCGCTGCCGCTGCGCCCGGTGCGCTGGTCGCGGCGGGGCCTGCGGCTCGAGCTGGGCCAGCGCAGCGGCGCGGTCCAAGGCAGCGCCGGCATCGTGCGCCTGCAGCCGGCCGACTGGCTGCCCGACCATATCGAACTGCCGGTGCAGGTGCTGGGCGAAGCCGCCTCGGGCAACGGCGGGCTCTACCTGTGGCTGCGGCTGCAGAGTACCGGCGAGGCGCTGGACACCGCGCTGGAACGCCACCTGTTCCGCCTGCACCGGCGCCAGATCGCCGACAGCCGGCGCCCGCGTTGAGGCGGCGCGTGCATGACCTTTGCCGCTTGGCGCGCGCGCGCGCGCTCGGCTAAGGTGCGGCCATTCCCAAGCGATGCCCGTGCCCGTGCGTGTCCTGATCGTCGATGACCATACGCTGGTGCGTGCCGGCCTGTGCCGCCTGCTGCAGACGTTCGGCGGGGTGATGGTGGTCGGCGAAGCCAGCAACGCCGACCAGGCGCTGGAGCTGGCGGTGCTGCACCGCCCCGAAGTGGTGCTGATGGATCTTTCCCTGCCCGGCCGCAGCGGCCTGGAGGCATTGTCCGACATCCGCCGGCGGGTGCCGCAGGCGCGCGTGGTGATGATGTCCATGCACGACGACACCGCGCATGTGCGCGATGCGCTGGACCGCGGCGCGGTCGGGTTCGTGGTCAAGGATGCCGCCCCGCAGGAGCTGGAGATCGCGCTGCGCGCGGCGCATTCCGGGCAGGTGTTCCTGAGCCCGCAGATCTCCACCCGCATGCTGGCGCCGATGCTCGGGCGCGAACGCCCCACCGGCATCGCCGCGCTGTCGCCGCGCCAGCGGCAGATCCTGCGCCAGCTCGGCAACGGCCGCACCACCAAGGAAATCGCCGCCGAACTGGGCATCAGCGTGAAAACCGTCGAGACCCATCGCGCGCGCATGATGGAAGCGCTGGGCTGCCGCCGCGCCAACGACCTGCTGCTGCTGGCGGTGCGCCACCAGCAGGAGCTCGCCTGAGCCCCCGCCCGCGGACCGACGTTGGCAACGCGTCACAGATTCGGAAATCCGTCGCGTGGCGCGTCAGAATTCCGTAAGTCATTGATAGTCCAATCTCCGCCCCCGCCGCGGCGACGGATTAATGGCGAAATGTAGGAAAAACCCCTACACCCACTCAGGGGACTCCCGGATGGCGCCGGGTTTTCTCCTATTCATTCCCTGACACCCCCTACGCAAGATGTGTTCCATCACGGTCGCTTCACGCAGCGGTCACGGGGACCAGACGCCATGAAAGCCACGCTCGCCACCCAGCTCGGGCAGCAACTCCACCTCACGCCCGCCCTGCTGCAGTCCATCCGCCTGCTGCAGCTCAACGGCCTGCAGCTGGAGCAGGAAATCCGCCAGGTGCTGGAGAACAACCCGCTGCTGGAGATCGAGGAAGAGGCCTCCGCCAGCGCCGCCGAAACCGCCGGCGCCGGCGACCCGCAGCTGGAGACCGCGGCGTTCGACGAGCTGCCGGAGAGTTCGATGTGGGACGTGCCCGGCGCCAGCTGGAACGACGCCGACGAGGACCGCACCGCGCGCCTGGCGATGGGCGAATCCAGCGACCCGCACCTGCGCATCCTGCAGGCGCTGTCGCTGGACCTGGACGAGGGCGACCTGGCGATCGCCGGGTTCTGGCTGGAGCATTGCGACGACGCCGGCTACCTGCAGGCGCCGCTGGCGCAGCTGACCCTGCTGGCCAGCGCCCGCTTCGACCGCGACGGCGCGCACGTCGAGCGCATCCGCCAGCGCCTGCTGCAGGGCGAGCCGGCCGGCATGGCCGCGCGCGACCTGCGCGAGTGCCTGCAGGCGCAGCTGGCCGCCCTGCCCGGCACGGTGCCTGCCCGGCACCTGGCCGCGCGGCTGCTGGACGGCGACCTGAACCTGCTCGCCAGCCACGACTACGCCGCCATCGCCACCGGCCTGGACGCCGAACACGCCGACGTGCTGGAGGCGTTCCGGCTGGTGCTGTCGCTACAGCCCCGCCCCGGCGACACGCTGCAGCCGCAGGCCGACGACGCGGTCATCCCGGAAGTGGTGGCCTGGCGCGCCGATGGCCAGTGGCGGGTGGCGCTGAACCCGGCCACCACGCCGCGGGTGAGCCTCAACACGGTCTACGAGCGCGCCCTGGGCGCCAGCGAAGGCAGCGCCGCCCAGCCGATGCGCGAACTGCTGCAGGAGGCGCGCTGGTTCACCCGCGGCCTGTCCATGCGCTACGACACCCTGCTGCGCACCGCGCGGGTCATCGTCGAGCGCCAGGCCGCGTTCCTGGCCGAGGGCGAAGAAGCCATGGCGCCGCTGACCCTGAAGGAAGTGGCCGACGCCATCGGCATGCACGAATCCACCGTCTCGCGCATCACCTCGGGCAAGTTCATGCAGACCCCGCGCGGCACCTTCGAGCTGAAACACTTCTTCGCCGTGCGCCTGGACGGCGCCAGCATCTCCGGGCAGGCGGTCAAGGCAATGGTGCGGCGGCTGATCGAATCCGAACCGCCGGCGCGCCCGCTGGCCGACGAGGCCATCGCCGAACTGCTGGCGCGGCAGGGGGTCAACATCGCCCGCCGCACCGTGGCCAAATACCGCGAACAGCTGGACATCGCCCCCGCGCGCGAGCGGAAGCGGCACAATGCGCGTCCGTTGCTGGCCCGCGCAGGCTGATCCGAGGAAATCCATGAGCAAGCTCACCGTTCTGCTGGTCGACGACCACGAAGGCTTCATCAACGCGGCCATGCGCCACTTCCGCAAGGTCGACTGGCTGCAGGTGGTCGGCAGCGCCGCCAATGGCCTGGAGGCGATCGAGCGCTCCGAGGCGCTGCGCCCGCAGGTGGTGCTGATGGACCTGGCGATGCCGGAGATGGGCGGGCTGCAGGCCACGCGCCTGATCAAGACCCAGGACGAGCCGCCCTACATCGTGATCGCCAGCCATTTCGACGACGCCGAGCACCGCGAGCACGCCCAGCGTGCCGGCGCCGACAACTTCGTCAGCAAGCTGTCCTACATCCAGGAGGTCATGCCGATCCTGGAGCACGTCAGGCAGGAACAGGGCCATGAGTGAATCGCGCATCCTCGTGATCGACAGCGAGGGCGTCCGCGCCGAACGCACGGTGGCGCTGCTGGAGTTCATGGACCTCAACCCGCGCTGGGTCACCGACGTGGGCGACATCGATACCAGCCGCCACCGCGTCAACGACTGGATGGCGCTGGTGGTGGGCACCATCGAGGACCCGGCGCGCGCCATGCCGTTCTTCCACTGGCTGGCCGGCACCGGCATGCCGCCGGTGCTGCTGGCCGAAGGCGACCCGCTGGCGTTCGCGCGCCACTACGCCCTGCACGAGGCCAACGTCTGGCCGCTGGAGCAGCCGATGCGCCACGCGCAGATGGAGGCGCTGCTGCGCCGCGCCAGCCTCAGGCGGCTGGACGCCGAGCACCATGCCGGCGGCGGCGAGGACACCGGCCCCACCGGCACCAGCCCGGCGGTGACCGAGCTGCGCCAGCTGATCGAGCAGGTGGCCGGGTTCGACACCACCGTGCTGGTGCTGGGTGAGTCGGGCACCGGCAAGGAAGTGGTGTCGCGCGCCATCCACCAGCGCTCGCCGCGGCGCGACGGCCCGTTCGTGGCCATCAACTGCGGCGCGATCCCGCCGGACCTGCTGGAAAGCGAGCTGTTCGGCCACGAAAAGGGCGCCTTCACCGGTGCGCTGAGCGCGCGCAAGGGCCGTTTCGAGATGGCCGAGGGCGGCACCCTGCTGCTGGACGAGATCGGCGACATGAGCCTGCCGATGCAGGTCAAGCTGCTGCGCGTGCTGCAGGAGCGCAGCTTCGAGCGCGTCGGCGGCAACCAGACCATCCGCTGCAACGTGCGGGTGATCGCCGCGACCCACCGCAACCTGGAAACGCGCATCGCCGAAGGCAAGTTCCGCGAGGACCTGTTCTACCGCCTGAACGTGTTCCCGATCGACGTGCCGGCGCTGCGCGAACGCATCGCCGACATCCCGGCGCTGGTGGAAACCATCGCCGCGCAGCTGGCGCGCACCGGCCGTGGTGAGGTCCGCTTCGCCGCCGAAGCGCTGCAGGCGCTGGCCGCCTACCGCTGGCCGGGCAACGTGCGCGAACTGACCAACCTGGTCGAACGCCTGGCGGTGCTGCACCCGGGCGGGCTGGTGCGGGTGCAGGACCTGCCCGCGCGCTACCGCAGCGAGGCGGCGCCGCCGCCGGTGGCGCTGGACGACGAGCGGCCGCTGGCCAGCCTGACCGCCAGCCCGGCGCCGGCATCGCCGCCCGCCGCGGCCGCCGCGCCGGTGCCGGTGCAACTGCCCGACGACGGCCTGGACCTGCGCGACCACATGGCCGGCATCGAGCTGAAGCTGATCAACGAAGCCCTCGAGCGCACCCAGGGCGTGGTCGCCCACGCCGCGCAGCTGCTCGGCCTGCGCCGCACCACCCTGGTGGAGAAACTGCGCAAGTACGGGATCGACCGCGAGCAGGCGGCGGACTGAGGCCGCCGTCCGCGCGGGTCGGCAGCGGCAACGGCACGGAACTTGCCTGATGCAGGCAGACCATGGCTGCCTGGATTCCCCGCTCATGACGCTTGTTCTGACCTACGGCACGTTCGACCTTCTGCACGTGGGTCACGTCAATCTGCTGCGTCGCGCCCGCGCATTGGGCGACCGGCTCGTGGTCGGCCTGTCCTCGGACCGGTTCAACGCCATCAAGAACAAGACGGCCACCCAATGCTATGCGGACCGTGAGGCGGTGCTTCGCGCCATCCGCTACGTCGACGACGTGTTTCCCGAGGACAGCTGGGAACAGAAGGCCGCCGACATCCGCCGCCATGGCGCGGCGATCCTGGTGATGGGCTCGGACTGGACCGGGCATTTCGACGCGCTGTCGTGCCACTGCGAGGTCCGCTACCTGCCCCGCACCGAGGACATCTCCAGTTCCTCGCTGAAGGCCAGGATCCGCCGCGACCCCGCTGAGGCGGCCGTCGCCGGGGCGCCGCGGATCGGCGGTCCGCTGCTGGGCGGTGCGCGCTGATGCGCCCGGTGTTCGACATCCGCCCCGCGGCCGGAGACGCGGAGCATGGGCTCCTGCTTTCGCTGCAGCCCGGCCCGCCGCGGATGAGCGGGCTGCGCCTGCGTTCGCGTGACGGTGCTCGGATCCTGCCCCTGCATTTCCACCGCGAGGGCGACACGGTCCGGGCGGAGCTGCCGGTCGCGCCGCTGCTGGAAGATCGCCCGCTGCGCTGGGATGTCCAGGCCGAGCTGGACGGCAACGGCGTGTTCGAGCCGTTGATCGGCACGACCGGCACGACCATCCCCCGCCATTTCTTCCAGCAGGCGATCGGTGAGCACGGGATCTCGGCCTACCTGAGCGACAGCGTCAGTTCGCTGGCGCTGTTCACCGCGCCGTCGCAGCAGCACGCCTACACCGTGGACGCCGAGAACACGCGTGCCGCGTTCCCCATGCTGCTGGAGGAGCTGCCGCTGCAGGAGGACCTGGTCCTGTTCGAGAGCTTCCTGGGCAAGGCATACGCGGGCAATCCCCGCTATATCCATGAAGCGCTGCGGCGGATGCGTCCGGACCTGCGCTGCGTCTGGGCCTACAACGGCGACACGCCCATCCCCGGCAATCCCGCGCGCGTGCGCCGCGGCTCGGCCGCCTACCACCGGCTGCTTGCCCAGGCCAGGTACCGCGTCAACAACATCCTGTTCACCGCGCATGGCCGCAAGCCGGACACCCGCTACCTCCAGACCTGGCACGGCACCCCGCTCAAGCGGCTGGGATACGACATCGACGTCGCCGGTCCCGAGGTCGACGCCCGCGACAACCTGTACCGCGAGTCGCGCGCCTGGACCCATCTGCTGAGCGCCAACAGCTACTCCAGCGCCGTGCTGCGCCGTGCCTTCCGCTACGATGGCGGCGTGCTGGAAACCGGCTATCCGCTGACCGACCCGCTGGCCGCCGCGGACGGCGGACGCACGGACGTCCTCCGCCGCCTGGATCTCCCGCTCGATCGCCGTTACGTGCTGTACGCCCCGACCTGGCGCGACGACCGCCAGGTCGGCCACTGGCAGTTCGACCTCGACCTGCGGCTGGACGTCGCCCGGGTGGCCGCGGCACTGGCGCCGGACCAGATGCTGCTCGTCCGTGCGCACCACCTGGTGAGCGGCGGCCTCGGGGACCGGCCACTGCCGGCCAACGTCCGCGATGTGTCGCACGTGGATGATGCGACCGACCTGTGCGTCATCGCCGACGTGCTGGTGACCGACTATTCGTCGATCTTCTTCGATTTCGCCACCAGCGGCCGCCCGATCCTGTTCTACTGCTACGACCTCGACCAATATGCGCAGCGGATCCGCGGCTTCTACCTGGACATGGAGCAGGACCTGCCGGGCCCGATCGCGCGCAGCACCGACGCGCTGATCGCCCTGCTGGCCGACCTGCCCGCGGTCCAGGCCGCCCACGCCGAACGGTATGCCACGTTCCGCCAGCGCTTCTGCGCGCTCAACGACGGCAGGGCCGCCGCGCGCGTGGTCGAAGCGTTTTTCGGTCCGTTCCCTGCGACAAACCGCTTCATGACCGACCTGGTGGCGCTGGGCATCGGTGGCGCGGCGGACGACGACGCCCGCCTGCAACGCCTGATCCAGCGCTACCTGGCTGATTCGGATGCGATCTCAACGCTGCTCTACGAACGCCTGCAACCGGCCGAGCAACAGCGTTTCCTGGTGTGGTTCCTCAAGCGCTGGGCCGGCATTGATCGCATCGACCCGGCCGAGATGGCGTTCTACAACGCCGAGGTGGAGCGCATCCGGCAGGCGGAGCGGCCCCCGGTCGAGATCGACGGCGGCCACTACGTGCTGCAGGACATGCGCCCGCAGGGCCATGATTTCCGCCTGGCCACCTATGCCTGGGCGCTGAGCATCCATGACGTGCTGTTCGACCAGTACCAGGACGAAGGTTTCCGGGTGCAGCCGGGCGACGTCATCATCGATGCCGGCGGCTTCATCGGCGACACCGCCGCACTGTTCTGCGCCAAGACCGGCGGCGACTGCCAGGTGCACGCATTCGAACTGCTGGACGAGAGCATCGCCCTGTTCCGCTACAACAATGCGCTGAACGGCATCAGCGACCGCGTCGTGCTCAACAAGCTGGCCCTGTCCGACCACAGCCAGGGTTCGCTGGTGATCAAGCAGGCCAGGCTGCAGGGCGCGACGTCGGTCGAGCCCGGCGACGGGCCGGGCGAGCGCATTCCAACCATCACCCTTGACGACTATGTCGCCCGGCACGGGCTGCAGCGGGTGGACCTGATCAAGATGGACATCGAGGGGTCGGAGATCCCGGCCCTGCACGGGGCCGTGCAGACCATCCGCCGCTTCCGCCCCAAGCTGGCGCTGTGCCTGTACCACAAGTGGGACGACGTGCTGACCATCCCCCGCTTCATCGCCGGGCTCGGCATCCCCTACCGCTTCAACTTCAAATGGGTGCAGCTGCCACAGGGCTGGGAGGCCGTCCTGCTGGCCCAGCCGTGCGAGGACGCAGGCCCATGACGGTGAACGTGCTGGTGTTTCCGTGCGGGTCGGAGATCGGCCTGGAGATCCATGCCGCCCTGCGCCATGCCAAGGACATCTGCCTGCATGGCGCGTCCTCGGTATCGGACCATGGTGAGTTCGTCTATGCGCGTTACCGCCAGATCGCGGCGCAGGCCGGTTCGGCCGAGCTGGTGCCCCAGCTCAACGCGCTGATCGATGCGTGGGACATCGACCTGGTGGTGCCGGCGCACGACAGCGTGATCCCGGTACTCGCCGACAACCAGCAGCAGCTGCACGCCCCGGCGATGGTGCCCGACCCGGCCATCGCCGCCATCTGCCGCAACAAGAACCGGACCTACGCCCGACTGCAGCACCTGGGCATCGTGCCGCGCGGCGTCGAACCGGGCACCGCCGACTACCCGATCTTCGC
Source organism: Stenotrophomonas sp. Y6 (assembly GCF_022436665.1). Lineage (NCBI taxonomy): Bacteria > Pseudomonadati > Pseudomonadota > Gammaproteobacteria > Lysobacterales > Lysobacteraceae > Stenotrophomonas > Stenotrophomonas sp. Y6. Next base: position 377,520 of record NZ_JAKUKB010000008.1, read on the forward strand.
CAAGCCGGCTGTCGGCCAGGGCAGCCAGGGCGCCGAGCGGGTGGACGATGAAGCACGCCACCGGCAACTGGCCGGCAGCGGCGTCGAGTACGTCTTCAGCGAATACCTGCCCGGTACCGAGTACACCGTGGACTGCATCTCCAGCGCCGAGGGCACCCTGCTGCACGCCGCCGCCCGCGTCCGCGGCCGGGTGAAGTCCGGGATCAGCGTACGCACCGAACCGGCGGCGGCCGATCCCGGCCTGGAGGCGATGGCGCGGGCCATCGCCGCCGAACTGCGCCTGAAGGGGGCCTGGTTCTTCCAGGCCCGGCGCGACCGCCACGGCGTGCCCAAGCTGCTGGAGGTCGCCCCCCGCATCGCCGGGTCCATGGCATTGAACCGCATGCGCGGCATCAACTACCCCCTGCTGGGCATCTACGCCTACCTGGGAAAGCCCTTCAGCGTGCTGCCCCAGCACTACCCGTTGGTCATGGACCGCGCGCTGGGCAACCGCTGGCGGGCGCAGCTGGCCTACGAGCGGGTCTATCTGGACCTGGACGACACCCTGCTGGTGCGCGGCACCCCGGAGCCGCAGGTGATGGCGCTGCTGTACCAGTGGAGCGCCCACGGCATCCCGGTGGTACTGGTCACCCGCCATGCCTCCGCACCGGAGCAGACGCTCGCGCGGCACCGCATCTGCGCCGACCTGTTCGAGCGGATCGTGCACCTGCGCGACGGTTCGCCCAAGAGCGCCGTGATCCCGCCCGGCGAAGCGGCCATCTTCATCGACGATGCCTACCGCGAACGCACCGACGTGGCGTCCACGCGCGGCATCCCGGTATTCGATGTGGATGCGCTGGAACAGTTGAGGGAGCTTCGCGCATGAGCCTGGAACGCATCGTCGACGCCGACCAGGCGCCCCTGCTTTCCATCGTGGTGCTGGTCTACAACACCGCACCGTACCTGCCCGAGTGCTTCGACTCGCTGCTGCAGCAGGACTACCGCGACATCGAGATCATCGCCATCGACGACGGCAGCAGCGACGACAGCCTGGCGATCTGCCGCGACTACCAGGCGCGCCACCCGAACTTCCGCTGCATCGGCAAGCACAACGAAGGTGGCGCGGCTTCGGGCAACCTCGGCGTGTCGCTGGCGCGCGGGCGTTACGTGGCGCTGGTCGACTCCGACGACGTGGTCACCCGCGATGGCTACCGCCTGCTGATGGAACATGCGCTGCAGGCCGACGCCGACATCGTCATCGGCCGTGCGGCACGACTGCAGGATGGCAGGCTCTCGTCGGTGGCCTTCCTGTATGAGCCGTATGTCTGGTCGCGGCGCCGCCGCTTCGATTCGGTGACCGAGTTCCCCGACGTCATCCACGACTGCTTCTACTGGAACAAGGTATTCCGCACCGCGTTCCTGCGGGAGCACGGACTCGGCATGGTGCCGGGCCTGCTGTATGCGGACCGCCCGTTCGTGCACCGCGCCTACTGGTACAGCCGGCGCACGGTGATCATTCCCGAGCTTGTCTACCACTGGCGGCGGCGCCCGGAAGGCGCCACGGCCTCCATTTCGCAGAACATCCGCCAGGCCGACAACTTCATTGATCGCATTCATTCGATGAAGCTGGAGTGGCATGACTTCGACGACGTTCCCGCAGCGGCCGGTTACCGCCGTGCGATCGCCGTGGCCAACCTGCAGCGTGCGCTGCACGCCGCGCCGGGCATCGTGGCATCTCCGACATTTCGCAAGGTATTCATCGAGCAGATGCAGGCACTGCTCGCACTGTATGGCGAGCTGGACTGCCGGGCGCTGGGGGCCAGGCGCTGCCTTTACCTGGAGCTGATCAGGCGCGGCGAGGTCGAAGCCCTGTGCTTCCTGCTCGGCGTGACCAGTGAACGGGGCTGGATCGCGGAAATCGACGGCGCCTGTTACTGGAAGCAACCGTTCCTGGACAACCCGGAGGTCCCGCTGCCGCGGGCCGCGATGCGCCTGGAGTTCCCCAACATCGGCTTCTTCCGCCTGCGCGACATCTGCCTGGGCGAGGACAGCCTGGACCTGACCCTGGACCTTCATGACCGCATCATGGAAGGCTGCGCGGTCTGGTTCGAGCTGCATTCGATCCAGGGCGAAGGCAGCTGGGAGTTCCAGCCGGAAGGGCGGATCGGCGAGCACCGCTGGCGCTACCGGCTGGACCTGCGGGGCCGCGAATGCAGGCCAGGCAGCCTGTACGGGCTGGTCCTGCACTATCGCACAGGCGACGGCATCCACGGCCGCTACCGCATCGGTCCGGCGATGGTCCCGCCCGGATGGCCCGCCTCGCTGCCGCTGCGCTCATCGCTGGGCAGCCTGATGTTCTCGCCGGAGGCCGGCGGCCTGGGCCTGGCCGTCAACTGACCGGCGCCGCCCCCGGCACGGGAGTTGCATGTTCCCGCACGCCGGCATTCCGCCGACGCCATGCCCCCGGCCCGCCCGCGATGATCCCCAAGAAGCCGACCCCGGTCACCAGCCCGCTGCTGCCCCCGCTGGAAGAGTTCGTGCCCTACCTGGAGCGGATCTGGGAGAGCCGCATCCTGACCAACGGCGGCAGCATGCACCAGGCGCTGGAGAAGGCGCTGTGCGCCTACCTCGGGGTCGAGCACATCGCGCTGTTCGCCAATGGCACGCTGGCGCTGGTCACCGCCCTGCAGTCGCTGCGCATCACCGGCGAGGTGATCACCACGCCGTACTCGTTCGTGGCCACCGCCCATTCGCTGCTGTGGAACGGCATCAAGCCGGTGTTCGTGGACGTCGACCCGGTCACCTTCAACCTCGATCCGGCCCGGATCGAGGCCGCGATCACGCCCCAGACCACGGCCATCATGCCGGTGCACTGCTATGGCACGCCCTGCGACGTGGACGCCATCGGCCGCATCGCCGACAACTACAACCTGCGGGTGATCTACGACGCCGCGCATGCCTTCGCGGTCGGCGACACCCGCGGCAGCGTGCTGCGGCACGGCGACCTGTCGGTGCTCAGCTTCCATGCCACCAAGGTGTTCAACACCTTCGAGGGTGGCGCCATCATCTGCCCGGACGCGCGTACCAAGCAGCGCATCGACCACCTGAAGAACTTCGGCTTCGTCAACGAGACCACCGTGGTGGCGCCGGGCATCAACGGCAAGATGAACGAGGTCAGCGCCGCGTTCGGCCTGCTCCAGCTCAAGCACATCGACCGTGCGCTGGAACGTCGCGCCGCGATCGACGCGCTGTACCGCCAGCGCCTGGCGGGCATCGCCGGCATCCGGTGCCTGGCACGGCCCGCGGACGTGCGCCACAACCACGCCTACTTCCCGGTGCTGGTGGGCGACGACTACCCGTTGCAGCGCGACGAGCTTTACCACCTGCTTCGCGCCGAACACATCCTAGTGCGGCGCTACTTCTACCCGCTGATCAGCGAGTTCCCGATGTACCGCGGCTTCGCGTCCGCGGCGCCGGACAACCTGCCGGTGGCGCACGCCGCCGCCCGCCAGGTGCTGTGCCTGCCGATCCACCCGGACCTGTCCGATGCCGAAGTCGGCCGGATCTGCGAGCTGCTGACCGCACATGCGCGGGTCCGCGCCGCGTGATGCGAGGCCGGCCGTGATGCCTGCGTGGCTGGGGGTGCCGCTGCTGCTGGCGTGGCGGCTGCTGGACCTGCTGGTGCCCAAGCGCCGCGACCATTGGGCGTTCTTCGACCATCCGCTCAAGCCGGGCCAGTTCATCGAGAACGCACGCGCGGTCTTCGAGCAGGTAAAGGACGACCCGCGGGTGCACTGCCGGGTGTTCGTGCGCGGTGGCCAGCGGCCCCTGGACGTGAGCGAGCACGCGCACGTGCGCGTGCTCCGCCTGGACTCGCCGCGGGGGCTGTGGGCGCTCGCCCGCTGCGGCGTGCTGCTGCTGACCAACTCCACCGCGCTGGACATGTCGCTGGCCTGGCGCAACGGCGGCTACGCCGCGCCACGGCCGTGGCTCCGGCGGCGCGTCACCGTCAACCTCTGGCATGGCATTCCGCTGAAGCGGCTGTTCGCGCTGGCCAACCCGGACCAGCGCCAGCATGGCGACCGCGACCGGCACCGGCGCCGCGAACGCCGCTTCTACACCGGGCTGGTCGCGTCCTCGACCATCGACGCGCACGCGATGGCGGCGATCTTCCATCCGCTGCCCCCGACCAACGTCTGGGTTACCGGGCTGCCGCGCAACGATTTCCTGCGCATCGCCGAGGACGCACTCCCCGCCAGCCTGCGCGACGAGCTCGCGCGCGTGCGGGCGCTGCGCGGCCGTCGCCGGCTGGTGCTGTACGCTCCCACTTACCGCGATGCCAGCGTCGCCGCCGAGCGCAGCTACCGCTTCAGCGATGACGAGGTCGTCCAGCTGCGCCAGGTCCTGCAGCGCCATGGCGCGGTATTGGGGCTGCGCAGCCACTATCTGGTCAACGGCCCGGCGGCGCTGGACCCGGTGCGCCACCTCGATGGCGAGGTGCTGCTGGACCTGGGCCACGCGCAGTTCCAGGAGATCGCGCCGCTGCTGCGCGAAAGCGCGCTGGTCATCACCGACTACTCCTCGGTCTACATCGACGCGCTCTACCTGGGCCTGCCGGTACTCGGCTTCGCCTACGACCTGGAGCACTACCGCACCCGCCAGAATGGGCTGCTGTATGACCTTGACCTGGCATTTCCGGGGCCGATGACCACGAGCTTCGCGGCGCTGCTGGCCGCGCTGGATGCCATGCTGGCGCAGCCGCAGTACCACCCCGACGAACGCTACCTCACCGCCCGCCGCCTGTTCTTCCAGCACCTGGACGCCGACAACTCGCGGCGCGTGGTGCAACGGATCCACGCCGCGGTCGCCGCAAACCACCCCGCCTGATGCCCATGAACCCACCCCCTTCCACTGCTCCGCTGGTCAGCGTGGTGATACCGGCCTACAAGGCCCGCTGGCTGCCGCAGGCGCTGGAAAGCGTGCGCCGGCAGACCCATCGCCCGCTGGAGGTCGTGGTCTGCGACGATTCGGCAACGGGCCACGTGCAGGCCGCGGTGGAGGCCTTCGCCGCGCGCGCGGACTTTCCGGTGCGCTACGCGCGCAACCCCGAGCGGCTGTGGGAAATGCGCAGCACCGCGCGCGCGATCGGCCTGGCCGAGGGTGAGTACATCAAGTTCCTGCACGACGACGACGTGCTGCACGAGGACTGCATCGCCACCCTGCTGGAGTCGTTCGCGCAGGTTCCCGGCCTGGCGCTGGCGACCGCCCGCCGGCGGCTCGTCGACGAGGCCGGGATGCCGCTGCCCGATGAACTGCCCACGGCGTTCCCGGCCGACCATGACGTATGCATCGACGGCCGCGACCTGATCGATTTCTTCGCCGACCACACCCTCAATTTCCTCGGCGAGCCCAGCGTGGCCCTGTGCCGGCGCGCGCCCCTGCTGGCGATGGGCGACCAGCTGGCCGTCCTCGACGGCGTCCGCATCGCCTGGCTCGCCGACCTGTCGCTGTACGTCAAGCTGCTGCGGCACGGCGCGGTGGCGATCAGCGCCCGGCCGCTGGTCGACTTCCGCATTTCCCGCCAGCAGTTCAGCCAGCGCGGGCGTGACCAGCCGGGTATCGCCGACGACTGGCACGAAACGTTCCGCCAGGCGCTGCGGCGGCTTGGCTGGTACCGCGGGGGCGACACCCGGCAGGTGGCCCTGGCACCGCTGGACGGCAGCCAGCCCGCGCGGAAGGTCGATCTGCCGCAGGCACTGGAACAGGCCCTGGCCATCGCCCAGGCGCGCTGGCCGCTGCTGGACTGGCAGGCACGGCGCCGGCTCACCGCCGCGCAGTGGCGGGCACTGCAGGCCAGCCTGCGCAGCCTGCCCCGGCCCTGCCTGGAGATCGCCATCCGCGCCGGCGGCCAGTCCGCCGCCGACCTGCGGCGCACGCAGGCCAGCGTGGCCCGATACGCCACCGCCGACGATGCGATCCGCGGCTGCGTGATCGGCGCGCCGCCGTCCGCGGCGGCGGGTCGCGTGGGCACCCGCTACCTTGCCGCGGACACGGCGGTGGACGAGGTGCTGCGGACCAGTCCGGCCCAGTGGGTCCTGTTCGTGGATGCCGGCACCGAGTTCCATGTCTTTGGACTGGACCGGCTGCTGGTCGAACTCGCGCGCAGCGACGCGGTGGTGCGCGCCCTCTACGCCGACGAGTGGCACCAGGATGCACGCGGCGACCTGGCACCGGCGCTGCGCCCCGACCTCAACCTCGACCTGCTGCTCGGCAACCCGGCGATGCTGGCCGGGCACTGGGTGTTCCGTCGCGAGGCGGTGCTCGCCGCCGGCGGTTTCGACGCCGGGGCCGGCGACGCCGCGGAACTGAACCTGATCCTGCGCCTGGTCGAGCACGGCGGCCTGGACGGCATCGCCCACCTGCCCGAGCCGCTGCTGACCTGCGCGCCGCCGCGCCTGGACCGGCTTGCGCAGCAGCGCGCCATCCGCCGCCACCTGCACGCGCGCGGCTATCCCGGCGCGACGCTGGAAAGCGCCGGCGACGGGCTGTACCACATCGACTACGGCCACGACCGGCAACCGCTGGTTTCGATGGTGCTGGCGGTCGCGGCGGACACCGCGCTGGCCACGCTGGAACGCTGCGTGGTGTCGTTGCTGGAAAAGACCGCGTATCCGAACTACGAGCTGCTGCTGGTCGACAACGGCGCCGGCGCCGACGTCCGCCAGTGGATGCAGCAGGTGGAGGCGCTGGCCGCCGGCCGGGTGCGCGCGTTCGCCTTCGATCCGCCACTGGCCCATGCCGCGGCCTGCAACCTGGCCGCCAGCCAGGCCGCCGGCGAGTTCCTGCTGTTCCTGCGTCCGCAGGTGGCGGCGCTGCAGCCGCAGTGGCTGCACGCGCTGCTCAACCACGGGCTGCGTCCGGAAGTGGGGATCGTCGGCGGCAAGACCATCTCCGCCGATGGCACGGTCACCCACGCCGGGCTGGTGCCCGGGCTGCTGTGCAGTGGCGGCCGCGCCTTCGCCGGTTCGCCGATGGACGCACCCGGCTACATGCACCGGCTGCAGGTGGCGCAGGACTATTCGGCGGTCGCCGACAGCTGCCTGCTGGTCGGCACCGCGCTGTTCGCCGAACTCGACGGTTTCGACCATGCCGCCTTCGCCGACGAAGGCGCCGACGTCGACCTGTGCCTGCGCGCGCGCCAGCGCGGTTACCTCACGGTATGGACGCCGCACGCGCTGCTGCTGCATTCGGTGGCGGCCGCACCGCTGCCGGCTACCGCCACCGATGCGCTGCTGGAACGCTGGCTGCCGGCGCTCGCGCACGACCCGGCCTACAACCCCAGCCTGCGGCTGGACGTGGCCGGCGGCTTCCGCCTGGGCGAATCGGACTTCTCCTGGCAACCGCTGCCGTGGCGGCCGATGCCGCGCGTGCTCGCGCACCCGGCCGATCCCTGGGGCAGCGGCCAGTACCGGGTGATCCAGCCGTTCGAGGCGCTGCGCGCCGCCGGCCATGCCGAGGGCGCGCTCTACGCCACGTTGCTGGACCCGGTCGAACAGGCCCGCATCGATCCCGACGTGGTGGTGCTGCAGCGCCGGATTTCCGACGAGGACCTGGAACGGATGCGGCGCATGCCGCGCTTCTCGAAGGCGCTCAGGATCTACGAACTGGACGACTACCTGCCGAACCTGCCGGCCAAGAGCGCGCACCGCGAACACATGCCGCGCGACATCCTGCGCACCCTGCGCCAGGCGTTCGCGCGGGTCGACCGGGTGGTGGTCTCCACCCCGGCGCTGGCCGAGGCCCTGGCCGGCCTGCACCCGGACATCCGCATTGCCGGCAACCGGCTGCCGCCGGGCTGGTGGCGGGGACTGCCGGCGCCGCGCCGCGGCAGCGGCCCGCGTCCGCGGGTGGGCTGGGCCGGTGGCGTGGGCCATACCGGCGACCTGGAGATGGTCGCCGACGTGGTGGCCGAACTGGCACGCGAGGTGGACTGGGTGTTCTTCGGCATGTGCCCGGAACGCCTGCGTCCGCACGTGGCCGAGTTCCATCCCGGCGTCGACATCCAGGCCTACCCGCGCTACCTGGCCCGTCTCGACCTGGACCTGGCGATCGCGCCGCTCGAGCAGAACCGCTTCAACGAATGCAAGAGCAACCTGCGCCTGCTGGAGTACGGCGCCTGCGCGGTGCCGGTGGTGTGCAGCGACGTCGGCCCCTACCGCGACGACGCGCTGCCGGTGACCCGGGTGCGCAACCGCCACCGCGACTGGGTCGGGGCGATCCGCGAGCAGCTGGCCGACGCCGGCGCGCGTGCCGCCGCCGGCGACGCGCTGCGCGCGGTGGTGCACCACGACTGGATGCTGGCCGATGCCGGGCTGGCGCAGTGGCAGGCGGCCTGGCTGCCCTGAACTGCATTCCCCCTGCCCGGCGCCGGTTTCCCGGCTGCTGATGCCCGCCGCCGGGCGGCACACCGGCGGGCTCTCCCGCGCCTCGACGGCAGCGGCCAACGGGCGGCCCGCGGTGGCGGCATCCGCCGCCCCGGGCCCGCCATCGCCCCGGCCCCTGGCCCAGCGTCACCATTCCCGGCGTCACCGACGGAAAACCGTCGCCGGGGCCGCGGCCCGCCCCGCCGTCACAGGCTTCCCGCGGGTTTTCCCGCCGTTCCGGTTCCGGCACGCGACTTGCACATGAACAGGCAGTTCTCCCCTGTCCCGGAACCTTGTCGATGTCCCACTCCGTCAATTCCATCCTTTCCCAGATCCGCAGCTACCAGACCCAGGCGAGCCAGTCGTTGCCGGCCGCCGACGTCGCGCGCAGCAACGCCATCGACGGATTGGCCGGGGTCCGGCCCGCCACCGCCCCGGTGGCCAGCTTCACCGACACCCTGCAGGGTGCGCTGGCCGACGTGAATCGCGCCCAGCAGGTCTCCGGCGCGCTGGCCGCTGCGTTCGAGCGCGGCGAACCCGGCGCCGACCTGGCCAAGGTCATGGTCGCCTCCCAGCAGTCCCAGCTGGCGTTCCGCGCCACCGTGGAAGTCCGCAACCGTCTCGTCCAGGCTTACCAGGACGTGATGAACATGCCGCTGTAAGGAACCGGTCGCCATGGCACTCGCGCTGTCCAAGGATTCACTCAATTCGGAAAAGGCCGGGGCCTGGTTCGACCGGCTGCAGAGCCTGCAGATCACCCGCCGGCTGGGGTTGATGGCGATGATCGCCATTGCCGTGGCGGCCGGCCTGTTCGTGTTCTTCTGGGCGCAGAAGCCGCCGATGGCGCCGCTGTACACCGGTCTGGACCAGAAGGCGACCGCCGAGGCGACCGACCTGCTGCGCGCCGCGCAGATCCCGTTCGAGCTGGACGCGGCCACCGGCGCCATCAGCGTGCCGGAAAAGAACATCCACGACGCCCGGCTCAAGCTGGCCGGCTCCGGCCTGACCGACAGCGGCCGGCTCGGCTTCGAGCTGATGGAGCGCGACCCCGGCTTCGGCGTCAGCCAGTTCATGGAAAACGCGCGCTACCAGCACGCGCTGGAAACCGAGCTGGTGCGCACCATCACCACCCTGCGTCCGGTGCGCGACGCGCGCGTGCACCTGGCCATTCCCAAGCCCAGCGCATTCACCCGCCAGCGCGACGTCGCCAGCGCCTCGGTGGTGCTGGAACTGCGTCCGGGCCAGCAGCTGGAGCGCAACCAGGTCGATGCGATCGTGCACATGGTCGCCTCCAGCATCCCGGACCTGGCCCCGGAGCGGGTCACCGTGGTCGACCAGAGCGGGCGCATGCTGACCATCGCCGACCCCAACAGCGATGCGGCCCTGAACGCGGCGCAGTTCGACCAGGTGCGGCGCCTGGAGACCTCCTACAACCAGCGCATCCGCGAGCTGCTGGAGCCGATGACCGGCCCCGGCCGGGTCAACCCGGAAGTCAGCGTGGACATGGATTTCTCGGTCACCGAGGAAGCGCGCGAGCTGTACAACGGCGAGCCGCAGAAGGTGCGCAGCGAGCAGATCAGCGAGAACACCACCACCACCCAGGGCCCGCAGGGTGTGCCCGGCGCGGCCAGCAACACCCCGCCCGGCCCCCAGGCCGCGCCGGCCACCGCCGCCACCCCGAGCGAAAGCAGCAAGAACGCCACCCGCAACTACGAGCTGGACCGCACCCTGCAGCACACCCGGCAGCCCGCCGGGCGGGTCAAGCGGGTGTCGGTAGCGGTGCTGGTCGACCACGTGCCGCGTGCCGGCAGCAACGGCAAGATCAGCGACCAGGCGCTCAGCGCCGCCGAGTTGACCCGGGTCGAGGCGCTGGTCAAGCAGGCGGTCGGCTTCGACACCGCGCGCGGCGACACGGTATCGGTGATGAACGCGCCGTTCGTGCGCGATACCACGCCGGACGAACCGATCAAGTGGTGGGAACTGCCGCAGGTCCGCGACGGCCTGCGCCTGGTGCTGGGTGCGGTCGTGGTGCTGGCACTGCTGTTCGGCGTGCTGCGCCCGGCGCTGCGCCAGATCGCCGGCCCGCCCAAGGCGTTGCCCGGCCCGGACGAGGATCCGCTGCGCGCCGACGTGCACCTGGTGGACAACGCCGACGGCCTGCCCGGGCTGGCCAACGACCACCTGCAGCTGGGGGGCGCCGCGCCGCTGGCGTTGCCGCTGGACGCCTACGAGGAACGCCTGCGCATGGCGCGCGAGGCGGTGCGCTCCGATTCCAAGCGCGTCGCCCAGGTGGTGAAGGGATGGGTGGCCAATGACTGAGTCCGTCGTTCCCATGAATGGCGTGCAGCGCGCCGCGGTGCTGCTGCTCTCGCTGGGCGAAGCCGACGCGGCCGAGGTGCTGCGCCACATGGAGCCCAAGGAGGTGCAGAAGATCGGCATCGCCATGGCCACCCTGACCGACGTCAGCCGCGAGCAGGTGCAGCAGGTCATGGACGAGTTCAGCAGCGAACTCGGCAACAAGACCTCGCTCAGCGTCGGCTCGGACGACTACATCCGCAACATGCTGGTGCAGGCGCTGGGCAACGAGAAGGCCAACAACCTGATCGACCGCATCCTGCTGGGCCGCAACACCACCGGCCTGGACACGCTGAAGTGGATGGACCCGCGCGCGGTCGCCGACCTGGTGCGCAACGAACACCCGCAGATCATCGCCATCGTCATGTCGCACCTGGAAAACGACCAGGCCGCCGAAGCGCTGAAGCTGCTGCCCGAACGCACCCGGGTCGACGTGCTGCTGCGCATCGCCACCCTCGACGGCATCCCGCCCAATGCGCTGAACGAACTCAACGAGATCATGGAGCGCCAGTTCGCCGGCAACCAGAACCTGAAGTCGTCCAACATCGGCGGCGTGCAGTGCGCGGCCAACATCCTCAACTTCATGGACGGCGGCCAGGACCAGGCGATCCTCAGCGCGATCGCGCAGGTCGACGCGCCGCTGGGCAGCCGCATCCAGGACCTGATGTTCGTGTTCGACGACCTGGTGGACCTGGACGACCGCGAGATGCAGCTGGTGCTGCGCGAAGTCAGCGGCGAGCGCCTGGGCCTGGCCCTGCGCGGCGCCGACATCAAGGTGCGCGACAAGATCACCCGCAACATGTCCCAGCGTGCCGCCGAGATCCTGCTGGAGGACATGGAGGCGCGCGGCCCGGTCAAGCTGTCCGACGTGGAAGCCGCGCAGCGCGAGATCCTGGCCATCGTCAAGCGCATGGCCGATGAAGGCACCGTCACCATCGGTGGCAATGCGGAGACCATGCTGTGAGTCCGGTCGTGCGCTGGATGGCCCCCGATCTGACCGCCGCGCTGGAACCGGCGCCGGCGCTGTCCGACGACCATCCCGGCGATGCCGCGGAACTGCCGCCGGAGCCGTTGCCGCAGCCGCCGACGCTGGAGCAGATCCAGGCCATCCAGGACGCCGCGCGCCAGGAAGGGCTGGAACAGGGACACGCCGAGGGCCATGCCGAAGGCCTCGCCCAGGGCCAGGCCGAAGTACGCCGGCTGGTGGCGCAGATCGAAGGCATCCTGGACAACTTCAGCCGCCCGCTGCTGCGCCTGGAAGGCGAAGTGGTGGCCGCGCTGGGCGAGTTGTCGGTGCGCGTGGCCGGGCAGTTGCTCGGCCGTGCCTACGAAGCCGAACCGGCGCTGCTGCAGGAGCTGGTCAACGAGGCGCTGGAAGCGGTCGGCGGCAGCAGCCGCGAGGTCGAGGTGCGCCTGCACCCGGATGACATCGCCGCGCTGGCGCCGCTGCTGAAACTGGCGCCGGGCCAGCGCCTGAGCCCGGACCCCGGCCTGAGCCGCGGCGACCTGCGCGTGCACGCCGAAAGCGTGCGCATCGACGGCACCCTCGAGGCGCGCCTGCGCGCGGCGCTGTCCACGGTGATGCGCAAGGCCGGAGCCACCCAATGAACCCCACCCACCCCGACACCGCGCCGCCCGACCGCCCGCCACCGGCGCCCGCCGCCTGGTCGGCCGCGCGCAACCTGCGCCTGGCCGCCCGGCTGGACGCCATCGACATCGAGCCGGGGCACGGCCGCGGCCTGATCCGCGAGGGCGTGCTGCGCCGCGCGGTGGGCCTGACCCTGGAAGCGGTCGGCTGCGAGGCGCCGATGGGCGCCACCTGCAAGGTCGAGGTCGACGGCGGCTGGGTCGACGCCGAGGTGGTCGGCTTCGCCAGCGACCGCACCTACCTGATGCCCAGCGCCGAACTGCACGGCCTGCTGCCCAACGCACGCGTGGTGCCGTCCTACCGGCGCGGCGGGGTGGAGGTCGGCGAAGGCCTGCTGGGCCGGGTCATCGACAGCGACGGCGTGCCGCTGGACGGCAAGGGCCCGATCCGCGCCGAAGGCAGCGCCAGCATGGCCGGGGTGTCGATCAACCCGCTCGCGCGCGAACCCATCACCCAGCCGCTGGACGTGGGCGTGCGCGCGATCAACGCACTGCTGCCGATCGGCCGCGGCCAGCGCGTGGGCCTGTTCGCCGGCTCCGGCGTCGGCAAATCGACGCTGCTGGGAATGATGACCCGCTTCACCTCGGCCGACGTGATCGTGGTCGGGCTGATCGGCGAGCGCGGCCGCGAAGTGCGCGACTTCGTCGAGACCACCCTGGGCGAGGAAGGCCTGCGCCGGGCGGTGGTGGTGGCCGCGCCGGCCGACCGCCCGCCGCTGGCGCGCCTGCATGGCGCCTATCGCGCCACCGCGATCGCCGAGTGGTTCCGCGACCAGGGCCTGAACGTGCTGCTGCTGATGGATTCGCTGACCCGCTTCGCCCAGGCGCAGCGCGAGATCGGCCTGTCCGTCGGCGAACCGCCGACCACCCGTGGTTACCCGCCCAGCGTGTTCGCCAAGCTGCCGGCGCTGGTGGAACGCGCGGGCAACGGCGCCAAGGGGCGCGGCTCGATCACCGCCTTCTATACCGTGCTCACCGAGGGCGACGACCCGCAGGACCCGATCGCCGACGCCGCCCGCGCCATCCTTGACGGCCACATCCTGCTTTCGCGCCGGGTCGCCGATTCCGGCCTGTACCCGGCCATCGACGTCGAGTCGTCGGTCAGCCGCGTGGTCCAGGACATTGCCGACGACGCCTGGCGCCTGCGCATCCGCAAGCTCAAGCGGCTGGTGGCGGCGTACTCGGCCAACCGCGACCTGATCGCCATCGGCGCCTACCAGCGCGGCAACGACGCGGCCACCGACGAAGCGCTCGAGCGCTGGCCGGAAATCCTCGAATTCCTCGGCCAGGACGTGAGCCTGGCCGCCGACCTTCCCCACAGCCTTGCCGCCCTGAAACGCCTGGTCGAAAGCGAGAACGTCCCATGAACCAATCCCGTCGCCTGGACCCCCTGCTGCGCCGTGCGCAGGACCACGAGGACGCGGTCGCCCGCGCCCTGGCCGAGCGCCAGCAGGCGCTGGACATGCACCTGTCGCGGCTGGAGGAACTGCGCCGCTACGCCGAGGAATACGCCGGCGCGCAGATGGCCGCCACCAGCCCGTCGCAGCTGATGAACCGGCGCGCGTTCCTGGACCGCCTGGACAGCGCCGTGCAGCAGCAGAGCCAGACCGTGGACCGCAACCGCGAGCGGGTCGATGCCGAGCGCGCACGCTTGCTGCTGGCCAGCCGCGACAAACAGGTGCTGGAGCAGCTGGCGGCCAGCTACCGTGCCCGCGAAAAGCAGGTGGAGGAACGCCGCGACCAGCGCGAAATGGACGATCTGGGCGCACGCCGCGCCCGCCAGGCCCAGCTGTCGGGCGAGGACGACAGCCCATGACGCCGCTGTCGCTGGGCGCGGCGAGCGCCAGCCAGGCGCCGGGCGCGGCTTCCCTGCCGCGCGCCGGCAGCGGCGCCGACAAGGACGCCGCTGGATTCGACGCGCTGCTGCAGTCCGCGCCGCAGCCGCCGGCGGCCGCCACGCCGCGGCCGAAACCCGCGGCCCGCCCGGCCGCGGACGACCCGGGGCGCGGGAA
>NZ_JAKUKB010000009.1:0-317576 GCF_022436665.1 Stenotrophomonas sp. Y6
CTCCCTGGTGAAATTAGCGCTGTGGAACCACCCGATCCCATCCCGAACTCGGAAGTGAAACGCAGCTGCGCCGATGGTAGTGTGGCTCAAGCCATGCGAGAGTAGGTCATCGCCAGGGGCTTTACCCCCAAACCCCCGCTGCTCACGCAGCGGGGGTTTGCTTTTGTGCGCCATCTAAAATCCTTCGGCCCGGCCCGGCCCGGCCACGCCGGAATCCGTGAAACCCACCTTCGGAAAACCACCCGGTAACGCATGGGCCCGCGGCGGAAGGGGAAACAACGGCGCCTAGGGCCGCCGGTGTCGTAAAGCGTGACGCCGCCTGACGGCGCCGTTGGCGTTTTCCACCCCTCAAGTCAGCGTTGCTGCGGGCGTTGCCCGGCGGTAAACCGCCCTGCGCGTGGGCAAGGTTGGGTGCGGTGATGCGTACCGCCTCGTCGTGACCGCACGCTCCAGCAGCTGCATGCCTCCCTCGCGCTGACGCGCTACGTGTCGAGCCCTCGAATCTGCAGGAGGGCACTGCGACGGCCGCCCTGCAGGCGCGGGACAGACAGAAAGGCCAGCAGCCACGCGGGCCTGGCTGCTGCACCGGAACCGATCCGCCCAGGCGAGGGCGTGGAGCAGGTGCAGCCTCAAGCTGATCGTCGCCCACCGACATACGACAACGGCGCCAAAAGGCGCCGTTGCTTCCATCACTACCGCCAGAACGCGAAGATCACACCCGGCCGAATACCAGCGTCGCGTTCGTGCCCCCAAAACCAAAACGGTTCGACATCACCCTCTGCAACCGCGCTTCCTGCGTCGAACGCAGGATCGGAAAACCCTCCGCGCGCGGGTCCAGCGTGGTGATGTTCGCTGAGCCGGCCATGAAACCGTTGCGCATCACCGGCC
This sequence comes from Stenotrophomonas sp. Y6, assembly GCF_022436665.1. Taxonomy (NCBI): domain Bacteria; kingdom Pseudomonadati; phylum Pseudomonadota; class Gammaproteobacteria; order Lysobacterales; family Lysobacteraceae; genus Stenotrophomonas; species Stenotrophomonas sp. Y6. The sequence continues at coordinate 889 of NZ_JAKUKB010000009.1, forward strand.
GTGCAGGTGCACGACCGATGCGGATCAGTCGTTGGCCGTGCGCCGGCCTTGCATCATGCGATCGCGGTCGGCCTTGAACGGGTTGCCTTCGTACCAGTTGGGCCAACTGTCGCCACCCGCCAGTTCGCGGCCGACGCCGTACAGGAGTTCGAGGTCCTGCAGGGCGCCGTCGAGCCTCCAGCTGGCAGCGTCGTACTCGTCGCGCGGACTGTGGTAACGCTCGCGGGCATAGGCTTCGGCGGCTTTCCTGCCGGCCTCGACCCCGCCATCCAGAAGGTCCACCCCGCCGCCAGCGTAGAGCGCCGGAACGCCGGCCTTGGCGAAGTTGAAATGATCCGAGCGGAAATAGAAGCCGCTCTGCACCGCCGACTCCGCGTGCAGGGTCCGCTTCTGCGCCGCCGCCAGGGGCTTGAGGATGTCCTCGAGCTCCGAGCTGCCATAGCCGGTGACGGTCATGTCGCGGGCGCGGCCATTGACCGACATCGCGTCGATGTTGATCACGCCGGCGATCTTGTCCAGCGGGAAGGTGGGATGGCTGACGTAATACTGCGAGCCGAGCAGGCCGGACTCCTCCAGCGTCACCGCAAGGAACACCACCGAGCGCTCCGGCGCCGGCTGCTGGTGGACCATCGCGTCGGCGATCTCGAGGATGCCGGCTACGCCGGTGGCGTTGTCCACGGCACCGTTGTAGATGTCGTCGCCGGCCTGCGCGTCGTGTGCCTGGTCCGCCTGCCTGCCCAGGTGGTCCCAATGCGCCATGTAAAGCACGGCCTCGTCGGCGCGCCTGCTGCCGGGCAGGACGCCCACGACATTGCGCGACTTCTTCTCCGCGATGCTGCTCTTCAGGTCCAGCGACAGCGTGGTACGCAGCGGTACCGGCTTGAAGCCGCGCCTGCCGGCATCGCGATAGGCCTTGTCCAGGTCGAGCCCGGCATCGGCGAACAGCTGCCGTGCCGCTTCCGCACTCAGCCAGCCCTGCGCCTGCAGGCGTGGCTCCTTGTCTTCGGCAGCCGGCAGGTCGTACTGCGCGCCCCCCCAGGAGCTGCGCACCACGTCCCAGCCGTATGCCGCGCCCGCGGTGTCATGCACGATCAGCGCCGCGGTGGCGCCCTTGCGCGCGGCTTCCTCGAACTTGTAGGTCCAGCGCCCGTAATAGGTCATGCGCTTGCCCTCGAACAGGCGCGCATTGCCCGCGTGGAAGCCGGGGTCATTGACCAACATCACCACGGTCTTGCCCTTCCAGTCCTGGCCGGCATAGTCGTTCCAGTCCTGCTCCGGCGCATCCACCCCGTAGCCGACGAACACCATGTCGCTGGCGTCGATCCGCACTTCCGGCTGGCCGCTGCGGGTGCCGACCACCATGTCGCTGCCGAAGGCGAGCGTGCGCCGGGCGTCGCCATGCACGAGTGTGAGCACGGTTGCGGGATCGGCGATGGTCTCGGTCATCGGCACTTCCTGGAACCAGCTGTCGCCGTTGCCCGGTTGCAGGCCGATGCGCTGCATCTGGTCGCGGATGTAGTCGACGGTCAGCTGTTCGCCGCGGCTGCCTGGCGCGCGTCCTTCGAACGCATCCGATGCCAGCGTCTTCACCAGTTCGGCGAAGTCCGCGGCGTTGATGCCGGTGGAGAATGCATGTCCCGGCGCGGGAGCGGGCACCGGCGCCTGCGGCGGCGTGGCCTCTTGCCGGCACGCGGCCAGCGCCGCGCCCGCGGCGAGGCACAACAGGAATCTGCGGGGCATGGAACCGGGCTCCGGATGAAAGGGGAAGCCCGATTCTAGGCAAGCCTGCCGCGAAGCGCTCAATCCTTCGGCGCGGCCTCGCTGTCGAAGCGCCGCACGGTGGCGCCGCTGACCGGGCCGATGGAGGCGCTGTCGTGCACGTACAGCGTCACTTCGCGCTCGAAGTTGAGCGGGCCGTCGACCTTCGCGTTGGGGCCGATGATCACCCGCGGCTTGCGTGGGGGCGTCAGTGATAGGCTGAACGACGGCTTGGTCACGCGGATGCCGCCCTTCACATGCGAGCCGATGCCGACGGTGATGTCGCCGTTCACCGTTTCGATGTTGCGCCCGACCTCGGTCCCGACCAGGCCGATGCCACCGTTGACGGTTTCCACGCCGCCGCCGATGCGTCCGCCCTGGTCGATGAAGATGCCACCGTTGACGGTTTCCACGTCGCCGGAGAGGACCAGCCCGCGTCCGGCACGCACCGCGCCGTTCACCGTCTCCAGACTGCGCGCCTGCACGTTGTCGTCGGCATTGATGCTGCCGTTGACGGTTTCCACGCTGCGTGCCTGCACGCCCTTGGCGAGGTGGATGCTGCCATTGACGGTGTCCAGGTCGCGGTAGGCGGTGCCGGAGTCGGTACGGATGCTTCCGTTCACCTTGCTGATGTCGTCGGACGCCATCGCCAGTGGGCTGGCCAGGCCCAGGGCCAGCAGAAGAAGGAATCGGTTCATCGCGGGTCTCCGTCGGGATTTCCTGTGGGCGAGCCGGGATGGCACCATGGCTGGATACAATCCGCATCTGCCTGAAGTCACTGGAATGCCCTTGCGACCCTCCCGCCGCCCGCCCGCCCGCTTCCCGGCACCGCCGGCCTGGGCCGCCGGCTGCCTGCTGGGGCTGTCGCTGCTGGTGCCGTCCGCGCCGGCGCAGAACACCCCGCGCGATGCGGAAAAGAAGCTGCAGCAGGTACGCGGCGAACTCAAGAACGTGGCCCAGGAGCGGCAGCGCCTGCAGGCCGAGCGGGAAGCGGCGTCGCGGCGGCTGCGCGAGGCCGACCAGAAGGTGGCCCGCAGCGGCCGGGCGGTGGCCGACACCGAGGCGGCGATGCGCCGCGAACAGCAGGCACTGGCCGGGCTGCAGCAACGCCGCGCCACGCTTGAAGCCAACCTGTCGCGGCAGCGCGAGCAGCTTGCCGCGCTGCTGCGCGGCGCCTACCGGCTGGGCAACCATGCCCCGCTGAAGTTGCTGCTGTCGCAGGACCGCGTGGCTGACGCCAATCGCGAACTGGCCTACCACCGTTACCTGCAGCGCGAGCGGGCGCGGACCATCGCCTCGCTGGCCGGCGATCTCCAGGCGCTTTCAGCGAACGAACAGGAGATCCTGGCGCGCAGCCGCGAGCTGGAGCAGGCACGCGCGCAGCAGCGCGAGCAGGCTGCCGCGCTGGCCGAGGACCGGCGCAGGCGCGCGCAGCTGGCGGCCGAGCTGGACCAGCGCTACCAGGACCGCAGCGAGCGGGAGAAGGTGCTGGGCAAGGACGCGCGGGCACTCGAGCAGCTGCTCTCCAGCCTGCGCGCGGCGGCCGCACGCGCCGAGGCCGAGCGCAAGGCGGCCGCGCGCCGTGCCGCCGCCGAGCAGTCGCGCCAGGCGGCCACCGGGACGGCGCGGCCCACCCCCGGCAAGGTGCCGCCGCGGGTCACCGCGAATGCGCCGGCACCGAAGGTCGGCGGGCTGGGCTGGCCGTTGTCCGGCAACCTGCTGGCCCGCTACGGCGGGCGCCTGCCGGATGGCCGCACCAGCAGCGGGGTGTTGATCGGTGCCCCGCCCGGCACCACGGTGACCGCGGTCGCCGACGGCACGGTGGTCTTCTCCGACTGGATGACCGGCTACGGCATGATCCTGATCGTCGACCACGGCAATGGCTACATGAGCCTGTATGCCCATAACGACACCCTGCTGCGCGATTCGGGCGCGCGGGTGCGCCGCGGCGAGGCGGTGGCACGGGTCGGCAACTCCGGTGGCCAGGGCGTGACGGCGCTTTACTTCGAGCTGCGCCGCAACGGCCAGCCGGTGGACCCGGGTACCTGGCTGCAGCGCCAGTGAGCGGCGGCTGAGCGGGCGCCCCCGGCGGCGGCCGCGTTCAACGTGAATTCCACCGGCGTTCGCGCATAATCGGTCCGACGCGCATGGTGCGCATCCGTTTTCATGGAGTGGTTCATGCGTGTAGCCGGCCTTGCTGCTGCCCTGCTGTTCGCACTGTCGCCGGCCGTCGGCCTGGCGCAGGGCGCCCCGGACAAGACGCCCAAGGCGGACGACCCCGATGCCCAGGAGTCGGTCACCTCGCGGGTGCCGCTGGACGAGATCCGCCGCTTCGTCGCGGTATACAACGCGGTGCGCGCCGCCTACGTGGACCCCGTGGACGACAAGAAGCTGATGCAGTCGGCGGTGCGCGGCCTGCTGCTGGACCTGGATCCGCACAGCACCTATTTCGACAAGGAAGACGCGCAGGCCTTCGATGAGCAGGCCACGGGCGCCTACGAGGGCATCGGCGTCGAGCTGTTGCAGCAGGACGGTGCGCTCAAGGTGGTGTCGCCGATCGACGAAACGCCCGCCGCGCGGGCCGGGTTGCGCGCCGGCGACCTGATCGTGGCCATCGACGGCAAGCCGATCAGTGCGTTCGAGGCGATGGAACCGCTGCGCGGTCCCGCCGGCAGCAAGGTCGTGCTGACCATCGAGCGCGGCGAGGAAAAGCCGTTCGACGTGACCGTCACCCGCGAGACCATCCGCGTCACCAGCGTGCGCAGCCGGATGCTCGAGCCGGGCTATGGCTATGTGCGCATCAGCACCTTCCAGGCCGATACCGGCGCCGACTTCCAGAAGCACCTCGCGCAACTGCAGTCGCAGGCCGGCGGCAAGCTGAAGGGCCTGGTGCTGGACCTGCGCAGCAATCCGGGCGGCCTGCTCACCGCGGCGGTGCAGGTTGCCGACGACCTGCTGGAGAAGGGAGGGATCGTCAGCACGCGCGGCCGCATCTCGGTCAGCGATGCCCGGTTCGAGGCCACGCCCGGCGACCTGATGAAGGGCGCGCCGGTGGTAGTGCTGGTGGATGCCGGTTCGGCGAGTGCTTCGGAAGTGCTGGCCGGTGCGCTGCACGACAACCAGCGTGCGCGCATCGTCGGCAGCCGCACGTTCGGCAAGGGCTCGGTGCAGACCGTGCTGCCGCTGGACAACGGCGACTCGGTAAAGCTCACCACCGCGCGTTACTACACGCCCAGTGGACGTTCGATCCAGGCCACCGGCATCGTACCGGACGTGGAACTGACCCCGGATCCGGGCACCACGGACAAGGACGTGCCGGCTGCCATCGCCGACTTCAGCGAGGCCAAGCTGCCGGGTCACCTGCGTGGCGACGACGAGACCAGCGGCGTCGCCACCGGCGTCGTGTTGCCGGGCGAAGGGCCGGTGCGCTCGGCCCTGCGTGAGCTCAAGCGACCGGGCTCGCTCGCTGCCCGGCCCGCGGCCGCGGCACGGCCGGATGTCCCGGCGAAGCCGCAGGCAGCGCCTGCGCCGGCGGGCGTCAACGTGCCTGCCAGGCCGGAGGCGGCCGACGGCGGCAAATAGCGCGCGCTTCCCGCGCGCCGGGGGGCCTGCGTGTCAATCGCCGGTGCGCGCCGCGGCAAGCCCGACAATGGGAAGGTAGCAGCGGCGCGCGGCCGGGCGTGCTGCACGCGTGCAGCCAATTCCGCGGCGATGATCCCGCAGCCGGTGCTCAGCGCGGCTTGGCGGGCATCGGGAACGGGGTGACCACCTTCTCGCCGGTGGCCGCATCGCGGATGGCCGACTGGCCCTTCTTTTCCACTTCCTCGATGCGCACGATGCTCTGCATCGGCAGGTGCAGCACCTTGGTGTCGGCGAACTCCTCACGCAGGCGCTCTTCGGTGGGATCGACCACCAGCCCGTCGTGCAGGTCGAACACCAGCTCGGCGATTTCGTTGAATCCCCACAGGTGGCTGCTGCCCACGCGCCGGGCATACAGCTCGTAGACCTTGCCGTGATTGAGGAACGTGATCTTGTACAGGGGCTTGCTGCTCATGGCGCGATTATAGGGAGCGCGCGGAGCCGGCGGCTGCTAGAACCCGTGGCGCTTGCGCAGCCGCCGGGCGATGGCCGCGCGCACGTACAGCCCGTAGACAATGCCGAACAGGAAGCCGGACAGATGCGCGGACCAGGCCACCATGCCGAAGCTGGGGCCGATGTAGGCGAAGACGATCTGCAATGCCGCCCACACGCCGATCAACAGATACGCCGGTGCGCGGACGAACTCCAGGAACAGCCCCAGCGGCAGCACCACGCCCAGCCGCGCGCCGGGGAACAGCGCCAGGTAGGCCCCCAGCAGTGCCGATACCGCGCCGCTGGCGCCGATGATGATCTGGTCGGGCGATCCCATGGCGTACAGCGCCGCCAGGTTGGCCGCGGCACCGCCCAGCAGGAACAGCAACAACAGCCGCCACGGCCCCAGCACCCGCTCGGCCGGCAGCCCGAAGATCAGCAGGAACACCAGGTTGCCCAGCAGGTGCGACCAGTCCGCGTGCAGGAACAGCGCGGTGAACAGGCGCAGCACGCTGCCGTCGCGCAGTGCGGCCCACCAGTCCTGGGGATTGCCCAGGCCGGTGGACAGCGCGCCCCAGTCCATCCACAGCGAACGCCGGGCCTCGTCCGGCCGCGAGATCGACCAGAGAAAGGCCAGCCAGATCGCCGCGAACAGCAGCGGCACCGCCCAGCGGAGTCCGGGTTTGTCGCGGGAGGGAATGGAAACGAACATGGACGCGGAAGCCTACCCCGTGCGGGGCCGGACAGGGTGATGGAGCCGAAGGAAATGAATGCGGGGGCGTTATTGTTTAGTTAACAAGCTTGATGGATACTGCATACGGCGTCGTATGTCGGGAGGGGAATCCGGCGCACCGCAGGGCCGTTCGACGGCACCGGGTGCAGGCGCACAACGAATCACCTTTGGCCTACGGAGAGAGCTTCCAACATGCATACCGCTTCCACCCTCGCACGCGTCACCGCCCTGGCCGTCGGCATTGCCGGTGCCCTGGCTTTCAGCCACGCCGACGCCGCCGCGTTCCAGCTCAAGGAGAACAGCGCCAAGGGCCTGGGCCGCGCCTTCGCCGGTTCCAGCTCCGCCTGGGGCGATGCTTCGGTGATCGCCACCAACCCGGCTTCGATGCGCCTGCTCGACGGCCGCCAGTTCCAGGCCGATCTGAGCGCGATCAGCTTCTCGGCCAAGATGGAAGACGTCTACAGCGCCCGCAACGCCGGCCCGACCGGCGCTGGCAAGGGCACCCCGATCTCCGGCGGCAACGGCGGTGACGCCGGCATGATCGCCCCGGTTCCGGCCGCGTACTTCCACGTGCCGTTCGGCGAGAACGACAACATGCACTTCGGTCTGTCGCTGACCGCGCCGTTCGGTTTCAAGACCGAATACGACCGCGACTGGGTGGGCCGCTACCACGGCACCAAGACCGACCTGAAGGCGGTCGACCTGGGCGCGGCGTTCTCCTATGACGTCAACCCGTACGTGTCCTTCGGCGCCAGCGTGTTCGTCGAGCACCTGACCATCGAGCTGGCCAATGCCGTGGACTTCGGCGCCGTGGCCTACAGCTCCAGCAAGGGCGCCAGCGCCGCGCTGGGCCTGGTGCCGGGCAGCGCCGATGGCTACGCCACCGTCGAAGGCAACAACAATGCCGTCGGCTACGTGATCGGCGGTACCTTCAGCCCGACCGAGAACACCAACATCGCGCTGAGCTATCGCTCCAAGGTCGAGCACAAGATCACCGGCGGCAAGGCCCGCTTCGATGTCCCGGGCAAGGTCGACGCGGTGCTGGGCCTGGCGGCCAAGGGCCTGTTCGTCGACACCAGCGGCAAGGCCACGGTGACCCTGCCGGCCTCGGCCACCCTGAGCGTGACCCACAAGGTCAACGACCGCTGGACGGTGATGGGCGACGTGTCGCGCACCGCCTGGGCCACCGCGTTCGACAAGGTGACCGTGGACTTCGCGTCGAACCAGCCGGACAACGTGCTGGTGTTCGGCTACAAGGACACCACCTTCGGTTCGATCGGTACCGAGTACAAGCTGTCCGACACCATCACCCTGCGTGGCGGCGTGGCCTATGACGAGACCCCGACCACCTACGGCCACCGCGACGTGCGCGTGCCGGACGTGACCCGCAAGTGGCTGTCGTTCGGCCTGGGCTGGACCCCGAAGGAGAACACCGAGTTCAACTTCGGCTACACCCACCTGTTCACCAACGACCCGGCGATCAACGCCACCAGCAGCACCGGCAACGTGCTGCAGGGCAAGTACAAGGTCGGTGGCGACATCCTGGCCGCGTCGATGAACTACAAGTTCTGATCCGGGCACGCCTGGTACGACTGACCGGAGGGCCCCGCGCAAGCGGGGCCCTTCGCTTTCGTGGGCGGCGCATTGCCGCGCGTACCGTCGCCCCGCGGCGCACGACGGGCGACAATGCGGCATGAACCTGTCCGACCCCGCCTTCCAGCTGGAGCTGGCCGCCAACATCGCCGTCGCCGGTTCGATCCTGCTGGCCGGCCGCAACAACGTACACACATGGTGGCTGGGCATTGTCGGTTGCGCGCTGTTCGCGCTGGTGTTCCAGCGGTCGCACCTGTACGCGGACATGGTGCTGCAGTTCTTCTTCGTCGCGATCAGCGTGCTGGGCTGGTGGCAGTGGCTGCGCGGCGACCACGGCGCGCCGCTGCCGATCACCTCGTTGCGACCGCGCGCGTGGGCCTGGCTGGTACCGCTGGCGCTGCTGGCCACGTTCGGCTACGGCTGGATGCTGACCCGTCTGACCAACGCCTATGCACCGTATGTCGACTCTGCCGTGCTGGTGCTGAGCGTGATCGCGCAGCTGCTGATGATGCGGCGCAAGCTGGAGTCGTGGTGGCTGTGGCTGCTGGTGAACAGCATCGCGGTACCGCTGTATTACAGCCGCGGCCTGCACCTGACCTCGATCCTGTATGTCGGCTTCTGGATCAACGCGCTGGTGGCGCTGCGCCATTGGCGGCATCTGATGCGCGATGAGGCAAAGGCGGCCCATGCCGCTGCCTGAGCGGGCCGAGCGTGGCCTGGTGGTGGGCAAGTTCTGCCCGCTGCACCTCGGCCATGAACGACTGATCAACTTTGCCTCCACGCGCTGCCAGCAGTTGCTGGTGATCGGCTGGTCGCAGCCGGGCTTTGCCGGCTACAGCGCTGCGCGTCGCGAGCGCTGGCTGCGTGCGCGCTTCCCCCTGGCGACGGTGGTGGTACTGGATGATGCGCGGCTGGCAGCCTTGTGTGCCGAACACGGGCTGCCGCCGCGCGTGTTGCCGCAGGACAGCGACAGCGAGCAGGTGCAGCGCATGTTTACCGCCTGGCTGTGCCAGCACCTGTTTGATGGTCCGGTGCAGGCGGTATTCACCGGCGAGGACTACGGCGATGGCTTTGCCGACACGCTGGCGGCCTGCTTCAACGCGCCGGTGCGTCATGAACGGCTGGAGCGTACGCGTGATGTCGGACAGGCCAGCGGCACGCAGCTGCGTGCCGATCCACATGCACATCGGCACAGCCTTTCCGCCGAGGTATATGCGGCCTACGTGCAGCGCGTGGCGTTCATTGGTGGCGAGTCCACCGGGAAGACCACGCTGGCGCGCATGATGGCCGAGCATATGCAGACCGCCTGGGTGCCGGAATATGGCCGCACGTTATGGGAGCGGCAGGGAGGAGAACTGAAGCCGGAGGATCTGCTTCGCATCGCAATGACACAGCCACAACACGAAGACGAGGCCGCGCGGCGCGCGTATCGCTGGTTGTTCTGCGATACCACGCCGTGGGTGACGCTGGGCTACAGCGGTTGGATGTTTGGTGCGGCACCGGAGGCACTGCAGCAGGCTGCACTGCGGCCATATGACCTGCTGTTCCTGTGCGCGCCGGATATTCCGTTCGACCAGGACGGCACGCGGTTGGGGGAGGCATTCCGCGCGCAGCAGCATGCGTGGTACGTGCACGAGCTGCAGGCGCGGGGTGCCCAGTACGTGCTGCTGCAGGGCGACCTGGAAGCGCGCATCGCGACGGTGCGGCACGCGCTGGCCAAGCGTGCGGACAGCCGGTTCAGCGTGGCGGCATGATCGTCGCCAGGCATGGCCCGGCGCGACCGGTAGAGCACGAAAAACCCCGCCTGCGCGGGGTTTTTCGTTCACGGGGACATGCCGGCAATCAGTCGCCCAGGGTCAGCAGCGAGGCGTTGCCGCCGGCGGCAGTGGTGTTGACCGTCACCGTCTTCTCGGTGGCGAAGCGCAGCAGGTAGTGCGGGCCGCCGGCCTTCGGGCCGGTGCCGGACAGGCCCTGGCCGCCGAACGGCTGCACCCCGACCACCGCGCCGATCTGGTTGCGGTTGACGTAGACGTTGCCGACGTTGACGCGCGAGGCGATGCGCTCGACGGTCTCGTCGATGCGCGAGTGCACGCCCAGGGTCAGGCCGTAGCCGGTGGCGTTGATCTGGTCGATCACCGCGTCGAGCTGGTCGGCCTTCCAGCGGATCACGTGCAGTACCGGCCCGAAGATCTCCCGGTGCAGCTGGCCCAGGTCCTTCAGCTCGTAGGCGCGCGGGGCGAAGAAGGTGCCGTGCGCAGTGGCGTCGGACAGCGGCGCGGTGGCGATCAGGCGGGCTTCGGCATCCATGCGCACGGCGTGTTGCTCGAGGATCCGCAGCGCGTCGGCGTCGATCACCGGGCCGACGTCGGTGGACAGTTCGCCCGGGTCGCCGACCTTCAGTTCGGCCATGGCACCGGCCAGCATGCCCATCACCTTGTCGGCGATGTCGTCCTGCACGAACAGCACGCGCGCCGCCGAGCAGCGCTGGCCGGCCGAGGTGAAGGCCGAGCCGATCGCGTCCTTGACCAGTTGCTCCGGCAGCGCCGAGGAGTCGGCGATGAAGGCGTTCTGGCCGCCGGTCTCGGCGATCAGCACGCCGATGGCGGCGTCGCGCGCGGCCATCGCGCGGTTGATGGCGCGGGCGGTTTCGGTCGAGCCGGTGAACGCCACGCCGGCCACGCGCGGGTCGGCGGTGAGCGCGGCGCCGACGGTGGCGCCGTCGCCCGGCAGGAACTGCAGCACCTCGGCCGGCACGCCGGCGTCGTGCAGCAGCTTGACCGCGTAGTAACCGACCAGGTTGGTCTGCTCGGCCGGCTTGGCGATGACGCTGTTGCCGGCGGCCAGCGCGGCGCTGACCTGGCCCAGGAAGATCGCCAGCGGGAAGTTCCACGGGCTGATGCAGACGAACACGCCGCGGCCGTGCAGCTGCAGCTCGTTGCTCTCGCCGGTGGGGCTCGGCAGCGTTTCGGCGTGACCGAACTGCTCGCGCGCCTGCTTGGCGTAGTAACGCAGGAAATCCACCGCCTCGCGCACTTCGGCGACGCTGTCCGGCAGGCTCTTGCCGGCTTCCTTCACGCACAACGCCATGAACTCGGCGATGCGCGCTTCCAGCTGGTCGGCGGCATGCTCGAGGATCGCGGCACGGCTGGCGGCCGGCGTGCGGTTCCAGGCCGGCTGCGCGGCGACGGCGTTGGCCAGCGCCTGCTGCACGGTGGCGCTGTCGGCGGCCTGCCAGTGGCCGACCACGTCGCGGTGGTCGGCCGGGTTGGTCACCGCGACGCTGGCGCCGGCGGGCGTGGCGCCGGGCACCAGCGGGGCGGCCTGCCACGGCTTGACGGCGGCGTTGAGCTGCCCGGCGAGGGCACGCAGTGCGTTGTCGTTGGCGAGGTTGATGCCCATGGAGTTGTTCCTGTCGTGGTTCTGGCTGCGCAGCAGGTCGACCGGCAGCGGGATCTTGGGGTGCGGGATGGAGGCGAACGAGGACACGGCCTCGACCGGATCGCGGATCAGCTCGTCGATGGACACGTCCTCGTCGGTGATGCGGTTGACGAAGCTGGAGTTGGCGCCGTTCTCGAGCAGGCGGCGCACCAGGTAGGGCAGCAGGTCCTCGTGCGAACCGACCGGCGCGTAGACGCGGCAGGGCACGCCCAGGCGGTTGGCCGGGATCACTTCGGCGTACAGGTCGTCGCCCATGCCGTGCAGCTTCTGGTGCTCGTAGGTGCGGCCCTGCGCGATCTGCTTCACCGCGGCGATGGTGGCCGCGTTGTGGGTGGCGAACATCGGGTACAGCACGTCGCTGTGGCCGAACAGCCGCCTGGCGCAGGCCAGGTAGGACACGTCGGTGTTCTGCTTGCGGGTGAACACCGGGTAGCCGGGCAGGCCATCGATCTGCGCGCGCTTGATCTCCGCGTCCCAGTAGGCGCCCTTGACCAGCCGCACCTGCAGGCGGTGGCCAATGCGGCGGGCCAGGTCGGCCAGGTAGTCGATCGTGTACGGGGTGCGCTTCTGGTAGGCCTGCACCACGATGCCGAAGCCTTCCCAGCCCTTGAGCGAAGGATTGGTAACCACCCGTTCGATGATGTCCAGCGAAAGCTCCAGGCGATCGGCCTCCTCGGCGTCGACGGTGCAGCCGATGCCGTAGGACTTGGCCAGCTGCGCCAGCTCCAGCACGCCCGGCACCAGGTCCGCCAGCACCCGCTCGCGCTTGGCGTGCTCGTAACGCGGGTACAGCGCCGAGAGCTTGATCGAGATGCCGTGCGAACGGGTCACGTCGCCATCGGCGCTGCCGCCGCGCGCCAGGTTGTCCGTGCCGATGGCATGGATCGCGCGCCGGTAGTCTTCCAGGTAGCGCAGCGCGTCCTTCATGGTCAGCGCGCCTTCGCCGAGCATGTCGAAGGAATAGCGGTAGTTGCCGTTGTCGCCCTTGTGCGAGCGCGCCAGCGCCTCGTCGATGGTGCGGCCCATGACGAACTGGTGGCCCATGATCTTCATCGCCTGGCGCACGGCCAGGCGGATCACCGGTTCGCCGACGCGGCCGATCAGGCGCTTGAAGGCGCCGTGCACGTCGCGCTTGGTGTCGTCGGCCAGGTCGACCAGGTGGCCGGTCAGCATCAGGCCCCAGGTCGAGGCATTGACCAGCACCGAATCGGACTGGCCCATGTGCCGCTTCCAGTCGGCCTCGCCGAGCTTGTCGCGGATCAGCTTGTCGGCGGTTTCCTGGTCGGGGATGCGCAGCAGCGCCTCGGCCACGCACATCAGCAGCACGCCCTCCTCGCTGCCCAGGTCGTACTGGCGCATGAACGCCTCGATCGCGCCCTGGTTGCGGGCGCGGGCACGCACCCGGCGCACCAGGTCGGCGGCGGTGGCCTGGACCCGTGCCTGTTCGTCGGCCGGCAGGCGGGCCTGTTCCAGCAGCTCGCGCACATGGGTGGTTTCGTCTTTCAGCCAGGCATCGGTGATGGCCTGGCGCAGTGCGGCCGGTGGCGGCGGCAGTTCGGGCGAGAGCAGCGGCCGCGCCGTGGCGGCCTGGGCGGAGGGTGTTGCATTCATGGGCATGACCACGTCGGGACACGTTGGGATTCGGCCATTTTAATCCCTTGCGTCAAATTTCCCAGCCCTCGCCGGTGCCCCGTTGGGGTGGCAAAACCATTGGTGGGTGGGCGATTCGGGGAAACAGGCGGCACGGAGTCTGTTTGTGCTGAATCCGGCAAATTTTCTGCCGATGTCGCTTCAGCCGGCGGCCGATCCAGTGTGCAGTGCAGCAATCACAACAATGATGAATGAGAGCTTGCCGGGGTGATTGGGCGGGGCTACCATCGAAGCCGTTTTCCGCGGTACGGACGCGGTTGCGACATGATCGAGATGCTTCGGCAGGTTGAAGGCGACTCACGTGCGCAGCTGGTGCTGCATCCCCCACGGGCGCTCAGCGCCCGGCAGTTCGTCCTGTTGTTCGTCGCGCTGGCAGGGTTGATGGCGTTCTCCGCAGGCCTGGGTTGGCTGTCTGGAAACGTTTTCGCCCCGGTCTTCGCGCTATTGCATTGCTTCCTGGTGGGAGCTGCCCTGCGCGCGTCCTGGCGCAGCGGCGAACGCCGGGAAGAGATCCGGGTAGGACCGGACTGCGTGGAGGTGATTCCCGCAGCCGGATGTCCGCCGGTCTTCCGCGCCCACCCGTACTGGGTGCGCCTGGTGATCGAGGACGAACGGGTCGTGCTGGTCTCCAGCGGAAAGCGGGTCGAAGTGGGGAGTCTCCTCGCGCCCGCCGAACGCAGGGAACTGGCGGCGACGCTGGATGGCTTGCTCGCGGCCAGTGACGGCCGCAACCGATGACGTCAAGGGTCTAGGCAATGAAGCAAAGCAACAGGTGGGGAGTGTGGTGCAGGCAGGGTCTGGGGGTGGCGGCAATGGCGCTGGCCGCACCCATGGCATGGGCCCAGGCGGGTGATCCCAAGCCCTGGCAGCTCAACATGGGCAAGGGCGTCACCCACACCGCGCGCATGGCGTGGGACGCGCACATGGTGGCGCTGTGGGTATGCACGGTCATCGGCCTGATCGTGTTCGCCGCGATGGGCTATGCGATCGTCAAGTTCCGCAAGTCCAAGGGCGCGGTGGCGGCGCAGTTCTCGCACAACACCAAGGCCGAGATCATCTGGACCGTCATCCCGATCATCATCCTGGTGGTGATGGCATGGCCGGCCACGGCCAAGCTGATCGCCATGTACGACACCCGCGATTCCGAGATGACGGTGAAGATCACCGGCTATCAGTGGATGTGGAAGTACGAATACCTGGGCGAGGACGTGGCGTTCACCAGTCGCCTTGACCGCAAGTCCGACGAGGTGCGCCAGAGCGGCGCGGTGCCGACCCTGGCGTCCGACCCGCACTACCTGCTGGACGTGGACAACCCGCTGGTGCTGCCGGTCGATACCAAGGTTCGTTTCGTCATCACCTCCGACGACGTGGTCCACGCCTGGTGGGTGCCGGCGCTGGGCTGGAAGCAGGACGCCGTGCCGGGCTTCATCAACGAGCGCTGGACCAACATCGAGCAGGAAGGCGTGTACCGCGGCCAGTGCGCCGAACTGTGCGGCAAGGACCACGGGTTCATGCCGATCGTGGTCAAGGCTGTGTCCAAGGACGAGTTCAAGGCGTGGCTGGCCTCGCGCAAGCCCGCGCCTGCGCCGGCCGCCGAACCCGCCCCGGCCGCCGAGCCGGCGCCCGCCACCGACGCCCCGCAGCTGGAGGCCGCGCCTGCCGCGGAGCCGGCGCCCGCGGCGCCCGGCGCCTGATACCGCCGCGCGCCGGCCGCTGCCGGCGCGATGCCTGGAAACTGGATAACGAGGTATAGCTGCAATGGCGAACTCCGCAGTGGGCCACTCCGACCATCACGGCCACCAGCAAGGCTTCTTCGAGCGTTGGTTCTTTTCGACCAACCACAAGGACATCGGTACGCTGTACCTGCTTTTCAGCTTCCTGATGTTCATCATCGGCGCCTTCATGTCGGTGCTGATCCGCTGGGAGCTGATGGAGCCCGGGCTTCAGCACATGAAGCCGGAATTCTTCAACCAGATGACCACCGTGCACGCGCTGGTGATGATCTTCGGCGGGGTGATGCCGGCCTTCGTGGGCCTGGCCAACTGGATGATCCCGCTGCAGATCGGCGCGCCGGACATGGCCCTGCCGCGCATGAACAACTGGTCGTTCTGGCTGCTGCCGGTGGCGTTCACGCTGCTGCTGCTGACCCTGTTCCTGCCCGGCGGCGCGCCCGCCGGCGGCTGGACCATGTACCCGCCGCTGTCGCTGCAGGGCGGCTACAACGTCGCCTTCAGCGTGTTCGCCATCCACGTGGCCGGCATCAGTTCGATCATGGGCGCGATCAACATCATCGCTACCGTGCTCAACATGCGCGCCCCGGGCATCGACCTGCTGAAGATGCCGATCTTCTGCTGGACCTGGCTGATCACCGCGTTCCTGCTGATCGCGGTGATGCCGGTGCTGGCCGGCGCGGTGACCATGCTGCTGACCGACAAGTTCTTCGGCACCAGCTTCTTCAATGCCGCCGGCGGCGGCGACCCGGTGATGTACCAGCACATCTTCTGGTTCTTCGGGCATCCCGAGGTCTACATCATGATCCTGCCGGCGTTCGGCGTGATCAGCGAGATCATCCCCACCTTCAGCCGCAAGCCGCTGTTCGGCTACCAGGCGATGGTGTACGCCACCGCGGCCATCGCATTCCTGTCGTTCATCGTGTGGGCGCACCACATGTTCACGGTGGGCATGCCGCTGGGCGGCGAGATCTACTTCATGTTCGCCACCATGCTGATCTCGATCCCGACCGGCGTGAAGGTGTTCAACTGGGTCAGCACGATGTGGAAGGGCGCGCTGACGTTCGAGACCCCGATGCTGTTCTCCATCGCCTTCGTGGTGCTGTTCAGCATCGGCGGCTTCTCCGGCCTGATGCTGGCCATCGTGCCGGCCGACTTCCAGTACCACGACACCTATTTCGTGGTGGCGCACTTCCACTACGTGCTGGTCACCGGCGCGGTGCTGGCGCTGATCGCGGCGGTCTACTACTGGTGGCCGAAGTGGACCGGGCGCATGTACAACGAGTTCTGGGGCAAGGTGCATTTCTGGTGGACGATGGTGTTCGTCAATCTGCTGTTCTTCCCGCAGCACTTCCTCGGCCTGGCCGGTATGCCGCGCCGCATCCCCGACTACAACCCGGTGTTCGCCGACTGGAACCTGGTCAGCTCGATCGGCGCGTTCGGCATGTTCGTCACCCCGTTCCTGATGGCCGCCATCCTGCTGTCGTCGCTGCGCAGCGGCCAGCGCGCCGAAGCGCGCGCCTGGGAAAGCGCCAAGGGCCTGGAGTGGACCGTGCCGTCGCCGGCGCCGGCGCATACCTTCACCGTGCCGCCGGTGATCCGGCCGGGTGACCTGGCCCACGACGACGTGACCCATTGAGGCGCGCGACGATGAGCCGTCCCGACTGGCAACCCGATGAGCTGGCCCTGCGCCGCCGCCGTTCGCGGCGCACGGCGCTGGTGGTGGGCGTGATCGCGGTACTGATCTACGCCGGCTTCATCCTGTCCGGGGTACTCGCGCATTGACCACGCCCGCGCCCCGGCCCGAACGCAATGCCGGCATCGTCCGGCTGCTCGGCGTGGCGCTGGGCGTGTTCGTGCTGACCTTCTCGCTGGTGCCGCTGTACCGCATCGCCTGCGAGAAGGTGTTCGGCGTGCGCCTTGAGCGTGGCGCCAGCCAGGCCGCCGCGTCCGCATCCGCCACCGGCAGGCGCCTGGTGCGGGTGGAGTTCGACGGCGGGGTCAATTCCAAGCTGCCGTGGGCTTTCCATCCGGAAAAGCTGACCATGGACGTGGTGCCGGGCGAGCTGAACGAGGCGCTGTACTTCGCCCGCAACGACAGCGACCACGCGCTGGTCGGCAGCGCCGTGCCCTCGGTGGCACCGGCCCGCGCGTCGGGCTATTTCAACAAGACCGAGTGCTTCTGTTTCACCGCGCAGACCCTGCAGGCCGGCGAGCAGCGCGAGATGCCGGTACGTTTCATCGTCGATCCGGACCTGCCCGCAGACGTCCGCACGATCACCCTGTCCTACACCTTCTTCAAGAATGACGCGCTGACGGCGCAGCTGGCGCCGGCTTCGGCCGGCGGCTCGTCGCACGCGGCCCCCTGACCACGGATCCGGAAGCAAGCCATGGCCCATAACACGCCTGATGCCAACGTCTACTTCGTGCCGAGCCAGAGTCGCTGGCCCTTCGTCGGCTCGATTTCCATGCTGGTGCTGATGGTCGGAGTGGCCAGCTGGCTCAACGACGCCAGCTGGGGCCGCTGGACCTTCTTCGTGGGCCTGGCGATGCTGGTGTTCACCTTGTTCCTGTGGTTCGGCGACGTCATCCGCGAGTCGGTCGGCGGCAACTACAACCGCCAGGTCGATGGCTCGTTCCGCATGGGAATGGTCTGGTTCATCTTCTCGGAAGTGATGTTCTTCGGCGCCTTCTTCGGCGCGCTGTTCTATACCCGCGTCTATGGCCTGCCCTGGCTGGGCGGCGAGGGCCACGGCGTGGCGACCAACGAAATCCTCTGGGACGGCTATTCGGCGGCTTGGCCGACCAACGGCCCCGGCGGCATCGGCGGTATGTTCCAGACCATCCCGGCGTGGGGCCTGCCGCTGGTCAATACGCTGATCCTGCTGAGCTCCGGCGCGACCCTGACCATCGCCCACCACGCGCTCAAGGCCGGCAACCGCCGGCAGCTGCTGATCTGGCTGGGCGCCACCGTGCTGCTGGGCTGCGTGTTCCTGTTCTTCCAGGCCGAGGAATACATGCATGCCTACGGCGAGCTCAACCTGACCCTGGGCTCGGGCATCTATGGCTCGACCTTCTTCATGCTCACCGGGTTCCATGGTGCGCACGTGGCGCTGGGCACGATCATGCTGATCGTGATGTGGCTGCGCTCGGCCAAGGGCCACTTCACCCGCGACAACCATTTCGGCTTCGAGGCCGCGGCGTGGTACTGGCACTTCGTCGACGTGGTGTGGCTGATGCTGTTCCTGTTCGTCTACGTGCTGTAAGCGGCAGGAAAGACAGGGAGCGGGGCATCGGACGGGATCCCGGCGCACCGCTCTCTGGTTCACTTCATGGACGCGCCCGGTGTCAGCCGCCGACGCCGTGCGGCCTGATCCAGCCGCTGTAGATGCCCAGGATCACCAGCAGGATCAGCACCACCGACAGCACGATGCGCCGGGTCAGGGCATTGACCGTGCGTTTGGTCTGGCCGCGGTCGATCATCAGGTAGTACAGCCCGGCGCCAAGATTCCAGACGATGACGATCAGGAACGCGATCACCAGCAGTGTCTTCAGCGAATCATTCATGCACGGCTCTAGGAGTGGGAAGGCGTTGCTATCTCACCCGCTCGCGGCGCCGTTGTCATGACGCGACAGCACACGGGGCTGCTGGGCTGGCTGCTGGCGTTGGCGGTGGCCGCGCTGTTCAGCGCGCTCGGCGCGTGGCAGTTGCAGCGCATGCACGACAAGCAGGCGCTGCTGGCGCAGGTGCCGCCGGAGCGCAGCCACGGGCTGGCGCTGGCGCAGGCGATGCGCGCGCCGGCCACGCTGCACTGGGTGCACGACACGCTCGAGTTCCTGCCCGCCACGGTGCTGCTGGACAACCAGCTGCGCGATGGTCGCCCCGGGCTGAAGGTGTACCAGGCCGCGCGCGCGGAAGGTGATGTGGTGCTGGTCGACCTGGGCTGGCTGCCGTTGCCGGGCGACCGCCGGTTGCCGTCCATCGTGCCGCTGCAGGGGCGGATCGAGGTGCAGGGCCTGTGGGCGCCGCCGCCGTCACCGGGCCTGGCGCTGGGGCCGGCGCTGGCGGCCACCGCGCAGCCGCGGGTGTGGCTGGCCACGCGCCTGGACATTCCCGCCGTCGCCGCGCAGCTGCAGCTGCCGGCCGCTGCGTTGCCGGGCCAGGTGCTGCGGCTGGATCCGGCCATGCCACTGGGTTACGCCCGCGACCTGGAGCTGCTGCCCAATACCCTGCCACCTTCGCGCCATCTCGGTTATGCGGTGCAGTGGTTCGCCATGGCGCTGGCGGTGCTGGTGATCGCCGGCGTGCTGCATGTCCGCCGCCGCGGGCGCTGAACGCCAAGCCATGGGAAAATGCCGCACATGAATGCCCTGACCCCGGAACAACTCGTCATCCGCAAGCGCGGCCGCCGCGTACTGCTGCTCATCTTCGCCCTGTTCTTCGGGTCGATGGCGCTGGCGGGCATCCTGCGCTTCTCCGGCTGGATGCCGCAGGTCAACCGCAACCACGGGCAGCTGTTCGACCCGGCGCTGGACCTGCGCCAGGAACGGCTGCGGCTGGCCGACGGCAGCGCCTATGCATGGAACCCGGCCGCCCGCCACTGGCGCATCGTGCTGGCGCCGGCCGCCGATTGCGCGCCGGCCTGCGTCACTTTGTCGCAGCAGCTGGACACCGTATGGCGGCTGTTCGGGCATAACGCCGATAATGTCGAGATACTGTGGCTGGGCACGCCGCCGGAACAGGTGGTGGCCTCGCCGGCGCTCAAGGTGCTGCAGGCCTCGCCGGCGTTCCGCGCGAAACTGCCGGGGGTGGACGACCCCGCCGGCATCCCGGTTTACGTGATCGATCCCAACGGCTTCGTGGTCCTGCGTTATGCGCCCGGCTTCGACCCGGGCGGCCTGCGCACCGATCTTTCCAGGCTGTTGAAACTGAAGTGAGTTCCATCCGATGAATGCCCCCGCGCGTCCGGCGCTGTACCGCAATTTCCACCGCCTGGCGTGGTTCGCCCTGATCATGACCGCGAGCACGATCATGTTCGGCTCGTTCGTGCGCCTGTCCGATGCCGGGCTCAGCTGCCCGGACTGGCCGACCTGCTACGGCCGCGTCACCTGGCCGCAGACCCAGGTGGAGGCCGCGCAGCACGTGGCCAGCGAGATCCGCCCGCTGGAAAGCCACAAGGCCTGGCGCGAGCAGGTGCACCGCTTCCTGGCCGGCCTGTTGGGCGTCGAGGTGCTGGCGCTGGCGCTGCTGGCCGCGCGCCGCCACCGCCGGGGCGTGGCCCAGGTGGTGACCGCCTCGGCGCTGGTGGCGCTGGCCATTCCCCTGTACATGCGCGGCGAACATGTCGCCTCCAGCGTGCTGGCGATCGGCGGCGAGGCCATCCTGCTGCTGGCGGCGCTGCGCTGGTCCAACATCGACCTGTCGCGCGCGGCGGTACTGACCCTGGCGGTGGTGATCTTCCAGGCGCTGCTGGGCATGTGGACGGTGACCTGGCTGCTCAAGCCCATCGTGGTCATGGGCCACCTGCTCGGCGGCATGCTGATGTTCAGCCTGCTGGTATGGATGGCGTGGAAGGCCACGCACCTGCCGATCACCCTGGTACAGGCACCGCGCCTGCGCTGGTGGCTGCGCGCCGGGTTGGCGCTGCTGGTGCTGCAGATCGCGCTGGGCGGCTGGGTCAGCGCCAACTACGCGGCGCTGGCCTGCGGCGGCGGCAGTGCGTCGCTGGACAATTTCCCGCGCTGCGTGAGCCAGTGGTGGCCGCCGCAGAACTACGCCGAAGGCTTCACCCTGTGGCGCGGCATCGGCGTGGACTACGAAGGCGGCGTGCTTGATGGCGCCTCGCGCATCGCCATCCAGATGGCGCACCGGATGATGGCCGTGGTCGTGGCCGTGTACCTGCTGGTGCTGTCGGTGCGCATGTTCCGCCTGCCGGGCATGCGCGGCTGGGCCAGCGCGCTGGGCGTGCTGGTACTGCTGCAGGTCACCCTGGGCGTGCTCAACGTCAAGCTCGCGCTGCCGCTGGCAGTGGCGGTGATGCACAACGGCGGCGCCGTGTGCCTGTTGTTCGTGCTGGTCTCGCTGCTGGCGCGGCTGCGTGCCCCGGAGTGAGCCGATGAGTACGACGTTGCGTGATTACTGGGACCTGACCAAGCCCAAGGTGGTGGCCCTGATCGTGTTCACCGCGCTGGTGGGCATGTTCCTGGCGATCCCCGGCTGGCCGACCGCCGCGCAGGCGCTGACCGGCGCGGTGGCCTTCATCGGCATCTGGCTCTCGGCGGGCGCCGCCGCGGCGATCAACCAGCTGCTGGATGCGCGCATCGACGCACAGATGGCGCGCACCTCGTGGCGGCCGCTGGTGGTGGGCAAGGTGACCCCGCGGCAGGTGCTGGTGTTCGCCGGTGCGCTGACCGCGCTGTCGATGACCATCCTGGTGCTGTGGGTGAACGTGATCACCGCGGTGCTGACCTTCGCCTCGCTGATCGGTTACGCGGTGGTCTACACCGTGTACCTGAAGCGGGCGACGTCGCAGAACATCGTCATCGGCGGCCTCGCCGGCGCGACCCCGCCACTGCTCGGCTGGGCGGCGGTGACCGGCATGCAGGGGGGCTCCGACTGGGCCTACGCCTCGCTGCTGGTGCTGATCATCTTCGTGTGGACGCCGCCGCATTTCTGGGCGCTGGCGATCTTCCGCCGCGCCGACTACGCCAAGGCCGCGGTGCCGATGCTGCCGGTCACCCATGGCGTGGCGCACACCCGCCGGCAGATCCTGTTCTATTCGGTGGTGCTGGTGGTGGTGACCCTGCTGCCGGTGGCGCTGGGCATGAGCGGGGTGTTCTATCTCGGCGGCGCTACCGTGCTGAACCTGGTGTTCCTGTGGTACGCGTGGAAGATGCAGGATCCGCCGGACGAAATGTTCAACATGCAGATGTTCGGCTACTCGGTGGTCTACCTGATGGCGCTGTTCGCCTTCCTGCTGGTGGACCACTGGCTGCTGCCCTGGCTTTGAGGCCGGGCCCGCGCCGCAGGTGCGGGGCTCGCCCCGCACGAAGCTTCGCCGGGAACGCCTCCTGCGGGGCAAGCCCCTCGGCTACGGGACGCGGCGCGCGTAGCGCTGCGCCACCACCGCGCAGACGATCAGCTGCAGCTGGTGGTAGATCATGATCGGCAGCACGATCGCGCCGAGGCTGCCGCCGGCGAACAGCACCTTGGCGATCGGCACGCCGGTGGCCAGGCTCTTCTTGGAGCCGCAGAACACGATGGGAATCTCGTCCTCGCGGCTGAACCCCAGCCGCCGCGCCAGCCAGGTGATGCCGGGCATGGCGATGGCCAGCAGCACCACCGCGACCCCCGCGGCGGCGAGCAGCGAGCCCACCGGGGTCTTGTGCCACAGCCCTTCCACCACCGATTCGCCGAACGCGCCATAGACCACCAGCAGCACCGTGCCCTGGTCGGTGTAGCGCAGCAGCGCGCGCTGCCGCTCCACCCAGCGCGCGATCCACGGCCGCAGCAGGTGCCCGGCGACGAACGGCACCAGCAGCTGCAGCATGATCGCGCCGACCGCGTGCAGCGGATCGGCCATGCCGCCCTGGCTGCCGGCCAGCAGGCCCATCAGCAGCGGGGTCAGGAACACCCCGAGGATGCTCGACAGCGAGGCCGCGCACACCGCCGCCGGGATGTTGCCGCCGGCCATCGAAGTGAACGCGATGGACGACTGCACCGTGGACGGCAGCGCGCACAGGAACAGCACGCCGACGTAGAGGTCGGGCGTCAGCGCCCATCCGGCGAGCGGCTTGAACGCCAGCCCCAGCAGCGGGAACAGCACGAACGTGCAGGCCAGGATGACCAGGTGCAGGCGCCAGTGCAGCATGCCGGCGACGATGGACTCGCGTGGCAGGCGTGCGCCATGCAGGAAGAACAGGGCGGCGATGGCCAGGTCGGTGAAGCGGTCCAGCCCGCGCGCGGCATCGCCGGTCATCGGCAGCGCGCTGGCCAGGGCCACGGTGGCGAGCAGGGCGAGGGTGAAGTTGTCCGGTCGCAGGCGCGACCACCAGCGGGTCATCGGCGGGGGTGTCCTTGTCGGTGTGGCGCGGTCACGGCCGCGCGGGGTGCTCCAGCGCCGCGCGCACGGCCGGCTCCAGCGACGTCAGGCCGGCATCGCGGCCGAACTGCAGCGCGGCTTCGGGGGAAGCGCCGTGCACGCGCGCCTGCGCCAGCGCCAGCAGCGCCCCGGCGCGGTTGCCCGAGGCACAGTGCAGCAGCGTGCTGCCGGGGTCCTGCCGCAGCAGGCGGTCCAGCGTGCGCGCGTTGGCCTCGCTGATGCCGCCGGCGCCGTCGATGGGCAGGCGCACGTAGCGCAGGCCCAGCGCCTCGGCGGCGGCGGCCTCGTCATAGCCGCGGTCCTCGTGCGGCATGCGCAGGTCGATGACACTGGTGACGCCGGCTTGCGCGGCGTCGCGCAGCTGCTGCGCGCTGGGCTGGCCGCCGGTGAACAGGCCCGGGCGTGGCTGCTTCAGTCCCTGCCCGGCGGCAGCGGTGGCGCCGGCGCAGGCCAGCAGCAGGAACAGCAGTTTCGGCAGGTGTTTATGCATCGCTTCGCTCCGTCCGCGCCTCAGCGCATCGTCGCGCGCGCCTTGAGCAGCTCGCGCAGTTCGAACTTGTCGGTCTCGTCCAGGCCCTGCTGGCGCTGCTTGGCCTGCAGCTCGTCCAGCCGCTGCTGCAGCAGCTGCTTCTCCAGCTGCACGATGGCGTCGTGCAGCTCCTGGGTCCAGCTGGCTTCGTCGCCGGGCAGGGCGACGGCGGCCAGCCGATGCAGCGCGGCCTGTTCCTCGCGGCCGTCGAAATGCTCCAGCAGCGCGCCGGTGCTGATGTCCGGGCGCTGCTGCACCAGTTCCAGCAGTTCCAGCAGCAGTTCAATGCCGGGCAGGCGCAGGCCGGCGATGGCATGGTGGCCTTCCAGGCTCAGCGCCAGCGAGGGTTGCTGCAGCAGGAGGGCAATGGCCGCGCGCACCAGGCTGCGCTTCTGCACCGGTGCGGCCGCCGCGCGGCGCACGGGCGCGGCGGCCGCACCGGCGCCGGCGGGCGCGCGGCCGATGCCGGTCAGGCGCTGCAGCTCCTGCTTCATCAGGTCGCCGAAGGCGCCGTCGGGAATCTGCGCCAGCATCGGCCTGGCGCGCTCGGCCAGGCGCGCCTTGCCGTCCAGCGTGCCCAGGTTGATCTCGCGGGTGAGCTCGTCGAAGAAGAACTGCGACAACGGCGTGGCCTGTTTCAGGCGCGCGTCGAAGGCGTCGGCGCCTTCCTTGCGCACGATGGTGTCCGGATCCTCGCCGTCGGGCAGGAACAGGAAGAACGCCTGGCGCCCGTCCTTCATCCGCGGCAGCACCGACTCCAGCGCGCGCCACGCCGCGCGGCGGCCGGCGGCGTCGCCGTCGAAGCAGAAGTACACGTCCGGCGCATTGCGGAACAGCAGCTCGGCATGGTCGGGCGTGGTCGCGGTACCCAGCGTCGCCACTGCCTGGGTGACGCCGAACTGGAACAGGCTGACCACGTCCATGTAGCCCTCGACCACGATCAGCCGCTCGATCTTCTGGTTGGCCTGGCGCACCTGCCACAACCCGTACAACTCGCGGCCCTTGTGGAACAGCGCGGTCTCGGGCGAGTTGAGGTACTTGGGGCCGTCGTCCTTCTGCATGACCCGGCCGCCGAAGGCGATGACCCGGCCGCGGCGGTCGAAGATCGGGAACATCACCCGGTCGCGGAACTTGTCATACACGTGGCCGCGGTCGTTCTTGGAGAACAGCCCGACGCGGTCGAGCAGCTTCATCCGCCGCTCGTCCTTGCCCAGTGCGTCCTTCAGCGCGCTGTAGCCGTCCGGCGCATAACCGATGCAAAAGCGTGCGCGGGTATCGGCGTCCACGCCGCGGCCATCGAGGTAGGCCAGCGCCTTGTCGCTGCCCTCCAGCTGCTTCTGGAAGAAGCGCGCGGCGGCGTCGAGCGCGGAGTACTGGTCGCGGCTGTCATCCTGCTGCTGCGGGCTGCGCGGGTGGGCGTCGCGCGGCACCTCCATGCCGGCGCGCTTGGCCAGTTCCTCCACCGCGTCGAGGAACTCGAGGCGGTCGTAGTTCATCAGGAAGCTGATCGCGGTGCCGTGCGCGCCGCAGCCGAAGCAGTGGTAGAACTGCTTGGTCGGGGACACCGTGAACGAGGCCGAACGCTCGTCGTGGAACGGGCAGCGCGCCGCGTATTCCTTGCCCTGGCGCTTGAGCGGCACGCGCGAACCCACCACTTCGACGATATCGGAGCGGGCGAGCAGGTCGTCGATGAACGCGTCGGGGATTCGGGCCATGCGGGGGACTGGAGCACCGCGGCAGGCGGTACATGGCGAAGGTGTGCGGCAAGTGTACTAGACGCCCGGCCCGGGCATGGCCGTGGCCGCGCGCGCATGCGCGCGTTCGTCGATGACCGCGGTGACCAGGGCGCCGGCGAAGAACACCACGCTGGCGTAGTACACCCAGACCAGCATGATCACCAGGGTGCCCATCGAGCCATAGGCGCTGCCGGGCGCGGCGTTGGCGATGTACAGGCCGATGCCGTAGCGGCCCAGGGTGAACAGCACCGCGGTGATGGCGCCGCCGCCGAAGGCCTGGCGCCACGCCACCGGGCGGTCGGGCAGGTAGTGGTAGAGGAACGCGAAGCCCAGGGTGTAGAGCAGCAGGGTGGACACGTAGCCCACCGCCGGCAGCAGCGACGGCAGGTGCGCGAACACCACCTGCAGCGCGGTGGTGGCGACCATCGACACGATCAGCAGGAAGCCCAGGGCCAGCACCACCCCGGCCGAGAAGATGCGCTTCTTCAGCCAGCCCAGCATCCCGTCGAAACGCTGCAGGTCGGCGCGGAAGATGCGGTTCAGGGCGGCCTGCAGCTGGGCGAACACGACGGTGGCGCCGATGAACAGCAGCAACAGGCTCCACGCGCCGGCCAGCGAGCCCAGGTCGGGCTGCGCGCTGGCGTTGGCGATCACCGTGTCGGCGACCTCGGCGACGCTATGCCCGGCCAGTGCGCCGATCTGGCCGACCAGTGCCTGCTGCGCGGGCGGGTAGAGCGAGGCCGTCAGCCACAGCAGCAATACCAGCAGGGGGGCCAGCGAAAGCAGGGTATAGAACGCCAGCGAGGCCGCCTGGGTCATCACGTCCGCTTCGGTGAAGCGGCGGACCAGGGCGGCCGGCAGGCTCTGCTGCAACCGCGCCAGGCGGTGCTTCATGTGCGGTGACAGGGGCGCCATGCCGCGCAGGATGGCATACCCGTCCGCGTAGCCGCCGTGATGGGCGGCCGCGCGGCGGCCCGCCGCTGGCGGCAGCGGCAGGCCGGGTGCGCCGGACTCAGCCGGCCAGCGCCTGCTTGACCAGCTTCGACACCAGGCCCATGTCGGCCTGGCCGGCCAGCAGCGGCTTGAGCACGCCCATCAGCTTGCCGATGTCGGCCGCGCTGCTGGCGCCGGTTTCGCTGATCGCGGCGTTGATCGCGGCCAGGATCTCGGCCTCGCCCAGCTTGGCCGGCAGGTAGCGCTCGATCACCACGATCTCGTCGCGCTCGACCTTGGCCAGGTCTTCGCGGTTGGCGGCCTCGTACTGGGTCACCGAGTCCTTGCGCTGCTTGACCATCTTGTCCAGCACCGCGATCACCGCGGCGTCGTCCAGCTCGATGCGCTCGTCCACTTCCTTCTGCTTGATCGCCGCATTGATCAGCCGGATCACGCCCAGGGAGTGCTTGTCGCCGCCCTTCATGGCGGCCTTCATGTCGTCGGTCAGTTGCTGTTTCAGGCTCATGGATCACCTCTTGCGGGATCGGAATGCGGGGGTGCGCACGGGGCGCGGGAACGCAAAAAGCCGGCTACGCTCGCGCGTGCCGGCTTCCACTCCGGTCACGGAAGGCCGAAGCCCCCGTTCAGGAGTTGCGTCCGATCAGTACAGGCGCTGACGCTTGGTGACGTCGCGCGAGGAACGACGCAGCTGGCGCTTCACGGCAGCAGCAGCCTTGCGCTTGCGTTCCTGGGTCGGCTTTTCGTAGAACTCGCGCTTGCGGGTCTCGGCCAGCACGCCGGCCTTTTCGCAGGTGCGCTTGAAGCGGCGGAGCGCAAACTCGAAAGGTTCGTTCTCGCGGACTTTGACGCTGGGCATGGAATCTCCGGGACACAGTGAGACCGGGTCACGCCCGGTGAGCCGCGCATTATAGCCGCTTTGAATCCGGGCGCAAGTGGGCCGGCAGGACGGCGCGGCGCGGGGGCGGGCGTGGCCGCGGTCCCGGCCGCCGAGACGGACCCCGGGCGGTTCGTAAACACGCGTCGGCAGGTTCACAATACCGGCATGAAAGTCCTTGGCATCGAATCCTCCTGCGACGAGACCGGCGTGGCGGTGTACGACACCGCGCTGTCCGGCGTCGGCGCCCTGCGCGCCCATGCGGTCTACAGCCAGATCGCGCTGCATGCCGAGTACGGCGGCGTGGTGCCGGAGCTGGCCAGCCGCGACCACGTGCGCAAGACCCTGCCGCTGATCCGGCAGACCCTGGACGAGGCCGGCATCGCCGTGTCCGAACTGGACGGCGTGGCCTACACCGCCGGCCCCGGGCTGGTCGGCGCGCTGCTGGTCGGCGCCGGGGTGGCGCGTTCGCTGGCCTGGGCGCTGGACGTGCCGGCCATCGGCGTGCACCACATGGAAGGCCACCTGCTGGCGCCGCTGATGGAGGACGACCCGCCGGAACCGCCGTTCGTGGCGCTGCTGGTCTCCGGCGGGCATACCCAGCTGATCGCGGTGGACGCGATCGGCAGCTATCGCCTGCTCGGCGAGACGCTGGACGACGCCGCCGGCGAAGCCTTCGACAAGACCGCCAAGCTGATGGGCCTGCCGTACCCCGGCGGGCCGCAACTGGCCAGGTTGGCCGAGATCGGCACACCGGGGCGCTTCAGGTTCGCGCGGCCGATGACCGACCGGCCGGGGCTGGACTTCAGTTTCTCCGGGCTCAAGACCCAGGTGCTGCTGGCCTGGCGCGACAGCGACCAGAGCGAGCAGACGCGCGCCGATATCGCCCGCGGCTTCGAGGACGCGGTGGTCGATACCCTGGCGATCAAGTGCGAACGCGCGCTGGAGGCGGCCGGCTGCGACGTGCTGGTGGTGGCCGGCGGGGTCGGCGCCAACAAGCGCCTGCGGGCCAAACTGCAGGATACGGCGCAGCGCCGCGGCGGTCGCGTGTGCTTCCCGCGCCCGGCGCTGTGCACCGACAACGGCGCGATGATCGCCTTCGCCGGCGCGCTGCGCCTGCAGGCCGGCCAGCACAGCCCGGCCGAGGTGAAGGTGGTGCCGCGCTGGGACATGGCGACCCTGCCACCGGTGTGACCCCGCCCCGCGTCCCGGGCCGTGCGCCCGGGCGCCCCTTCCTGCGCCGTAACGGCAGGCTCAGCGGCGGCTCGTTACCATGTCCGTTCATTCACCGCGACGGACGCAATGGACAAGGTATTCATCGAAGGGCTGGAGATCGACGCCCTGATCGGCATCTATGACTGGGAACGGCGCATCCGCCAGACCCTGGTGTTCGACCTGGAGATGGGGTTCGACAACCGCAGGCCGGCGGCGACCGACGACATTGCCGACACCCTCAATTACAAGGCGGTCAGCCGGCGCCTGCAGGACTACGTGCGTGGATCCGATTTCGGCCTGGTGGAAACCCTGGCCGAGCGCTGCGCGGCCATCGTGCTGGACGAGTTCGACGTGCGCTGGCTGCGGCTGAAGCTGAGCAAGCCGGGCGCGGTGCGCGGCGCGCGCGCGGTGGGCGTGGTCATCGAGCGCGAGCGGGGCTGAGCACGTTGCCGGCGTCCGGCCGGTAAGCGCGCGGAACGAAGTACACGGAAACACACAGGAGACGACGGATGGTGGATGCGGTGGTGGCGGTACAGTGGCTCGAGCGGTTGCAGGACACACTGGAACCCTATCCCGGGGCTTACCTGGCCTTGACGATCTTGGCCCTGCTGGTGGCCGCGGGGCTGGCCAACTGGGTCACCAAGCGCATCCTGCTGCGCGGCCTGCGCCGGCTGCTCAGCCGCCTGCCCGGCGCCGAGACCGGGCGCGGCAGCCACCTGATGCGGGTGATCGCGCGCCTTTCCAACGTGGTGCCCAGCCAGGTGATCGCCGCCGGCATCAAGGTGGTGCCGGACCTGCCGCCGGGCGTGGTGACGTTCGTCGTCGGCGCCTGCCAGGCGTGGGCGGTACTGACCGTGGCGCTGGCGGTATCGCATGCGCTGGACGCGGCCAACGACCTCTACGAGCGACGCCCGGACGCGCGCGACAAGCCGATCAAGGGCTACCTGCAGGTAGCCAAGATCGTGATCTTCGTGATCGCCGGGCTGTCCATCGTCGCCACCCTGGCCGGCGTGGACCTGCGCTACCTGGTCACCGGACTGGGCGCGGCCACCGCGGTGCTGATGCTGATCTTCCAGGACACCATCCTGTCGCTGGTGGCGAGCGTGCAGATCAGCGGCGACGGTCGCGTGCGCATCGGCGACTGGATCGAGATGCCCAGCCAGAACGCCGATGGCGACGTGATCGACATCGCCCTGCACACGGTGACGGTGCAGAACTTCGACAAGACCATCACCACCATCCCGACCAAGAAGCTGGTCACCGAATCGTTCAAGAACTGGCGCGGCATGCAGGAGGCGGGCGGGCGCCGGATCAAGCGCGCGCTGTACCTGGACCAGCACAGCGTGCAGTTCCTCGACGCGGCGGCACTGGACCGGCTGCAGCGGTTCGGCCTGCTCGACGATTACCTGGCGGGCAAGCAGGCCGAGCTGGAGCGCTGGAACACGCAGGTGGCGCAGGCGCACCCGGAAGAGGTCAACGCGCGGCGGCTGACCAACCTGGGCACCTTCCGCGCCTATGTCGAGCGCTACCTGCGCAGCCACCCGGGCATCCACCAGGACATGACCCTGCTGGTGCGGCAGCTGGCGCCGGGGCCGCAGGGCCTGCCGCTGGAGGTCTACTGCTTCACCGTCACCACCGCGTGGGGCGAGTACGAGGCGATCCAGTCCGATGTGTTCGACCACCTGCTGGCGATCCTGCCCGAGTTCGGCCTGCGCGTGTTCCAGGAATCCAGCGACGCCATGCTGATGGCGATGCGCGGCGGGCCGGCCACGGGCTAGCGTACGGCGGCCTGGCCCGGCGTCGCCGGCTTCACGGCGACACGGCTAGAATCCGCGCTCTGAAAGCGTTTCCACAAGGACCGCCGCTGGTGGCAGACCGCATCGAATCCCTCATCGCCCGCATGACCCTAGAAGAAAAGGTGGGCCAGCTGGGCGTGTTCGCCGACATGGTCCGCCCGTTCGCGCCGGACGTGAATCCCGAGGCCAACGTGCGCAACGCCGCGCAGGTGCTGGAGCAGGTGCGTGCCGGCCGCGTCGGCTGCCTGTTCAACGGCGTCGGCGCCGCGCAGGGCCGCGAGATCCAGCGCGTGGCGGTGGAGGAGAGCCGGCTCGGCATCCCGGTGGCGCTGGCCGCGGACGTGATCCACGGCATGCGCACGGTGTTCCCGATCCCCTTGGGCGAGGCCGCCAGCTTCGAACCGGCGCTGGCCGAGCGCACCGCGCGCGCCACCGCCATCGAGGCCACCGCCGCCGGCATCCACTGGACCTACGCACCGGCGGTGGACATCGCCCGCGACCAGCGCTGGGGCCGTGGCGCGGAATCGGCCGGCGAGGACGTGGTGCTGGGCTGCGCCTTCGCCGCCGCGCGCGTGCGTGGTTTCCAGGGCCCGGACCTGGCCGCCGCCGATTCGCTGCTGGCCACGCCCAAGCACTTCGCCGGGTATGGCGCGGTGGCTGCCGGCATGGAGTACGCACAGGTGGACATTTCGCCGCAGACCCTGCACGACGTGCACCTGCCGCCGTTCAAGGCCGCGCTGGCGGCCGGCGCGCGCGCGCTGATGAGCGCGTTCAACGACATCAACGGCGTGCCGGCCAGCGCCAACCGCTGGCTGCTGACCGACCTGCTGCGCGGGCAGTGGGGGTTCGACGGCGTGGTGGTGTCCGATTACACCGCCGACATGGAGCTGATCGCCCACGGCTACGCCGCCGACGAAACCGACGCCACCGCCAAGGCCTTCCTGGCCGGGCTCGACCTGAGCATGCAGAGCGGCTTCTATGCCGCGCACCTGCCGGGGCTGGTGCGCAGCGGCCAGGTGCCGATGGCGGCATTGGATGCTTCGGTGCGCCGCATCCTGCGCCTGAAGGAGGCCATCGGCCTGTTCGACGACCCTTACCGCTCGCTGGACCCGGCACGCGAGGCCGATACCTCGCACCTCGCCGCGCATGACGCGCTGGCGCGCGACGCGGCGCGGCGTTCGATCGTGCTGCTGAAGAACGACGGCGCTGCGCTGCCGCTGCGCCGGGCCGGGCAGAGGATCGCGCTGATCGGGCCGTTCGCCCGCGACCGCGACAACATCGAAGGCTGCTGGACCCTGTTCGGCGACAAGGCGCGCTACGTGACGCTGGAAGCCGGCATGCGCGCGGCGCTGGACGACGACGCGCTGCTGGAGGTGGTGCCCGGCTGCGCGCTGGAAGACGCGGTCGAAGGCGGCATCGAGGCGGCGGTGGCCGCGGCGCGGCGCGCCGACGTGGTGGTGCTGGCGCTGGGCGAACCGCAGCGCTACAGCGGCGAGGCGCAGTCGCGGGTGGAGATCGTGCTGCCGGCGGTGCAACAGGCACTGGCCGAAGCGGTCGCCGCGACCGGCACGCCGGTCGTGGTGCTGCTGCGCAACGGCCGCGCGCTGGCGCTGCAGGGCGCGGTGCGCGACGCCCGGGCCATCGCGGTGACCTGGTTCCTCGGCACCCAGACCGGCCACGCCGTGGCCGACGTGCTGTTCGGTGCCTACAGCCCGTCGGGCCGGCTGCCGGTGAGTTTCCCGCAGCATTCCGGGCAGCAGCCCTACTTCTACAACCACCCGCGCACGGGCCGCCCGGAGCTGCCGGAGATGTCCGAGTTCAAGGCGCGCTGGCGCGAGATCCCGAATGCGCCGCTGTACGCCTTCGGCCATGGCCTGGGCTACACCACGTTCGCCTACGGCGCGCCGCGCCTGAGCGCGCCGCAGCTGGACTGGGACGGCGAGCTGGTCGTCACCACCACCGTCACCAACACCGGCACCGTGGCCGCCGAGGAAGTGGTGCAGCTGTACGTGCACGACCGCGTCGCCAGCCGCGTGCGCCCGGTGCGCGAACTCAAGGCGTTCGAGAAGACCCTGCTGGCGCCGGGCGAGGCGAAGGACGTGGTGTTCCGGCTCGACCGTGGGCAGCTGGCCTTCACCAACAGCGAAGGCGTGTTCACCGCCGAGCCGGGCCTGTTCGACCTGTGGGTGTGCGCGTCGTCGGCCGATGGCGAACCGGTGCGGTTCGAACTGCTGGCGCCCTGACCGCCTGCCCCGCCCCGCCTGTCGGGCCGGGATGACGACCGGCATCTTGAAGCGGGCAGCGGGCGTGCGATGCTGTCGCCGCGCCCACGGAGACCCGCCATGCCCGCACCGATGCCCACCTACCTGCCGTGGCTGATGACTGCCGGTTTCGGCTGGATGTACTACCGCCGGCTCCGCCGCCACTTCGGCTGGCAGCCCTGGCAGCCGCGCCGCACCCTGGCGCGCATCGTGATCCTGGCGCTGGTGGCGGCGATGCTCGGGCTGGCGGCGGCCTTCGTGCCGCACGTGGCCGCCGGCATGGCCGTGGGCGCGCTGGCCGGCATCGCGTTGGGATGGTTTGCGCTGAAACACACGCGCTTCGACGCGCGCGAAGGCCGGCCCGGCTATACGCCCAATCCGTGGATCGGCGGCGCCCTGTCGCTGCTGCTGGTCGCGCGCCTGGCCTGGCGCTGGCAGGATGGCGCCTTCAGCCAGGGCATGGCGCCCGGCGCCGCCAACGCCAGCCCGCTGACCCTGGGCCTGGCTGCCGCCCTGGTCTGCTACGGCTTGACGCAGGCCATCGGCCTGCACCTGCGCCTGCGCTACAAACCGTAGCGCAGGCCCGCTGCGCGAGGGGCGTCAACGGCACGCCCTCCCGCGTACGACAGCGGCGGCTACGTGCGCGGCGTCAGCTTGAGCAGGCGCGCGTTGCTGCCGTCCTCCAGCAGCCACAGCGCGCCATCGGGGCCCTGCGTCACCGCGCGGATGCGCGCGCCCATGTCGAAGCGTTCGGCCTCGCGCGCGCTGTCGCCGTCGAAGGCGATGCGCACCAGCGACTGCGACGACAGCCCGCCGATGAAGCCATTGCCGCGCCACTGCGGGAACTGCGCACCGTCGTAGATGATCAGGCTGGACGGGGAAATGACCGGCGTCCAGCTGACCTTCGGCGCGACGAACTCCGGCCGGGTGTGGTGGTCGGGAATGTCGCGGCCGTCGTAATGGTCGCCGTTGGAGACCAGCGGGTAGCCGTAGTTGCCGCCGCGCCGGATCAGGTTGAGCTCGTCGCCGCCCTTCGGGCCCATCTCGTTTTCCCACAACCGCCCGCGCGCGTCGAACGCCAGCCCGAGGACGTTGCGGTGGCCGAGCGACCACACCTGGTTGGCCGGCGAACCCTGCGCGGCGAACGGGTTGTCGGCTGGCACGCTGCCGTCGTCGTTGAGGCGGATGATCTTGCCGAGGTTGCCGCCCATGTCCTGCGCGGGGTCGAACTTCTGCCGTTCGCTGGAACTGATCCACAGCTTGCCATCGGGCCCGAACAGCAGGCGGTGCCCGTAGTGGCCATTGCCGCTCACCTTCGGCGTCTGCCGCCAGATCACCTGCGGCTCGACCAGGCGGCCGCCGCCCTGCGCGTCGAGCACCAGTTTCGCGCGCGCCACCGCGGCGCCGCGGGTGTCGTTCGCGCCGGGCTCGGCGTAGCTGTA
Source organism: Stenotrophomonas sp. Y6 (assembly GCF_022436665.1). Taxonomy (NCBI): domain Bacteria; kingdom Pseudomonadati; phylum Pseudomonadota; class Gammaproteobacteria; order Lysobacterales; family Lysobacteraceae; genus Stenotrophomonas; species Stenotrophomonas sp. Y6. Next base: position 34,771 of record NZ_JAKUKB010000009.1, read on the forward strand.
GTAGACCAGCCCGTTGCGGGCGAACTGCGGGTGCAGGGCGACATCGCCGAAGCCCCCCTGGCCGGCATGCGCCACCCGCGGCACCCCGGCGATCTCATGGCGGCGGCCGCTGGCCGGGTCGAAATGCACCAGCCTGCCCGCCTTCTCGGTGACCAGCAGGCTGCGGTCGGGCAGGAACGCCATCGCCCACGGACTGTCGAAGCGGGCCACCTCGGTGGCGGTGAACGGCCATTGCGCCGGCTTGACCGCGGCCTGCGCGGCCGGGTCCGCGGCACAGGCGGTGGTGGACAGGACGGGCGTAAGCGCAAGGGCCAGGCTGAGCAGCAGGGGGCGGGGCATGGTGAACTCCAGGGCGGCAAGCGGTGGAACCGCACACCTTATGCGAAGCCGGCGCGCGAGGCACGCCGGCATGCACGATCGTGCGCGCCCGCCCGCCGCGCGGATCAGGCGTCGTCGGCCGGCGCCATTCGCCTGGCGACGATCGAGGTGGCGGTCATGTCGCCGGTGGTGTTGCCGATGGTGCAGAACACGTCGGGGATCGTATCCACCGCCAGCAGCACGCCCAGCGGTTCCACCGGCAGGCCCATGCTCTGCGTGACCGGCATGTTGTTGGTCATGAAGTTGGCCTGGCCCGGCAGCCCGGTGGAGCCCATGCTGATCGCCGCGGCCAGCAGCACCGCCACCGCATACTGCGAGAACGTGATGTCGATGCCGTACAGCCAGGCGATGAAGCTGGCCACGGCGATGTACTGTGCCGGGCTGGTGACCCGGAACAGCGACACCGCCATCGGCAGTACCAGCGAGGTCAGCGCGGTGGGGTAGCCCAGCCGGTTGCGCGCGCTGTCGATCATCGCCGGCAGCGAGGCCAGCGACGACTGGGTGCTGCCGGCGATGACCTGCACCGGCACCAGCGCGGCGGCGAAGCGGCGCAGGCCCTCGCGCGCGGCCAGCACCGCCACCACGTACAACAGCAGCGTGATCAGGATGTAGACCACGCACATCAGCAGGATGTAGTAGCCGAGGATGCCGAGCACGCTCATCCCGACCTCGGCGCAGACCACCAGCACCAGCGCGAACACGCCCAGCGGCGCGGCCCACAGCACCCAGCGCACGATGGTGATCATGGTGTCGCCGATGATCTTGATGATCTCCAGGATGCGGTCGCGGCGCTCGGCGTCCTGCCGGCTCAGCGCGAAGCCGAAGAACATCGCGAACACCACCAGCGGCAGCATCGCGTTGGCCGACGCCACCGCCAGCACGTTGCTGGGAATCAGCGACGAGATCCATTGCGCGGCGCTCGGCGCCTTGGACAGCGTCTCCGGCGCGTGCAGCGCGGCACGGAAGGTCTGCATGGTGGCGCTGTCGTGCGGCACCAGGCCCAGCAGCGCCGGGGTCACCACCGCCGAGAAGCTCGCCGCGGCGACCAGCAGCACGATGAACACCAGGATCGCGTTGCGCGCGGTACGCCCGGAGGCGGCGGCGTTGCTGGCGGTGTTGACGCCGACGATCACCAGCGCGGTGACCAGCGGCACCACCGTCATCTGCAGCGCATTGAGCCACAGCCGGCCGATGGGCCGGGCAAACTCGGCGACCTGCAGTGCCAGCGCCGGGTCGTGGTGGGTCAGTGACAGCCCGACCACCGCGCCGACCAGCAGCGAGATCAGCACTTTGACGGGAGCGGAGAGCCGGAAACGTTGGGTCGTTGGGGTCATGGAGGGCCGGATTGCGGAAGGAGGGAAACAGGGCACGGGGCGGGCCCGTGCCACGAGCGAGGCGTTACTGCCGGGCGCGCCTCATGCCTCAGGGCGATGCCTGAGGCGACCGGTTCGTCCATCCATGGCGTGGCAGGTACCGCCTGCCGCGGGAATACGGGAGCGCCCGGGCATGGCGCCGGTCAATGCCCGGCCTTGGCCGCAGGCGCCGGCAGGCCCCAGTGTTGCTGCAGGCGCCGGTACTCGGCTTCGGGCAGCAGCACGAACAGCGGATGCGCGGCCGGGTCCAGCCAGCCGAGCAGGGCGGACATGTGCTCCGGTTCCATCGCGGTGCAGCCGGCCGTCGCCTCGCCGTGCTGCCGCCACAGGTGGGCGAAGATGCAGCTGCCGCGTCCGGGCTCGGCCTTCGGGTTGTGCTCGATCACGAAGCCCTCGCGGTAGCGGCGGTCGCCCTGGTTGTGCAGGTCCAGCCGCATCGGCTCGGTGGAACCCTCCACCGCGTCGCTGCCCACCACCTCGGCATCGACGATGCGGTTGTACAACGGGGAATCGGGCACGTCCATGCAATAGCTGGTGGCCAGCATCGGCTGGTAGGACAGCGCGCTGTCCATCCGCGGCGCGTAGCCGAAGGCCTCGCCGATGCCGAACACGCCGGCCGGGCTGCGGCCGTCGCCCTCGCGCTTCTGCGGGCCGTCCGCCTGCGCCGGGTGCCGGCCAAGGCCCCAGGCACTGCCGTTGCGGCCCAGCGACACCTCGAATCCGGCGCCATGCGGCGTCCAGCCCTGCGCGGTGCGTTCGTAGGCCTGCAGGCGGCCGGCAGGGCTGTCCCACGATGGCGTGGTGACCACTACCAGCTGGCGCGCATCGTGCACCGGCGCAGCGGGCGTCGCGGCGCCGGCAGCAGTGGCCACGGCCATCGCCGCGAGCGACGGCAGCAGGCAGCGGGCGAAGGAACGGAACAGGGAAGGCATGGCGACGGCTCCGGCAATCAGTTGTCGATCAACTGCTGGATGCGCTCCTGGTTCAACGCCAGCTGGCGCTGGCGGTCGGAGTTGGCATGGCACAGCAGCACGAACACGAAATCCAGCAGGTACTGCAATGAACAACGGTACAGCAGCTGCGCCACCGGCGGCTGCGGATCCTGCGCGCAGATCGCCAGCGAGGCATCGGCATGCGCGCGCAGCGGGTTGGCGGTGTGGCGGGTGATCGACACCACCTTGCCGCCCATCTCCTGGAACTGGCGCGAGAGCTGCCACAGCTGCGGCAGCTTGCCGAACTCGGAGAACACCAGCAGCACATCGCCCGGGCGTGCGGCCGACAGGTTGGCGGTCATCAGGATCGGGTCGGCATGCTGCACGGTGAGGATGCCCAGCAGCGCCAGGCGCATGGCGAACTCGCGGGCATATAGGCCGTCGTCACCCAGGCCGTAGACGAACACCTTGGGCGCGGCGTCGATCAGCGCGATCACCGCTTCGACCTCTTCCTGCGGATTGGCGACGCGGGTCTCCTCCTCGGCCGCGGCCTTGCTGCGGCGCAGGCCCTCGGCTACCTGCAGGTACCCGTGCGGATCGTTCTCCGGCGGCCATTCGGTGACGTTGCCGTTGCCGTTGCTGGCCAGGGCCACCGCCGCGCCGACCGAGTACTTCAGGTCCGGGTAGCCCTTGAACCCGAGCTTCTGGCTGAACTTGACCACGCTCGACTGGCTGATGCCCAGCGCGTTGGCCAGCTGCTGCGACGAGTAGTCGCGCAGCAGGTGCGCGTTGTCCAGGATGAAGTCGGCGATACGCCGTTCGATCGCCGACATCTGTTCGCGTTCGGAGCGGATTTTTACCAGGGGTGGCATGGGTGGGCCGTCGGCTGCGATGGGGTGACTCTAAAAGGATTTTGCGGAGCCGGTAAGGCTTGGCATCCAGCCGGGACGTTACGTTGGCAAGGCAGCCGGGGGAAGATCGGCTGTTGCTCTTGTAGTTGCATGTGCTTTTGACTTCCCGGGTCCCCTTCCGCAGCGACGGAGCCGGCGGACAAGACCCCGTAGGGGCGACGTGCAGGGATGCACGTCGTTTTTCGACGAGACAGGGATGTCTCGTCGAAAAATCCCGCCGGCGGAGTGGACCCGGCCCGCGTAGCGGGCTGGGCGCAGAGGCAGGGGCGTGCTTTCTCTTGGTTACTTCTCTTTGCACGAGCAAAGAGAAGTAACTCGCTCCTGCGAAGCAGGGGCGAAAGCTCTGCTTCATGCCTTGGCTGCTTCGCGCTTTGGCTGTTGCTTCTTTCCAGAGCAAAAACCCAAGCAACGGCTGAAGCAGGATCAAGGGCTTTCGCCCCCCTCCGGGGAGCGAGCCACCTTTCTTTGCTCGTGCAAAGAAACGTGACCCAAAGAAACACGGGCCGGGACGCGATCCGTCGGGCTGCGCCCGCCGGTCCCCTGCGCTCCTCGCGTACCAAGGGAACGGCGCACAACTCGCTTCGCTCAGACACGTGCGCCTCTTCGCCCCTCGGCCCGCTGTGGTGCTCGGCCCGCTCTACGGCCGGGGAGATCAAAAGCCGAAGAGCAAAATCACGGACAACGGCAACGGCAACGGCAACGGCAACGGCAACGGCAGAAGCGACGGCAGAAGCGACGGCAGAAGCGACGGCAGAAGCATTCCCCACTGCTTCCTGCGATGCGGCCCACCCGCGAGGGAGTGCGACAGCAACAAGGTCGGTTGCCGTCGCCATGCCGGTCATGCCTTCAGCATCTCCAGCCCGCGCACCTCGGTGATGCCCAGCCCCGGCGCATCGGTGATGCTGATCTCCGATTCGTTGAAGATTACCCCGCCATTGACCGGGTTGAACAGGCTCAGCGACGGCCCGTCCAGGTCCACCTTGGTGATCGCCCCCGACTTGGCCACCGCCAGGTGCACCGCCGCGGCCACGCTGATGCTCGATTCGAGCATGCAGCCGATCATGCACGGGATGCCGTACAGCGAGGCGATGTCGGCGACCTTGATCGCGTTGGAGATGCCGCCGGTCTTCATCAGCTTGATGTTGATGATGTCGGCCGCGCGCTGCTGGATCAGGTCGAACACCTGGTGCGGGCCGAACACGCTCTCGTCGGCCATCACCGGGGTATTGACCCGCTCGGTGACGTACTTCATGCCGTCGATGTCGGCCGCCTTGACCGGCTGCTCCAGCAGCTCCAGCACCACGCCGGCGTTTTCCAGCGCGCTCATGGCATACACCGCCTGCTTGGCGGTCCAGCCCTGGTTGGCGTCCAGCCGCAGCAGGGCACGGCCCTCGACCGCGGCGTGGATCGCCTTGACCCGCTCGATGTCCAGGCCGATGTCCTTGCCGACCTTGATCTTCAGCGACTCGAAGCCGCGCTCGATCGCCGACAGCGAGTCGGCCACCATCTTGTCGATGTAGTCCACGCTGATGGTGATGTCGGTGGTGATCACCGGGTCGCCGCCGCCGAGCATCTGGTACAGCGGCGCGCCGTGCAGCTGCGCCCACAGGTCGTAGATGGCGATCTCCACCGCGGCCTTGGCGCTGGTGTTGCGTTCCAGCGAGGACTGCACCAGCCCGCAGATGCGGTTGAGGTTGGCGATGTCCTCGCCGATCAGGCGCGGCTTGATGAAATTGTTGATGGCTTCGATGATCGAGCCATGGGTGTCGCCGGTGATCACCGCGGTGGCCGGCGCCTCGCCGTAGCCGGTGTGGCCGGTATCGGTGCGCACCAGCACCACGATGTCCTCGACCGATTCGACGGTGCGCAGCGCGGTCTTGAACGGGGTTTTCAGGGGCACGCGCAGCATGCCCAGTTCGATATCGATGATCTTCATTTGGTGGTATGCGGGCGGATGCGCTGGATGTTGGTGATGCGGTCGACGTAGCTGGCGGTATCGCTGGCCATCATCGGCTGCAGCGGCGTCACCGAGACGCCATTGAGGTGGGCCTGGACCCGCTTGCCATCGGCACCGAACCAGCTGCCGCCGGAGGTATCGTGGATCATCCAGGCCATGCCGTCGGCATGGCCGATGGTCATCATCACATGCCCGGGGATGTAGACCAGGTCGCCGACCTGCAGCGCGTCCACCGCGGCGTCGCGCCGCGCCTTGCCGTCCTTCTCGCCGAGTGCGATGCGGTCCAGCGCCGGGCTCACCGCCTGCGCGCTGGTATTGCGCGGCAGCAGCACGCCGAAACTGCGGTAGACCTCGGAGACGAAGCCGCTGCAGTCGCGGGTGTCGTAGGAGTGGCCCCAGCCGTAGCGCTCGCCCAGGAACTTGAAGGCCTGGGTGAGCAGGTTGCGCGGGGTCAGCGCCAGGTAGTCGTCGCTGCTGTCCTGCGAACGCGGCAACAGCGCCGGGGCGAAGCCCAGGCGGCCGTCGGCGTCGCGCACCGGCAGCTGGATGACGTGCGCGGCATGGCCCTGCTGGCCGTTGACCGGTTGCTGTGCGGGCCAGTCGGCCAGCACCGGTACGCGCACGCCCATGTCCAGCTGCAGGCGCGAGACGCGCGGTTCTTCCGGGGTGTACGTGGTGGTGGCGGTGGCGCCGGTGATCACCCGGTACGGGCCGCTGGCGCCGTAGCCGAACACCTGGGCGGCGTCACCGATGCCGACGAAGCGCTTCTCCACCCATGCGACATAGCGCTCGCTGGCGACGAACAGCCATTGGCCATCGGCGCTCTCATGCAGCACCGCCACGGCATCGCCGGGGAACAGCGCCGATTCCTGGAAGCGGTCGATGTCGGTGTCGCCGCTGCTGGAGAACACGCGCAGCCCGGTGGGGAACGCGCGCAGCGCGGCGCGGTGCACGGCCAGGCCGTACTGCAGCGGGCGGGTTTCGCCGATCCGGTCCAGCGCCAGGTTGTCGCTGATCGCGCGCAGCTGCGCGGCGTCGACCGGCTTGCCCTGCACGTCGTACAGCGTGCGGGTCGGCGGGCGTGAAATCGCCTCGATCTGCGCGCGCACGAATTCGCGCGTCAAGTTCGTCGGCAGTGCGCGCAGATCGTGGATCGACGCGTCAAGCTGGCGCATGCGCGCGTTCTGCGCCGCGATCCCGGCGCGGTCGAGGATCACCCGGTCCGGATCGGACAACTGCGCGATCCAGTGCGCGGCCGACAGGTATTCCTCGCGCAGGCCGATGACGCCGGCATGGTCCTGCGGCGAAGCGGTGGCTGCGCCGAGCGCGAAGGCCGGCGCCGCGCACAGCGGTGCGGCGAGCAACAGGGACCAGCACGCCCAGGCGAGGCGCCGGCGGCGGGGATGGACGGGGGTGGCGGTCATGAGGACTCCCTCTGGGTGCATTGGAATACTTATTCCTTTCTTCCTTGAAATCAAGAATAAATTATTGACCCGTTGTCGCACGCGTGTTACACAACCGTTATCCCGCGTACCCGTGGAAGTGTTGCCGTGGATCCAGCGTTGCGCCAAGTCCCAGTCGCTTTCAGGCCTGCCCGGTACCGGCTCATGGCAGGCCTGCTGCTGTGCCTGGTGTCCGCCATGGCGGGCGCCGTGGACACGCCCGGGCAGCTGGCCGCGCGCGTGGACCGCGGTGATTTTGCCGGTGCGCAGGCGCAGATCGACGCTGCACTGCAGCAGCCGGCACTGGACGCCAGCCAGCGTGACGCCTACCTGTTCCAGCGCGAGCGCATGCGCCGCATGCGACTGGATTTCAGCCTGGACCGCGAACACGCGATGGCCGCCGTGCGCCGCATCATTCCCGACCTGCGCGAGGACGAGTTCCGTGCCTGGGACGAGGCCGGGCTGATCGAACACCTGGACATCGATGGCCAGCGCCGCTGGTTCAACCGCGCACCGTCCAACCTGTTCCGGGTCAGTGCCGCGGCGGCAGCACGGCGCTCGCCGGCGATCAGGCCGCCCGCACCGGGCCCGTTCGAGGTGGTCACGCCGCATCACCTGGAGGTGCTCGAGCGCGCGCAGGCCGATGCCGCCAGCAGCGTCGCGCCGCGGCGGGTACGGGTCACCCAGTCGCTCACGGTCAAGGCCGATGCGGTACCGGCCGGCGAGACCATCCGCGCCTGGATCCCGTACCCGCGGGCCATTCCCGGGCAGCAGCAGGACATCCGCCTGCTGGGCAGCGTGCCGGACGGGGCGCAGGTCGCGCCGGAAGCCACGCTGCAGCGCACCGCCTACCTCGAACGCAAGGCCGTGGCCGGCACGCCGACCGCGTTCTCGGTGAGCTATGAGGTCACCGTGTACGCGCGCCATTTCGCCATCGACCCGGCCAGGGTGCAGCCGACGCCGGACGACCCGGCGCTGGCACCGTACCTGGCCGAGCGTGCGCCGCACATCGTGTTCACCCCGGCGCTGCGCGAGTTCTCGCGGCGCGTGGTGGGCAGTGAAACCAACCCCTACCGCGTCGCGCGCAGGTTGTTCGACGCGGTCGACCGCATTCCCTGGGGTGGCGCGCGCGAGTACTCGACCATCGGCAACATCAGCGACCACGCGCTGCATGCTACCCACGCCGACTGCGGGCAGCAGACACTGTTGTTGATGAGCCTGCTGCGCCTGAATGGCATACCCGCGCGCTGGCAGTCGGGCATGGTGTACTCGGACAACGCCACCGGCTACAGCAACCTGCACGACTGGGGCGCGCTGTACCTGGCGCCCTATGGCTGGGTGCCGATGGACGTCACCACCGGCGCGCTCGACAGCCCGGTGCCGGCGGTACGTGATTTCTATTTCGGCGGGCTGGATGCCTACCGCATCGCGTTCAACGACGACTACGCGCAGGCGCTGGTACCGGCCAAGCAGCACTTCCGCTCCGAAACCGTGGACTCGCAGCGCGGCGAGGCCGAATGGGCGGGCGGCAATCTCTATTTCGACCAATGGAACTACGACTTCCAGTGGCAGGTCCTGCCACCGCCGGAGGGCTGAAGTTCCGTGACACCGCTGTAATACACAACACTGCAGGAGAGAGCAGGGGATGAACAGGAAAATGCTGAAAAAGGCGGCGCTCAGCGTCGCGCTGGGTGCGTGCCTCGGGGCGCTCGCACCGACCGTCATGGCGCAGAGTGCCACCGGCGCCATCGCCGGCCGCGCCAACGCCGGCGACCAGATCACCATCACCAACACCGCCACCGGGCTGACCCGCACGGTCACCGCCGGTGGCGACGGCAGCTACCGCCTGAGCCAGCTGCCGGTGGGCGACTACAGCCTGACCGTCAAGCGCGACGGCCAGGCCGACAAGGAGCCGCTGGCGGTCAACGTCTCGCTGGGCGGCACCACCAACGTCAACCTCGGTGGCAGCGACACCGGCCCGGTGATGTTGGATTCGGTGCAGGTGGTCGGCTCGCGCATCGTCAACCGGGTGGACGTGTACTCGACCGAGTCTTCGTTCAACATCAGCCGCGAAGAACTTGCGCGCATGCCGGTGGCCCAGGACCTGTCGTCGGTCGCCCTGCTTGCTCCGGGCGTGATCGGCGGCAACTCGTCGTTCGGCGGCATCTCCTTCGGCGGTTCGTCGGTGGCCGAGAACTCGGTCTTCATCAATGGCCTCAATGTCACCGATTTCTACAAGCGGCAAAGCTTCTCGGCGGCGCCGTTCGCATTCTTCGAGCAGTTCCAGATCAAGACCGGCGGCTACTCCGCCGAGTTCGGCCGGTCCACCGGCGGCGTGATCAATGCGGTCAGCCGCTCGGGAAGCAACGAGTTCAAGGGTGGCGTGACGATGACATTCGAGCCGGCAGCCTGGCGCTCGAAGGCCGAGGATCATTACTACGCCGATGGCCGCGTCAACGTCCTGTCCAGCCACAACACCCGCAGCTTCACCAAGGCCAACGTTTGGGCCTCAGGCCCGATCGTAAAGGACAAGCTGTTCCTGTTCGCCATGTACGAGCAGCGCGACAACAAGTCCGGCAGCACCAGCTCGTCCGGCAACAGCTGGACCCAGAGCACGTCGGACAACGGCTTCTGGGGTACCAAGCTGGACTGGAACATCACCGACAATCACCTGCTGGAGGCGATGGCCTTCTCAGACGAGGGCGACAGCGACGCCGCGATCTACACCTACGATTTCGCCAGCTCGAAGCGCGGCACGGGCCAACCCAGCCAATCCCGCGCTTCCAGCGGCGGTACCAGCGGCTCGGTGACCTATACCGGACATTTCGCCGACAACTTCACCGCCAAGGCGATGTACGGCATCAACCGCAGCAGCAGCTACAACAAGTCCCCCGCGGATGCCCTGTGCGACTTCGTGACCTACGAGAACTCCAGCTACGGCGCGGTCTACCGGGCCATGGGCAGCCCGGTGCTGGGTTGCCACCCGGGTGGAACCATCGTCAATCATGAGGACGAGCGCATCGCCAAGCGCCTGGACTTCGAGTGGATGCTCGGAGATCACCAGCTGCGTTTTGGCTGGGATCACGAATTGATGACCACCGATCGCAAGACGGTCTATCCGGGCCCGACCCGCAAGTACTACACCGCCTATGGCACCAAACCGGGCAACCTGCTCGACAACGGCTCGGTCGTTCCCGCAGGCGTGAACGCGATCCTGCGCGCACGCGAGCGCGCCGACGGCGGCGTGTTCGACATCAAGGCCAGCGCCTTCTACCTGGAGGACAACTGGAACGTCACGCCGTCGCTGATGCTGAATCTCGGCGTGCGCGTGGACAACTTCGAGAACATGACCACGGTGGGGACCACCTTCACCAAGCAGGACAACCTGTTCTCGCCGCGCCTCGGATTCTCCTGGGACATGAAGGGCGATGGCAGCACGAAGCTGTTCGGCAACCTCGGCCGCTATTACATGCCGATCCCCAGCATCCTCAGCTACAACTTCGCCGGCGGCCTGCTAGACGAGTACACCTACTACGCGCTGGACGGCTGGCGCCCGGAAACCAACCCGGTCACCGGCGCGCCGTACATGGCGCCGATCATCGGCGCGCAGATCGGCCCGGTGGACAAGTCGCAGAACATCGTCGTGCAGGACCTGCGACAAAGCGTGGATCGCGACCTCGACGCGGTCTATCAGGACGAGGCGATCCTCGGCTTCCAGAGCATGATCAACCAGGCCTGGTCGTGGGGCGTCACCGGCACTTACCGGCGCATGCCCAATGCGATGGACGACATGCTCATCAATGCGCTGTGTGGAAAGCGCCACAGCAACCTGTGGCCGATCGCCAACCCGGGCGACAAGCTGACCCTGTGGGGCACCAAGGCCATGGGCTGCGCGCAGGATGGCTGGGTGACGATCGATACTTCCAAGGAAGGCTACATGACGGCGGGCAGCAACCGCATCATCGGTTACTCCAAGCCCAAGCGTACCTACAAGTCGATGGAATTCCAGATCGACCGGGCATGGGATGACAAGTGGGCGTTCAATGCCTCCTATCTGTGGTCCAAGTCCTCGGGCAACCATGAGGGTCCGGTCAACTCGGATACCAACTATGGCGACACCGGCATGGTCCAGCACTGGGATCACCCGGCCAACAACCAGCGCTACGGCGACTTGTTCAACGATCACCGCCACCAGATCAAACTGCGGGGCAGCTTCAAGCTCAACGACATGTGGTCCTTCGGCGCCACCTTCACCGCATTGTCCGGCGGCCCGATCACCGCGTTCGGCGTGACGTGGCCGGATGAGGACCGTGCCGTGGCCAGCTACACCAGCACCGGCAGTGGCGGTGGTACCGGCTGGTTGTGCGTGGAAAAATGTAGTGGCAGCGATCCGGTAACCGGTGTTCCCTATACCTATAAGGACCGCGTGTACAAGTATTCCGGCCGCGGCGATTTTGGCCGTATGCCGTGGATCTATAACCTCGGTGCCAATGTCGTCTGGACGCTGCCGGTGGAAGGCATCGACCTGAAGGCCACACTGTCGGTCTACAACGTGCTCAACCAGCAGGAAGTGATCAACGTGGCGGCACGCTATGAAGGGCAGCCTGGCGTTATGCGCGACACGTTCGGCACCGGCACGCGCTGGCAGTCCCCGCGCTACGCGCAGCTGGTCGTGACCTGGAACTTCTGACCGGGCCGCGGCGCACCATGATGGATTTGCGGTACTGAGTTCCTCCTCTGGCGGCCCCTGCATGGGGGCCGCCATCTTTTTTTTGGAGCAATGCCTTGGATCAGGGATTCACACGAGATGGCCTGTGCGGTCTGCCGGAGGCGTTCCGGCAGGCCGATCTGGTGGAGCTGGCGGCCCGCGAGGGCACCCCGCTGTATGTCTACGCCGCGCCGGCCATCCGCCAGCGGGTACGGGCGCTGCGCGAGGCGCTGTCCGGGCTGGACGCGGGTATCCGTTACGCGGTCAAGGCCAACGGTAACGGCGCGGTGCTGCGCCTGCTGGCCGAAGAGGGCGCGGGCGCGGACATCGTGTCCGGTGGCGAGCTCGAACGCGCGCTGCGCGCCGGCATCGCCGCGGGCGATATCGTGTTCTCCGGCGTGGGCAAGTCCGACGCCGAGATCGCGCTGGCACTGGACGTGGGCATCGGCCGCTTCAACATCGAGTCCCGCGCCGAGCTCGACGCGATCCAGCGCATCGCCGCCGCGCGTGGCGTCACCGCGGTCGCGTCGGTGCGGATCAACCCCGACGTGGACGCGAAGACCCACGCCAAGATTTCCACCGGCAAGGCCGAGAACAAGTTCGGCGTGTCCATCGCCGAGGCGCGCGCGTGGTTCGACGCGAAGGCGCAATGGCCCGACGTGCGCCTGGACGGGCTGCACATGCATATCGGTTCGCAGCTGCTCAGCCTGGACCCGGTGCGCGAGGCGCTGGCACGCATGGCCGCGTTCTGGAAGGAACTGGCCGCGGCCGGGCACGCCATCGCCAGCATCGACGTCGGTGGCGGGCTGGGCGTGCGCTACCGCGAAGGCGAGCAGGCGCCGGATGCGCGCGCGTATGCCGATGCGATCCGCCAGGCACTGGCCGGCTTCGGCGGGCGCATCCTGGTCGAGCCGGGGCGCTGGCTGGTGGCCGAGGCCGGCATCGTGCTGACCCGCGTGCTGCTGGAAAAGCACGGCCAGGCACGCCGCTTCCTGGTGCTGGACGCGGCGATGAACGACCTGCTGCGCCCCAGCCTGTACGACGCGTGGCATGACATCGTGCCGGTGGGCGCCGCGGCCGGGCGCGAGGCCGCGACCTATGACGTGGTGGGACCGGTGTGCGAGACCGGCGACACCTTCGCCACCGCGCGCGCGTTGCCGCGCTGCGAGGCCGGCGACCTGGTGGCGATCCTCGGCGCCGGGGCCTACGGTGCATCGATGGGGTCCACCTACAACTCGCGGCCGCTGCCGGCCGAGGTGTTGCTGGACGGCGACCGCTACGCGGTGGTGCGCCGCCGCCAGCGCCTGGATGAAATGCTGTCCGGCGAACAGCCGGCCAGTGACTGGAGGCGGACATGACCCATCGGAAAACCCGTGCTGCCCCGGCGCCGGTCTGCGGACGTGGGCCGGCCCGTGGGCTGCCGCGGCTGCTGGTTGCGCTGCTGCTGCTCGTGCTGCTGAGCGCCTGCGCGCACCGCAATCCGCTGGCCAGGTGGGAACGTTCGCCGAACTTCGACGCGCGGCGCCCGGTGGTGGTGGTGCTGCACTACACCGCCGGCAAGACCGCCGAGGGCAGCCTGCGCACGCTGCGGACCGCCAACAGCAACGGCCCGGTCAGCGCGCACTACCTGCTGGGCAAGGACGGCACGCTGTACCAGCTGGTGGACGAGCGCAAGCGTGCCTGGCATGCCGGCGATGGCCGCTGGGGCACCATCACCGACCTCAACTCGGCGTCGATCGGCATCGAGATCGACAACGACGGCTACAGCCCGTATCCGGACGTGCAGATCGAAAAGCTGATCGTGCTGCTCGACGACGTGACCCGGCGCCTGGGCATCCCGCGCCAGCAGGTCATCGGCCACGAGGACATGGCGCCCGGGCGCAAGATCGACCCGGGCCCGCTGTTCCCCTGGAAGCGCCTGCACGAGGCCGGCTTCGGCATCTGGCCCGACCCGGCCGCCGGCGATCCGCCGCCGGCGTTCGACGCCTGGCTGGCGATGGCCGCCATCGGCTACCCGCTGGACGACCGCGCCAACGCCCTGCAGTCCTTCCGCCATCACTTCCGTGGCATGCGCGGCGAGGGCGCCGAACTGGATGCCGAAGACCGGCGCATCCTCTACGGCCTGAGCCGGTCGCTGCTGCAGGCCCGGGCGCCGTCGGCGCCGGCCACGGCCGACACGCCGTAGCGGCAAGGAGCGCGCCGATGAAACCGATCCTGCTGTGCCTCGCCCTGCTGCCGGGCATCGCCCACGCCACCGCACCCGCCGCCGATGCCGATGCCGCGTTCTACGACACGGCGGTGCAGCAGGCCTTCGAGCATTACCGCCTGCCGGGCCTGGCCGTGGGCGTGATCGAGGACGGCAAGGTGGTGCACGTCGCCACCCGCGGCGAGCTGGTCGCCGGCGAGGGACGGCGTGTCGATGGCAACACGCTGTTCAAGATCGCCTCCAACACCAAGGCGATGACCGCGGCGGTGCTGGCGCGGCTGGTGCAGGCCGGGCGCCTGCGCTGGGACGATCCGGTGACCAGGTACCTGCCCGCGTTCCGCATGTACGACCCGTGGGTGACGCGCAACATGCAGGTCCGCGACCTGTTGATCCACAACAGCGGCCTGGGGCTGGGCGCCGGCGACCTGATGCTGTGGCCGGAGCCCAACCACTTCAGCCGCCAGGACATCATCGCCGGGCTGGCGCACCTCAAGCCGGCCGGCAGCTTCCGCGCCGACTACGCCTACGACAACCTGCTCTACGTGGTGGCCGGCGAGGTGGCCGCGGCAGCCGCCGGCAAGCCATACGCGGCACTGGTGCGGCAGGAGATCTTCGGGCCGCTGGGCATGGACCGCTGCCAGGTCGGCGAATGGTCGCCGGCGAAGGCGGGCAATGTCGCCCAGCCGCATTACCGCCAGGACGGGCGCAACGTGGTGGTGGGGCGCGATGGCGACGTCGCTGCCGACTTCCCGTCGATGGCCGCCGGTGGCGTGCGCTGCAGCCTGGATGACATGCTGCGCTGGATGCAGGCGCTGCTCGATCCGGCGCGGGTACCGGGCTGGCTCGACGCCACCCAGCGCCGCGCGCTGTGGACCGCGCACATGCCGATGCCCATCGGCCAGCGCCTGCGCGACTGGGACAACACCCACTTCCTGGCCTACGGCTACGGCTGGCGCCTGTCGGACATGGACGGGCAATGGAAGGTGGCGCATACCGGCACGTTGTCGGGCATGTACTCGTCGCTGGCACTGCTGCCGGACCGGCGCAGCGGCGTGGTGATCCTGATCAATGGCGAGGGCGAGGACGCGCGCACCGCGCTGATGCAGGCGCTGCTCAAGCGCCAGACCGCGCCAGCCGCCGGCCATGATGTGCTGCACTACGCCGGGCTGCTGGAACGCGAGCGGACCCAGCGCCGCGCGGCCGGCCACGTGCGCCCGGTGCTGGCGCCGGCAGCCGCGGTCGCCGCGGGGGAGTTCGGCGCCGATGCCGGGGTGTGGGCCGACCCCTGGTTCGGACAGGTCACGCTGTGCCCGGTGGGTACCGGCATCACCTTCGCCGCGGCGAAATCGCCGGCCCTGCGCGGCCGGGTCATGCGCTCGGCCGGACGCCCATGGGTGCAGTGGCAGGGGCTGGGCGAAGACGCCGAGGCCTGGCTGGTGTTCTCCGGCGAGGGCGCGCAGCGCACCCTGCACATGCGCGCCATCGATCCGGACATCGACTTCAGCTACGACTACCAGGATCTGGAATTCCGCCGCGTGGGCGATTGCCCGTGAAGGCGTGGGCGACGGGCCGCCGGCCCGCGCCCGGTTCCCTCGATCCGCCACGCGCGCTTGCGTGATGCCGCGCGGGGTTGTGCGGCGCATCACGAAAATATTTTATTTCCATAACCTTGGGGTATGGGGAATAGTTTATTGACCGCCGGATTCAGCCCGTGTTAAACAGCTGTGAAACGGGGTCTGGGCGGGAGTGCATGCGCCCGCCGCTTCACCGCCCGGGACTGCACGACGCAGCGTCCGGGTGGCAGCCCCGGTGCTGGACAGGTCTGCGGTCGGGGCCTGGCATGTTGCAGGCCGGCAGACAAGGACGCTCCCCGGTGTGGTGCAACCATGGAAGGAGAGACGCGGCCCCCGCAGCGGTGGCCGTGGATCCCATTGCCCCGGCGGAATCGTGCCGCCCCCCTTGAGGATCGATGGATGGTCGTCGTACCCCCGCCAGCCCGGATGAGCAAGGGCGCCGGCATCGCTCCTGCAGCACCCACGTTACGCGCCCTTTTCTGGAGAGAGAGCATGTCCGCAACCGCACGTCCCCCCCGCATGCACCACCTGAGCGCCGCACTGTTGCTGGCGCTCGGCAGCCCGCTGGCCGCGTTCGCGCAGGCGCAGCCCGCGGCTTCCCCGGCGTCGCCGGAGGCGCGCACGCTCGACAAGATCGAAGTCACCGGCTCGCGCATCAAGCGCACCGACGTCGAAGCGGCGATGCCCGTCACCATCATCCAGAAAGCCGAGATCGAGGCCCAGGGCATCACCTCGGCCGAACAGCTGCTGCAGCAGCTGAACATCGCCAGCAGCGGCCCGGACAGCCTGGCCGCCAACAGCGGCGTCGCGCCCCCGGGCACCCGCGGCAACAACGGCGTGTCCGGCGCCAACCTGCGCGGGCAGGGCGCCGACGCGACCCTGGTGCTGCTCAACGGCCGCCGCGTCGCCGCGCACGGCCTGGCGGGCCAGGTGGTCGACCTGAACTCGATCCCGTTCGCCGCGATCGAACGCGTGGAAGTGCTGCGCGACGGCGCGTCCGCCGTGTACGGCACCGACGCCATCGGCGGCGTGATCAACTTCATCACCCGCAACAACTACCAGGGCATCACCCTCACCGCCGGCGCCGACGTGACCGAAGAGGGTGGCGGCAACATCTTCCACGGCAGCCTGCTGGGTGGCTGGGGCGACCTGGACAACGACCGCTGGAACGTCTGGGCCGCGGTCAACGTGAAGCAGAACAAGATCCTGCGCGGCAACCAGCGCGATTTCGTCAACAGTTTCCAGGCCGACCGCGGCCTGTCGCCGGATACCCGCGGCACGCCGTTCGCCAACATCGTCACCGGCACCGGCAGCATGATCGGCGGCGGTCTGAAGGACCCGGTCACCGGCCTCACCAAGACCACCATCAACACGCTGCGCCTGCCTGGCGGCGCCGGCTGCGTGAACGGCGGCGACATGATGGGCGACTACGGCGACAAGATCTGGGCCAGCCCCGGCGCCAGCTTCGGCTGCGCCTGGGACTATGGCCGCGCGCGCACCATCCAGCAGCCGGTGGACACGGTGCAGGGCATTGGCCGCGCCACCTTCAAGGTCGGCGACAACCATGAGTTCTTCGCCGAGTTCATGGGCTCCAAGGTGACCTCCAAGCGCCAGTTCGAAGCGCAGCAGATCACCACCAGCATCAACGCCAGCGCCACCCAGCTCGACGCCTACGAGCTCAACGCCAACACCAAGGCGACCTACGACGCCATCTACAACCAGCTGCACGACTATTTCGGCAACCAGGCCAACCTGGTCTACGGCAGCCCCATCGCCTACCGCTGGCGCTGCGAAGTCTGCGGCCCGCGCCAGATCGAGACCACCACCAAGGCCTACCGCGCGCTGCTGGGCATGACCGGCAGCCTCGGCAGCTGGGACTACAACATCGGCCTGTCGCGCGCGCAGAGCAAGGCCGAGTCGGTGACCGCCGGCGGCTACTACTACACCCCGCAGCTGAAGGCGGCGCTGAAGAATGGCGTGCTCAACCCGTTCCTGATGCCGGGCCAGAGCCAGTCCCAGGCCGCGTATGACGCGCTGGCCGCGGCCGACGCCAGCGGCCTGCAGATCTACGAAGGCACCTCGACCACGACCACCTTCGACGCCAGCTTCAGCGGCAGCCTCGGCTTCCGCCTGTGGAGCGACAACGACGTGCAGGCGGCGGCGGGCGTGGACGTGCGCCGCGAGGAGTACGAGTTTGGCGGCCCGGCCGAATGGGTGGCGGGCAATGCCTACGTGTTCGGTGTTCCCGGCGATGCCTCCAACTACATGTCGCCCAAGCAGCGCAACGTCAAGGCGGTGTTCGCCGAGGTCAACCTGCCGGTGGTCGACAGCCTGG
The DNA here is from genome assembly GCF_022436665.1 of Stenotrophomonas sp. Y6. Classification (NCBI taxonomy): domain Bacteria; kingdom Pseudomonadati; phylum Pseudomonadota; class Gammaproteobacteria; order Lysobacterales; family Lysobacteraceae; genus Stenotrophomonas; species Stenotrophomonas sp. Y6. Next base: position 52,587 of record NZ_JAKUKB010000009.1, read on the forward strand.
AAGTCAACCTGGCCGTGCGCCACGACCGTTACGACGGCTTCGGTGGCACCACCAACCCGAAGTATTCGTTCAAGTGGCAGCCGATGGACTGGCTGGTGTTCCGCGGCTCCTACAGCACCGGCTTCAAGGTGCCCGATTTCGCCAAGCTGTTCCGCGGCATCACCGAGAGCCAGTACACCGGCCTTGACCTGGCCGACCCGGCGACCTGCCCCAAGGGCCAGTACAACCCGGACGTGCCCAATTGCAGCGAGCAGATCCGCCCGGACATCATCACCGGCGGCAATCCGAACCTGAAGCCGGAAGAGGCCGAACAGCGCAGCATCGGCTTCGTGATCGCGCCCAACGGCAACTTCAACGTCAGCGTCGACTGGTGGGAGATCGAGCGCACCAACACGATCCGCAGCGGCTTCAACCTGTCGACGATGACTGCCAACTACCCGCTGTACGCGTCGAACTTCATCCGCGATTCGGCCGGCAAGATCATCGCCATCGACCAGCGCTACATCAACACCGGCGGCACCCTGACCCGTGGCATCGAGCTGGACTCCAACGTGCGCGGCGACCTGGCCGGCGGTACCTGGAACGTCCACCTCAACGGCAACTACCTGGATACGTTCAGGACCAAGACCTTCGACAGCCTGCCCTACAGCGACAACCTGGTCGGCGAGTACGAGCGCTACTACAACCTGCCGATCCGCTGGAAGCACACCGTCAGCGCCGGCTGGGCGCGGGGCGACTGGGCGCACACGCTGACCCAGGTCTACCGTGGCGGCTACAAGGACTGGAAGCCGGGCGGCATCGTCAACGGCTACAACCCGCCGGCGTGGGACGGCAACGTCGATGCCTACATCACCTACAACTACAGCCTGACCTGGACCGGCATGGAGAACCTGAAGGCGACGTTCGGCATCCGCAACCTGCTCAACACCGATCCGCCGTTCACCGTCCGCTACCTGGACGATGGCGACGGCGCCGGCTGGGAAGCGCGCGTGGCCGACCCGCGCGGCCGTTCGTTCAACCTGCTGCTGGAGTACCGCTTCCAGTGACATGCCCACGGGCCCGGTTGCCGGGCCCCTTTCGCCGCCGCCCGGCAACCGGCGGCGGCGAAGGCGCTTTCTTCGTGTTGTCGGCAGGCCGCGCGCCGGTCCTGCCCTGATCCACGCACCACCGTCGTGCAAGCGAGGCGTTGATGAAGATGTCCACCAAGCTGTTGCTGCCAGCCGCGCTGCTGGCCCTGCTCACCGCCTGCGGCCACGCGCCGCCGCGCAACCCGCTGGCAGGCTGGGTGCCTTCGCCGAACCAGGACGTGCGCCGGCCGAACCTGATCGTCATCCACTTCACCGAACAGGATTCGGTGCAGCAGAGCCTGGATACGCTGCGCGGCCGCAACAGTGGCGGCCCGGTCAGCGCGCACTACCTGATCGGTGCCGACGGCACCCGCTACCAGCTGGTCAGCGACGAGCGCCGCGCCTGGCATGCCGGTGCCGGCAGCTGGGGCCCGTTCACCGACCTCAACTCCGCCTCGATCGGCATCGAGCTGGACAACGACGGCAGGTCGCCGTTCGCCGAGGCGCAGGTGCAGAGCCTGCTGGTGCTGCTGGAGGACCTGTGCACGCGCCTGCGCATCCCGCGCAGCCAGATCATCGGCCACCAGGACCTGGCGCCGACGCGCAAGCCCGACCCGGGCCCGCTGTTCCCGTGGAAGCGCCTGGCCGATGCCGGCTTCGGCCGCTGGCCCGCCGCCGATGCGCCGCCGGCGCCGGCCGGCTTCGACCCATGGACCGCGCTGCGCCTGATCGGCTACCCGCTGGACGACCGCGCCGCCACCGTGCGCGCGTTCCGCAACCATTTCCGCGGCCAGGGTGGCAGCGAACTGGACGCCGAGGACCTGCGCATCCTGCATGCGCTGGCCGCGGGCAACCTGGCCGCCCCGGCCGCCAACCCCTGAGGCGGCCGCATGACCCGACCGAACCGTGCCTCCTTCCCCCGTACCGGACGCATTGCCATGACGTTCGCCCTGAGCCTGGCGGCGATCAGCCCGGCCGCGCTTGCCGCCGATGCCGGCGAGCGGCTGGGGCTGCCGCCGTCACCGGCCTCCACCGGGTTCGTGCAGCAGCGCACCCAGTTCCAGCTGCATACGCTGCTGACCGAACAACGCCATCCCCGGACCTGGAACCTGAGTGAAGTCGCCGCGCACGACCCGGCGCAGGCGCTGGCGCAGCTGTTCTCGGTGGACGAGGACGTGGCCCGCGCCTTCGCCGCGCTGGCCGACGATCCGCAGCGCATGGCCAAGCTGCACGCCGCCTCGAGCGCGGTACAGCGCGCGCTGCGCGACGGCCATCGCATCTACTTCTACGGCACCGGCTCGACCGGGCGCCTGGCCGAGACCCTGGAAAGCGGCGTGTGGCGGCCGTTCTGGAAGCGCCTGCAGGCCGACCCGGCGTGGCCGCGCATCGCCGCCCGGCTGCCGGCCGGGCTGGGCGAGCGCGTGCGTGGCGAGATCACCGGTGGCGACCGCGCGCTGATCAGCTCGCTGGAAGGCTTCGAGGACCTGCAGCTGATCGGCGCGCTGCAGATGCGCGACGACGGCATCGGCGCCGACGACGTGGTGTTCGCGGTGACCGAAGGCGGCGAGACGTCGGCGGTGATCGGCACCGCGCTGGCCGCCGCCGACCAGCGCGGTGCGGGTACCGACCGGGTCTGGTTCGTCTACAACAACCCGGACGAGGTGCTGCGCCCGTTCGAGCGCAGCCGGCGCGTGCTCGATGACGCGCGCATCCACAAGATCGCCCTGCCCACCGGGCCGCAGGCCATCACCGGGTCCACCCGCATGCAGGCCACCACCACCAGCCTGTACGCGCTGGGGCTGGTGCTGGAAGACGCGCTGCGCGCGCTGCTGCTGCCGCAACTGGACGCCGCCGATGCGCGGCGCCTGGGGCTGGATGCCCGCGACACCATCGAAAGCCGCCTGCGCGGCTTCGCCGGCCTGCAGCGCCGCGTGGCCGCCAGTGCCCCGCAGCTGGCGCAATGGACCGCGCGCGAGGCGCAGGCCTATGCCGACGGCCGCCACGCCACCTACCTGGCCGGGCAGGCGCTGATGCCGGTGTTCGTGGACGTGACCGAACGCGCGCCGACCTTCCGGCTGGCGCCGCTGGACCGCACCGACACCACGCCGCCGGCGTCGTGGATCCGCGTGTGGGCGCCGGTGGCGACACCGCAGGCGGCCTGGGACGCACTGCTGCACCGCCCGTTCCACGGGCTGGATGCGGCGCAGTACCGCCCGCAGTTCGAGCAGAACGTGGACGATCCGGCGCTGCGCGCCACCGCGCTGCGCAGCCTGGAACGCGCCGGCGCCGAGCAGCAGGCGCTGTACGACCTGTCCTGGTCGCCGGGCAACCGCGAGCGGCTGCCGCCGCAGGCGGGCGACCTCGGCGTGCTGCTGCGTTACGCCGGCGAGCCGGTGGACGCACTGGCCCGGCAATGGTGGCAGGCGTTCGCCGATGCCGGCGCCGGCCGGCTCACCGTCACCGTGGGCCATGGCGCCGGCACCGGCGATGATTCCCGCGCGCTGGACGGCGCGGCGCCGGGCGTCGCGCTGGACCTGCCGCGCAGCAACGACCCGCTCGGCCTGGACCGCACGCTGGCGCTGAAGATGCTGCTCAACGCGCATTCGACCGCGGTGATGGCGCGGCTCGGGCGCACCGTGGGCAACACCATGACCGCGGTGCAGCCGGGCAACCTCAAGCTGATCGGCCGCGCCACCTACCTGATCCAGTCGCACGTCAACGCCGTGCTCGACGGCCAGCGCTGGCGCGCGCGGCACGGCAACACCGCGCCGCTGAGCTATGCCGAGGCCAACCGCGTGCTGTTCGAGGCGATCGACCAGCGCGCGCGCCTGGCCGAAGCGGCGCAGCTGCCCGAGGTGGAACTGGCGATCGTCGCCGTGCTCGAGCGCCTGGACAGCGGCAAGCCGCTGGATTGGGCCGGTGCCGCGCAGCTGCTGCGTGCCAAGGGCCTGAACGGCTACCTGCGCGGGCGCGCCTGAGCCATGGCCAGAGCCATTGCGATGAATGTCCGGTGTTGGATCGCGTTGCCTGCGTTGGCCGCCTGCGCCGCGGCGCAGGCGGCGGTACCGGTGGTGTCACCGGCGGCCACCCCGGCGCAGGCCGGCATGCTGGATGTCGCCACCCTGGCGCCCGGGTTCTCGCTGGACATGCGCTATGCCGGCAGCGACAACTTCACCGGCCGCCCGGTGCCCGGATACGACGCACCGCGCTGCTACCTGCTCGCCCCGGTCGCGCAGGCGCTGGCGCGCGTGCAGCGCACGCTGCAGGCGCAGGGCCACGCACTACGCCTGTACGACTGCTACCGCCCGGTGCGCTCGGTGCAGTCGTTCGTCGCCTGGGCGCACGACCCGGGTGACCAGCAGGCCAAGGCCCGCTATTACCCGAACATCGACAAGAGCCGGTTGCTGGACGGCTACATCGCCGAGCATTCCGGGCACAGCCGCGGCGCCACCGTCGACCTGGGCCTGCTCGACTGCCGCCAGGGCGGCTGCGTGGAGCTGGACATGGGCACCGGCTTCGACCGGTTCGATCCGCTGGCGCATACCGACAGCCCCGGGATCACCGCGCAGCAGCGCCACAACCGGCGCCTGCTGCTTGACGCAATGGCGGCCCAGGGCTTCGCCAACTACCCGATGGAGTGGTGGCACTACACCTTCCGCCCCGAGCCGACGCCCGATACCGCCTACGATTTCCCGGTGCGCTAGCACCACCGGCGCCGCGTCCGGCGGCGCTGCCGGCGTGTCGGCACCTGATGGCGTGGCCAGCAAAGCCGCAGCGCGGCAACCGGCGCACCTGCAGGCCGTGTGCCGCCGGCTACACTGCGGCGTCCCCGTTGCCATGACCGACCCCCGATGAACCTGGAACTCCACTACGGCCTGCTGGGCTCGCTGGAAGCAGCCCTGATCGCGCTGGCGGTCGGCTTCGTGGTGTTTTCCCTGTGGTGGCAGGTGTGCCGCCGCAGCGGCCTGTCGGCGGGCCATGCGATCGCCTGGCCGTGCCTGGCCGCGGTTGCGATCGGTGCCGGGGTGGATGGCTGGAACCTGTTCTACCTGGGCATGGTGCAGCTGGAGTCGCCGCTCTACGCGCGGCTGGCGCTGGCCGGCATCCACGACCCCGACCAGCTGGGCACGCGGGTGGTGCTGGAAGTGGCCGGCGCGCTGGTCGGGGTGGGGCTCGGATGGCGGGCGTTCAGCCCGCGCGCCACCGCCGGGGACGACACCCACGGCGACTGACGCCGGCCGATCCGCGCGGGCGTGCCGCGGATGGAACGCCCGAATGCGCGGCTTACCTGCGGCTCACGCATCGCTAACCAGGGCGGTAGCGGTTCCGGCGCGTGCGTTGGTTAACGCCGTGTCTGCGGCGGTTCCGCGGGGCGTGCGCGATTCAGCACCGGCCTGCGAGGGTGGGGGCGTGCGGAATCACCGCGCTTTCCAGACCGCAGGAGGAACACCTGATGACCGTTCGCAACCGCAACCCGCTGTTCGCCCTCGTCGCCGCCGCCGGTGCCGCACTGGCCATGCCGGCCATGGCCCAGGACGCCCGCGCCGAACAGCAGCACCAGGCGCACGAGCAGGCGGCGCAGGCCAGCGACACCCGCCAGGATGCTGCCGACGATGCCGCCACCCGCGGCAATGGCCAGTCGTGGGCCAGCTTGGACGCCGATGGCGACGGCAGCATCAGCCGCGCCGAATCGCAGGCCCACGCCGGGCTGGCGCAGGTGTTCGACACCGCCGATGCCGACAAGGACGGCAAGCTGACCCCGGACGAATACCGCACCTACACCGCCTCGCAGCAGAAGTAACGCGCCGGCCCTGGTGCCCCGGTCCCGGAAGAGCGGCCGCCGGCCGCTCTTCCCCCAGGGGCGGGTTGCTATCCTGTGGCGCATGACGCACGCACCCCACGCTCCCGCCCCCTCTTCCGCCATCGGCCTGGTCGGCTTCGACGGCGACGACACGCTCTGGAAGAGCGAAGACTATTACCGCCTGGCCGAGCAGGAATTCGAGTCCATCCTCGGCCATTACGTCGACCTGCACGATGCCGGCACCGCGCAGCACCTGCTCAAGGTGGAGCGGCGCAACCTGGCGATATTCGGCTACGGCGCCAAGGGCATGACCCTGTCGATGATCGAGGCGGCGATCGAGCTGACCGACGAGCGTATTTCCGCCGCCCACCTGCGCCAGATCGTCGAGATCGGCCGCCGCACCCTGCAGCATCCGGTCGAGGTGATCGACGGCGTGCGCGAAGCGGTGTCGGCCATCGCCGCGCGCTGGCCGGTGGTGCTGATCACCAAGGGCGACCTGTTCCACCAGGAGCAGAAGATCGAGCGCTCCGGCCTGCGCGACCTGTTCCCGCGGATCGAGATCGTCTCGGAGAAGGACCCGTCCACCTACGCCCGGGTGCTGGCCGAGTTCGGGCTGCCGGCCGAGCGCTTCGTGATGGTCGGCAACTCGCTGCGCTCGGACATCGAACCGGTGCTGGCGCTCGGCGGTTGGGGCGTGCATACCCCGTACGCGATGACCTGGGCGCACGAGGCCGAGCACGGCGTGTCCAGCGAGGAGCCGCGCCTGCGCCTGGCCGACACCGCCTGGCAGTGGCCGCAGGCAGTGGCCGCGATCGAAGCGGCCGGCCGATGAACCGGCGCGTGCGCGCGGTGCCACGGGTGGCATGGCTGCGCCGCTGCCTGCCCGCGTTGCTTGCGTGTGCTTCCGCGTTGCCCCTGCTCCCCGCGGTGGCAGCGGCACAGGCGGCCGCCGCGGACCCGGCGGCCACCGCGCCCGCCTACGAACCGGGGACCGGCGATGCCTGGCTCGACCGCCAGCTGGCCGACGTCAACCGCTACGCCGAGCGCTACCCCGACGCCTTCATCGACGAGCTGGTGCGCTATGGCGGCGCGCGCCGCGGCTACGTCGAGGCGCTGTTGCAGCAGCATGGCTGGGTGCCCGGCGACGTCTGGTTCGCCTGCTTCTGGGGCCAGGCCATCGGTGCCAGTTGCCGCGAGCCGGTGCAGGCGCGCAGCCGGCTCCCGGGCGAGGGCTGGCGAGCCGTGGTGGAAAGCCTGCCGGTGGCGCCGGACAACCTGCACTGGCGCGCCGTGCGCCACGCCCTGGTCGCCAGTTACGACCACTGGGACCGGCCGATCCGGCTGGACGCGCTGCTGCAGCGCCAGCTCGGTGACCGCGCGCGCCGCGATGCGGCCGCCCGTGGCCACGACTGACCGCCCGCGTCGCGGTGCCGTCGGTGCCGCGTCGGTACCGCGAAAGTATCCAATGCAATGGATGACCGGCTGACCCCATCCGGGCGAAAATAGCGGTTTCCCCTGCCGCGCCGCGCGCCCCGCCATGACCGCCGACCGTTTCGTCTCCGCCGATCACATCCGCAGCCTGTTCTCGCAGGCGATGTCGCACATGTACCGCACCGAGGTGCCGCTGTACGGCACGCTTGTGGAGCTGGTCGGCGAGGTCAACGCCGGCGTCCTGGCGGCGCAGCCGGAACTGGATGCGCAGATGCAGCGCAGTGGCGAGCGCGAACGCCTGGACGTGGAGCGCCACGGCGCGATCCGGGTCGGCACCGCGCAGGAGCTGTCCACGCTGCGCCGCCTGTTCGCGGTCATGGGCATGCAGCCGGTGGGCTACTACGACCTGTCGGTGGCCGGCGTGCCGGTGCACTCCACTGCGTTCCGCCCGGTCGATGGCGAATCGCTGAACCGCAATCCGTTCCGGGTGTTCACCTCGCTGCTGCGGCTGGAACTGATCGAGGACGAAGCGCTGCGCGCGCAGGCGGCCGGGATCCTGTCCCGGCGCACGATCTTCACCCCGGGCGTGCTGCAGCTCATCGAGCAGTGCGAACGCGATGGCGGCCTGTCCGGCGAGGATGCCTGGCGCTTCGTGGTCGAGGCACTGGAGACCTTCCGCTGGCACAACGAGGCCACCGTGTCGCTGCAGACCTACCACGCCCTGCATGCCGCGCACCGGCTGGTGGCCGATGTGGTCAGCTTCCGTGGCCCGCACATCAACCACCTCACGCCGCGCACGCTCGACATCGATGCCGCGCAGGCGGCGATGCACGCGCGCGGCCTGGCCGCCAAGGCGGTGATCGAAGGCCCGCCGCGCCGCGCGTGCCCGATCCTGCTGCGCCAGACCAGCTTCAAGGCGCTGGAGGAACTGGTGCACTTCCCCTCGGGCGAGGACAACGCCGCCGGCACCCATACCGCGCGTTTCGGCGAGATCGAGCAGCGCGGCCTGGCGCTGACTCCCAAGGGCCGCGCGCTGTACGACGCGCTGCTGGCCCAGGCGCGCGACAACGGCGGCGCCGGCAGCACCGGTGGCGACTACATGCAGCGCCTGCAGGCGGCGTTCGCCGGCTTCCCCGACGACCACGCCACCCTGCGCCGCGAGGGCCTGGGCTACTACCGCTACGCGCTGACCGATGCCGGCCGCGCGCTGCCGGCGGCCGAGCGCGCACTGCCGGCCGAGGTGCTGATCGACCGCGGCCTGGCCGTCGCCGAACCCATCGTCTACGAAGACTTCCTGCCGGTCAGCGCCGCGGGCATCTTCCAGTCCAACCTGGGCGGCGAGGAGCAGCGCGCCTATGCGGCGCGTGCCAACCGCGAAGCGTTCGAGCAGGCCCTGGGGGCGACGGTGGCCGACGAATTCGCGATCTACGAGCGCCTGCAGGCGGAATCGCTGGCGCAGCTGGTGGCCTGATCCGTGGCGATGGGGCCGGTACGACACGCCGGCTGCCGGCGCGACTGTGCTTGCCCCATCTGCTGCCGGCCTCCATCCGCCGGCCATGTCGCTGCGGACGGAAACCCGCACGTATGAACCGCGTGCAGCCGTTGGCCGGGGTGACGGCTGCGTCGCCGCGATGGTGATCTCCGCGATGCCGCGCAATGCCAGGCAGGGACGTTCCCGGCTACGTTCCATCGGAACGTAGCCCCGTGCAGGAGACGATCAGGCCCGTGCGACCCGCCGCTGGCCCTTGCGCTCGCGGCGGCGTGCGCGCCAGCCGCGCCAGTGCTGCTGCAGGCAGGAGAAGATCACGTACAGCGCCGGGGTGCTGAGCAGGGTCAGGCTCTGCGAGATCAGCAGGCCGCCGATCATCGCGATGCCCAGCGGGCGGCGCAGTTCCGAGCCTTCGCCCAGGCCGATCGCCAGCGGCAGCGCCGCCAGGATCGCGACCATCGTGGTCATCATGATCGGGCGGAAGCGCACGATGCTGGCCTCGCGCACCGCTTCGGCCGGCGACCTGCCGTGTTCGCGCTGCGCCACCAGGGCGAAGTCGATCATCATGATCGCGTTCTTCTTGACGATGCCGATCAGCAGCACTAGGGCGATGGTCGAGATCACCGACAGGTCGGTGTTGGTCACCCACAACGCCAGCAGCGCGCCCATGCCGGCGGCCGGCAGGGTGGACAGGATCGTCACCGGGTGCACCAGGTTCTCGTACAGCATGCCCAGCACGATGTAGACGGTGGCGATGGCGGCGATGATCAGCATCAGCATCGCCGCCGGGTCCAGCGCCTGGCGGAAGCCGCCGGGTTCGGCCTGGCGGATGTCACCGGGCATGCGCAGGCCGTCGATGGCGGCCTTGACGATGGCGTCGCCTTCGCCACTGCTGACCCCGGGCGCCAGGTTGTAGCTCAGGTCCATCACCGTGTACTGGTTCTGGTGGGTCACCTGCGACGGCGCCAGCCCGGGTTCCTGGTGGGCGAAGGCGGTCAGCGGGATCATCTGCCCGCTGCTGGAGCGCACGTACACGTCGTCGATGGCCGCCGGGCTGCCGGTCTGTTCCGGCAGCGCGTTGACCACCACGCCGTACTGGTTGAGATCGGCGTAGATGGTGGAGATCTGGCGCTGGCCGAAGGCGCCGTACAGCGCGCCGTCGATCGCGCCGATGCTTACGCCCAGGCGCGAGGCCTTCTCGCGGTCGATGACGATCTTCTGCATCAGCCCGCCCTTGTCCACGTCCGAGCCGACGTCGCGCAGCTTCGGGTTCTGCTTCAGCACCTCGACCAGCTTGGGCAGCCATTCGGCCAGTTGCGCGGCATCGTTGCCCTGCAGGGTGACGCGGTTCTGCGCGCCCTGGCCGCCACCGCCGCCGCCGTCGGACGGCAGGTCCTGGATGGCGCGCAGGCGCACGTCCAGGTCCGGGAACTGCGCCGCCTTGGCGCTGAGCCGGGCCACCACCAGGCTGGTCGGCTCGCGTCGGCCCTCGGCCATGGTCCTGAGCTCGATGTTGAACTGCGCGCTGCTGCCCTGGCGGCTGGAACCCAGCCGCGAGCCGACCATCTTCACCGCCGGGTCGGCCAGGAACATGTCGCTCAGGCGCCGCTGCCGCTGGCTCATCTCGGCGAACGACACCGTGGCGCTGGAGCTGGCGCGGCCCCAGATCAGGCCGGTGTCCTGCTCGGGGAAGTTGCCCTTGCCGACCGCGCCGGCCAGGTAGAACGTGGCCACGATCAGCAGCAGCGGGGTGAGCGCCAGCAGCAGCGCATGGCGCAGCGAGAAATCCAGCGCCACCGTGTACACCTTCAGCATGCCGCCGTGCACGCGGTCGAGCAGGCGGTGCATGCGCGATTCGCGCACGTGCGCCGCGTGCGGCTGCAGGAAGCGCGCGCACAGCGCCGGGGTCAGGGTCAGCGACACCAGCGCCGACACCATGATCGCCGCCACCAGGGTCAGGGTGAACTCGCGGAAGAACGCGCCGAGCATGCCCTGGGCGAAGATGATCGGCAGGAACACCGCCACCAGCGAGGCGGTGATGGAGACGATGGTGAAGCCGATCTCGCGCGCACCCGCCATCGCCGCCTGCAGGCGCGGCATGCCGGCGTCCAGGTGGCGCATGATGTTCTCGATCACCACGATGGCGTCGTCGACCACGAAACCAATGGCGATGACCAACGCCAGCAGGGTCAGGTTGTTGAGGGTGAAACCCAGCACCATCATCACCACCGCCGCGCCGGCCAGCGACAGCGGCACGGTGACCGCGGCGATCAGCGTCGGCGCCAGCCGGCGCAGGAACAGCGCCATGGTCAGCACCACCATCGCCAGGCTGATCATCAGGGTGATCTGCACCTCGGCCAGCGACGCGCGGATGGTCGGAGTGCGGTCGAAGTAGGGGGTGAGCGTGGTGCCGGCATCGAGATGGCTGGACAGCGCCGGCATTTCCGCCTTGACCCGGTCCACGGTCGCCACCAGGTTGGCGCCGCTGCGCAGGTACACGTACATCAGCACGCCGCGCTTGCCGTTGAACCAGGCCGCCTGGAACGCGTCCTGCTGACCGTCGTAGACGGTGGCGATGTCCTTCAGCCGCACCACCGCGCCGTCGTGGCTGGCAATGGCGATGTTGGCGAAATCGGCGGCCCTGCGTACCTGGTCGTTGAGGACGATGGCGGTCTGGCTGCGGCCGTCGTCGAGGAAGCCCAGCGGCGAGGCCACGTTGGCCGCGCGCATGGCGTTGCGCAGGTCGTCCGGGCTCAGCCCCAGCGCGTTCATCGCGCGCAGGTTCAGGTCCACGCGCACCGCCGGGGTCGAGGCGCCGGCGATGTCCACCTGCGATACCCCCGGCAACTGGCGCAGGCGCTGCGCCAGCAGCGAATCGGCCAGGTTGTAGAGCTGCGCGACCGACTGCGTGTCCGAGGTCAGCGACAGCGCGATCACCGGGTCGTCGTTGGGGTTGGCCTTCTGGTAGGTGGGCGTGTTGATGCCGGCCGGCAGGTCGGCCATGGCGGCGTTGATCGCCGCCTGCACGTCCTGCGCGGCGGCGTCGATATCGCGGCTGGTGTCGAACATCAGGAACACCATGCTGCGCCCGTCGCTGCTGCTCGAGCGCATGGTGCTGATGCCCGGCACCTGGCCGAGGTGGCGTTCCAGCGGCGCGGTGACGGTGGCGGCCATGGTGTCGGCGTCGGCGCCGATGTTGCTGGCCTGCACGAAGATCACCGGGATCGACAGGTTCGGCAGCGCCGCCACGCCCAGCCGCAGGTAGCAGAGCAGGCCGGCGAAGAACAGGCCGATGGCCAGCAGGCTGATGCCGATCGGGCGCTTGATGAAGGGCGCGGAGATGTTCATGCCGTGCGCTTGCCGGCGGCCTGCAGGCGTGCGGCCGCGCGCTGCTCGCGGCGCCGCGCGGCCCACTCGGAGAACCGCTCGAAGTACAGGTAGATCACCGGCGTGGTGTACAGCGTGACCAGCTGCGACAGCAGCAGGCCACCGACGATGGCCACGCCCAGCGGGCGCCGCAGCTCCGAGCCGATGCCGGTGCCCAGCGCCAGTGGCAGCGCGCCGAGCATGGCCGCGGCGGTGGTCATCATGATCGGGCGGAAGCGCAGCAGGCAGGCGCGGCGGATCGCATCGAAGGCGTTCATGCCGGCGCGCTGCGCGTCCAGCGCGAAGTCGATCATCATGATCGCGTTCTTCTTGACGATGCCGATCAGCAGCACGATGCCGACGATGCCGTCCACCGACAGGCTCATCCCGCACAGGTACAGCGCCAGCAGCGCGCCGACCCCGGCCGGCGGCAGGGTGGAGATGATGGTCAGCGGATGGATCCAGCTCTCGTAGAGCACGCCGAGCACGATGTAGATCACCGCGATGGCGGCCAGCAGCAGCATCACCACGTCGGTCTGGCTGCTGGAGAACTCGGCCGCGGTGCCGACGAACTGCGCCTGCATCTGCGGCGGCAGCTGCAGCGCGGCCACGGCCTTGTTGATCGCCGCCACGCCTTCGGACAGCGAATAGCCCGGGGCCAGGTTGAACGAGATCGTCGCCGACGGCAGCTGCTGCTGGTGGCTGACGACCAGTGGCGCGGTGCCCGGGGTGGCGGTGGCGATGGCCGACAGCGGAATGCTGCCGCCGGCGCCCAGCGCGATGCCGGTGTTGCTGTTGCCGATGCCGGTGGCGGTGGAGGAGTTGCTGGAGCTGACCTGGCCCAGGGTGGTGGCGTTGCTGCCGGTGAGCGCGCCGCTGCCGTTGCTGCCGATCGCCAGCTGGTTCATCAGCGCGTCGGCGGTGCGGAACTCCGGCGCCACCTCCAGCACCACGCGGTACTGGTTGAGCTGGGTGAAGATGGTGGAGATCTGGCGCTGGCCGTAGGCGTCGTACAGGGTGTCGTCGATGGTCTGCATCGGCACGCCGTAGCGGCTGGCCTTGTCGCGGTCCACTTCCACGTGCAGGGCGCGGCCGTGGTCGGCCAGGTTGTTGTCGACGTCGGCCAGCTCCGGCAGGCGGCGCAGCGCGTCGGTGACGCGCGCGGCCTGCTCGGCCAACTCCCGGCTGTCCATGTCCGACAGCGAGAACTGGTAGGCGGTGGCGGCCACGCGCGTGTCCAGGGTCACGTCCTGCACCGGCTTGAGGTACAGCGCGACGCCGGGGATGTGCGCGGCGGCGGCCTGCAGCCGCGGCAGGATCGTGTCCAGGCTGCCGCGCTCGCCGCGATCCTTGAGCACGATGTTCAGCTGGCCCTGGTTGAGCGTGGGGTTCATCGAGCCGGCGCCGATGTAGGCGGCCACGCCGGTCACCGCCGCGTCCTGGCGCAACGCCTCGGCCACCGCCTGGGTGCGCTGCTGCATCTGCTCGAAGGCCACGTTCTGGTCGGCGATCACCACGCCGGTGATCATGCCGGTGTCCTGGTCGGGCAGCAGGCCCTTGGGAATGGCGATGTACAGCAGCACGGTCAGTACCACCGAGCCCAGGGCGATGCCCAGGGTCATGCGCTGGTGGCGCAGCACCCAATCCAGGCTGGATTCGTACAGGTGCACCAGCCGCGACCACGCCGTCACCTTGCCCTGCGCGGCGGCGCGCTCGTGGGCATCGTCGCCCTCGGGCAGCGCGTCGGGCTTGAGCAGGTAGGCGCACATCATCGGGGTGAGCGTCAGCGAGATCAGCATCGAGATCGCCACCGCGATCGACAGCACCCAGGCGAACTCGTGGAACAGGCGGCCGGTGACGCCGGGCATCAGGATCAGCGGCAGGAACACCGCGATCAGCGACACGGTCAGCGACAGCACGGTGAAGCCGATCTCCCTGGCGCCGGTTTCGGCGGCATCCTGGCCGTCCTTGCCCTGCTCGATGTAGCGCACGATGTTCTCGATCATCACGATCGCGTCGTCGACCACGAAGCCGGTGGCCACGGTCAGCGCCATCAGCGACAGGTTGTCCAGCGACATGCCGGCGAAGGCCATCACCCCGAAGGTGCCCAGCAGCGACAGCGGCACCGCCACCGAGGGGATCACCGTTGCCCACAGCCGGCGCAGGAACACGAAGATCACCGCCACCACCAGGCAGATGGTCAGGATGAGGGTGAACTGCACGTCGTGCACCGAGGCGCGGATGGTGACGGTGCGGTCGGAGAACACGTCCAGCTTCACGTCCGCCGGCAACATGCCCTGCAGGCCGGGCAGAATCTGGCGGATGCTCTCCACGGTCTTGACGATGTTGGCGCCGGGCTGGCGCCGCACTTCCAGCAGCACCGCCGGCTTGCCGTCGGCCCAAGCCGCGATCTGGTCGTTCTCCACCCCGTCGACCACGCTGGCCACGTCGCGCAGCCGCACCGGCGCGCCGTTGCGGTAGCGCACGATGATGTCGTTGTAGTCGGCCGCGTCGCTGAGCTGGTCGTTGGTGGACAGCGTGTAGCTCTGGGTCTTGCCGTTGAGCGAGCCCTTGGGCGCGTTGACGTTGGCCTGGGTCAGCGCGCTGCGCAGGTCTTCCAGGGTCATGCCCATGTTGGCCAGCTGCGCCGGGTTGGCCTGGATGCGCACGGCCGGGCGCACGTTGCCGGCGATCGACACCAGGCCGACGCCGTCCACCTGCGACAGGCGCTGCGCCAGCACCGAGTCGGCCAGGTCGTTGACCTCGCGCAGCGGGCGCGTGTCCGAGGCCAGCTTGAGGGTCAGGATCGGCGCGTCGGCCGGATTTACCCGGTTGTAGACCGGCTGGTACGGCAGCGAGCCGGGCAGGGTGGCCTGGCGGATCGCCGCCTGCACGTCCTGGGCGGCGGTGTCGATGTCGCGCTCCATCGAGAACTGCAGCACGATCGTGGACAGGCCGGCCGAGGAGTCGGAAGTCATCAGGTCCAGGCCGGAGATCTGGCCCAGCTGCCGCTCCAGCGGCGTGGTCACCAGCGAGGCCATGGTCTGCGCGCTGGCGCCGGGGTACTGCGTGGTCACCACCAGGCTGGGTGCTTCGATCTCGGGCAGGGCCGAAACCGGCAGGCGCTGGTAGCCAAGGATGCCGAGCAGCATCAGCCCGACCATCAGCAGCGAGGTGGCGATGGGGCGGCGGATGAAGAGAGTCGAGAAGCCCACGGTCGATTCCTGTGGTGAGAGTGTGCGCGGCGCGGGGCGGTCAGTGCCTGCCCCAGCTCCGGCCGCGCGCGTCGCGTGCACCGCACCGGGTGTTCACGCGTGCATATGGAGCCGGTGCCCGCGCCGCGCCGTCGCGCGCGGCAGGCAGCGGCCGCGCCTCAACGCGGGCCACGACCGCCCCGGCCGCCGCCGCCGCGCTTCTCGCTGGCGGCCTTGAGCTGCGCCTCGGTCGGTGCCGGCGGCGCCTGCCCCGGCTGCAGCGGATTGACCGCGACGCCTTCCTTGAGCCGGAACTGGCCTTCGGTCACCACCTTGTCGCCCGGCTGCAGGCCCTTGCTGATGACCACGTGGCTGTCGTCGACCTGGCCGCCCTGCACCACCTCGCGCAGGGTGACGGTGTTGTCCGGCTTGATCAGGTAGACGAAGTCGCCGGTGCTGCTGCGCTGCACCGCTTCGGCCGGCACCACCACCGCGTCGGGCAGCTCGTCGAGCTTCATGCGCACGTTGACGAACTGGCCCGGCCACAGCGCCTGGTCGGCGTTGGGGAACTCGGCGCGCAGGCGGAAGGTGCCGCTGCTGGCGCTGATCTGGTTGTCCACCACCTGCAGCCTGCCGTCGGCGTTGACCACGCTGCCGCCGGCGCGGTCCAGCGTCGCGGCTTCCAGCGGTCCCTTGCCCTGCGCCGCGCGCACCGCCTCCAACTGCTGCTCGGGCAGGTTGAACAGCACGTAGATCGGCTGCAGCTGGGTCAGGGTGACGATCGCCGTACCGGCGCTGACCACGTTGCCGGGGTCGACCGCGCGGATGCCAGCCACGCCGTCGATCGGCGAGACGATGCGGGTGTAGCCCAGCTGCACCCTGCTCTGGTTGGCGCTGGCCTGGGCCGCCGCCACCGCGGCCTGGTACTGCGCGACCTGGTTGCGCAGGGTGGTCAGGTCGGTCTGCGCCACGTACTGGCGGTAGGCCTCGGAATTGGAGCGTTCGTAGTTGGACTGGGCGGTCGCCAGCAGGGCCTGGTTCTGGCGCTGGCTGGCGATGGCCTGGTCGTACTGGGCCTGGAAGGTGCGCGGGTCGATCCGGGCGAGCAGGTCGCCCTTCTTCACCGTCTGCCCTTCCTTGAAGTCCACGCTCAGCAGCTCGCCCCCCACCTGCGGGCTGACCGTGACCGTGTTGTAGGCGGCCACCGTGCCCTGCGCGGTGACATACACCGGCACGTTCCTGCGTTCGGCCGCCACCGCGGTGACCGGCACCGGATCGCGTGCCTTGTCGCCGCCGCCCCGGCCTCCCGGGCCGCCCGCGGTTGGTGCCGCGCCGCCGGCCTGCTTGCCGCCCCCCATCATCCGGTAGCCGATTCCCGCCACCAGCAGGACGGCGATGACGAGCAGCACGATCTTCCAGAAACGCGACATGCAAAAACTCCCGAGGAACCGATGGGCGAAGGGGCGGGCACAACGGCGCAGAGCATAACGCCGGGCCATGACAGCGGCTGCATGACCGATGGGCCACGCGCTCTGACCGGCAAGGGGGGTGAACGGTTCCGCGCGGCATCGGTTGACACTCGTCGCCCCGGTTCGTTTGCCCTACATTCACCTCTCGATTGCCGACGAGGAATGCCTGGATGATCCGCAAGACCGTTGTGTTGACCGCGCTGGCGTGCGCCCTGGCCCCTGCGGCCGCGCTGGCCGGCGATGCCCAGCGCCCCGAGGTCGCGGCCGCCGCCGCGCGCCTGCAGCAGCAGGTGGTGGAGTGGCGCCGCGACTTCCACCAGCATCCGGAGCTGTCCAACCGCGAAGCGCGCACCGCCGCCAAGGTCGCCGAACGCCTGCGCGCGATGGGCCTGCAGCCGAAGACCGGGGTGGCCGTGCACGGCGTGGTCGCGGTCATCAAGGGCGGCCTGCCGGGCCCCAAGATCGCCCTGCGCGCGGACATGGACGCACTGCCGGTGACCGAGCAGACCGGGCTGCCGTTCGCGTCCACCGCCACCGCCGAGTACCGCGGCGAGAAGGTCGGGGTGATGCACGCCTGCGGCCACGACGCCCACACCGCCACCCTGCTCGGCGTGGCCGACGCGCTGGTGGCGATGCGCGACACGCTGCCCGGCGAAGTGATGCTGATCTTCCAGCCGGCCGAGGAGGGCGCGCCGCCGCCGGAGCAGGGCGGTGCCGAACTGATGCTCAAGGAAGGGCTGTTCAAGGACTTCAAGCCGGAGGCGGTGTTCGGCCTGCATGTGTTCTCCAGCGTCCAGGCCGGGCAGATCGCCGTGCGTGGCGGCCCGCTGATGGCCGCGTCGGACCGCTTCGCCATCACCGTCAACGGCCGCCAGACCCACGGCTCGGCGCCGTGGAACGGCATCGACCCGATCGTCGCCGCCTCCGACCTGATCGGCACCGCGCAGACCATCGTCAGCCGCCGCGCCAACCTGTCCAAACAGCCGGCGGTGCTCACCTTCGGCGCGATCAAGGGCGGCATCCGCTACAACATCATCCCCGACGCGGTGGAGATGGTCGGCACCATCCGCACCTTCGACCCGGACATGCGCCGGCAGATCTTCGCCGACCTGCGCAGCGTCGCCGAGCACACCGCGGCCGCGCACGGCGCCAGCGCCACCACCGACATCTACGAGAAGGACGGCAACCCGGCCACGGTCAACGATCCGGCGTTGACCGCGCGCATGCTGCCCAGCCTGCAGGCCGTGGTCGGCAAGGACAATGTCTACGAGCCGCCGCTGCAGATGGGCTCGGAGGACTTCTCGCTGTACGCGCAGCAGGTGCCGGCGATGTTCTTCTTCGTCGGCTCGACCGGGCAGGGCATCGATCCGGCCACCGCGCCCAGCAACCACTCGCCGAAGTTCCTGCTCGACGAGACGGCGCTGGACGTCGGCCTGCGCGCGCTGCTGCAGGTGTCGCTGGACTACCTGCACGGCGCCCGGGGCTGAGCCGCGGCGGGTACCGGCAACGGCGGGCGGCCGCACAGCCGCCGCCCGCCTGGCCGTGGCGCCGGGCCCTGGCCCGGTGACGCGCGCGCCTGTGTGCCCCCGGGAAGGCAGCTGCGGCCCGGCCTCCCGGCCAGCGCCCGGCGGCGCTGGCACCGGCGGCGATGCGGGGTGCAGGCAGGGCTCACCCGGCACCCCCTACAATCCGCGCATGAATACCCCCCACGATTCCAGCCTCGGCCGCGAGGTCGCCTATCCCTCGCAGTACGACCCGGGCCTGCTGTTCCCGATCCCGCGCGCCACCGCCCGCGCCGCGATCGGCCTGGATGCCGCCTTGCCGTTCGTCGGCCAGGACCGCTGGCATGTCTATGAGCTGGGCTGGCTGGACAGGCGCGGCAAGCCGTGCGTGGCGACCGCGACCCTGTGGGTGCCGGCGGCCTCGCCGCACCTGGTCGAGTCCAAGTCGCTCAAGCTCTACCTGAACTCCCTCAACGCGGCGCGCTTCGACAGTGCCGACGAGGTGCGTGCGCGCATCGCCGCCGACCTGTCCGCCTGCGCCGGGGCCGCGGTCACGGTCGAGTTCGGGCTGCCGCCGGTGGCCGACGCCGAAGGCCACAGCATCGATGGCCTGGACCTGGACATCGACCACTATGGTCCGCCGCAGGCCGGCTTCCTGCATGCCGATGCCGGCGAGGCCGTCGCCGAGACACTGGTCTCGGCACTGCTCAAGTCCAATTGCCCGGTCACCGGCCAGCCCGACTGGGCCAGCATCAGCATCCGCTACGCGGGCCCGCGGATCGACCGCGGCGGCCTGCTGCGCTACCTGGTCAGCTACCGCGACCACGCCGAGTTCCACGAGCAGTGCGTGGAGCGGATCTTCCTCGACCTGATGCACCACTGCGGCTGCCATTCGCTGGACGTGGAGGCGCGCTACACGCGCCGCGGCGGGCTGGACATCAACCCGCGCCGGTCGACCCCGGACCTGGCCGCCGGCCACCGGCCGTTGCGCGACCCGCGCCAGTAGGCCGGGCCGCCCGCACCGGGTACACGCCGGCTTTACGCCGGCGCGATGGTTCCTTAACGCGGCCGGTGCAATGGTGGCACCCAGCCGAGGAGGAACGACCCGATGAGCAATGACAAGAAGGCCGATTTTTCGGACGTGACGTCCACGGTGGACAGCACCGCCACCGTCGCGCCGAAGGCTGATTTTTCCGATGTGACCGCGCGGGTGGATTCCACCGCGCAGATCGCCGGCGGGCAGCAGTACACCGTGCAGAAGGGCGACAGCCTGTCGCGCATCGCCAAGCACCTGCTGGGTGATGCCAATGCCTGGAAGCAGATCTTCGAGGCCAACCGCGACGTGCTTTCCGACCCCGACAAGATCTTTCCCGGGCAGACCCTGACGATTCCCCCGCGCCAGGGTTGAGGCCGCCAGGCCCGGTGCCTTTTCCTCCCATTCCGGAGCATCCCATGAAGAAGATTTCGCTCAGCAGTGTCCTGATGATCACCCTGGCCGGCACCCTGGCCGTGGCCGGCTGCAAGAAGCAGGAAGAGACCGCGCCGCCGCCGATGGAAAGCACCCCGGCGCCGGCGCCGATGAGTGAACCGGCACCGCCGCCGGCGGCCGCACCGGCGGTCAGTGTCACCTCGGTCACCGTCGGCACCACCGCGGCGGCGGACAAGTCGGTGGCGCCGGTGGCCATGATCGGCGGCAAGGACAAGATCATCGTGTCGGTGAAGACCGACGGCGCCGCGACCAACGCCACCCTCGGCGTGAAGCTCACCTACCAGGACGGGCAGGTGGCCGGCGAGCAGACCGCAACGCTCACCGCCACCGGTGCCGAGACCACCAACGTCGAATTCAGCAAGGCAAGCGCATGGCCCGCCGGCAAATACCGCGCGGACGTGACCCTGGACGGCCAGCCGGCTGGCACCACCCAGGAGTTCGAAGTGAAGTAGCAAGCGGCATCACCTGTCGCCCCTCTCTCCCGACAGGTGCAGGCCATGGGCGCAGTCGCAGGACTGCGCCCTTTTTTATGGCCGCATGCGCGGTGGCCGTGCCAGCGCGGCGTCGGCGTCGCTGCGCGCCCGCGCCGCGCCGACACGCGTCCGCCTGATGCCCGCCACATGCGCCGATGCCATGCGCCGGCGCGGCGGCGCACTGCCGCAACCGTACCGGCCCGTTTTGCCCGAACCGTCGCGACGCGCGACAATGCAGTGCTGACTACCCGCATTTACTTCCGACGGAAACCATCCCCCATGTCCGATACGCCGAAGATCATCTACACGCTCACCGACGAAGCCCCGTTCCTGGCGACGCAGTCGCTGCTGCCGATCATCGATGCGTATGCCACCACCGCCGGCATCGCGGTGGAGACCCGCGACATCTCGCTTTCCGGCCGCATCCTGTCGCAGTTCCCGGACTACCTGCAGGACGGGCAGAAGATCAGCGACGACCTGGCCGAGCTCGGCGAGCTGGCGACCCGGCCGGAAGCCAACATCATCAAGCTGCCCAACATCAGCGCCTCGGTGCCGCAGCTCAAGGCCGCGATCAAGGAGCTGCAGGACCAGGGCTACGCGCTGCCGAACTACCCGGACGCGCCGGCCGACGATGTCGCCCGCGACATCAAGGCGCGCTACGACAAGGTCAAGGGCAGTGCGGTGAACCCGGTGCTGCGCGAAGGCAACTCGGACCGCCGTGCACCGCTGTCGGTCAAGAACTACGCGCGCAAGCACCCGCACCGCATGGGCGCGTGGAGCAGCGACTCGAAGTCGCACGTGGCGCACATGGACGACGGTGATTTCTACGGCAGCGAGAAGTCGGCCACGCTGGCCGCCGCCGGCAGCCTGAAGATCGAGCTGGTGCAGGACGATGGCCGGACCGTGGTGCTCAAGGAGAAGACCGCGGTCAAGGCCGGCGAGATCGTCGATGCCTCGGTGATGTCGCGCCGCGCGCTGGCCGCGTTCGTCGCCGCGCAGATCGCCGACGCCCGCGCCCAGGGCGTGCTGTTCTCGCTGCACCTGAAGGCGACCATGATGAAGGTCTCCGACCCGATCATGTTCGGCGTGGTGGTCGAGGAGTTCTACAAGGACGTGCTGGGCAAGTACGCCGCCGAGCTCAGGCAGGCCGGCTTCGACCCGAACAACGGCATCGGCGACCTGTACGCGCGGCTGCCGTCGCTGCCGGAAGCCACCCAGGAGGCGATCAAGGCCGACATCGCCGCCGAGTACGCCAGGCGCCCGGCGGTGGCGATGGTCAACTCCGACAAGGGCATCACCAACCTGCACGTGCCCAGCGACGTGATCGTCGACGCCTCGATGCCGGCGATGATCCGCGACTCCGGCCGCATGTGGAACGCCGAGGGCAAGCTGCAGGACACCAAGGCGCTGATCCCGGACCGCTGCTACGCCGGCGTCTACCAGGCGGTGATCGAGGACTGCAAGGCGCATGGCGCGTTCGACCCGGCGACCATGGGCAGCGTGCCCAACGTCGGGCTGATGGCGCAGAAGGCCGAGGAGTACGGCAGCCACGACAAGACCTTCCAGATCCCGGCCGACGGCACCGTGCGCGTCAGCGACGACGCCGGCAACCTGGTGTTCGAGCACAGGGTCGAGGCCGGTGACATCTGGCGCATGTGCCAGACCAAGGACGCGCCGATCCAGGACTGGGTCAAGCTGGCCGTCAGCCGCGCGCGGCTGAGCAACACCCCGGCCGTGTTCTGGCTGGACGCCAACCGCGCGCATGACGCGCAGGTGATCGCCAAGGTCGAGAAGTACCTGAAGGACCACGATACCCAGGGCCTGGACATCCGCATCCTGTCACCGGTGGAAGCGACGAAGTTCTCGCTGGAGCGCATCCGCAAGGGCCAGGACACCATCTCGGTGACCGGCAACGTGCTGCGCGACTACCTGACCGACCTGTTCCCGATCCTGGAGCTGGGCACCAGCGCCAAGATGCTGTCGATCGTGCCGCTGATGGCCGGTGGCGGCCTGTTCGAGACCGGCGCCGGCGGTTCGGCACCCAAGCACGTGCAGCAGTTCGTCGAGGAGGACTACCTGCGCTGGGATTCGCTGGGCGAGTTCCTGGCCCTGGCCGCCTCGCTGGAACACCTGGCCCAGCGCTACGACAACACCGCCGCCGCGGTGCTGGCCAAGGCGCTGGACCAGGCCAACGGCATGTTCCTCGACAACGACCGCTCGCCGGGCCGCAAGCTCGGCACCATCGACAACCGCGGCAGCCACTTCTACCTGGCCATGTACTGGGCGCAGGCGCTGGCCGCGCAGGACGAGGACGCCGCGCTGAAGGCCAGGTTCGCGCCGCTGGCCCGGGCGCTGGCCGACAACGAGCAGAAGATCGTCGAGGAGCTGGTCGCGGTGCAGGGCAAGGCCGTGGACATCGGCGGCTACTACCGCCCGGACCTGGGCAGGACCAGCCGCGCGATGCGCCCGAGCGCGACCCTCAACGCCGCGCTGGCCGCGCTCTGATCGCAGCCGCCACGGCCGTTTGAGCCGAAGCCCGCATCGCCGCGCGATGCGGGCTTCGTGCTTCATGGTGCCGCGCATCCCCGCAACGCTGCGGGCACCCCGGTTGCCTGCGCGGCGGTGGCCGGGACACGCGCGCTGGCGCGGTGCGGTAGGGTGGTGGTCGGCGCCCCCGACTCTCCACTGCCGATGCCTGCCACCGAATCCGCCCACGCCATCGCCCGCTGCATCCGCGACGGCTTCGAGGACTACCACGCCCGCTTCGCTGCCATCACCCGGCGCGCGCGCGGGCGCTTCGAGCAGCGCGACTGGGCGGCGGCGCGCCAGGATGCGGTCGAGCGCATCGCGCTCTACGACCTGTGCGTCGGCGAGTGCATGGCGCGCCTGCAGGCGATCGCGGGCAGCCGGCCCGGCCGCGATGCGTGGGCCCGGGTACGCACCGCCTTCGCCACGCTGGTGGAAGGACAGATCGACGGCGAGCTGTACAAGACCTTCTACAACACCCTGACCCGGCGCCTGTTCGCCACCCGCGGGGTGGACGATGCCATCGAGTTCATGGCTCTGGAGATCGAGCCGTCCGATGCCATCACCCATCCGGTGGCGCGCCATGTCTATACCGTTTCGGAGGCGCGCCCGGCCGAGGCCTTCGAGCGCGTGCTGGCCGACTACCGTTTCGACGTGCCCTACCGGCACCGCCTGCGCTGCGCCGCGGCCATCGCCGTGCGCCTGCAGGACGACCTGGCGCACTGGGGGCCGAACCCGGTGCGCGCCATCGAGCTGCTCGATACCGTGTTCTACCGCGAGCGCCGCGCCTACCTGGTGGGGCGCGTGTTCGGCGAGCACCGCTTCTCGCCCTGCGTGATCGCGCTGGTCAACGATGGCGACGACGGCCTGCGCGCGGAGGCGGTGCTGAGCCGGCGCCGCGACGTGGCCCACCTGTTCGGCGTGTCGCGCAGCTATTTCCAGGCCGACCTGCCCACCGTCGCCGATGCGGTGGTGTTCCTGCGCAGCCTGCTGCCCGGCAAGCCGGTGGACGAGATCTACACCGTGCTGGGCCGCGCCAAGCAGGGCAAGACCGAGCGCTACCGCACCTTCTTCCGCCACTTCCAGCAGCATCCGGACGAGCGCCTGGTACCGGCGGAGGGCACCCCGGGCATGGTGATGGCGGTGTTCACCCTGCCCAGCTACCCGCTGGTGTTCAAGCTGATCCGCGACCGCTTCGCCTGGCCCAAGACAGTCAGCCGCCAGGACGTGGAGGACCGCTACGCGCTGGTGTTCAACCTGGACCGCATCGGCCGGCTGCTGGATGCGCAGCCGTACCGCCACCTGCGCTTCCCGCTGGCGCGCTTCGCCCCGGCGCTGCGCCAGGAGCTGCTGGAGAGCTGCGCGCGCAGCGTGCGGGTCGAGGGCGATGACCTGGTGATATCGCTGTGCTACGTGCAGCGGCGGTTCCGCCCGCTCAACCTGTACCTGCGCGAACAGACCCCGCAGGCCGCGCGCGCGGCGGCGCTCGACTATGCGCAGGCCATCACCGACATGGCGCGCAACGACATCTTCCCCGGCGACATGCTGCTGAAGAACTTCGGCGTCTCGCGCCACGGCCGCGTGGTGTTCTACGACTACGACGAGCTGTGCCGGGTCAGCGACTGCACGTTCCGCGAGTGGCCGCAGCCACGCGATGCCGCCGAAGCCCTGGCCGCCGAGCCGTGGTTCCACGTCGCGCCCAACGACGTATTTCCCGAGCGCTTCCCGTTGTTCATGGGCCTGCCGCGGCCGCTGATGGAGGCGGTGCGCGAGGCGCACGGGGAACTGTTCGATCCGCGCTGGTGGCGTGGCCTGCAGGCCGCCTTCGCCCGCGGCGAGTTTCCCGATACCCCGCCCTACCCACGCGCACTGCGGCTGGCGTGAACATCGCCGCCGGAAGCGCTACAGTCGCGTCCTGGACATGGAGGGCAGGGAGAGCGTCATGCTGACGTCGTTGCGTCGCGGGGCCGTGCTGGCCGCGTTGCTGTTGGTGGCCGTTGCCGCGTCGGCCGCCGGGCCCGGGGCCGTGCGCAAGCAGGCCGAGATGGCCATGCAGTTGTCCGGGCAGATCGACATCGCGCTCGATGGCAGCGTGGAAGCGGTGCGGCTGGACCAGCAGGACCGGCTGAGCGCGGAGCTGTCCCGTTTCGTGCGCAGCTCGGTGATGGGCTGGACCTTCGTGCCGGTGGTCCGCGACGGCAAGCCGGTCGCCGCGCGTTCGCCGTTGATGCTGCGCCTGGTCGGCAAGAGGCTGGAAGACGGCGGCACCCAGGTGGCCATCCGCAGCGCCACTTTCGAGGCCTACGATCCGCAAAGCAGGAGCGCGGTCACCGCCTTGAAGATGACGCCGCCAAGCTACCCGCGTTCGATGTACGAGGTGGGGGCGCAGGGCAATGTCTACTTGGTCGTCAGGGTCGGGCGCGATGGCCGCGTCGAGGATGCATACGTGGAACAGGTCAACATGACCGTGGTGGCCAGCGAAGGCCAGATGCGCCGGTTCCGCCAGGTGCTGGGCGGCAATGCGCTGGCCGCGGCGCGCAAGTGGGAGTTCCGCGTTCCGGTCGAAGGCGAGGACGCGGACGCGCCGCACTGGAACGTGCGCGTGCCGGTGCAGTACGCGATGCTCGACAGGTCCCAGCCGATGCCGGACGAGTACGGTACGTGGCAGGCCTACATTCCCGGACCGCGCGAACGCGCGCCATGGATCAGCGACGAGGACTGGGAGAACGGCTCGGACGCACTGGCCAACGGTGGCATCTACATGGCCGGCCGCGGTGGCGGGCCGAAGCTGCTGACGCCGCTGGAAGGCTGAGCGCGCCGGCTGCACCCGCCACGAAAAAGCCCCGCGTTCGCGGGGCTTTTCCGTTACAGCCGATCCGGCGGGGGATCAGCGCTTCATCGAACCGAAGAACTCGTCGTTGGACTTGGTGTTCTTCATCTTGTCCAGCAGGAATTCCATCGCCGCGATTTCGTCCATCGGGTGCAGCAGCTTGCGCAGGATCCAGATCTTCTGCAGCAGCTCCGGCTCGATCAGCAGGTCTTCGCGGCGGGTGCCGGAACGGTTGATGTCGATGGCCGGGTACACGCGCTTCTCGGTGATGCGGCGGTTCAGGTGCACTTCGCTGTTGCCGGTGCCCTTGAACTCCTCGTAGATCACCTCGTCCATCTTCGAGCCGGTTTCCACCAGCGCGGTGGCGATGATGGTCAGCGAGCCGCCTTCCTCGACGTTGCGCGCGGCGCCGAAGAAGCGCTTCGGGCGGTGCAGGGCGTTGGCGTCGACGCCGCCGGTCAGCACCTTGCCGGAGCTGGGCACGACGTTGTTGTAGGCGCGGGCCAGGCGGGTGATCGAGTCCAGCAGGATCACCACGTCCTTCTTGTGCTCGACCAGGCGCTTGGCGCGCTCGATCACCATTTCGGCCACCTGCACGTGGCGTGCGGCCGGCTCGTCGAAGGTCGAGGAGACCACTTCGCCGCGCACCGTGCGCTGCATTTCGGTCACTTCTTCCGGGCGCTCGTCCACCAGCAGCACGATCAGGTGCACTTCCGGGTGGTTGGTGGTGATGGCCGTGGCGATCTGCTGCATCATCATCGTCTTGCCCGCCTTGGGCGGGGAGACGATCAGCGCGCGCTGGCCCTTGCCCTGCGGCGCCATCAGGTCGAGGATGCGGCCGGTGATGTCCTCGGAAGAGCCGTTGCCGCGTTCCAGGGTGAAGCGCTTGCGCGGGAACAGCGGGGTCAGGTTCTCGAACAGCACCTTGTTCTTCGACGCTTCGATCGGCTCGCCGTTGATGGTGTCGACGATGTTCAGCGCGAAGTAGCGCTCGCCGTCCTTCGGGAAGCGGATGCGGCCGGCGATGTGGTCGCCGGTGCGCAGGTTGAAGCGGCGGATCTGGCTGGGCGAGATGTAGGTGTCGTCCGGGCCGGCCAGGTAGCTGGCCTCGGCGGCGCGCAGGAAGCCGAAGCCGTCGGGCAGGATTTCCAGCACGCCATCGGCGGCCACGCCCTCGCCATGGCGGGTCAGCACCTTGAGCAGGGCGAAGATCACGTCCTGCTTGCGGGCACGGGCCACGCCGTCGGTGATCTGCAGCTGCTCGGCGATTTCCAGCAGCTTGTGCGCCGGCATCTTCTTCAGATCGCTCAGCGAATAGACCGGGAAGCCTTCCGGCACCGAAGGGTGCGGGCGCGGTACGAAGGTCTCGTTGCCGTTGTCGCCGGGCAGGCCGTCGTCGCGGAAGCGGTCGCGGTTGCGCTCACGGCGGTTGCGGAAGCGGTCGCGGCGATTGCCCTGGCCCTGACCCTGGCCTTGCTGGTTCTGCGGGTTCTGCTGGCCGTGGCGCTGGGCATTGTTGTTGCCGTCGCCGCCGCGCGCCTCGCCACCCTCCTGGCCAGCGGACGGGTTGCCGGCCGGCGCGGGCGCCGGGGCGTCGTTGCCGGGGGCTGGGGCCGGGGCCGGGGCCGCGGGAGCAGGGGAACTGTCGCCGGCCGGCAGCGGCAGGGCGGACTGGGCCGGGGGGGAAGCGGGGCCGCTGCTGTCGGCGGCCTCGGCGGCCTTGGCGACACGCGGCTTGCGCACGCGCTTCTCGACGGGCGCGTCGGCGCTCCCGGTTTCGGAAGGAGTGTTCTCGGACAAGTGCTTGATTCCTCTCGCTGACGTGCGAGCGCCTGACAGGGCGGCGAACTGGTTGGGAATGATCCGGACGAGAACCCGGCCGGAGGGTGCGGCAGGCGAACGCTGCCGGATGCGGCGACACTAACACCGCCGCGCACGGCGGTGCAAGGTGGCGGGAAACGCCCGTTGGGCCGCGGTAAGGGCGGCCCGGAGCCGGCGGCCAGGCCGCCGGCGGGGAGGGGTCAGGCCAGCGCCTTGTCGATCATCTGGCTCAGCTGGCCCTTGCCGACGGCGCCGATCTGGGTGGCCTGGATCTGGCCATCCTTGAACAGCAGCAGCATCGGGATGGAGCGCACGTGGTACTTGACCGCGGTGGCGCGGTTGTCGTCGACGTTGAGCTTGGCGATCTTCAGCTTGCCGTCGTAGGCGTCGGCCAGTTCGTCCAGCACCGGCGAGATCATCTTGCACGGGCCGCACCATTCGGCCCAGAAGTCCACCAGCACCGGGGTGTCGGACTGCAGCACGGCGGCGTCGAAATCGGCATCGCCGACGTGTAGAACCTTATCGCTCACTTGAGGAGTCTCCTGGGGCAATGCGACGGCCCATGCCGGGTTGGCTGCCGCATTGCGCTAAACTGGGGCATTGCGCGGACCCAAAGGCTTGGCCTTGCGTCGCGCGACCCGGCGCAGGGGCCGCAGTGTGCGACGGTGCCCGATACGATGCAAGCCGCCCGGCCAACCTGGCCGGCTGGCACTACCAAGACCAAATAATGAGCGACAAACCGCTGACTGATGTGACTTTTTCCTCCTTCGAGCTGCAACCGGCGCTGTTGGCCGGACTCGAGGGAGCCGGATTCACCCGCTGCACCCCGATCCAGGCATTGACCCTGCCGGTGGCCCTGCCGGGCGGCGACGTCGCCGGCCAGGCGCAGACCGGCACCGGCAAGACGCTGGCCTTCCTGGTGGCGGTCATCAACCGGCTGCTGAGCCGGCCGGCGCTGGCCGACCGCAAGCCGGAGGACCCGCGCGCGCTGATCCTGGCGCCGACCCGCGAGCTGGCCATCCAGATCCACAAGGACGCGATGAAATTCGCCTCCGATTCGGGCCTGCGCTTCGCCCTGGTCTATGGCGGTGTCGACTACGACAAGCAGCGCGAGCTGCTGCAGAAGGGCGTGGACGTGATCATCGCCACCCCGGGCCGCCTGATCGACTACGTCAAGCAGCACAAGGTGGTCTCGCTGCATGCCTGCGAGATCTGCGTGCTGGACGAAGCCGACCGCATGTTCGACCTGGGCTTCATCAAGGACATCCGCTTCCTGCTGCGGCGCATGCCCGAGCGCACCACCCGCCAGACCCTGCTGTTCTCGGCCACCCTCAGCCATCGCGTGCTGGAGCTGGCCTACGAGCACATGAACGAGCCGCAGAAGCTGGTGGTGGAAACCGACAACATCACCGCTGACCGTGTGCGCCAGCGCATCTACTTCCCCTCCGACGAGGAGAAGCTGCCGCTGCTGCTGGGCCTGCTCTCGCGCAGCGAGGGCGCGCGCACCATGGTGTTCGTCAACACCAAGGTGTTCGTCGAGCGCGTCGCCCGCGCGCTGGAGAAGGCCGGTTACCGCGTCGGCGTGCTGTCCGGCGACGTGCCGCAGAAGAAGCGCGAGAGCCTGCTCAACCGCTTCCAGAAGGGCCAGCTGGAAATCCTGGTCGCCACCGACGTGGCCGCGCGTGGCCTGCACATCGACGGCATCAAGTACGTCTACAACTACGACCTGCCGTTCGATGCCGAGGACTACGTGCACCGCATCGGCCGCACCGCGCGGCTGGGCGAGGAGGGCGACGCGATCAGCTTTGCCTGCGAGCGCTATGCGATGAGCCTGCCGGACATCGAGGCCTACATCGAGCAGAAGATTCCCTCCGAGCCGGTCACCAAGGAGCTGTTGACCCCGCTGCCGCGCCCGCAACGCGCGGCGCCGGCCGAGGGCGAAGGCGAAGGCGAAGAGAACGAAAGCGTCGGCGCGATCTTCCGCGAGGCGCGCGAAGCCCGTGCCGCCGAGGAAGAGCGCCGCGGTGGTGGCCGCAGCGGCGGGCGTTCCGGCGCCGGCCGTGGCGAGCGCCGCGATGGCGATCGCAAGCCGCGTGGCCCGCGCAAGCCGCGCGTCGAGGGCGAGCAGGGGGCGGCCGCGGCCGAACCCGCTGCCGCTCCGCGCCCGCCCCGCCCGCCGCGTGCCGAAGGTGCGCCGGAGGCCGCGGTGGAAGGCGAGCGCGCGCCGCGCAAGCGTCGCCGTCGTCGCCACGGGCGTCCGGTCGAGGGCGCCGAAGCCGCCGTCGCCGCGCCCGCGGTTGCGGCCGGCAACGGCCCGGTGCAGGTGCCGGCCACGCCGATGCGCGCGTCCGGCAATGACAGCGACTCGTTCCTGACCCGCCTGGGACGCAAGATCCGGCGGATGCTGTCGGGCGATTGATCGGGCGCGCCGGCCCCTGGCCGGCGCCGTTGTCGTTCCGCGGCCGCGCCCGGCGGCGCGATGCACGCCGCGCTCCGGCTCCGGCATAATCGCTGCATGAGCGTCCTGCGTTTCGACAATGTCAGCAAGCACTATGCGGGCGGCCACCAGGCGCTGGTGGACGTCAGCTT
This sequence comes from Stenotrophomonas sp. Y6, assembly GCF_022436665.1. Taxonomy (NCBI): domain Bacteria; kingdom Pseudomonadati; phylum Pseudomonadota; class Gammaproteobacteria; order Lysobacterales; family Lysobacteraceae; genus Stenotrophomonas; species Stenotrophomonas sp. Y6. The sequence goes on from NZ_JAKUKB010000009.1 coordinate 82,634, forward strand.
CGAGGTGGCGGCCGGCGAGATGCTGTTCGTCACCGGCCATTCCGGTGCCGGCAAGAGCACCCTGCTGAAGCTGATCCATCTCAGCGAGCGCCCGACCCGTGGCGCCGTGCTGTTCGGCGAGCGCAACCTGCTCAAGGTGCGCGGCGGCAAGGTGGCGCTGCACCGCCGTGAAGTCGGTGCGGTGCACCAGGACCACCGCCTGCTGATCGACCGCAGCGTCGGCGAGAACGTGGCATTGCCGCTGATCCTGCGTGGCGACCGTCGCGCCGACACCGGCAAGCGGGTGCGCTCGGTGCTCGAGCGCATGGGCCTGGGCCATCGCGAGAAGGCGCTGCCCACGCAGCTGTCGGCCGGCGAACAGCAGCGCGTGGGCATCGCCCGCGCGATCGTCGCCGAACCCAGGCTGCTGGTGGCCGACGAGCCGACCGGCAACCTCGACCCGACCCTGGCCGCGGAGATCATGGCCCTGTTCGCCGAACTGCCCGGGCGCGGCACCAGCGTGCTGGTGGTCAGCCACGACCTGCCGCTGCTCAAGCGCATGCGCAAGCGCGTGCTGATCCTGGACCACGGCCGCCTGGTGGACGACATCTCGCCGCAGGACCTGGCCGAATGAGCAGCAATCCGGACAACAAGGACGCCGCGGGCAAGGCCGCCGCGCATGCCACGCCCGCGCCGTCGCGGCTGCGCGTGTGGTCCGCCCACCACCTGCACAGCGTGGTCTTCAGCCTCGGTCGCGCGCTGCGCAAGCCATGGGCGACGGTGCTGACCGTGGCGGTGATGGCGCTGGCCCTGGCGCTGCCGCTGGGGCTGTCGATCGCGCTGGACAACCTGAAGCTGTTCGCCGGCAGCGTGCAGCAGTCGCGCGACATCAATCTGTTCCTCAAGCCGGAAGTCGACGGCGCCACCGCGCAGGACGTGGCCGCGGGCCTGCGCTCGCGTGCCGACGTGGCCGGCGTGGTGCTGCGTACGCCGGACGAAGGCCTGGCCGAACTGCGCCAGAGCGCGGGGCTGGGCGAGGCGATCGACGCACTCGGCGAGAACCCGCTGCCGACACTGCTGATCGTCACTCCGGCCGGGGACCAGGACATGGCCCTGGCCAGCGCGCTGCAGGCGCTGCCGCAGGCCGACCTGGTCCAGCACGACGCACTGTGGCGCCAGCGCCTGGACGCCTGGCTCGGCTTCGGCACGCGCCTGGTGCAGGTGCTGTCGCTGCTGCTGGGGCTGGGCGCGGTGCTGGTGGTCGGCAATACCGTGCGGCTGGACATCCAGGCGCGGCGCGAGGAAATCGGCGTGCTGCAGCTGCTGGGCGCCAGCGACGGCTTCATCCGTCGCCCCTTCGTCTACCTGGGCGCCTGGTACGGCCTGGGCGCGGGCGCATTGGCGCTGGCGCTGGTGGGCGCCTGCGGCCTGGCCCTGCGCCCGCCGCTGGCCGCGCTGACCGGCAGTTATGGCAGTACCTTCACCCTGCATGGGCTCGATGCCCTGCATTCGGGGCTGGTGCTGCTGGGGACGGTGATCCTGGGGTGGCTGGGGGCGTGGCTGGTGACCGGGCACTTCCTCAGGCAGACTCGCCCGACCGATACCTGACACGCGCATGTCCACGCACGAACTCAAGCATCTGATCAGCGACGCCCCGCGGGTGATGGTGGTCGATGGCTCAAAACTGGTGCGCAAGCTGATCTCCGATGTGCTGCAGCGCGAGCTGCCGGACGTGGAGGTGGTGGGCTGCGCCGGTATCGAGGAAGCGCGCGCGGCGCTGGCGACCGGCCCGGTGCACCTGGTCACCACCTCGCTGGCCCTGCCCGACGGCGATGGCCTGGCGCTGGCGCGCAGCGTGCGCGAGGCGGCCGGGCAGGCCTACGTGCCGGTGATCGTGGTATCCGGCGATGCGCAGCGCCACCTGGAGCAGCGCCGCTTCAACGAGTTCGTCACCGACTATTTCGACAAGGCGCTGGGCCACGAGGCGCTGGCGACCTTCATCCGCGGCTACGTGCAGCCCGAGCCGGTGCCCGGCGCGACCGTGCTGTATGTCGAGGACAGCCGGGTGGTGGCCGAAGCCACCAAGCGCATGCTCGAGCGTCACGACCTGCACGTGGTGCACGTGCTCACCGCCGAGGATGCGTTTTCGCTGCTGACCGCCGAGTCGCTCGGGCGCACCACCCGGCGCATCGACCTGGTGCTCACCGACGTCACCCTCAAGGGCGAGCTCAACGGCCGCGACGTGGTCGAGCGCGTGCGCATCGACTTCGGTTACGGCAAGCGCCGCCTGCCGGTGCTGGTGATGACCGGCGACAGCAACCCGCACAACCAGTCCGCGCTGCTGCAGGCCGGTGCCAACGACCTGGTGCAGAAGCCGATCGAGGAGCGCCTGCTGGTGACCAAGGTGCTGTTCCAGCTGCGCCTGACCCGGCTGGCGCAACCGGCCGTGGCGCTGTGAGCGCAGCGCCGAACATCCAGCTTGAGCCGGGCTGGAAGGCGCGCATTGGCGACTGGCTGCTGCGCCCTGACATGCGCGAACTGGCGGCCTTCCTGCGCCAGCGCAAGGCCGCCGGTGCGCGGGTGTTCCCGCCGGGGCCGCAGATATTCGCCGCGTTCGACGCGACCCCGTTCGAGCAGGTGAAGGTGGTGGTGCTCGGCCAGGACCCGTACCACGGCGCCGGCCAGGCCCATGGCCTGTGCTTTTCGGTGATGCCGGGGGTGCCGGTGCCGCCGTCGCTGCTGAACATCTACAAGGAGCTGGAAGGCGACGGCAACGTCGCGCCGCCGTTCCAGCGCCCGGACCACGGCTGCCTGCTGCCGTGGACGCGGCAGGGGGTGTTGCTGCTCAACGCCGTGCTGACGGTCGAGGAAGGCCGCGCCGGCGCCCACCAGGGCAAGGGCTGGGAGGGGTTCACCGACCACGTGGTCGATGTCCTCAACCGCGAGCGCGAAGGCCTGGTGTTCCTGCTCTGGGGCAGCTACGCGCAGGCCAAGGGCAAGGTCATCGACACCCGCCGCCACCGCGTGCTGAAGGCGCCGCATCCCTCGCCGCTGTCGGCCCACCGCGGCTTCCTCGGCTGCCGCCATTTCTCCCAGGCCAACGAGTACCTGGTCCGCCGCGGACAGCGGCCGATCGACTGGCGCCTGCCGCCCCGCGCGGCGCTGGACGCCCAGCTCGCCGGTGGCTGAACGCTCCCTGCGCTGTCATGTGGCGGTGACCCGCTTCCTGCTACGCTGGGCTGATTCCCGGTTGATCCATACCGGGAGGTTCTGAGGTGCTTCCGCGGCTGTTTTTCGACAAAAATAGAACGCTGGAACTTTTTCTGTACCGGGCAGTCCAATAGTTCGACTGCTAAGATGAGGTCCTATGAGCCAGAACACCTCCACTGCCCTTGTGGCAAACAATCTTCCGATTCCCAGTGCGCTGGGTTCGCTGGATGCCTACATCGGTGCCGTGCACCAGATCCCGGTGCTCTCGGTCGATGAGGAACAGGAACTGGCGCGCCGCTTCCGCGACGAGCAGGATCTGGACGCCGCGCGCGAGCTGGTGCATTCGCACCTGCGCTTCGTCGTGCACGTGGCCCGCGGCTACAACGGCTACGGCCTGCAGCTGGGCGACCTGATCCAGGAAGGCAACATCGGCCTGATGAAGGCGGTCAAGCGCTTCGACCCGGACATGGGCGTGCGCCTGGTGTCCTTCGCGGTGCACTGGATCCGTGCCGAGATGCACGAGTTCATCCTCAAGAACTGGCGCATCGTCAAGGTCGCCACGACCAAGGCGCAGCGCAAGCTGTTCTTCAACCTGCGCAAGTCCAAGACCCGCCTGGGCTGGATGAACGCGGCCGAGGTCAGCGCGGTGGCGCGGGACCTGAACGTCTCCGAGCGCGAAGTGATGGAGATGGAGTCGCGCCTGTCCGGTCGCGACGTCGGCTTCGACGCGCCGTCCGACGAGGACGACGACCACGCACCGCCGTCGCCGGCGGCGTACCTGGTCGCGCGCGACGAGGACCCGTCGCAGGCCTACGAGCGCGAGGACAGCGAGGAAAACCAGCTGCAGCTGCTGCGCGAGGGCCTGGCCAACCTGGACCAGCGTTCGCGCGACATCATCGCCCGCCGCTGGCTCGATGCCGACAGCAAGGTGACGCTGCAGGAACTGGCCGACGAGTACGGCGTGTCGGCCGAGCGCATCCGCCAGATCGAGGCCAACGCGCTGAAGAAGATGAAGGCGCTGTTCACCGCCTGATCGCCACGCCGCCAGGCGGGCATGCGAAAGGCCCGGGGAAACCCGGGCTTTTTCGTTGCCGCTGGCCGCTACCGGCGCGGGCATGCCGGCGCCGTCTTGCCAAACCGCGACCGCCGACGGCCTGCGTGGCGTCGGCGCGGTGTAGATTGCGCGGACGCAATCCACGAACGGAGACGACGATGAAGGGAACCTGCCTGTGCGGTGCGGTCGAAGTGGTGGCCAACGATGCGGGGCAGATCGGCCTGTGCCACTGCGGCATGTGCCGGCGCTGGACCGGCGGGCCGTTCTTCGCCGTGCATTGTGACGACACGGTGCAGTTCAGCGGCGCCGCGCTGACGACCTTCCGCTCCTCGGAGTGGGCCGAGCGCGCGTTCTGCGGCACCTGCGGCAGCACCCTCTACTACCGCTTGGTGCCCGACGGCGCGTACTACGTCTCGGCCGGCCTGTTCCAGGAGCAGGCCTTCGAACTGGCCAGCCAGATCTTCATCGACGAGAAGCCGCCGTTCTATGCGCTGGCCAACCAGACGCCGACGCTGACCGGCCAGCAGGTGTTCGAGCAGTTCGCCGGCGGCAACGGGGGGTAGTCCCGCTGCGCTCAGTCCGCCGGCGGCCGCGTGGGTGGATCGGCACCGGCGCCGGTATCGGCGTCGCCGAAGATGATGCGCGCGCCGCGCTGGTAGCTCCAGTACGCCACCGCCCAGTTGAGCAGCACCACCAGCCGGTTGCGGAAGCCGATCAGGAAGAACACGTGCGCGGCCAGCCAGAACCACCAGGCGAGCAGCCCGGAGAGCTTGAGCCGGCCCATGTGCACGATCGCGGCCATGCGCCCGATGGTGGCCAGGTTGCCCTGGTCGCGATAGCGGAACGGCGGAGGTGCCGCACGCTGCTGCAGCCGCGCGTGGATGGCGGCGGCCACGTACTTGCCCATCTGCTTGGCGGCCGGCGCCACGCCCGGTACCGGCCGGCCATCGGCCTGGGCCAGCGCGGCCAGGTCGCCGGCGACGAAGATCTCCGGGTGGCCGGGCACGGTGAGATCGGGTTGCACCAGTACCCGGCCGGCGCGGTCCAGCGGCGTGTCCAGCGTCCGCGCCAGCGGCGAGGCGGCGACACCCGCGGCCCAGACCACGGTACGGGCGGGGATGAAGTCCTGGCCCAGGCGGAAGCCCCGTGCGTCGATCGCGGTCACCGGCGTACCGGTATGCACGTCGACCCCGAGCCGTTCCAGTTGCCGGCGCGCCTTCAACGACAGCACTTCCGGGAAGCTGGACAGCACCCGCGGCCCGGCCTCGACCAGGCGCACTTTCGCTGACGCCGGATCGATATGGCGGAATTCGTTGCGCAGGGTGTGGCGCGCGATCTCGGCCAGGGTGCCGGCCAGCTCGACGCCGGTGGGCCCGCCGCCGACGATGGCGAAACTCAGCCATGCCGCCTTCTTTGCCGGATCCGGCTCGGCCTCGGCCTTCTCGAAGGCCAGCAGCAGCCGCCGCCGCAGCGCCAGCGCGTCGTCCAGCGTCTTCAACCCGGGCGCGTCGGGCGCCCATTGGTCGTTGCCGAAATAGGCGTGGGTGGCGCCACTGGCCACCAGCAGCAGGTCGTAGTCGAGCGTGCCGCCGTCGCGCAGCCGCACCTGGCGGTGCTGCTTGTCGATCGCCTCCACTTCGCCCAGCCGCACTTCGACGTTGCGCTGGCGGCCGAGGATGTGCCGCAGCGGTGCGGCGATGTCCGGGGCCGACAGGCCGGCGGTCGCCACCTGGTACAGCAGCGGCTGGAACAGGTGATGGTTGCGGCGGTCGACCAGGGTGATGCGCAGTTTCGCGGTGGCCAGGGCGCGTGTGGCCCAGAGGCCGGCGAAGCCGCCGCCGATGATCAGCAGCCGGGGAGGGCGGTCGTGGGGCATGCGTTACTCCGGTGGGGGCCGGGCGTGGCCGGCTGGAGAGCGTGACAACCGGCCTCCATCTTCGCACGGGGTGCGCGCGCGCATGTCGATGGTCGATACTGGGGCCAATCGACCGCCATGGAGACAACCCCGTGTCCGATCCGGAGAAGCGCATCGCCCTGCTGATCGACGCCGACAACGCGCCCGCGGCGAAGATCGACGAAGTACTGTCCGAGGTGGCGCGCTTCGGCGTGGCCAACGTGCGCCGCGCCTATGGCAACTGGAAGAGCCCGCGGCTGAAGGGCTGGGAGTCGGTGCTGCACGAATACGCGATCCGGCCGATCCAGCAGTTCGCCTATTCCAAGGGCAAGAACGCCTCGGACATGGCGATGGTGATCGATGCGATGGACCTGCTCTACGCGCGCAACCTGGACGGCTTCGCCATCGTTTCCAGCGATGCCGATTTCACCCCGCTGGTGATGCGCCTGCTGACCGACGGGGTGAAGGTATATGGCTTCGGCGAGAAGAAGACGCCCGATCCGTTCGTCAACGCCTGCTCGCAGTTCACCTACCTCGAGGCGCTGGGGCAGCCGCACCCCAGTACCCCGGAAGTGGGCCCGGACGTGGGCGAGGAGGCGCGCCCGCGCAAGAGCGGCGCGGAGCTGCGCGGCGACACGCGCCTGGTGAAGATGCTGCGTCGCGCGGTGACCGCGGCCGAGGGCGAGGATGGCTGGGCGCACCTGGGGCCGGTGGGCAGCCAGATCGGCAACCAGGCCTCGTTCGATCCGCGCAACTACGGGTACGGCAAGCTCTCGGACCTGCTCGCGGCGATCGGCCTGTTCGAGCTGAAGAAGGATGGCAAGTCGTCCTATGTGCGTGCGCTGCCGCGCAAGGCCGCGCCCAAGGCCGGCAAGCCGGGCGTGGGCTGATGGCGCACCGCTGCGGACGCCGTCATGACGTGGGCTGGCGTATCGTGCGCGCCTGGCATCGGCCATGACGGGAACCGCAATGCTGAAGATCTGGGGACGCCACAATTCCAGCAATGTGCGCAAGGTGCTGTGGTGCGCCGAGGAGATCGGCCTGCCGTATGAATCGATCGAGGTCGGCGGCGCCTTCGGCGGCACGCAGACGCCGGAGTACCGGCAGATGAATCCCAACGGGCTGGTACCGGTGATCGAGGACCATGGCCTGCCGGTGTGGGAATCCAACGCCATCGTCCGCTACCTGTCGGCGCGCTACGCGCTGGGTACGCTGTACCCCGAGGATCCGGCGCGGCGCGCGCAGAGCGAGAAGTGGATGGACTGGACCATCTCCAGCTTCGCCGTGGCTTTCCGCGACCTGTTCTGGGGCGTGGTGCGCACCGCACCGGCCGACCGCGACGCGGCGCGCATCGACGCCGCGCTGGTGCGTTGTGGGGAACTGCTGGCGCTGGCCGACGCCGAGCTGTCGCGGCAACCGTGGCTGTCCGGGGAGACGTTCGCGATGGGCGACATCCCGCTCGGCGCGTTCGCGTATGCCTGGTTCGAGATGCCGGTGCAGCGCCCGGAACTGCCGCACCTGGCCGGCTGGTACGCGCGCCTGCAGCAGCGCCCGGCCTACCGCAAGGGCGTGATGACGCCGCTGACCTGAGAACTGCCGGAATACCGCACACGCGCGGCAGGCCCCGCATCCACGCAGGGAGTCCGCCGGTGCGGGCCTTGCCCCGCACGGGGCGTTTCCGGTGAAGCCCATGCGGGGCGAGCCCCGCATCTACAAGCGCTGCAAACGACGACAGCCGCCTGTACCAGCGCGGCTGTCGTCGTCGGTGCCTGGAAGGCAGGGGTCAGAACTTCCAGGTCAGGCCGAGATACATGACGCGGCCGGCATAGTTGTTGGAGTAGAAGCGGGCCTTGGTGTCGTTGCCCAGGTGGGTACGCGACTCTTCTTGGGTCAGGTTCAGCACCGAGGCGCTCAGCGAGAGTGCCGGAGTGATGTTGTAGGCCGCATTCAGGTCGATCTGCTGGTACGGCTCCTGGTAGAGGTTCAGGCCGCTGACCAGGCCCTGCACCACTTCGCCGCGACGGTTCCACGAGGCGCGCAGCAGCAGTTTCTCCACTTCATAGAACACGGTGAAGTTGGCCTGGTTTTTGGCGCTGCCGACCAGCGGTGACTTGCCGATCTCGGTGCCGTCCTCCAGGGTGATGGCGGCTTCGTTGGTGTCGTTCCAGGTGTAGTTCGCCTGGAAGCCCAGGCCGAAATCCAGCGTGTGCTGCGCATAGAACTCCACGCCCTGCGAAACGGCGTCGCGGCCGCCGGCGGTGGTCGAGTAGTTCTGCACCACCACAGTCTGGCCGCCGACGTTCTGGGTCACGTCCTGCACCACCGGCACCGAGAAGTTGCTGACGTCCTTGCGGAACAGGCCCAGGCCCAGCACCGAGCCGGGCTGGAAGTACCACTCCAGGCCGATGTCGTACTGGGTGGCCTTGTAGGCCTCCAGGTTCTTGTTGCTGCCCGAGCCGTACCAGCCCTGTTCGCCGGCACCGCCGGTGAGGCGGCGGTCGTTGACGTACTCGGGGCTGAAGTACTCCAGGCTGCCCGGGGCGGCGATGTTGCTGTAGCTCGGGCGCGCGATCACCTTGGAGGCCGCCGCACGCAGCAGCAGGTTGTCGGTCAGGTCATAGGCCAGGTTGAAGCTCGGCAGCACGTCGGTGTAGCTGCGATCCAGCCCGCTGACCGCGAACGATTCGGTGCGCGCCTCGCTGTCGGAGAGCCGCCAATAGCCTTCGGTGCCGCAGTAGGTACGTGCGGGGGCGCCGCCAGGTACCGTGTCACCGGCCTGGCACGCCAGCGGATTGCCGCTGGCGTCGTCGTAGAAGTAGTCGTTGTAGGACGTGACCTTGTCCGTGGAATCGGCGTGCTGGCGGGTGCTGACCACGCGCACGCCGACGTTGCCGCGCAGGCGCTCGGTACGGAAGTTGGCCTGCAGGTAGGTGGCGTAGATCTTTTCGTCCACGTTGTAGACGAAGTTGTCCTCGTTGCGGGTCTGCATCGGCCCGTAGGTCTTGTTCAGATAGGCGATGTAGGCCGGGTAGTTGATGGCCGGGAACGCGCTGGCGTTGATGCCGCCGGCCAGGTTGCCCATCGCGTACAGGAAGTCGGGCGAGAACTGCTGGGCCAGGTCGTTGCAGCCGCCGTTCCAGTAGCGGTTCTCGTAGTCGGCCGGATCGCTGCCCGGGCAGGTCCAGTAGCTGTTGCCGGTACTGCGGTGGATGCCGCCGTCGCGGTACTTGACGCCGAACTGCAGCGAGTCGAGGACGCCACTGTCGTTGTACCAGGTGCTGTCGATCTGCGCGTACTTCTGCTCGGTGGTGTTGCGGGTCCAGGACGAGCCCGTCGAGCCGAGGTCTACCTGCAGGATGCCGTTCTTCAGGTTCTGCATCAGTTCCGGCGAGAACGCCATCGACGGCGTGCCGGTCAGGTTCCAGGAGCTGGCCAGGTTGCCCAGGTTCCAGCTGCCGTCCGCGTTCTGGCTGCGTGGCTTGAGCGGCACCGAGAACTGCAGCGACGGGCCGCCCTTGGCCCAGGTGCGCCCACCCTTGAAGGCGATGTCGACCGACTCGCCACGCCATTCGGCCGAGAAATCGGCGGTCTGCGACAGCGCCTTTTCCAGGTTGTAACTGCCGGTGATCTGCGGCGTCGGCACGGTGCAGTCGTCCGAACCCCAGCCGCCCGGCGCCATGCCGCCTGCTGCGGCCTGTTCCTCGCTGCAGTAATAGGTTTTGCCCGGGTGCCGGCTGTAATCGGCGCCGGTGACGATGGTGCCACTCGGGTCCAGGGTCAGCCCGTCGAGCAGGCGTCCGCCGGCCCAGTTGCCGTCGCCCCAGTAGCGGGCGATGTTCCATTCCGGCACCTTGATGGTGTGGGTCTGGGCGTTCTGCGACAGGTCGAAGCGGAAGTAGTTCGCGGTCAGGGTCAGGTTGTCCAGCGGCTTGAACTGCAGGGTCAGCTGGCCGCCCTTGCGCTCGCGTTCCTCCTCCTTGACGTCCAGGTTCACCGAGGTCGGCATCATGAAGCCGGTGTAGTACCTGCCGCTCTGGTCGTAGAAGCCGGTGCCGCCCCACCAGTTGGAGTTGAACTTCGAGGGGTTGCCGTTGACGTCGACCGCGGTGCCGCCTTCGTCGCGGCCATACCACTGCCAGCTTTCGGTGCTGGCGCCCAGGGTGCGGGTGGTGCGCTTCTGGTCGGTGTAGCCGACGAACACGCCGAAGCGCTCGTCCTTGTCGTGCCAGGCGTACGAGGCCGACGCCTGGCCGTCGGTCTTGCGGGTGGTGTCGGCCCAGGTGCCTTCGACGGAGACGAAGCCGGTGTTGGATTCCATCTCCAGCGGACGCCGCGTGTGCAGGATCACCGTGCCACCGATGCCGCCTTCGTCGATGCGCGCTTCCGGCGACTTGAACAGCTCGGCGCTGCCCAGCATGTTCGACGGCAGCAGGGTGTAGTTGAACGAACGGGTCGGGTCGCCGTTGGATTCTGCGGTGGCGATGTAGTTGCCATTCAACTCGGTCAGGGTCAGTTCCGAGGACAGGCCGCGCACGCTGACGTTCTTACCCTCGCCGCCGCTGCGGGTGATGATCACGCCCGGCACGCGCTGCAGCGCGTCGGCCACGTTCTTGTCGGGGAACTTGCCGACGTCCTCGGCGGTGATGACTTCGACCACCGCGTTGGCGTCGCGCTTCTGCTGCAGGCTCTTCTCGATGGCATAGCGGTAACCGGTGACGGTGACCGCATCCAGCGTGGTGGCATCCGGCGCCGGCGTGGCCGCCTGCTGGGCAATGGCGCTCACCGGCAGTGCCGCTGCGGCCAATGCGATGGCGATGGCACCGGACAGCGAACTGCGGGCGTGCATGCGTGATGTCTGTTTCATTCCACTCTCTCCCTCTCCTGGATTTGGATCCGCTTCTGGTACGAAAGGACTTGAATCGATCTAAGTTCTGAAGCCACGCATCCCCGGCGCGCCGGGGGCGTTTCGTGCATGGATCGAGTGACGGACCCGGTCCGTTTTCCCTTGTCGCAGGCAATTGCCAGTCGATCTCTATTTGGATCGATCTAAACAAATGACGCGGTTTTTTTAGCACAGCGCCCTCCCCGCTGCATGTTGCTGCGCAATAAGACGCGGCGGGTCCGCGGGCTGCCGGCCCCCTGTCAGGGGGGGGCGTCTGCCCGCATCTGGCGCCGGCCGCGAACGGGCAAGGGGAGAGGGCCTGGGCGCGCCCGACGTCGCCGCCGGAGCCGGGCAGATGACCCGCGGGGGGCGGCGATGGTGCGCCGCAGAATGCGGTCCGGCAAAGGGCCGTGGTTTACTTGAATCGATCTAAATTCAACGCAGGTCCCGTTTGGACCGATGGAAGATCCCGCGAATGCCGGCTGTGGGTTGTTTCCGCAGCGCTGCACCCGCGGGTCGCAGGGGAGAACGCCATGACCGGATCGAATCACCCGTTGGCCCTGGCCGCACCGTCATTCCCGGCGGGGCGGGCTGCGCGTCGCCCTGCCGCTTTCTGATCCCGGCTCCTCTCCCCATCCCGCTCGGGATGGCCGGGTATCACCGGTCCGGCTTCGGCCGGACCCCCTTTTCCACCCACCGACATCGACCCTGAGGAACCACCGCATGCGCCGATCGCCGTCCACCGCCCCCCGCAGGGGTTCCGCCGCCGGGCTCGCCTGCCTGCTGGCCCTGGCCTGCGTTCCGTCGCTGGCGGCCGCGCCGCCCGCGCTGGAGCGCGAGGTCAACACCTTCATCGGCAGCAAGGACGACGGCAACACCTTCCCGGGTGCGTCGGCACCGTTCGGCCTGATCCAGGTCAGCCCGATCGGCAGCCATTACGCCGGCTGGCGCTACGACGACGAGAAGATCCGCGGATTCGGCCATTCCTTCCTGTCCGGTGCCGGCTGCTGGGAGCAGGGCGGGCAGGTATCGGTGCTGCCGGTCACCGGCAGCATCGGCCCCGGTGGTGATTTCGACACCACCGACGCCAAGGCCTTCGACCACAAGCGCTACGCATCGGCCTACAGCCATGCCGGCGAAGTGGGGCAGGCCGGCTACTACCGGGTGCGCCTGACCGACTACGGCGGCATCGACGTGGAAGCCACCGCGCGCACCCGCGCCGCGAGCGAGCGCTACACCTTCGCCGCCGGCACCGAGGGCCATGTGCTGGTCAACGTGGGCCAGGCCAACGAGCGCCATTCGGTGATCGGCAGCGTCATCGACGTGGTCGGCGACCGCGCCGTGGAAGGCAAGCTGGTGACCCGCAGTTTCTGCGGCGGCCACCAGTACACCACCTGGTTCCGCATCGAGTTCGACCGCCCGTTCAAGGCGCACGGCACCTGGGGCGAACAGGGCGGCCTGCCCGGCGCACGCCACAGCATGGAGGGCGAGCTCAAGCCCAATGGTGCGTGGCTGAGCTTCGACCTGGCCGACGGCCGTGCCGTCACCGCGACCAGCGCGATCTCGCACGTCGATGCCGAAGGTGCGCGCAGCAACCTGCGTGCCGATGGCATGCAGGACGGCCGCCTGCTCGGTTTCGAGCGCATGCGCGCGCTGTCGCAGCAGGGCTGGCGCGAACAGCTGGACGCGGTGCGCGTGCAGGGCGGCAGCCGCGATGACCGCACGGTGCTCTACACCGCGCTGTACCACGCGCTGCTGCAGCCGATGACCGGCAGCGACGCCGATGGCCGCTACCGCGGTTACGACGACGCGATCCACCGCGCCGATGGCTGGACCTACTACGAGTACTTCTCGCTGTGGGATACCTACCGCGCGCAGAACCAGTGGCTGGCGCTGACCCGGCCCGACGTGGCGCGCGACATCGGCCGCACCCTGCTGGCGATCGACGCCCAGGGCGGCTGGCTGCCGCGTTGGGGTTACGCCAACTTCGAGACCAACGTCATGACCGGCGACCCGGTCACGCCGTTCCTGGTGGACCTGTGGCGCTTCGGCGCGCTGGCGGGCCGCGAAGCCGAGGCCTGGGCGGCGCTGCGCCGCAATGCCTTCGGCATGCCGCCGCTGAACTCACGCGCGGCCGGCCGCTCCGGCAACGCCCGCTACCTGCGCGACGGCTTCGTCGCCTATGACCGCGCGTTCCCGTCCAAGGGCATGGACGTGGACCCGCACCACGGCGGTTCGGCCACGCTGGAGTACGCGCTGGCCGACTGCGCGCTGTCGCAGATGGCCGATGGCCTGGGCCATGCCGACGACGCGGCGGCGCTGCGCGAGCGCGGCCGCAACTGGCACAAGGTATGGGACCCGCAGGTGCGCGATGCCGAGACCGGCTTCAGCGGCTTCCCGCGCCCGCGCGACGAGAACGGCGCGTGGTACACGCCGGCCGATGGCCACTACAGCCCGCGCTCGCAGCATGGCTTCCACGAGGGCACCGCCTGGCAGTACCAGTGGCTGGTGCAGCAGGACGTGCCGGGGCTGGTGGCGGCGATGCACGGCCGCGAACAGGCCGGGCGCCGCCTGGATGCATTCTTCGCCTACGACGCGCTGGTGCAGGCGCCGCTGACCGCCGCGCGCAAGGAATGGGTGGTCGGCCCGTACAGCTACTACAACCAGTACCGCTACAACCCGAACAACGAACCGGACCTGCATGCGCCGTGGATGTACACGCTGATCGGCCAGCCGTGGAAGACCGCCACCGTGGTGCGCGCGGCGCAGCAGCTGTTCACCAACGCGCCCAACGGCGTCACCGGCAACGACGACCTGGGCACGATGTCGGCGTGGTACCTGTTCAGTGCGCTGGGCCTGTACCCGGCGGTGCCGGGCAGCGGCCAGTTCCTGCTGCACGCGCCGCGCTTCTCCAGCGCCGAGATCGCGCTGGGCAACGGCCGCACCCTGCGCCTGCAGGCACCGGGCGCCGACGGCCGCAGCCTGCAGTACATCCAGGCGGTGCAGGTGGACGGCAGGCCGCAGCGCGCGGTGTGGCTGGACTGGGCGCGGCTGCGCGCGGGCGGCACGATCCGCTACACGCTGGCCGCGCAGGCGCCGGAGCAGGGCTGGGGCACGGACGTGGCGGACCTGCCGGTGTCCTGGTGCGCCACCCCGGGCAGTGCGATGCGATGAGCCGGCGTCCTGCGGACGAGCGACGACCCGGACGATGTGCCGGGCCACGGGGACTGATCCCGGTTCCCACTTCGTCATTGGCCGCTTTTAAGCTGTGACGTTCATGCCCACCTGCGAGCGACGATGAGCAACGACACCTCCACCGCCGGAAAATCCACGCGCCGGACCGGCAAGCGCGCGGTCACCGTGACCGACATCGCCCAGGCCGTGGGCGTGTCGCGCGCGACCGTGTCGCTGGTGCTGCGTGGCAGCCCGCTGGTCAACGTCGATACCCGCGCCCGGGTGGAGGCCGAACTGCGCCGCCAGCGCTACGTGTACAACCGCACCGCGGCCAACCTGCGGCGGCGCACCTCGTCGTCGATCGCGCTGGTGATCAACGACCTGTCCAACCCGTTCTTCGCCGAGTTCGCATCCGGCGTGGACGAGGCCCTGGGCGGCAAGGGTTACGTGACCCTGCTCGGCAGCACCGGCGAGTCGCCGGAGCGGCAGCAGGCGGTGCTGAGCACGCTGATGGAGCACACCCCGACCGGCTTCATCCTGTCCCCGGCCGAAGGCAGCGACGCGGCGCAGCTGCGGCAGGTGCTCGGCAGCCACGCCAACGTGCTGCTGTTCAACCGCGAACTGCCCGGCGCCGACTGGGATTTCCTGACCATGGACAACCAGCAGGGCGCCTACCTGGCCACCCGCCACCTGATCGAGCGCGGGCATCGCGACATCGCCTTCTTCGGCGGGCACGCCGCGTCCAGCTCCTGCCACCAGCGCCGCGCCGGCTATCAGCAGGCATTGGCCGAGGCCGGCCTGCAGGCACGCCCGCAATGGATGATCGAGTCGGCGCCCAACCGCCTGGAAGCGGCCGCGCGCACCGGCGAACTGTTCGCCGACGGCCAGCGCCCCAGCGCCGCGGTCTGCTACAACGACACCGTCGCGCTGGGCCTGATGTTGGGCCTGACCTCGCGTGGCATCCGCCCCGGCGGCGATTTCGCCGTCACCGGCTTCGACGACATTTCCGAGGCCGCGGTGGCGGTGCCGCCGCTGACCACGCTGACCGCCGACCCGCGCGAGCGTGGGCGCCAGGCCGCCGCGCTGCTGCTGCAGCGGCTGGACGACCCGGATGCGCCGCCGATGCGTACGGTCGCGCCGGTGCAGCTGCGCATCCGCGAAAGCAGCGCCGCGCGCCCCATCTGATTCCTTCCGACCCCGCACCCCGAGGCGCGCCATGCCGATACCGTCCACGCCCCTGTCAACGCCCGCGACGTCCACCCCGGTGGTCACGCCCCGGGTCGCGCTGGCGGTAGCCACCACGCTGTTCTTCATGTGGGGCTTCCTGACCAGCCTCAATGACGTGCTGATCCCGCACCTGAAGGCGGTGTTCGAGCTGAACTACACGCGGGCGATGCTGGTGCAGTTCACGTTCTTCGGCGCGTACTTCCTGATGTCGCTGCCCGCTGGCCGGCTGGTCGCGCACCTGGGCTACAAGAAAGGCATCATCGCCGGCCTGCTGATCGCCGCCATCGGCGCGCTCGGCTTCTGGCCGTCGGCGGCGCTGCGCACCTACGAAGCGTTCCTGGCCTCGCTGTTCGTGCTGGCCACCGGCATCACCGTGCTGCAGGTGGCGGCCAACCCGTACGTGGCGCTGCTGGGGCCGGAACAGACCGCCTCCAGCCGGCTGACCCTGGCGCAGGCGCTGAATTCGCTGGGTACCACCCTGGCGCCGTTGTTCGGTGGCCTGCTGATTCTGAGCACGACGGTCAAGAGCAGCGAGCAGATCGACGCGCTGCCGGCGGCCGAGCAGATCGCCTACCGCGCGGCCGAAGCGCAGTCGGTGCAGGGGCCCTACGTCGGCCTGGCCATCGCGCTGGCGCTGCTGGCGGTGTTCGTCTGCCTGTTCCGCCTGCCCAGCCTGACCGAGGCCACCGAGAAGGCCGACAGCGGCCACCACACCCTGCTCGACGCGCTGCGGCACCCGCACGTGCTGTTCGGGGTGCTGGCGATCTTCTTCTACGTCGGCGCCGAAGTGTCCATCGGCAGCCTGATGGTGAACTACCTGGCGTTGCCGGAGATCGGCGGCATGAGCGAGCAGCGCGCCACCCATTACGTGTCCGCGTACTGGGGCTGCGCCATGGTCGGGCGGTTCGCCGGCTCGTGGTTGCTGGTGCAGTACCCGCCGCGGCGCCTGCTGGCCGTGTTCGCCCTGGCCAACGTGGTGCTGCTGGGCGTGATCCTGGCCGCCAGCGGCGAGGTCGCGGTGTACGGCATCGTCGCCACCGGGCTGTTCAACTCGATCATGTTCCCGACCATCTTCTCGCTGGCCATCGAGCGCCTGGGGCCGCTGACCAACAAGGCCTCGAGCCTGCTGATCATGGCCATCGTCGGCGGCGCGGTGATTCCCCTGCTGCAGGGCGTGCTGGCCGACCGCATCGGCCTGCACCTGAGTTTCGTGCTGCCGGTGGCGTGTTACCTCTACATCATTTTCTACGGCCTGGTCGGTTCGCGACCGCGGGCCGCCAGCGGCCAGGGAGGCTGAGGCCAGATGGGCAAGATTGTTTGTTTCGGTGAAATTTTGATCGATCTACTGGCGCAGCCGCCGGCCACGCCGGAGACCCCGCGCGCGTTCCTGCAGTACGCCGGCGGGGCGCCGGCCAACGTCGCGGTGGCGGCGGCGCGGCTGGGCGCACGCAGTTATTTCGCCGGCATGCTCGGCCGCGACATGTTCGGCGACTTCCTTGCCGAGAGCCTGGCCGAGGCCGGCGTGCTCACCGACTGCATCGTGCGCACCGATGCGGCCAAGACCGCGCTGGCGTTCGTCGCGCTGGATGCGGACGGCGAACGCAGCTTCAGCTTCTACCGGCCGCCGGCCGCGGACCTGCTGTTCCGTGCCGGGCATTTCCACCCGGCCTGCTTCGACGGCACCGGCTGCTTCCACGTCTGTTCCAACAGCCTGACCGAGCCGGATATCGCCGCGGCCACCTTCACCGGCATGGACCGCGCGCGCGCCGCCGGCGCGGTGGTCAGCCTCGACCTCAACCTGCGTCCGGCGCTGTGGCCCGCCGCGGTCGACCCGACGCCGTGGCTGTGGCAGGCGCTGGAGCGCGCCGACCTGGTCAAGCTTTCGCGCGAGGAACTGGACTACCTGGCGGCCCCGTTCGGCGAGGACGGCGAGGCGCGGGTACTGCGGCGCCTGCTCGGCGCGCAGGCGCGCTGGGTGATCATCACCGATGGCGCCGCGCCACTGCGCTGGTTGACCCGCGAGGCCCAGGGCCAGGTGCCCAGCTTCCGCGTGCCCGCCGTGGACACCACCGCGGCCGGCGACGCCTTCGTCGGCGGCGTGCTGTACGGCCTGGCCGAACGCGGCGGTACCGGCGCCGCATTCGACGCGTTCTGCCACGACCACGATGCCATCACCGCCACCTTGCGTTTCGCCGCGGCGGTGGGCGCGCTGGCGGTCACCCGCAAGGGCGCCTTCGCCGCCATGCCCGAACTCGAAGAAGTGCAGCAGCTGCTGCAGCAACAGGACGCCATCGCATGAACACTCCCGCTCCCGATTTCCGTTCCCCGGCTTTCCTGCGCGCGCACATCGCCGACACCATGGCGTTCTACCACCCGCGCTGCATCGACCCGGCCGGCGGCTTCTTCCACTACTACAAGGACGATGGCAGCGTTTACGACGCCCGCCACCGCCACCTGGTCAGCAGCACCCGCTTCGTCTTCAACTACGCCATGGCCTACCGCGAGTTCGGCAACCCCGAGTACCTGGCCGCGGTGAAGCACGGCGTGGATTACCTGCGCAACGTTCACCGCAATCCGGCCACCGGCGGCTACGCCTGGACCCTGCGCGACGGCACGGTCGAGGACGACATGAACCACTGCTACGGCGTGGCCTTCGTGCTGCTGGCCTACAGCTGCGCGCTCAAGGCCGGCATCGAGCAGGGCCGGCAGTGGATGGACGAAACCTGGCAGCTGCTGGAAACGCACTTCTGGGAGCCGCGGCACGGCCTGTACCGCGACGAGGCCGACGCGCACTGGAACTTCACCGGCTACCGTGGTCAGAACGCCAACATGCACATGTGCGAGGCGATGCTGGCCGCCTTCGAGGCCAGCGGCGAGCGCCGCTACCTGGAGCGCGCGCTGCAGCTGGCCGACAACATGACCCGCCGCCAGGCGGCCAAGGCCGGCGGGCTGGTGTGGGAGCATTACGACGCCGACTGGAACGTCGACTGGCACTACAACCTGGACAACCCGAAGCACCTGTTCCGTCCCTGGGGCTTCCAGCCCGGCCACCAGACCGAGTGGGCCAAGCTGCTGATGATCCTGGACCGCCACGTCGAGGCCGACTGGCTGCTGCCGACCGCGCGCCATCTGTTCGACAGCGCCGTCACCCGTTCGTGGGACGCCACGCGTGGCGGCCTGTACTACGGCTTCGCACCGGCCGGGCTGCAGCAGGCGCTGAACGAAGCGCAAGCATCGGCGCGTCCGGCCGTGGATGCCGGGGCTGCTGCGGAGGGACCGGCGGATATCTGTGATGACGACAAGTACTTCTGGGTGCAGGCCGAATCGCTGGCCGCCGCCGCGCTGCTCGCCCGGCGCACCGGTGACGACGCGTACTGGCAGTGGTACGGGAAGCTGTGGGCGTATTCGTGGGAGCACTTCGTCGACCACACCCATGGCGCCTGGTTCCGCATCCTCGACGCCGACAACCGCAAGTACGACGACGAGAAGAGCCCGGCCGGCAAGACCGATTACCACACCATGGGCGCCTGCCACGAAGTATTGAACGTGGTGCGCGAGGGCATGCCGGGCTGAGGCCCGGCGACATCCGCGACGGCGACGACGGGAGGCAGGCATGCGCCAGGCGACATTCGGTTTTGGATCGATGCAAGTCCGGTTGGCAAGGCTCTGGCGCGTGCTGCTGCCGTGCCTGCTGTGTGCCTTCACCGGCATCGCCGCGGCCGCGCCGCTGCAGGCGCAGTGGAGCTTCCGCCTGTTGCCGGGCGATGCGCAGCTGCCGGCGCACCCCGGGCTCGATGCCTGGCGCCCGGCGCAGGTGCCGGGCAGCGTGCATGACGACCTGCAGACGGCCGGCGTCATCGGCGATCCCCACGTGGGCGCGGCCGAGGCCGGGCTGCAGTGGATCGGCCTGGCCGACTGGGAATACCGCGCGCGTTTCGACGTCGATGCGGCCACGCTGGCGCGCCGCCATGCCGAACTGCGCTTCGACGGCCTGGACACCTTCGCCGAGGTCAGCCTCAACGGCCAGCCGCTGCTGAAGGCCGACAACGCGCACCGCACCTGGCGCGCGCGCGTCGATGGGCGCCTGCGCGCGCAGGGCAACGAACTGCGCGTCGTGTTCCGCTCGCCGATCCGCACGTTGCTGCCGCAGGTGCAGGCGATGCCGCACAAGATCGCCGGCAACTATCCCTCGCCCTATGGCGACGAGCCCAAGGACGCGATGGTCGGCAACTTCGCGCGCAAGCCGGCCTACCACTTCGGCTGGGACTGGGGCCCGCGCTACGTCACCGCCGGCGTATGGCGGCCAGTGCACCTGGACAGCTGGGACCAGCACCGCATCACCGACCTGGCCGTGCGCACCGACGCGCTGGACGACCAGCGCGCGCGCCTGGGCGTGCTGCTGCAGGTGGAGCGGGGCGCCACGGTGGGCAAGGCCAGCGTCGCAGTGGATGTGCTCGACCCCGACGGGCGCCGCGTCGCCCGGCTCGAACGCGAGGTCACCCTGCATCCCGGCCAGAACACGGTGCAACTGCCGCTGGAGATCGCGCAGCCGCGGCGCTGGTGGCCGGTGGGCTATGGCGCACAGGACCGCTACACCGTGCAGGCGCGCATCGATGGCGGTGGCGATCCGGCGCGCGAGGCGCTGCGGCGCACCGGCCTGCGCACGGTGGAACTGCGCCGCGAGGCGGACGCCGATGGCGGCCAGGGCTTCGCCTTCGTCATCAACGGTGTGCCGGTGTTCGCCAAGGGCGCCAACGTCATTCCGTTCGAATCGTTCCCGGCGCGGGTCACCCGCGAGCGCCTGCGCCGCGACCTGCAGGCCGCGCGCGACGCCCACATGAACATGCTGCGCAACTGGGGTGGCGGCTACTACGAGAGCGACGACTTCTTCGACATCACCGACGAACTGGGCCTGCTGGTGTGGCAGGACTTCATGTTCGGTGGCGGCATGCAGCCCGGCTACGACCCGGGGTTCCGCGCCAACGTGGTGGCCGAGGCGCGCGACAACATCCGTCGCCTGCGCCATCACCCGAGCATCGTGCTGTGGTGCGGCAACAACGAAGAGGAAACCGCGTGGAAGGACTGGGGGCACGGCAAGGCGCTGGCCGCCGCCGACCCCGGGTTCGCGGCCAAGGTGTGGCAGGGTTATGTGGACCTGTTCGGCAACGACCTGCGCCAGGTGGTGGCCGAGGAGGCGCTGGGCGTGCCCTACTGGTCCAGCTCGCCGGGCAACGACCTGGACGCCAAGGCCAACGACTCCCGGCGCGGCGACAAGCACTACTGGGACGTGTGGGGCGGCCCGGCGCTGCCGGTGACCGCCTACCTGCGCGAAACGCCGCGCTTCATGTCCGAGTACGGCCTGCAGGCGTGGCCACAGCTGTCCACGGTGGACGCATTTGCCACGCACGACGAGCAGCGCATCGACGGGCCGGTGATCCGCGCCCACCAGAAGTTCATGGCCGGCCAGGGCAACGAACGCCTGCTGCACTACATCGAGCGCGAGTACGGCACGCCGGCCTCGTTCGCCGACTTCATCTACCTCAGCCAGGTGATGCAGGCCGAGGGCATTGAACTGGCGGCGCTGCACCACCGCGCCTCGCGGCCGTACACGATGGGCTCGCTGTACTGGCAGCTCAACGACGTGTGGCCGGGCGCGTCATGGTCGAGCCTGGATTACTTCGGCCACTGGAAGGCGCTGCATTACCACGCGCGCCGCTTCTTCGCCGAGGTGGCCGTGGCGGCGCTGCGCGACGAGGACGGCGTCACCCGCTTCCGCCTGCTCAACGATGGCCGCCAGCCGCTCACCGCGCAGTGGCGCGTGCGGGTCATGGATGTGGCCGGTGGCGAGTTCGCGCGCCAGCAGGAAACCATCACCCTGGCGCCGATGGCCGCGACCGCGGTGGCCGATCTGGTCGATGCCGACCTGCTCAAGGGCCACGACCCGGCACGCAGCGTGGCGGCGTTCGAGCTGCTGCGCGACGGCGAGGTGGTCGCGCGGCGGCTGGTGCATTTCGTGCCGGCCAGGGAGCAGGCGCTGGCCGCCGGCCAGCTGCGCGCCGAGCTGGTTGCCGACGGCGGCGACTATCGCCTGCGACTGCACGCCGATGGCCTGGTGCGCGCGGTGTGGGTCGATTTCGGCGACACCGGCGCCCGCGTGGACGACAACGCCTTCGACCTGCTGCCGGGCGAAACCCGCGAGCTGCGCGTGGACGCCGACGCCCGTCTCGACGCACTGCGCGCCGCGCTGCGCGTGCGCACCCTGGGCGACACCCTGCACGCCGCTTCCACTCCCCCGCACGACCCCGCTTCCACCCCGAGGACCCGATGATGAACCGAGCCCTGCGCAACGCCCCCCTGGCCGCCGCCCTGCTGCTGGCGCTGTCCGCCTGCAGCCCGTCGCCGCCCGCCGCCGCGCCGGCCGATGCGGTGACCACCGCCACCCCGGCCGCCACCGCCGACGTGCCGGCGGTCGACGCCGCCGAGGCCGCACGCATGGCCGAGCAGGTGCGCGAGGCTACCCGCCATGCCTGGCAGGGCTACATGCAGTACGCCAGGGGCCACGACGACCTGAAGCCGATCAGCGCGCAGCCGCGCGACTGGTACCCGGCGCCGCTGCTGATGTCGCCGGTCGACGCGCTGGACACGCTGCTGCTGCTGGGCCTGGACAAGGAGGCCAACGAGGCGCGCGAACTGATCGTCGGCCAGCTGTCGTTCGACCAGGACATCGAAGTGCAGAACTTCGAGGTCACCATCCGCCTGCTCGGTGGCCTGCTGTCGGCCTACCAGATGACCAACGACGCGCGCCTGCTCAAGCTCGCCGACGACCTCGGCACGCGGCTGTCGCCGGTGTTCGACAGCCCCACCGGCCTGCCGTACACCCACGTCAACCTGCGCACCGGCAAGACCCGCGGCACGATCAGCAACCCGGCCGAAACCGGCACCCTGCTGCTGGAGTTCGGCACCCTGGCCAGGCTCACCGGCAAGCAGGCGTACTACGACAAGGCCAAGCGCGCGCTGGTGGAAACCTACAAGCGCCGCTCGAAGATCGGCCTGGTCGGGCTGAACATCAATGTCGAGACCGGTGAGTGGACCAACAAGGACGCCTCGATCGCCGGCGGCATCGACTCCTACTACGAGTACCTGCTCAAGTGCTGGAAGCTGTTCGGCGACGAGGACTGCAAACGCATGTGGGAGGACAGCATCGGCCCGCTCAACCGGTACCTGGCCGACGAGGTGCGCGACGGCGAGCTGTGGTACGGCCACGCCGACATGGACAGCGGCGCGCGTACGTCCACCACCTACGGCGCGCTGGATGCGTTCATGCCGGGGCTGCTGGCGCTGGGGGGCGACCTGGAACGCGCCAGGCGCCTGCAGGAGTCCAACCTGAAGATGTGGCGGCTGCACGGCATCGAACCGGAATCGCTGGACTACGCGGCGATGCAGGTGCGCTCGCCGGGTTACGCGCTGCGTCCGGAAATCGTCGAGTCGGCCTACTACCTGCACCATTACACCGGCGACGCGCGCTACCGCGGCATGGGCAAGGAGTTCTTCGAGGACTTCGTGAAATACACCCGCACCGAACACGGCTTCTCGGCGCTGAAGGATGTGCGCAGCAAGGAGAAGGACGACTCGATGGAGAGCTTCCTGTTCGCCGAGACCTTCAAGTACTACTACCTGCTGTTCGCCCCCGCCGAGACCCTGGACTTCGACGGCGTGGTGTTCAACACCGAAGCGCATCCGCTGCGCCGCACCTGGTGAGCGCACGCCGGCCCCCTCTCCCCGCGGGGGAGAGGGCGGCTGCGGTCGCGTCGCTTTAAACCTTTCTGCACCTGTCCGCCATCCAACCTCCAGTCGCGCACCTGTCGGTGCGCATCGGCCATACCCGACCCTGGAGAACATTGGATGCCGACCACGCTCCGCCGGCTGTTGCTGCTGGCGCTACTTGCCCTGCTGGCCGGCGCGCCGGCCACCGCCGCTTCCCTGGCCGATGCCAATGCCGCCGCCCGCGACTTCGTCCGCGCGACGATGAAGGCGCGGGGCATCCCGGGCCTGCAGGTCGCGGTGGTCCGCGACGGTCGCGTGGTGTTCTCCGAAAGCCACGGCCTGGCCAATGTTGAGAACCGCGTGCCGGTCGAACCCACGACCCTGTTCCCGATCAACTCCGCGACCAAGGCCTTCACCGGCGTGGCGGTGATGCAGCTGGTGCAGGCCGGGCGCGTCGACCTGGAGGCGCCGATCTCGACCTACCTGGCGGACCTGCCGCCGGCGTGGCGTGGGATCCGCGTGCGCCAGCTGCTCGCGCACACCTCCGGGCTGCCAGACATCGTCGACGCGCAGGGGCTGGTCGGCACCGGCACGGAGCCCGACGCGTGGCAGGCGGTGGCGGCGATGCCGCTGCAGGCCGCGCCGGGCGAGCGCTTCGCCTACAACCAGACCAACTACGGGCTGCTGGCGCGGATCGTCGAAGGGCAGGGCGCGATGCCGTACGCGGCGTTCGTCGCCGAACACCAGTTCGCGCCGCTGCGCATGCGCCGTTCGCGCTTCGGCGACAGCTACGACCTGGTCGCCGGCGCGGCCACCGTGTACAGCTTCCTGCCGCGCCGGAGCGATGCGCCGGGCATGCCCGCGCGGCTGTCGCACTGGTTCTACGACGTGCCGCACGGGCTGTGGGCGGGCGGCGGGATCCAGACCACCGCCAACGAACTGGCGCAGTGGCTGGTGGGGCTGATGCAGGGGCGGCTGCTCGATGCGGGTGTGCGCGAGCGCATGTGGGCGCCGGAGCGGTTGAACAATGGCGGCCTGGGCGACTGGGCCGCCGGCTGGCCGGTGGCCGGCGCCGCCCCGCATCGCGAAGTGACCAGCATGGGCGGCGCCCGCGCGGCCTTCCGCATCTATCCCGACGAGGGCCTGGCGGTGGTCGTGCTGACCAACCTGGTCGGTGCCGACCCGCAGGATTTCATCGCCGGGATCGCCGGGTTCTATCGCACGGTGCCGGCCGCCGCGGCGCGCTGACCCGGTATCGCATGCCCGGCGCGCGGCCGGGCGCCGCCGTCAATACAGGTCCATCGGGTCCACGTCCAGCGACCAGCGCACGCGCCGGGCCTGCGGCAGCGGGTAGACCTGCGGCATCAGCGTGTCGAGCAGGCCGTGCAGCGCACGCCGCTGCGTCGCCGACAGCAGCAGCTGGGTACGCTGGAAACCGGCGCGGCGCGGCATCGGCGCCGGCATCGGGCCGTAGCATTCGACCGGGCTGGCGTCGGGAACGGCCTGTTTCACCGTGGCCAGGAACGCATTGGCATGCTCCACCTGCCTGGCCTCGGCGCGGATCAGCGCCAGATGCGCGAACGGCGGGAAGCCGGCGGCTTCGCGCTGCGCCAGTTCGGCATCGGCGAAGGCGTGGTAGCCGCCGTTGACCAGCGTGTGCAGCAACGCGTTGTCCGGGTGGTGGGTCTGCAGCCAGACCTCGCCGGGGCGGTCGGCGCGGCCGGCGCGGCCGGCGACCTGGATCAACTGCTGGGCCAGCTTCTCGCTGGCGCGGAAGTCGGCCGAGAACAGGCCTTCGTCGATCCCCACCACCACCACCAGGGTCAGCCGCGGCAGGTCGTGGCCCTTGGCCAGGATCTGGGTGCCGACCAGGATGCCGGGTTGCGCGCCGAGGGTGGCCAGGGTCTGTTCCAGCGCGTCGCGGCGGGCGGTGGTGCCGCGGTCGATGCGCAGCACCGGGAAATCCGGGAACAGCTGCAGCAGCCGCTCCTCCAGCCGCTCGGTGCCGATGCCCTGCGGCTGCAGCGCCAGGCTGGCGCAGTCCGGGCAGGCCAGCGGCACCGGCGCGCGCGCGCCGCAATGGTGGCACTGCAGGCGGCGCCCGGCGCCATGCACGGTCATCGGGGTGGTGTGCAACGGCGTGCTGCAGCGGCTGCACGGCGCGGTCCAGCCGCAGTCGTGGCACAACAGCACCGGCGCGTAACCCCGCCGGTTCTTGAACACCAGTACCTGGTTGCCGGCACGCAGGTGCTGGTCGATGCCGGCCAGCACTTCCGGCGAGAGGCCGTCCTGCAGTGGCCGCTTGCGCACGTCGAACACCCGCACCGCCGGCGGTCGCGCGTCGCCGGCGCGCTGCTGCAGGCGCAGGTGGGTGTAGCGGCCGGCACGCGCGTTGTGCAGCGATTCCAGCGACGGCGTGGCACTGCCCAGCACCACCGGCACGTCCAGCGCCTTGCCGCGCACCAGGGCGAAGTCGCGGGCGTGGTAGCGGATGCCGTCCTGCTGCTTGTAGCTGCCGTCGTGTTCCTCGTCGACGATCAGCAGCCCGGCCTGCGGCAGCGGCGTGAACACCGCCGAGCGGGTGCCGACGATCACCCGCGCCTGGCCGCGCGCGGCCGCCGCCCACACCCGTGCGCGCTCGTTGTCGTTCAGTCCCGAATGCAGCGCGTGCACGGCGATGCCCAGGCGGCCGCGGAAGCGCGCCAGCATCTGCGGGGTCAGGCCGATCTCCGGTACCAGCACCAGCGCCTGCCGGCCCTGCGCCAGGCAGCGGGCGATGGCCTGCAGGTAGACCTCGGTCTTGCCGCTGCCGGTGACCCCGTCCAGCAGGAAGGGCTGGAAGCCGTCGGCCGCGGTGATCGCCGCGATCGCCGTGTGCTGCTGCGGGTTGGGGTCCAGCCCCGGCAGCGGCTGCGCAACCGCCGGTGCCGCCGCCAGCGCCACGCGCTGCGCGAAGCCGCGCTTGAGCAGGGCGCGCCCGGCCTCGCGCCAACCGTCCATGCGCGCGGCCAGCGCGTCCTCGGCCAGGGGACCGTCGCCGAGCAGCTCGGCCAGGCGTCGCGGCCGGCTGCCCGCGCGCAGCCGCGACAGGCCCTCGCGACCGGCCGCGGTCAGTGCCCAGCCCCACTCCTGGGTATCGGGCAGCGGTTCGCCGCGCCGCAGGGGCGCCGGCAGCGCGGTGGCGACCACCTCGCCGAGCGGCGCATGCGCATAGCGCGCCAGCCAGCGCAGCGAGGCATACAGTTCACCGCCGAGCAGCGGCGGCCCATCCAGCCATTGCAGCGCCTCGCGCAGGGTCGCCGGGTCCTGCACCGTGCCGATGCCCTCGACCATGCCGACCAGCTCGCGGTTGCCGAACGGCACCTTGATCCGGCGCCCGGCATCGCCGGTGTCCGGCGCCGGACTGCCGGGCGGGGGCAGGTAATCGAAGGTCTGCGGCAACGGAACCGGCAGCGCGATGCGCAGGGTGGGGCAGGTGGGCATGGGCGGCAGTGTAGGCGGCGGCCGGTGCCCGGCACACCCCCGCGCCCGCTGCCCGCGGGCCGCCCGTGCCTGCGCCGGCGGGCGCGTTACTTGCGTGCGCTTGTGCAGCGCCAGAAGCATAAACACCGCGTAAACGCAGGCCCCGATTGGAGATTTGAGCTTATCCACACAACTTGTGGATAACTCTGTGCATCAGCATTGTGCTCCACGCGTCCAAGGCGGTGGTTGAAGCCTTTCAGTCAACTTGGTCAAAAAATAGCCACGCCATCAATATATTTAAAATCAACCACTTGGCCGTGAAACAAAAGCGAAATGTGGGCGCGCTGCCGCAATCGCGGGCATCCGGGGCCGGACTATTGACGCTGTGCACAAGTTGCGGCATGGGCCGCCCGCAACGGCGTGAAGAGCGCGTGGAGGCCGCCGCCGGCGGCATCTGCAGGGCGGGATCGGCTGGGTATCATTCCCGCCGATGAAGGAGTCCACCTGATGGCTGCACCCGCCTCCCCCGCACCGGCCGCAGCCAGCGCCCTGTCCGCTTTCCTGAAAGGTGTCGAACGCCGCGCGCTGGTCGTCGCCAGCCTGCAGGGCGGCGACGAGGCCGCCGCCGCCCAGGCCGTGGCGGCCGCCATGCGTGCCTTTGCCGGCCCCGCCGCGGACCTGCCCATGGCCGACTGGCCGGCGCGCTTCTGGGCGTTGCTGTGCGGCAGCCCGCAACTGCGGGCACCGTCCCAGGGCGGGCGCTGGCCGCCCGCGCTGCTGCACCTGCAACGGCTGGCGCCCGAACCGCGGCTGGCACTCTTGCTGCGTGTCGGTGGTGGCCTGGACGAAGACGCCGCGGCCGCCGTGCTGGGGCTCACGCCCGAGGCATACCGGCGCGCGCTGGCCGCTGCCTGCCCACTGGATGCGCAGGGCCATCCGGATGCACTGGCCTGGCGCGGGCTGGCCGAGCAGGTGCAGGCACGGGTCCGCGAGCTGCCGGCCGGGCAGGTACAACAGCTGGAACAACTGCGCGGGATGACCGCGGCTGCCGCGGCGCCGGCGCCGCGGCCGGCACCCGCGCCCCGGGTGGAGGCCGATGGACGTAGGGTGCGCGCGCCGCGCCGTACCCGCGCGCGCTGGAGCCGGCGGACCTGGCTGTTGCTGTGCCTGCCGTTGCTGCTGCTGGCGCTGGTCCTGGCCTGGGGGTGGACCCGCCATGGCCCGGCGTTGCCGGGTGCGGCGGCGCCGGCCGCCGAGGGCGCGGTGGCGGACAATGGTCCGGTGCAGGTGGAAGCGCTGCCGGACGACGGCGCCCCCGCCGGGCCGGCGGCCGCCGGCAGCCATGCCGCCGACGATGCCGCGATGCTGGCCGATCCGGAGCTGGCGCTGGCGCGGGACGCCGACTTCCATGCCTGGTACGCCGCCGGCGGCCCGCTGCCGGTGGACGAATCGCAGGCGCAGCCCGGCCGCGCCGAACCTGCCGGCGGTGCACTGGAGACGGTCGATGCCGAGGATTGAGGGGCTGCTAGTGGTAGTGCTGGCGCTGTTGCCGGCCGCGTCGTCGTTGGCGGCGCCGGTGGTGCCTGTCCTGCCGGCGGGCAGTACCACGCCCGCGCCCGATCCGGCGGTGGGCTGGCAGGCACTGGCCCCGGCCCAGCAGCGCGAGCTGCGCGCACGATATGCGGCGTGGCGCGCGCTGCCCGAATCCGAGCGCCAGCGGGTGCGCCGGGCCGCGGCCGAGGTGGCGGCATTGCCCGCGTCCGAGCGCGCGGCCGTGCGCAACCGCTTCCTCGGCCTGGACCGCCTGCACCGCGATGGCTGGCGGCTGGGCCCGCAGCTGGGCGCGCACTACCCGAAGCTGCAGCCGTTGCTGGGCTACCTGCCCGGACACCAGCGCGAACCGATGCTGGCGCTGCTGCGCCAGCTTGACGCCACGCAGTTGGCGCAGCTGGGCGTGCTGGCGCAGCGCACGCCGCCGCAGGAGCGCGATGCGCTGCGCGAGCGCCTGCTGGCGCTGCCGGCGGCGCAGCGCGGCGACTGGCTGCGGCAGCGCACCGAATCGCGCTGAGACGCGCACGCCGGCCATGGCGCCGGTGCCGCGGCCAGGGCGAAAGTGTCGTCAAGGTCGCGCCTTTCACCCGGCTTCATCCATAGCCATTACAATGCGTCCCCTCCGCGACCCGGCAACAGCGCGTCCCGCGCCGGCCGCAGTCCGCGCCATTTCCCGCATGTCCACCACCGCCACGCCGCGCTTCCGCCAGGAAGTGCGCGCCACCGGGTTGCTCGCCCTGCCGCTGGTCCTGGGCCATGTTTCGACCGGCCTGATCGCCTTCGTCGACAACACCATCGCCGGCCACCACGGTACCGATACCTTCGCCGCGGTCAGCATCGGCACCGCATTGCTGTGGCTGCCGATGCTGGTGCCGATCGGCACCCTGATCTCGCTGACCGCCTCGGTGTCGCAGCTGCACGGCGCCGGCCGCGAGCGCGACATCGGCCCGCTGTTCCGCCAGGCGCTGTGGCTGGGCGTGGGCCTGAGCGCGCTGATGTTCGCTTTCCTCAGCGTGGTGCCGGCGTTCCTGCCCGCGTTCGGCATCGCCCCGGAGATCGTTCCCGGCGCCACCGGCTTCCTGCACGCGATCCGCTGGGGCGTGCCGGCGCTGACGCTCTATTTCTGCATGCGTTACCTGAGCGAGGGCATGCACTGGACGCTGCCGACCATGCTGCTCGGGTTCGGCGGGCTGCTGGTGCTGGGGCCGCTGGGCTATGCGCTGTGCAATGGCCGCTTTGGCTTTCCCGAAATGGGTGCCGAAGGCCTGGGCATCGCCTCGTCGGTGACGATGTGGCTGCAGGCGCTGTGTTTCGCCGGCTACCTGTGGAAGACCCGGCGTTTCGCCCACCTGCGGCTGTTCGGTCATTTCGAGCCGCCGCGCTGGCGCGCGATCTGGGACCTGCTGCGTACCGGCCTGCCGATCGGCATCACCGTGCTCATGGAAGGCGGTCTGTTCATCATCACCGCGCTGCTGATCGGCCGTATCGGCGCGGTCGAGGCCAGCGCCCACCAGATCGCCATCAACGTCGCCCAGCTGTGTTTCATGATCCCGATGGGCGTGGCCGAGGCCACCACCGTGCGCGTCGGCCATGCGGTGGGCGGCAACGATCCGCTGGGCGTGCGCCGCGCCACCTGGGCCGGCTACGCGATCGTGCTGGTCACGCAGCTGCTGTCGATCACCGTGCTGCTGCTGGGCCACGACGCGGTGGTGCGCCTGTATACCGATGACCTGGCGGTGGCCGCGCTGGCCTCCACCCTGCTGCTGTACGCGGCGGCCTTCCAGTTCCCCGATGGCATCCAGGTGCTGTCGGCCGGCGCGCTGCGCGGGCTCAAGGACACGCGCGTGCCGATGTTCATCGCCATGTTCGCGTACTGGGGCCTGGGCATGCCGCTCGGCGCCGGCCTCGGCCTGGGCCTGGGCTGGGGACCGCAGGGCATGTGGATCGGCCTGATCATGGGCCTGACCGCCGCCGCGGTGCTGATGGGCTGGCGCCTGCGGATCAGCAGCCAGCGCCTGCTCCTCCAGCCGGCCCCCTGACTTGAAGCCCATGCCGGGTCCGCCGGTTATGGGTATCCTGCTTTGCAACAAGCCCCTTCCGGAGCGTCCATGAATCCCCCACCGCTGCCTCGCCGCAACCCCATCGCCCGCTTTTTCGTCGGGCTGTGGGACGTGATGAACTTCACCCGGCGGCTGATCCTCAACCTCGTGTTCTTCGGCCTGCTGTTCCTGGTGCTGATCGTGATGATGGTGGCGATGGGCAAGGGCGCATCGTCGGCCAAGATCCTGCAGGACCGCACCACCCTGGTGATCGCCCCGGAAGGCCGTCTGGTCGAGCAGTACAGCACCGATCCGGTGAGCCGCGCGCTGGCCAAGGCGGTGGGCGACAACAACGCCGAGGAGATCCAGCTGCGCGACCTGATCCGCGCCATCGAGGCCGCGCGCGACGACAAGAAGATCGAACGCGTGGTGCTGGAGCTGGACAAGCTGCAGCCCTCCGGCTTCGCCTCGATGCGCGAAGTGGCCGCCGCGCTGCAGGAACTGCGCGCCTCCGGCAAGCAGCTGGTGGCCTTCAGCGAGAACATGAACCAGTCACAGTACCTGTTGGCCGCGCAGGCCGACGAGGTCTACCTGGACCCGATGGGCAGCCTGCTGCTCGAGGGGCTGGGCCGCTACCGCCAGTACTTCCGCAGCGGCCTGCAGGACAAGCTGGGCGTGGACGTGCACCTGTTCAAGGTGGGTGAGTACAAGTCGGCCGCCGAGCCCTACGTGCTCGATGCCGCCTCGCCGCAGGCCAAGGAAGCCGACCTGTTCTGGATGAACGACGTGTGGCAGCGCTACCTGGGCGACATCGCCAAGGCGCGCAAGCTCGACGCCGCGCAGCTGGCCGCCGGCATCGACACCCTGCCCGAGGGCATCGCCGCGGCCGGTGGCGACCTGGCGCGCTTCGCCCTGCAGCAGAAGCTGGTGGACGGGCTCAAGACCCGCGAGGAAGTGGAAACGCTGCTCACCCAGCGTGGCGTGGCCGACAGCGACGCCGAGGGCGGCTTCCGCCAGATCGCGCTGGGCGACTACCTGACCCAGGTCGATGCGCGCCGCTCGCCGATCGATCACCGCCCGCAGGTGGCGGTGGTGGTGGCCGAGGGCGAGATCGCCGGCGGCGACCTGCCGGCCGGCCGCGTTGGCGGCGTCTCCACCTCGGCGCTGCTGCGCGCCGCGCGCGACGACGACGACGTCAAGGCGGTGGTGCTGCGCGTGGATTCCCCGGGCGGCGAAGTCTTCGCCTCCGAGCAGATCCGGCGCGAGGTCGAGGCGCTCAAGGCCGCCGGCAAGCCGGTGGTGGTGTCGATGGGCGACCTGGCCGCGTCCGGCGGCTATTGGATCAGCATGAACGCCGACCGCATCTACGCCGACGAATCGACCATCACCGGTTCGATCGGCATCTTCGGCATGATTCCCAACTTCGCGCGCAGCCTGGACAAGATCGGCGTGCATACCGATGGCGTGGGTACCACCCGTTTCGCCGGCGCGTTCGACGTCACCCGGCCGATGGATCCGGCGGTGGGCCGCGTGGTGCAGTCGGTCATCGACAAGGGCTACGCCGACTTCACCGGCAAGGTGGCGCAGGCGCGCGACCGCGACGTGGATGCCATCGACGAGGTCGCGCGTGGCCGCGTGTGGAGCGGTGCGCAGGCCAAGGAACGCGGGCTGGTGGACGCGTTCGGTGGCCTCAAGGCCGCGATCGCCGATGCCGCCGGGCGTGCCAAGCTCGGCGAGCCGGACAAGTACCGGGTGAACTACATCGAGAAGGCGGCCACGCCGTTCGCGCAGTTCATGACCGGCTTCGCCGGCAGCCGCGCCGGCGCCTGGATGCTGTCCGATTCCAGCCTGGCGCGGTTGATGCTGGCGCGCACCCTGCCGGAAATGGACGCGCAGCTGCGCTTCGTCGAGGATGCGGTGAAGGACCGCAACGGCGCGCCGGTCAAGGCGCTGGCCTACTGCTTCTGCGGTCTGTAAGCGCCGCCACCGCGTGACCTGGCAACGCCGCCCCCGGGCGGCGTTGTCGTTTCAGCCGTGTGGTGCGCGCGTGGCTACGGCGCGCGGCCAACCGGCCGTGCATGCATTTGTGCCCCGGCAGCCGCGACCGTATCGGCAACGGTGCCGCCGGCCAGCGTCCGCGCGGGCAGGCCAGCGCGGTGCGGCGCCGCGGCCTGGGGATCGGGCCGGCGCTCGGTCTCCGGCGGCTGCGGCCTGCCGCAACCGGCCAGCAGGGCCAGGGCCATCGGCAGCAGGCAATGACGGATGTCCATCGGCGTGCTCCTGTGCGGGCAGGCGCCCATCGTGACACACCGCCACGGCCGCAACCTGACCCGCGGCCGGCGCGGCGGTATCCTTCACCCATGAACACGAACCGCTGGCGGCTGGACGGACAGACCGCACTGATCACCGGCGCCAGCGCCGGCATCGGCCTGGCCATCGCGCGCGAACTGCTCGGTTTCGGCGCCGACCTGTTGCTGGTGGCGCGCGATGCCGACGCGCTGGCGCAGGCGCGCGACGACCTGGCCGACGAATTCCCCGGCCGCGCCATCCACGGCCTGTCCGCCGACGTCGCCGACGACGAGGACCGCCAGGCGATCCTGGACTGGGTCGAAGACCATGGCGGGCTGAACCTGCTGGTCAACAACGCCGGCGGCAACATCACCAAGCCGGCCAACGACTACAGCGAGGACGAGTGGCGCGGGATTTTCGAGACCAACCTGTTCTCGGCGTTCGAGCTGTCGCGCTATGCCTACCCGCTGCTCACCCGCCACGCCGCGTCGGCCATCGTCAACGTCGGCAGCGTGTCCGGCATCACCCATGTGCGCAGTGGCGTGGTCTACGGCATGACCAAGGCGGCGCTGCAGCAGATGACCCGCAACCTCGCCTGCGAATGGGCCGAGGACGGCATCCGGGTGAACTCGGTGGCGCCGTGGTATATCCGCACCCGGCGCACCTCCGGGCCGCTGTCCGACGCCGACTACTACGACGAAGTGATCGCGCGCACGCCGATGCGCCGCATCGGCGAGCCGGAGGAAGTGGCCGCGGCGGTCGGCTTCCTGTGCCTGCCGGCGTCGAGCTATGTCACCGGCGAGTGCATCGCGGTGGACGGCGGCTTCCTGCGCTACGGGTTCTGAGCCGCGCCGGCGGCGTCAATGGCCGCCGCAATCGCGGTCCAGCCGTGCCTCGATGCCGCGCTGTTCGCGGGTCAGGGCCTGGCGTTCGCTCTGCAGCGCGCTGTTGTAGCGGCGCACCAGTTCCCAGCGACGGTCGCGCAGGCGCGCGCACACTTCCTGTTGTGGCAGCGGGTGACAGACATCGCGGACCCAGGTGCCGCTGGCGATGACGGCGCCGCCGGGGTGCGGGTGGCCGTGGCCGGGCCGTCCGCCCGCGACCATGCCGCCACCGGAAGCCGGTGGCGCGGTGCCGATGCGCCCGGGCGGGTGATGGCCGCCGACCCACAGCGGCACCCAGCGCGGCGTGCCGAGACCGTCTTCGCTGGTGTAGCGCCCGCCATCCGGCGCGATGCACTCGTACAGGGGCTGCGGCGGCTGCACGGTGACGATGCGCACTTCGCGCTCCGGTGGCGGTGGCACTGGCGCAGTGGCGGGCGCCACCGCCGGCCGCGGCGGTGGATCCCGGGGGCGCTGCATGTCCAGCACCTGCTGCCGATGCGTACCGGCGCAGGGGGCGTCCTGCAGCGTGACCGCGCCATTGGCAGCCACGCAGCGGTAAATGCGCACGCTGTCGGCCGGCGGCGGCTCGGCGGCCATCGCCATGGCGGGCAGCAGGCCCAGGAACCCGGGCAGGAGCAGGCGGACACGCATGCGGCCATGGTGCCGCATCTGGCGGACCGCGGGTAGGCGGGCGTTTCCGGCCGTGGTGGTGGGCGCCTGCCGCCCCCGGGACCCCGCGCCGGGTGGCTTACTCGCGCAGCACCTGGCCGGTGGCGGCGACGCGGATGCGGGTGGGCTGCGCCAGCCCGCCGGTGGCGCCATCGAGCAGCCCGTCGAGCTGCGCCAGCAGGGCCGGGTCGAGCTGGTCGCGGGCGCGTGCCGGCGGCTGCCCGGCGAGGTTGGCGCTGGTCGAGACCAGCGGGCCGCCCCAGGCCTGGCACAGGGCGCGTACCTGCGGATGCGCGCTGACCCGCACCGCGATGCCGGTGTGTTCGCCGGTGATCCAGCGCGGGGCGAGCGGCCCGGCCGGCACGATCCAGGTATGGGCCCCGGGCCAGCTGTCCAGCACCGCCTGGCGGCGGTCGTCGGCCAGCGCGTCCAGCCGCACCCAGCCTTGCAGCTGCGTCACGTCGGCGGCGACCAGGATCATGCCCTTCTCGACCGGCCGCTGCTTGAGCGCCAGCAGTTTCATCACCGCCGTTTCGTTGGCCGGGTCGCAGCCCAGGCCCCAGACCGCTTCGGTCGGATAGGCGATGACGCTTCCGGCGCGCAGCGCCGGGACCACGTTCTGCAGATCGAATTCAATCATCGGGGGTACCGTTGGCTACCGCGGCGGTGGCCGCGGGAACGCAGGGAGGCCAGACGCGCCAGACCGCCCGTGGGCGGCCTGGTACAGGTACGCGATTATCCCCCTGCCGGGGCGGCAGGGCGAGACGGCGCTCAGAACGGCGGCGCGTCGTCGGCCGCCGGTTTGCCCGCGGCCTTCACCACGGCTTTCTTGACGGCCTTCTTCGCCGTGGTCTTGGTGGCCGTGGCCTTCTTGGCCGCCGCCTTCCTGGCCGGTGCCTTCTTGGCGGCCGGCTTCTTCGGCGCGGCGTCCTTCTTCACCGTGGTCTTCTTGACGGCAGCCTTCTTGGCCGCGGCCTTCTTCGCGCCGAAGCCCTTGCGTGCCGGCTTGCCGGTCTCGGCCATCAGCTGCTGGACCTCGGCCAGGGTCAGCGAGGCCGGCTCGCGGTCCTTGGGGATCTTGCCATTGAGGGTGCCGTCGCTGATGTAGGGCCCGAAACGGCCGTTGAGCACCTGGATGTCCGAACCCTCGAACTCCTTGATGATGCGGTTGCGGGCGATCTCTTCCTTTTCCTCGATCAGGAACAGCGCGCGCGCCAGGTCGATCTTGTACGGATCGTCCTCCTTCTTCAGCGAGGCATAGGTGCTGCCGCGCTTGGCGAACGGGCCGAAGCGGCCGATGCCCACGCTCACTTCCTCGCCATTGGCGTCGGCGCCGAGCCTGCGCGGCATGTCGAACAGCTTCAGCGCGTCCTCCAGCGAGATGGAGTAGATGCTCTGGCCGGGCTGAAGCGAGGCGAACTTCGGCTTCTCCTCGTCATCCACGGTGCCGATCTGCACCATCGGCCCGAAGCGGCCGATGCGCGCGCTCACTTCCTTGCCGCTGCCCGGGTCGGTGCCGAGCACGCGCGCGCTGCCCGCGTCGGTGCGGTCCAGCGATTCGCTCTTGTCGCTGACCAGCTCCTTGAACGGGCCCCAGAAGCGCTCCATCAGCGGCACCCATTCCTCTTCGCCGCGCGACACCGCGTCCAGCTCGTCCTCGAGCCGGGCGGTGAAGTCGTAGTCGACGTAGCGGGTGAAGTGGCTGGACAGGAACTTGCTGACCGCGCGGCCGACGTCGGTGGGCTTGAAGCTGCGGCCTTCCATCTCGGCGTACTTGCGGAACAGCAGGGTCTGGATGATCGAGGCGTAGGTCGAGGGGCGGCCGATGCCGTATTCCTCCAGTGCCTTGACCAGCGCCGCTTCGGTGAAGCGCGGCGGCGGCTGGGTGAAATGCTGTTCGGCCCCGATGCGTTCCAGCGGCACGTTGTCGCCGGGTTTCATCGCCGGCAGCTTGCGGCCTTCGTCCTCGTCCTCGGCATTCCTGCTGTCCTTGCCTTCCTCGTAGACGGCCAGGAAGCCGGGCACCACCACGGTGGTGCCGCTGGCGCGGAACACGTGTTCGCTGCCGGCGGACAGGTCGACGCTGACCGTGTTGAGCGTGGCCGGGATCATCTGGCAGGCCACGGCGCGCTTCCAGATCAGCTCGTACAGCCGGCGCTCGTCGTCGGTCAGGAACCTGGCCACCTGCGCCGGCGTGCGCAGCGCCGAGGTCGGGCGCACCGCTTCGTGCGCTTCCTGGGCGTTCTTGCTCTTGGTGGTGTAGGTGTTGGGCTTGTCCGGCAGCGAGGCGGTGCCGTAGTCGCGGGCGATCACGTCGCGGATCTCGACCAGCGCGTCCTGCGACAGGTTCACCGAGTCGGTACGCATGTAGGAGATCAGGCCGACGGTGCCTTCCTCGCCGATCGCCACGCCTTCGTACAGCTTCTGCGCCACCTGCATGGTCTTGCGCGTGGTGAAGCCGAGCTTGCGCGAGGCTTCCTGCTGCAGGGTGGAGGTGGTGAACGGCGGCGCCGGGCGACGCTTGCGCTCCTTGCTGGCGACGTCGGTGACGTGCAGGCGGCCCTGCGCGGCCTGCTGGATGCGCAGGCGTGCGGCCTCGGCGGTGTCGCCGTCGGTGATGGTGAACTGCTCGAACTTCTGCCCGTCCAGCTTGATCAGCTTGGCCGAGAAATGCTGGGTCGGATGCGCGCAGTCGGCCTGGATCGACCAGTACTCGCGCGCCTTGAACGCCTCGATCTCCTCTTCGCGCTCGACGATCATGCGCAGCGCCGGGCTCTGCACGCGGCCGGCGGACAGGCCGCGCTGCACCTTGCGCCACAGCACCGGGGAGAGGTTGAAGCCGACCAGATAGTCCAGCGCGCGCCGCGCCTGCTGGGCGTCGACCAGGTTGTCGGCAATGGCGCGCGGCTGCGCCATCGCCTCCTTGATCGCGCGCGGGGTGATCTCGGTGAAGACCACGCGCTGCATCGACTTGTCCTTCAGCAGCCCGCGTTCCTTGAGGATCTCGGCGATGTGCCAGCTGATGGCCTCGCCCTCGCGGTCCGGGTCGGTCGCCAGGAAGATGTCGTCGGCGCCCTTGGCGGCCTTGGCGATGGCCTCGACGTGCTTCTCGTTCTTCTCGATCAGGTCGTAGCGCATCGCGAAGCCGTGGTCCGGATCGACCGCGCCTTCCTTTGGGACCAGGTCGCGCACGTGCCCATACGAGGCCAGGACGGTGAAGTCCTTGCCGAGGTATTTGTTGATCGTCTTGGCCTTGGCGGGCGATTCGACGATGAGCAGGTGCTTAGGCATGTCAGTGGGTTCTTGCGGGGAGGGCGGGGCCCGGTGGGGGGCGCTAGGGTGGCGCAAACGCGCCCGATAGTGAAGCCGCGGGGCCGATGCGGAGATGCGCAACGCCCGGGCAGGGCCCGGGCGTTCAGCTTTCCTTGTCCAGAGAAATCACGGAGAGGCCGCCGTTGTCAAGCGGCGGCATGTGACTCAGCTGAAGTTGGAGGCGGCGATGCCGATGATCGCCAGCAGCGCGACGATGCCCACCAGCACCATCACGCCGAACAGCGACAGGATCACGATGGTCACCGTGCCCAGCCCGCGCTGCTGCCACTCCGGGTGGTCGGTGAAGGCCCATTTGTCCACCACCAGGGTGTCGCAGATCATGTCGTGCAGGCTCTGCTTGCGCTCGGTGAAGGCGGCCATCAGGTAGCCGATGCACAGGATCAGGCCGCTGAGCATGGCCGCGAAGTAGCGGCCGATGCCGCGGGCGATGGTGATCCGTTCGCCGTTGCTGCGCACCACCTTGATACCCACCGCCATCTTGCCCAGGGTGGCCTTGCCGGACGAGGCATGGAAGACCGCGTAGTAGGCGGCGGCCAGGCCGATGGAGACCAGGTTGGTCAGCAGCTGGATCGCGATGAAGCCCGCGCCCATGGCGTCGCTGCCGCCGCCGATGCCGGCCATGCCGATGCCCAGCACCATGCCGATGACCATCGCGATCACGCCGCCGACGATGCCCACGACCAGGCTGTCGATGAAATAGGCCGCCACGCGCTTCCAGAAGCCGGCGTAGACGATCTCGCCGCCGCCGACCACCGCTTCGCCGGTGGTGGCGCTGGTGGGCGCCGCGTACGGCGATGGCGCCGCCGCACTGGCCTTGGCGACGGCGCTGCCGTCCTCGATCGCCTGGTAGTCCGCGCGCAGGTCGATGCCGGTACCGGCGGCCGCCGGCACCAGCAGCTGCAGCTCCTCGGCCATCGCCGAGAGCGGCTGCCACTGCGACATGCCTTCGCGCCAGACCAGGCTGCCCAGGTCCAGCTCGTTCCTGCGGAACTTGTCGCGCAGCACGTCGGCTTCGACCGGCCCATGCCGCTCGCGCTGCGCATCGGCGTAATACCACTGACTCATCAATATTCCCCTGTGAAGTGTGTGCGTCCCGGCTCAGCCGCGGCACTGGGCTGGCAGATGTTGGTCCGCCACGTCGGACCGGCATGTCCAGGTGGCGGTCTGCGTATCGTAGTCGAGCCAGAGGTGCTTGCCGTCAAGCGCCTGCCTGCCGGGCACCTGGAAACGCGCCTCCACGCCGCAGTGGCCGTTCTCGAAACGGCCGATGCGCGCGCTTGCGACATCGCCGGCGGCGTAGCTTTCCGGGCTGTGGAAGCCACTGTCGCCGTTGACCGGGCAGTGGCCGCTGGCGCTGGCGAACCGCGCCACGTCCTGGGTGAGTGGCTGCAGCTGCGCCCACGCCGCGGTCACCTTCGCGCGGGTCAGGTAGCTGTTGTAGGCGGGTATGGCGATGGCGGCCAGAATGCCGCCGATCGCCAGCAGCGCGACGCCCGCAACCGCGGCGATGATGCCGGCCACGGCGCACCCGGACAGTCCGGGCCGTGGCGGCGCCGGAGCGACGATAGGTGCCTGTTGCACCGGCGGTGGTAGCGGCGGCGCGGAGGATTGGCCCGCGGGCATGTCCAGGCCGAGCTCGGCGGCGAAGTCGGCCAGTGGCCGCCAGTCGCTGGCGCCCTCGCGCCAGACCAGGGTGTCGCCGGCGATGCGGTTGGAGCGGAACAGCTCGACGATGCTCGCTGCGGGCAGGGGGCCGCGGCGTTCGCGGTTGCCCTCGGCATAGAACCACTGGCTCACGGGGACTCCTTGTGGCTGTCCAGGGTGGGGCGCGTCGTGGCGCGCAGGGATGTCCTTTCCGCTACCCGCGCCGGCACCGGCGGGCCCGGCGTGCCGCCAGGAGTCGGGCGGCGGGGTCGTCAGCGCCGCGCGATGCGCCGCGCCGTCGATCCTCAGTGCAGCGGCTCGGGCTCGTCGACGAACATCTGCGTTTCCATCCAGGCATAGGCGGCTTCCGCGCCCGGCTGGTTGAACAGCACCATCAGCACCACCCACTTGAGGTCGTCCAGGTCCAGCTCGTCTTGGTCCAGCGCCATCGCCCGGTCCAGCACCAGTTCGCGCTGGTCGGCATCGAGGATGCCGTGCTGTTCCAGGAACAGCAGGAACCCGCGGCTCTCCACGTCCAGCTTGTCCAGCTCCGGGCCATGGAAGATGCGTACCGGCCCGTCCACCCGCGCCTGGCCCACGGCCGGGCGCTGCTCGGCCAGGGCATCGAGCCAGTCGAAGGCCTTGCTGATCTCGGTGGGGCTGAAACCGGCCTGGATCAGGCCGTTCTGCAGGGAGTCGCGGTCTCGGATGAGATCGGCGTCCTCGCTGAAATAGTGTTCGAACAGATACAGCAGGACGTCCAGGATGCTCTCTTTCATTGCCTCGGCCTGCGCCATGCGGCGCTGTGGAGGTGAAGGAACCTCAGGTGCGGGTGTAGCAGCCGTATGCGGACGACACCTTCCCTTCCAGTTCCATGACCAGCAGCATGGATGACAGCCTGCTGGCCGTCAATCCAGTGCGCCTGATCAACGAATCCATACCGGTTGGGTCGTAACCCAGCGCATTCCACAAGCGCTGGTAGTCCGGGTCCGGTGGGGTGGGGGCCGGGCAAGGGCTGCCCGGGGCCTCAGGAATGGGGGTCAGCAACCGGTTTTGCAAGGCGCCCGCCAGTTCGCCGGCCAGATTGGCCACGCCTTCCATAATGTCCGCCGGTTGTGTCACCAGGATTGCACCGTCGCGTATCAGGCGATGGCAACCACACGCCATGGCGTTGCCGATCGATCCGGGCACCGCGAACACTTCACGACCGGCTTCGGCCGCCAGCCGCGCGGTGATCAGCGCGCCGGAGCGCGCGGCGGCTTCGACCACCACCGTGCCCAGGCACAGCGCGGCGAGCAGCCGGTTGCGGGCGGGAAACTGGCCGTTGCGCGGTGGCGTGCCGGGTGGGTACTCGCTGACCACTGCTCCGGTCGCGGCGACCTGCTCCTGGAGCGGGGCATGGCGGCGTGGGTACGCCAGGTCCGGGCCGGTGCCGATCACCGCGAACGTGGCACCGCCGGCATCCAGCGCGGCACGGTGGGCGGCGGCGTCGATGCCGGCGGCCAGGCCGCTGCCGATCGCCAACCCGCCCGCCGACAGCTCGCGCGCGAACGCGTAGGCGTTGTCGCGGCCCCCCGCGCTGGGATTGCGGCTGCCGACGATGGCGATGGCCGGCTGCCACAGGCAGGCCGGGTCGCCATCGACGAACAGGGCCAGCGGGGGATTCGGGCAACGCCGCAGCAGGGGCGGGTAGTCCTCATCGCCCCAGCCGAGCAGGTGGTGGCGCGGATGCTCCAGCCAGCGACGTGCCTGCGCCATGCGCGCCGGTGCCGGCGCGACCAGCGCCTGCGCCTGCTGTCGGTCCAGGCCGGCGGCCTGCCACGCGGGGCGCCCGGCAGCCAGCGCGTGGCGTGCGCTGCCGCAGTGGTCGAGCAGATCGCGCAGCGGCCGGGCGCTGCCGCCGGCCAGCACCAGCGCCAGCAGCGCCTCGGCTTCGTCTGCGCACGCGCCGGCAGGGTCGGGAAAGGCGGGCATGCGCGGATGCTGGCCCGGAAACGACGACGGCGCCCTCGGGCGCCGTCGTGCTGCTGCATAGGATTACGCCGCGCCTACTGCGCGTCCGGATGCTTGAGCTCGTAACCCACGCGCGCCGGCTTGGTGCCTTCCATCACCAGCGCATAGCTGACCCGGTCGAAGGTGCGGAACACCATGGCGTGCGCGGCATACTCGGCCGGCAGCGACACGCGACCAGCGCCGGGCTTGAGCCCGTCGTCGGTGCGCGACGTGGCCATGCCGGTCACGCGGTCGGTGACATGGCGGCCGCTGCGCCAGACCGAGAACACGGTGCCGTTGTCGATGCCGTCGCGGGCGCCGCCGGAAATGGCGATGACGTCGCGCGGACCGCCCGAGGTGAGGGCGTCGGCCACGGCCAGGACGCGCAGGTGGCCGTCCGCGACCGCCGTGCTGGGGGCGTGCGGTACGAACTGCAGGTCGTAGGGGCTGGCCTGCACCGGGACCAGGCGGTCGCCGGCGCGCACTTCGCGGCCGCTGGCCTGCAGCAGCAGGGTGCTGGTCTCGTGCTCGCCGTTGCCGACGCGGGTGACGGTGCCGGTGGCGACCTGGGCCAGCTCGTAGCCCAGCAGTTCGTGGCGGTCGCTGCTGGCCACGTAGCTCCGCCACAGGTCGCCGGTGAACGGGGTCACGTTGCCGCGCTCGTCCAGGTCGTCGCTGGGCTTGGGCTGGCCATACCGCACCGTGGGCCGCAGCACGGCATAGCGCTGGCCGGCCTGTGCGCCCTGCAGGCCGCGCACATAGGCCTGCTGCCCGGCGCTGGCGCGCATGCGGTTGTCTTCCAGGCCGACCACGTAGGGCAGCTGCTTGAAGCTGTCCATGACGGTCAGGTTCTTCAGGAACGGTTCAACCTGCGCCAGCGGGATCGCATTGATCGGCGCTTCGTCGCGCTTGCCCGGCTGGATGCTGCCCTGCGGCGTCACCCGGTCCAGATAGGCCAGGCTCAGCACGTCGCCCGGGTAGATCAGGTGCGGATTCTTGACCTGCGGGTTGGCCTGCCAGATTTCCGGCCAAAGCCACGGCTTCTTCAGGAAACGGGCGGCGATATCCCAGAGCGTGTCGCCCTTGCGCACCACGTAGGTGTCCGGATGGGTGGCGCCCGTCTCGACCGCCACGGCATAGGTCGTCACGGTCAGCAACGCGACGGCGGCGACCGTACGTATTTGTTTCAGCATGGCTGCGATCTGCCTGATTCCCCAACAGGTTCGCGCACTATAGTGCAGAACCCGGGGCGCGGGGCAAGCGCAGGCGCTAGAATTGGGACGTCCTGCCGAATTGTGCGGCATCCCCATTCCGGTGCACCCCATGGCCCTCCTGCCCATTCTCGAATTCCCCGACCCGCGGCTGCGCACCAAGGCGGTCCCGGTCGACCCCGCCGAAGTGACCACCCCGGCGTTCCAGCAGCTGCTCGACGACATGTTCCAGACCATGTACGACGCCCCCGGCATCGGCCTGGCCGCCAGCCAGGTGGACGTGCACAAGCGTTTCATGGTGATCGACGTCAGCGAGGAGCACGACGCGCCGCAGGTGTTCATCAACCCGCAGATCGCCAGCGCCAGCGAAGGCGGCCGGGTCTACCAGGAAGGCTGCCTGTCGGTGCCCGGCATCTACGCCGACGTGACCCGTGCCGACAGCATCGTGGTGCGTTTCCTCGACCGCGAGGGCAAGGCGCAGGAACTGGCGGCCGATGGCCTGCTGGCCACCTGCATCCAGCACGAGATGGACCACCTGGATGGCAAGCTGTTCATCGATTACCTCTCGCCGCTCAAGCGCGAGATGGTGCGCAAGAAGCTGGCCAAACAGCGCAAGCACGTCGCCTGAGCCGCGCCCCCGGCCTGGCCGGGGGCGCACCAGCGCAGCGCACGGCGCCGACCCCGGCGCCGTCGTTCTTTCCGGGAGTTGGATTGCCATGAGAATCGTTTTTGCCGGTACGCCGGAGTTCGCCGTCGCCTCGCTCGGCGCGGCAGCGCGCCACCACGAGGTGGTCGCGGTCTACACCCAGCCCGATCGCCCGGCCGGCCGCGGCCGTGGGCTGATGCCGTCGCCGGTCAAGCTCGATGCCATCGCCCGCGGCATTCCGGTGTTCCAGCCGGAGAGCCTGAAGACCCCCGAGGCCCAGCAGCAACTGCGCGACCTGCAGCCGGACCTGATGGTCGTGGTCGCCTACGGCCTGATCCTGCCCAGGGCGGTGCTCGCCATCCCCACCCATGGTTGCTGGAACGTGCACGCCTCGCTGCTGCCGCGCTGGCGTGGCGCGGCGCCGATCCAGCGGGCGATCGAGGCCGGCGACAGCGAGACCGGGGTCTGCCTGATGCAGATGGAAGCCGGGCTGGATACCGGGCCGGTGCTGTTGCGCCAGCACACCGCCATCGCCGACACCGATACCGGCGGCCTGCTGCACGACCGCCTGGCCGAGATGGGCGCGCGGGTGCTGTCCGATGGCCTGGGGCTGCTGCGCGCGGGCCTCAAGCCGGTAGCGCAGCCGCAGCCCGAGGCCGGGGTCACCTATGCGCACAAGCTCGACAAGGCCGAGGCGCGGCTGGACTGGAGCCAAGACGCCGCGGCGCTGGCGCGGCGGGTGCGCGCCTTCAACCCGTGGCCGGTGGCCGAGGCCATGCTGGCTGGCGAGCGCGTGCGCATCCACGGCGCGGTGGCCATCGACGACAACCGCGGCAAGGCGCCAGGCACGGTGATCGGCGCCTCCCGCGAGGGCATCGACATCGCCTGCGGCCAGGGTGCCCTGCGCCTGCGCGTGGTGCAGCGCGAGGGCGGAAAGGCGATCACCGCCGCCGACTACCTCAATGCCCGCCGCGACCTGCCGGTGGAGGGCTGAGCGGATGGTGGTTTCGGCATCCGGGCCGTGGAAGGGCGGCGTCGCGCAACAACCGGGCGTGCAGACGCGCGTGCTGGCGGCCAAGGTGCTGGCGGCGGTGGCCGGCCGCGGCCGTTCGTTGAAGGCCGAGCTGGCGACCGTGCTGCCGCAGCTGGACGACGGTCGTGACCGCGCCCTGCTGGAGGCGATCTGTTTCGCCGCGCTGCGTCGCCACGCGGTCTACGAGCAGGCGTTGCGGCAATGGCTGCAGAAACCGCTGGGGGCGCGCGACGCCGACCTGAAGGGGCTGCTGCTGGCCGGCTTCGCCCAGCTCGATGCGCTGCAGCTGCCAGCCCATGCGGCGCTGTCGGCCACGGTCGATGCGGCACGCGCGCTGGGGCGCGAGCGCCAGGCCGGGCTGGTCAACGCGGTGCTGCGCCGGGCCCAGCGCGAAGGTTTTGCGGACGCCCGCGCCGGGGATGCGTGGCCGGCCTGGCTGCAGGAGCACGTGCGCCGCGACTGGCCGGCGCAGGC
Organism: Stenotrophomonas sp. Y6; assembly: GCF_022436665.1. Lineage (NCBI taxonomy): Bacteria > Pseudomonadati > Pseudomonadota > Gammaproteobacteria > Lysobacterales > Lysobacteraceae > Stenotrophomonas > Stenotrophomonas sp. Y6. Next base: position 127,045 of record NZ_JAKUKB010000009.1, read on the forward strand.
CGAGGCGGTGTTCGCCGCGAGCCTGCAGCCGGCGCCGCTGTGGCTGCGGGTCAACCGCCAGCGCCATGCGCGCGACGCCTATCTCTCGCTGCTGCACGAGGCGGGCATCGAGGCCGAGGGTTCGGCCCTGGCCGCCGACGCGATCCGCCTGCCGGTCGCGGTGCCGGTCGCCAGCCTGCCCGGCTTCGGCGAGGGCGCGGTGTCGGTACAGGACCTGTCGGCGCAGCAGGTGGCCGACGCACTGGCGCCGGCGCCCGCTGCGCGGGTGCTCGATGCCTGCGCCGCCCCGGGCGGCAAGGCGGCGCACCTGCTGGAACGTGATCCCGGCCTGCGGCTGCTGGCGCTGGACGTGGATGCGCGGCGCCTGCAGCGCATCCGCGAGACCTTCAACCGTACCGGGGTCGGTGCGTCGGCGCAGGTGCGGGCGGCGGACGCGGCCGATTGCGGCGCATGGTGGGACGGCGAGCCGTTCGATGCGGTGCTGCTGGATGCCCCGTGTTCGGCCACCGGCGTGGTCCGTCGCCAGCCCGACGTGCTGCTGCACCGGCGCCCCGCCGACATCGACGCGCTGGTCGCCCAGCAGGCGCGGCTGCTCGATGCGCTGTGGCCGGTGGTGGCGCCCGGCGGCGTGTTGGTGTACGCCACCTGCTCGATCCTGCGTCGCGAGAACCAGCAGCAGATCGCGTCCTTCCTGGAGCGGACGGCCGATGCGCGCATCGACGTGCTGCCGGAGGCGTTTGGCCATGGCGATGCCGGGACGCGGCAGCGCCTGCCCGGTGAACAGGATGGCGATGGCTTCTTCCATGCGCGGCTGCTGAAGCGCGGCTAGCCGGGCCAGCCCCGGGCTTGGTGAATGTGTTCATCATCACGGAACGCGCATTTACATTCGCTTTCCAGTCGCCGTGCAATGCTTGTGAAGAAGTGTGCGGGCCCTGTGAAACCCCGCCCAGCCAGGCAACCAGAGTTGCGTGACGCTGGGGCGCGGGTTGCCTGGTCCGCACGCGCAGGCCGGCGGGCGTTGCCTGCTGCGCCGCAGTCCGTTTCCCCGAATCCAGAAGTGCCTCCCATGTCTCGGCCCTCCAGCGAACTGCCGATATACGTCATCAACCTGCCCGCATCGGCCGACCGGCGGGCATCGATGCAGCGCCAGGCGACCGCGCTGGGGCTGCGGTTCCACTTTTTCGAGGCGGTGAACGGGCGCCAGCCGCATCCCCTGTTCGCGCATGTCGCCGAAAAGAAGCGGCTGCTGCGCAAGGGCAGGCCGTTCCGCCCCGGGGAGATCGGCTGCTGGGCCAGCCACTACCTGCTCTGGCAACGCTGCGTGGAAAGCGGGCAGCCGATGCTGGTGCTGGAAGACGACATCGCGATCGACCCGCGCCTGCCCGCGCTGCTGGCCGACCTGGATCAGCTGCCGCAGGATGTCGGGTACTTCCGCCTGCATGCCGCCGACCGGGCCAGCGAGCCCTGGTGCCGCGTCGGCGGTTTCGTTCTCCACCGCTACTGGCGCAGCCCGCTGTGCACCTTCGGCTACTACCTGGCCCCGGCGGCGGCGGCGCGGTTCCTGGAGCATGCGGACGAGTGGATCGTCGCGGTCGACGACTACATGGACCTGGCCTGGCTGCACGGCGTGGAATGCCTCGGCCTGAAGCCGGGGCTGGTCAGCAGCGACGAGAGCTTCGAGTCGATCATCCAGGCCCGCACCGGGGCGAAGGAACCGGTCGGGCCGTGGCGCTGGCTGGCCCGGGAGGGTTACCGCCTGAAGCTCGACGTGCGCTGGTTCCTGCACAACCTGCCCGGGCGCGTCCGCCCCCGCGCGGTGTCCTGACCCCGGCCGCGCCGCGCGCTGTCCTGCCGGCGGCCGGCCGTCAGCGGCCGCGCCTGTGGCCGAGCAGGATGCTGGCCGCGCGCTCGTAGCGCTTCCACCACGGCGCATCGCCGCGCAGCGCCAGCGACGCGTAGCGTTTGCGTTCCTTGCGCGTCGGTGCGGGCTTGGTGCGGTACTCGGTTTTGCTCAGCACGCAGCAGTTGTCGTCCAGCCCGCTGCGCCAGGCGTAGTGGCGGACGATCCCGTAGTTGCGCAGGCCGTTGAGGTGCAGCGATGCCGGCTGCTGGCGGGTCGCCCACCAGCCGTTGCTGCCGTGGGTCCGGTATTCGACGCAGCCGGTGGGCAGGTAGTACTTGCGCGCGCCGAGGATGCTGGCGCCGTGGACCAGGCAGGCATCGGCGCACAGCTTCCACTGTTTGCGGAAGCTGGGTGGCAGGTCCAGCACGGTGTCCGCCCAGCGCCGGCGCAGCGAGAGCGCCGAGGTCGGGGCGCCGTACCAGGTGACGAAGAAGTAGGTGCTGATCGCGGTGTAGCCCAGGTCGATCGGGCTCTTGCTGTCCTCGTACAGGATGTCCTGGTTGTCGATGCCGAAGGTCTGCAGGTCGCTGAACACGAAGTCGACGTCGCGCCGCGCGTCGTAGACCGCGCCGATCTGCTCCAGGTACCGCGGTTTCCAGCGGTCGTCGGCGTCCAGGAAGCAGACCACGTCGGCGCTGGCGGCGGCCACGCCGCGCTGGAACGCGGCCAGCTGCCCCTCGTTCTCGCCGAACAGCAGGGTCACCCGCGGATCGGCGCCGTAGCGCTGCTGCAGCAGCGCCGGCGAGCCGTCGCTGGAACCATCGTCGACGACGATGACCTGCGCGGCCGGCCGCGTCTGCGCAAGCGCGCTCTCCACCGCCTCCACCACGAACGGGAGGTAGTTGTAGCTGGTGATGACGACCGAGAATGTGGTGGCCGCGGTGCTCATGCCGCCAGCACCTGGCGGAAGTAGGCGATGGTCTCCCTGAGGCCGTCGTCCAGCGCCACTTTCGGTTCCCAGTCCAGGCTGGACCGGGCCCGGGCGATGTCCGGCTGGCGCTGCCTGGGGTCGTCCTCCGGCAGCGGCTGGAACACCAGCCTGGAGCGGCCGCCGACCAGCGAGATCACCTTTTCGGCCAGTTCCAGCATGGTGAACTCACCGGGGTTGCCGATGTTGACCGGCCCGGTGAAGCCGCGCTCGCTTTCCATCATGCGCAGCATGGCCTCGATCAGGTCGTCCACGTAGCAGAAGCTGCGGGTCTGGCTGCCGTCGCCGTAGATGGTGATGTCCTCGCCCCTGAGCGCCTGCACGATGAAGTTGCTGACCACCCGGCCGTCGCTGGGATGCATGCGCGGGCCGTAGGTGTTGAAGATGCGCACCACCTTGATGTCCAGCCCGTGCTGGCGGAAGTAGTCGAAGAACAGCGTCTCGGCGCAGCGCTTGCCCTCGTCGTAGCAGCTGCGCATGCCGATCGGATTGACCCGGCCCCAATAGCCTTCCTGCTGCGGGTGTACTTCCGGGTCGCCGTAGACCTCGCTGGTGGACGCCTGCAGGATGCGTGCGTCCAGGCGCTTGGCCAGGCCCAGCATGTTGATCGCCCCGTGCACGCTGGTCTTGGTGGTCTGCACCGGGTCGTGCTGGTAGTGAACCGGCGAGGCCGGGCAGGCGAGGTTGAAGATGCGGTCGACCTCGACGTAGAGCGGGAACGTCACGTCGTGGCGCATCAGCTCGAAGCCGGGGTTGCCCAGCAGGTGCGCGACGTTGCGCTTGTTGCCGGTGAAGAAATTGTCGACGCAGAGCACGTCGTGGCCGTTGCCGACCAGCCGGTCGCACAGGTGCGAACCGAGGAAGCCGGCACCGCCGGTGACCAGGATGCGTTTCATGGGGGGAGATATCACCGGAAGGGCGGCCTGTTAAGGCGAATGATACAGGCGTGATATCGTCCACCGGTTACCAAAGTCGCGGGTCGCATGCACGGATTCAGGGGCCGTGGAAGGGTTCGGCAGCGTTTCTGGTAGGGAATGATTCATGGCCTCGGCCCCAGAGTGACAGGGATGGCACGCAATCTGACGTATACCGAAACCGCTGCGCTCGAGCGGCCGGACGCATTGGGCATGCTGGCTTCGGCAGGGCTGTTCCTGCTGCCGGCGGCGCTGGTGAGTACGCCGGTCAATGTGCTGCCGTTCGCCATGGTGCTGCTGGCGACCAGCGCGTGGGGGTTCTCCCGGCTGTGGCGCGTGCGCACCGGTGTCGTCGGCGGCCTGCTGCTGGCCCTGGCCCTGGCGGCGCTGGTCTCCGCACTGGTGTCGTCGTTGCATTCGGTGGGGATGTTCAGGGACGAGGGCTACCGTACCCGCTTCCTGGCCATGCCCTGGGTACTGCTCTGGGTGTACGCCTTGCGTCCCCGCCAGGAAATGTTGTGGTGGGGGGCGCTGTTCGGCCTGTTCGCGACCCTGGCCATCGCCGTTTACCAGGTGACCCATGGCTGGGCGCGAGCCGAGGCATGGACCAACGCCATCGTGCTGGCCGACGTCACCCTGGTGCTGATGATCGTACTGGTGTTCTGCCGCCCGCCCGGGCGCTGGGGCTGGATCGCGCTGGGCATGGCGGCCGGCGGCACGGTGATTCTGCTCAGTGGCAGCCGGGGGGTATGGCCGGCGCTGCTTGCGCTGCTGGTGGCGATGGCGCTGTCGATCCGCCGTGGCAGCGGGCGCCTGCGCCTGGCCTGGCTGGGCGGGCTGCTGCTGGTCGCGGCAGCCCTGGTGCTGGCGGTCCCGCAGCTGCGCGAGCTGACCCGCCTGAGCGAGCTGCACAGCGACGTGCAGCGCATCGAGGCCGGGGATGTGGATTCGTCGGCCGGCGCACGCCTGGAGCGGCTGCAGGTGGCATGGGACACGTTCCGCGAGCACCCGTGGACGGGCGTGGGCATCGGCAGGTTCGATACCGCCATGCAGCGCCTGCCGGAGTGCCGCCTGCCGCAGGCGGTGGAGGCGCGCTGTCATCTGGGGCACGCGCACAACGACGTCGCCGAATGGGGCGCCACCCAGGGCATCCCGGGCCTGCTGTTGCTGCTGTGCATCTATGGCCTGCCGCTGTGGATCTTCATCCACCTGCACCGCCACAGCGGCATCGGTGGGTTCCGTGGCCCCGCCGCGGCCGGGGTGATGCTGGTGGTCGCCTACCTCCTGTGTGGGGTCACCCAGTCGATGTTCGCCCACCAGATAACCGTGAGTACCTACGCCACCCTGGTGGGGGTACTGGCCGGCCTGTCGCTGGTGACGGCCTCCGCGCGCTACCGCCCGCAGGACGGGCAGCGCCAGGCCGGGCAGCGCCAGAGTGGGCGCCGGCAGCCCGTTCAGGGCTGATCGCGCGGCGGATCGGCCACGTTCCGGCCGTTCTGCAGCAGCCACAGCATGATGGTCTTCTGCCGCACGTAGTTGGCGCGCACGTAGGCGTACACCAGGCCGTGCCAGCCGTCGCGGAAGCCGCCGCGCAGCAGCCAGCCGCGCCAGAAGCGCCACGCCGGCGCCAGCACCAGCTTGCCCAGGGTGGCGCGCTTGCCGCGGGCGAACTCGTGCTCGGCCATCATCCGTGCGTAGCGCTGGGTCTTGGCCAGCTGCTGCTCGAATGAGCGGTAGGGGTAGTGGACCAGGTCGCCGCGCAGCGTGCGCACCGGGCCATCGACAGTGGCCGCCTCGTGGATCTCGCGCGCGCCGCGCCAGCCGCCGCGGCGGCGGTCGAACAGGCGCAGCACGCGGTCGGGGTAAGCGTTGCCATGGCGCAGGAACCGGCCGAAGTATTCGGACAGGCGGGCGAACCGGTAGCCGGCCGCGCCGTCGAATCCGGTGTCGCGCGCCTGCTCGATGGCGTGCCGCAGTTCGGGGCTTACCCGCTCGTCGGCGTCCAGGCACAGCACCCAGTCGTGGCGGGCCTGCTCCACGCAGTACGCCTTCTGGCTGCGGAATCCGTCGAACGCGCGCTGCAGCACCCGTGCGCCCGCCGCTTCGGCGATGGCCACGGTGGCGTCGCTGGAGTACGAATCCACCACCACGATCTCGTCGCAGAAGGCCAGCGAGGCCAGGCAGTCGCCGATGCGTGCGGCTTCGTTGAACGCGATAATGCAGGCCGTGATGCGAGGCCGTTCGGTGGGAGCGGTCGAAGAGGACATGGTGATGGCCGGATACCTGCTGTTTGCGACGGAGCGCTATGCGCTGCCTATTCTCGCGCCTCTGGCGCAGGCGTTGCACGCGGGCGGCCATGCGGTCGCGGCCTGGTTCGAGGGCGGTGCCGCCGGGGCGACCCTGGACGGAGTGCCGTCGATCGGGCTGCAGCAGGCGCTGGCGATGCGGCCGCGCGCGGTGCTCAGCGCGGCCAACTGGGTGCCGCCGTTCGTGGCCGGGGCCAAGGTGCAGCTGTTCCATGGTTTCAACGTGCAGAAACGCGAGGATGCCCGCGGCCATTTCCGCGTGCGCGGCCTGTTCGACCTGTACTGCACGCAGGGACCGGCGACGACGCGGCCGTTCCAGGAACTGGCCACGCGCGAGCGCCACTTCGTGGTGCAGGAAACCGGCTGGCCGAAACTCGACCCGCTGTTCCGCGATGATGGCGGGCAGGCCGCCGCCCTGCGCGCAGCGGCCGGCGACCGCGCGGTGGTGCTGTTCGGCTCCACCTTCACCGAGCGCCTCAGTGCCGCCCCGCACCTGTACGACAGCATCGCCGCCGACATCGCCGCGGGCGGGCGCTACTGGCTGCTGACCCTGCACCCCAAGTGCGCGCCGGAACTGTTCGAGCGTTACCGCGCGCTGGCCGGCGACAATGCCCGTTTCATCGAGCCCGAACAGGTCATGGCCGCGCAGCGCGCCGCCGACGTGCTGGTTTCGGATACGTCGTCGATCGTTTCGGAGTTCGTCGTCCAGCACAAGCCGGTGGTGACCTTCCGCAACCGCGTGCCGCAGCCGCACATGCTCGACTTCGACGATCCGCGGCAACTGCCGGACATGCTGGCGCGCGCACTGTCGCCGGAGCCGGCCTTGCTGGCCGAGATCGTCCGCTATGCCGATTCGATCCATCCGTATCGTGACGGGCGCTCGGCGGAGCGGGTGATCGCCGCCACCGAGGACTTCATCGCCGGCCGCCTCGGCACGCCCGGGCGCAAGCCACTGGGCGCGCTGTGGCGCGGCCTGCAGATCCGTCGCGAGCTGGGCTACTGGGGGCCGTCGCGGTCGTAGCGCGCCGGGTTCCGCCGCGCCCTTACCAGCGCAGCCGGCGCCGCGCCATCTCCTGCCCCAGCTGCTCCATCAGTTCGCGTGCGCGCGCTGCTTCCAGGAAGTGCAGCCGCAGCGGCGGCGAGCCGGAGGCGCCGGCGGTATCCAGGGTGAGGGTGGCGGTGCCGAAGCAGTGGTCCAGCGGCGAGCGGTCCAGGCGCAGCGCCTGCAGCTTGTCCAGCTCGGCCACCCGCCACCAGCGGCTCCACCAGCCACCGCGTATCGCGACCCGGCGCGAGTCGATGCTGTAGCCCATGCGCGCGACCTGGCGGTGCGCATGCAGCGCGGACCAGGGCAGCCACAGCAGCGGCAGCAGGCCCCAGGCACCGAACTGGCGGCAGCCCAGCGCGGTCACCGCGGCAACGGTCATCAGCGCCGGCAGACACAGGCGCCACCAGCCACGCATCGACACCGCCTGCCATCGTGCCGGCGGCCACTGCACCGCGGGCAACAGGTGCTGCAGCAATGCGTCGCACGCCGCGGGCGCGGCCACCGGTACCAGCTCCTTCAGCGCCCGGCCCTGCTGCTCCTGGCCACCGCCGCTGGCGATGTCCACGCGCAGCTGGCGACGCCGGAACAGGCGATGCAGCATGCCTTCGCGCAGGGTCCAGGCCTGGATCCGGCGCTGCGCGACGCTGCTGCGCGAGCGGCTGAGCAGGCCGCGTTCGACGGTCAGCCGGCGCTCGGCCTCGCTGAGGCGGAAGCCGTGGTACTGCACGATCGCCAGGGCGATGGACATCAGCGCCATCAGCAGCAGCCCGGCCACCAGAACCAGCGCGACGGTGCCGGCCAGCGGCACCGCGCCCAGCTGCAGCTGGCTGGCATAGCCGATCGCCTGCCGGCCCTGGTCGCGGACGAACTCCTCCGCGACATCGCGCGGGAACATCTGCCAGATGGCGCCGCAGGCGGCCGCGGCCACCACCAGGGCGCGGTTGGAGATCAGTCCCAGCCGCACCAGTTCCGGCAGCGGCAGTTCGAGCAGCGGGGCCGGAGCGGCGGGCCCGCTGTCCGCGGCCGCCGGCGCGCTTTCGCCGCGCTGGCGGATGAGGCGTTCCAGCTCCAGCGCCTGCGCCAGCCGCAGCACCCGCATCTGCGCCTCGGGCTTGTCGCCGGCGGCCGACTCCAGGCGCAGCTCGGCCACGCCGAACAGGCGGTGCAGCAGGTTCTGGTGGACCACCACGTTGTGGATGCGCGCGAACGGGATTTCGCGGCGGGTGCGCTCGAGGATGCCACTGCGCACGGTCAGCGCATCGCTGCCGATCCGGTAGCGGTAGGTCAGGTACTGCAGCAGCGCGCTGCCGGTCATGGCCAGCAGTACCGCGAGGGTGACCAGGTGGAACGGCCATTCGCCGTCCTGGCGGCGGCTGCCGAAGAACAGCAGGGCCACCAGCGGCAGCAGGAACTGCTGCAGGTGCTGCTGCAGTTCGAACAGCCACGACCAGGGGTGCAGGCGCTGGTCCGGTGCGTCGTCCGCGCTGTCGGACATGCTCACAGCGCGTCGTCGTGGTCGAGTTGGCGGGCCAGCCGGTCGCGCAGGTGCTCGGCGTCCTCCTGCGCCAGCCCGGCGATGGCGACGGTGTTCATTCGCGTGCCCGCGGTATGCACGACCAGCGTCGCCAGGTTGGCGGCGCGCTGCAGCGGGCCGCGGCGCAGGTCCAGGTGCTGCACGCGCGACACCGGTACATGGCTCTCGCTCTGCCACAGGTGGCCGCGGCGCACGCCCAGCGCCTGCGGATCCAGCCGCCAGAACGTGCGGCGATGCCGGCGCCAGCCGATCCAGGCACCGCCCAGCAGGCCGGCAACGGCGGCGGCCAGCACGCTCGGCAGCCACCAGGGGTTGCGCAGCACCAGCGACAGCACGCCGCTGGCCAGCAGCAGCACCAGCATCGATGCCAGCCCCGCGCCGATCGCGGCGAACGGCGCGCCGCGCGCCGGCAGCGGTTGCCAGTCGGCGGTGGTGGAAGGCGGGGTGGGGAGCTCGGGAGGTTCGATCATGGCGCGACCATACAGGCACCCCGGGAGGTCCGTCATCCGGGTGCCGCGGCCGTGCCTACTGCGCCGACATGATCAGCGCGTCGACGTCCAGGTGGTGGCCGGCGCGCGCGGCCTTGGTGCGCAGGTACTGCTCGTTCTCGGCGGTGATCTCGCCGGTCACCGGGATGCTGCCCAGCACCTCGATGCCGGCATTGCGCAGGTGCTGCACCTTGGTGGGGTTGTTGGTCAGCAGCTGGATGCGCTGCACGCCCAGCCCGCGCAGCATGGCGATGGCGCTGCCGTAGCGGCGCTCGTCCGCGCCGAAGCCCAGCTGCGCGTCGGCGTCGATGGTGTCCAGCCCCTCGTGCTGGTAGCCATACGCGCGCATCTTGGCGGCGATGCCGGTGCCACGGCCTTCCTGGTCCAGGTACAGCAGGATGCCGCCGCCCAGTTCCTTCAGCGTGCGCAGGGCGCGCCGCAGCTGGTCGCCGCAGTCGCACTTGAGCGAACCGAACAGGTCGCCGGTCAGGCACGAGGAATGCACGCGCACCGGCACCACGCCCTGCAGGTCGGGGCTGCCGACGATCACCGCGACCTGGTCGCGCTGCGCCACCCCGCCGCGGAACACCGCGAACTCGGTCATGCCGACATCGCGCAGCGGCACCGGCGAGCGGGTCACCAGCTCGTAGTCCTGGCCGGCCTGGGCGGCGCCGCAGCGCAGGTCGTCCAGCGCCAGGTGCAGGCAACCGTCGAACGCCGTGTCGCCGGCATGCAGGGTGGTCGATACCAGCGCCGGCAGCAGCAGGCCCAGGCGCGCCACTTCCACGGCCGCCGCATCCAGGGCGTCGCCCTCGCTGGGGAGGCCGTCCGGCGAGGGTGTGTCGCGCAGGTAGGCCAGCGCCGCCAGGGCCTCGAAGCCTTGCCCGGCCAGCGCGATGCGGATGCCGTGGGCGCTGTCGATGCCCAGCGTGCGCGCGCGCGGCGTGGTCAGGAACAGGTAATGGCGGTCGTCCGCGGCATGCGCGAACGCGGCGAAGCCGGCCGGCGAGGCGCTGTCCAGCGCCATCGTGGCGAGGCGGCGGTCACCCTCGGTGATCACCACCGGTCGCCCTGCGCGCAGTTCGGCGGCGGCGCGCTCGCAGCGGATCGCCGCGGTCTCGCCAAAGCAGGGGAGGGCGGCAGCGGGGAGGGAGGAGGTGGCGTTCATCGGCAACCTAATGGGGTCGGCACCCGTGGATTCAATCGATCACCGGGGTGACGCAGTGTTGCAGGGGCATGTAGCGGGCGCATCAGTGCGGGTGGCGCTCGGTGGCGTACGGGTCGCTCTCGCCGCTGCCAGGGGGGCGCAGCGTGTAGCGCTTGTAGGTCCACTGGTACTGCGCCGGGTCGCGCCGGGCGATGCGCTCGATGCCCGCGCTCAACGCGCTGGTGGCGACCTGCAGGTCGGGGTCGGCGATCGACGCCGGTGCCGGTTCCACGTGCAGGGCGAACTTGATGTCCGGGCCGATCCGCTCGCACCAGGCGTAGAGCACGGTGGCGCCGGTACGCTCGGCCAGGCGGTTGACCAGGGTCATGGTCAGCGCCTGCACCCCGAAGAACGGCACGAACACGCCGTCGCCGTTCTTCGGCTGCTGGTCGGGCAGGATGCCGACCGCGCCACCGTCCTTGAGTACCTTGAACAGCTGCCGCACCGCGGGGCCCTCGGCCCGCACCTGGCGGATGTTGTCGCCACCGCGGACCCGCTGCAGGAAGGCGTCGCCGACCAGGTTGTCCGGGGGCGCGTACACGATGGCGATCGGCCCGCGCGAGGCCAGCCACTGGTTCAGCAGTTCCCAGTTGCCGTAGTGCGGGGCCACCACGATCACGCCCCTGCCGGCGGCCAGCGCGGCGTCGTACAGCGCCTGGCCGTGGCGCTCGCGCAGGTGGGTGGCCAGATTGCGGGCCGGGTCGTGGGTCCACAGATACAGGGTCTCCAGCGCCTGGCGGGCGGTGGTCCTGAGGATGTCGCGGTGCAGGCGCGCGCGCTGCGGCGCCGACAGCGCCGGGTAGGCCAGTTCCAGGTTGCGCCGCGTCACCCGGCTCTCGCGGGCGTCCAGCCGGCGCCACAGCCAGGCCAGGGCATCGGCCAGGGTCCGCTGCCAGGACCAGGGCAGGGCGGTCAGCCCGGCGGCGAGGCGGTGGTAGAGCTTGGCGGCGCGTTCCGGTTTCATCCGTGCAAGTTTAGCCCGCCGCGGCGGCGGACCCGGCAGCGGCGCCGCCGGGCGGCTGCAGGGCCGTCGCCGCGCCGCCCGGTGCGGTATATGGTGCGCGCTCCCCTTTTCCAGGAGCCGCCATGCTTTCCCTCCTCCAGCGCGTCACCCAGGCGTCGGTCAGCGTCGGGGACCAGGTCGTCGGGCAGATCGGCCCGGGGTTGCTGGTGCTGGTCGGCGTCGAGCCGGGCGACGACGAGGCGGCGCTGGCGCGGATGGCCGAGCGCCTGCTCGGATACCGGGTTTTCGCCGACGATGCTGGCAGGATGAACCGCTCGCTGCGCGATACCGGGGGCGGCCTGCTGCTGGTCAGCCAGTTCACCCTGGCCGCCGACACCCGTTCGGGCATGCGCCCGGGCTTCAGCACTGCCGCGGCGCCGGCCGAGGCTGAACGGCTATTCAATCGATTGGTGGCGATCTGCCGTGAAAAACACGCCGGCGGGGTGGAAACCGGGCGCTTCGGGGCCCATATGGTGGTCAGCCTGGTCAACGATGGACCGGTGACCTTCCTGCTCAGACACTGACGCGCCGTGAAACCACCGCCCGGCAAGCGTTATGCTGCGCTGGTATAATAGTAGGTTCTCTATCTTTCCCTGCCGGTGGCGCGAGCACTACATGGCCAACGAACGTCCTGCCCAGCAATCCGATATCAAACAACTGATCAGCAAGGGCCTGGAACAGGGCTACCTGACCTACGCCGAAGTCAACGACCACCTGCCGGACGACATGGTCGACCCGGAGCAGATCGAAGACATCATCGGCCTGATCACCGGCATGGGCATCGACGTCCATGAAGTGGCGCCCGATGCCGACACGCTGATCCTCAGCGATGGCAACACCGGCAACCGCGAGGTGGATGATACCGCCGCCGAGGAAGCCGCTGCAGCGCTGACCGCGCTCGACACCGAAGGTGGCCGCACCACCGACCCGGTGCGCATGTACATGCGCGAGATGGGCACGGTCGAGCTGCTGACCCGCGAAGGCGAGATCGCCATCGCCAAGCGCATCGAGGAAGGCCTGGGCCAGGTGCAGGCGGCACTGGGCACCTTCCCGCCGGCGGTCGAGTCGGTGCTGGCCGATTACGAGCTGCACAAGGAAGGCAAGAAGCGCCTGGCCGAGATCATCGTCGGCTTCAACGACCTGGTCGAGGAAGAGCCGGCGCCGGCCGCCACCGACAGCGACGACGCGTCCGACGACAGCGATGCCGAGGCCGACGAGGACGAGGACGATGTCGGCGGCGACGAGGATGCCGGCCCGACCGGTCCGGATCCGGTGGAAGTGGCCAACCGCATGGAGCAGCTGGCCAGCGACATGGCCAAGTTCAAGAAGGCCCATGCCAAGGGCGACCTCAAGGCGCAGGCCAAGCTGCGCGAGGAGCTGTCGGCGACCTTCGTGACCCTGAAGCTGCCGCTGCCGCTGACCGACGTGCTGGTGCGCCTGCTGCGCGACACCATGGGCCGGATCAAGGCCCAGGAGCGCCGCGTGCTGCACCTGGCCACGGTCACCGCGCGCATGCCGCGCAAGGACTTCATCCGTTCCTGGGAAGGCAACCAGACCAACCTGGAATGGGTCGAGGACGCGATCAAGCGCAAGCAGAAGTGGTCCTCGGCGCTGCGCGACGTCAAGGACCAGATCATCGCCGAGCAGCAGGCCACGCTCGACGTGGAGAAGGAGTCGCACCTGAGCCTGGACGAGCTGAAGGAGATCAGCCGGGTCATGGCCTATGGCGAAGCCAAGGCGCGCAAGGCCAAGAAGGAAATGGTCGAGGCCAACCTGCGCCTGGTGATCTCCATCGCCAAGAAGTACACCAACCGCGGCCTGCAGTTCCTGGACCTGATCCAGGAAGGCAACATCGGCCTGATGAAGGCGGTGGACAAGTTCGAATACCGCCGCGGCTACAAGTTCTCGACCTATGCCACCTGGTGGATCCGCCAGGCGATCACCCGCTCGATCGCCGACCAGGCGCGCACCATCCGCATCCCGGTGCACATGATCGAGACGATCAACAAGCTCAACCGCATTTCCCGCCAGATGCTCCAGCAGTACGGCCGCGAGGCCACGCCGGAGGAGCTGGCCAAGGAAATGGACATGCCGGAAGACAAGATCCGCAAGGTGATGAAGATCGCCAAGGAGCCGATCTCGATGGAAACCCCGATCGGCGACGACGAGGATTCGCATCTGGGCGACTTCATCGAGGACACCAACGTGGAGTCCCCGATCGATAACACCACCAACATCAACCTGTCCGAGACCGTGCGCGACGTGCTGGCCGGCCTCACCCCGAGGGAAGCCAAGGTGCTGCGCATGCGCTTCGGCATCGACATGAACACCGACCACACCCTGGAAGAGGTCGGCAAGCAGTTCGACGTCACCCGCGAGCGCATCCGCCAGATCGAGGCCAAGGCGCTGCGCAAGCTGCGCCACCCCAGCCGTTCCGAGCAGCTGCGCAGCTTCCTCGATATCGACTGACCGGCCTGCGGCCCCGCCGCGGTACCGAAGAGAAGGCCCCGCATCGCGGGGCCTTTTCGTTTTGTGGCGCCGCGCCAATACCCCGATGGCGACGGATGTTATCTTCGATAGAGATTGGATCGATCCAAGGAGCGGGCAATGGCAGTCGGGCAGGCGAAGTGGATGATCGCGCTGGTGCTGTTGGCGGGCACGGCGGTGGCGGGCGAGCGTGCCGGCGAGCACGCGGTGGCGGCGGTGGACCCGTTCATCGGCACCGGCGGCGAAGGCCACACCTACCCGGGCGCGACGGTGCCGCACGGCATGGTCCAGCTCAGCCCCGACACCCAGATCCGGTCGCGCAGGGACGGCTACGGCTGGGCGGCCGGCTACCGGCACGACGACACCACCATCGTCGGCTTCTCGCACACGCACTTCTCCGGTACCGGCCACTCCGACCTGGGCGACGTGCTGCTGATGCCACTCAGCGGCGAAGTGAAATACGAGCGCGGCGACGTCACCCGGCCGGGCAGCGGCTACACCTCGCGCTTCGACCACCGCAGCGAGCGCGCCGAGCCGGGCTACTACGCCGTCACCCTGGACGACTCCGGGGTGCGCGCCGAGCTCACCGCCAGCGCGCGCGTGGGCATGCACCGCTATGCGTTCCCCGCGGACCGGCCGGCGCATGTGCTGGTCGACCTGCGCACCAGCATGTACGACTACCCGGGCAAGATCCTGTGGTCGCGCCTGCGGTTGCGCGCGGACGGCACCGTGACCGGTTACCGCCAGACCCGCGGCTGGGCGCCGGGACGGCAGCTGTACTTCGCCATGCGCTTTTCGCGGCCGCTGCGCGGCCACGCCTTCCACGACACCGAAAGTGATGTGGTCTACCGCGGCTTCCCGCCGCCGGCGGAGAAGGACCCGGGCGCGCGTGCGCAGATCGAGGGCCGGCAGCTGGTGGGCAGCTTCGATTTCGGCCCGGGTGGACGCGAGCCGCTGCTGGTCAAGGTGTCGATCTCGCCGGTCAGCGAGGACAACGCCATCGCCAACCTCGACGCCGAAGCGCGCGGCTGGGACTTCGACGGCATGCGCGCCGCCGCCCGCGCGCAGTGGGCGCAGGCGCTGGCGGCGGTGGAAGTGGACGCAGCGCCGGCGCAGCGCACCGCGTTCTACACCGCGCTGTACCACAGCATGCTCGGGCCGACCCTGTTCATGGACAGCGATGGCCGCTACCGCGGCCCCGACAACGCCGTGCACCAGGCGCAGGGCTGGACAAACTATTCGACCTTCTCGCTGTGGGACACCTATCGCGCGCTGCACCCGCTGATGACCCTGCTGCAGCCGCCGCAGCGCAGCAGCGACATGGTCAACTCGCTGTTGGCCGCGCGCCGCGAAAGCCCCTACGGGATCCTGCCGGTGTGGTCGTTCCACGGCCTGGAGACGTGGTGCATGATCGGCTACCACGCGGTGCCGGTGATCGCCGATGCCTACCTGAAGGGCATCCGTGGCTTCGACGCCGACGAGGCGCTGCAGGCGATGGTCGCCAGTGCCAACTACGGGCCCTATGACGGCATCGCCCAGTACCGCGAACTGGGCTGGGTGCCGATCGACGAAGAAGGCGAGGCGGCGAGCAAGACCCTGGAATACGCCTACGACGACTGGAGCATCGCGCGCATGGCCAAGGCCATGGGGCGGGACGATATCGCCGCGGAATTCGCCAAGCGCGCCGGCAACTGGAAACACGCCTTCGATCCGTCCACCGGCTTCATGCGCGCGCGCAGGCGCGACGGCCGCTTCCGCGAACCCTTCGACCCGGCCGCCAGCGGCTACGGCAGCGACTACACCGAAGGCAACGCCTGGCAGTACTCGTGGTACGTGCCGCAGGACGTGGCCGGGCTGGCCGCCGCGCATGGCGGCGCGGACAGGCTGCTGCAACGGCTCGACGCGGTGTTCGATGCGAAGGTGGACCCGGCGGTGTTCGAGCACATGGAGGACATCACCGGCCTGATCGGCTGGTACGCGCACGGCAACGAGCCCAGCCACCACGTCGCCTACCTCTACGCCTACGCCGGCCAGCCGTGGCGCACCCAGGCCCGGTTGAAGCGGATCATGGACACCCAGTACGCGCCGCGCCCGGATGGCCTGGCCGGCAACGACGACCTCGGGCAGATGTCGGCGTGGTATGTGTTCACCGCGCTGGGCTTCTACCCGGTCACGCCGGGCAGCAACGAGTACATCATCGGCCGCCCGTTCCTGCCGCGTGCGCGCCTGAACCTGCCCAACGGCAAGCATTTCACCATCGTGGCCGAAGGCCTGGGCGAGGCCCATCCCTACGTCGGCCGCGTCACCCTCGATGGCAAGCCGCTGGACCGCGCGTTCCTGCGCCACGACGAGATCATGGCCGGCGGCGAGCTGCGCTTCACCCTGCAGGCCGAGCCCAACCGCGAGTGGGGCACCCGGCCCGATGCCCGCCCGTACTCGCAGTCCACGCACTGAGCCGCGCATGCCGGCGGACCCGGCGGTGGCCGCCTGCCGCGGCCTCCACTACACTTGCGCACCGGCAGCGGGCCTATAGCTCAACGGTTAGAGCAGAGGACTCATAATCCTTTGGTTCCAGGTTCGAATCCTGGTGGGCCCACCAAATAGCCATCCATTGACGTCCAGAGCAGTCCACTCGACCACTTCAGAGCAAGCATTTTACTTGGCTTATCGCTCACCGCTGTCCATGGTCGTCCAGTTGAATCCGCCCAGGAAGTGAGTCACGCTGTGAGTCAATCAGCCCCCCTCCATCGGCTGACTCACACATCGCTGACTCACATGCTCACTGACACCAAGATCCGAGCCCAGAAGCCGCGTGAGCGCGCGTATCGCGTCGCTGATGCTCAGGGCCTATGCCTCGAGGTACGCCCGAGTAGCGCCAAAGTCTGGCGGTACCGCTACCGGCACGCCGGCCAGGCGAGCATGATCACCCTTGGCGAATACCCAACCATGGGGCTGGCCGACGCTCGTGCAGAGCGAGACCGACTTCGGGCCCTGGTCCGATCTGGCGCGAATCCTGCGCACGTGGCTCGCGTAGAGCGCATCACAAAGGCCGGGCAGGCTGCGACCACCTTCGGCGCCGTTGGCTTGGAGTTGCTGGAGAAGCGCGCCAAGGAGGGGTTGAGCCCTCAGTCTGTAAAGCGCGAGCGCCGACTGATCGAGAAGGACATGGCCGGCATCCGAGACTTGCCGATCACAGAAGTGACTGCGCCGCTGCTTCTGGATGCGTTGCGAAAGCTTGAGCGTCGCGGAGTGATAGAGACCGCCCACCGCGCCCGAGCGCACGCGGGCCAGGTGTTCCGCTACGCCATCGCCACCGGCCGCGCTGAGCGGAACCCCGCGGCCGACCTGACGGGCGCTCTGGAGCAACCGAAGACAACCCATCTTGCCGCACTGACGGAGCCCGCAAAGATCGGGGAGCTGCTTAGGGCCATCGATGCCTACCAGGGCTCGCCAGTCACCACAGCCGCCCTCAAGCTCGCTCCGCTCTTCTTCGTTCGCCCAGGTGAGCTGCGAAGCGCCCGATGGGCTGACATCGACCTGGAGGGCGCTGAGTGGCGTTATACGGCCTCGAAGACCAAGACGCCCCATATCGTCCCCTTGGCAACCCAAGCAATTGCGATCCTCCGGGAGCTCCACCCTCTGACACAGCGGAGCGAGTACGTCTTTCCAAGTGTCCGCGGCGCGTCCAGGCCTATGAGCGAGAACACAATCAACGTGGCCCTACGGACAATGGGCTACGACGGGAGCGTGATGACTGGGCACGGCTTCCGCGCAATGGCTCGTACCGTGCTGGACGAGGTGCTTGGGTTCCGACCGGACTTCATCGAGCACCAGCTTGCCCATGCAGTCCGGGATCCGCTTGGGCGGGCCTATAACCGCACCGCGCACTTGGCGGAGCGGAAAAAAATGATGCAGGCGTGGGCGGACTACTTGTATCAACTCGCTAGTGAGACCACCTGCGCCGGGAAGTAGCAACTACCGCGGCTCAACAGTTACTACAACCACGTGCTCAAGCAGACAGGCTTATTACCCCTGTCCGACGGGCATGTTGGCTGGGTTTAGTGCTGGATCACCGCTGTGTCAACCGACCTCTGGCGCGGCGACACCTCCGTTGGGGTGTCTGGCGTCGAGGCTGCCGCAGTCTGCGTCTGCGTGCGTGGGCATGCGCCGGGGGGGGGCGATCCCGTAAACCAACCACGCGAAGTCAGCAGGTTGACCTACGGACCTGCTGGTGGGTGATAGGTCGCCCTGAAGCTGGCATCTGTAAGCCAAGTCTTGAAGCCGGGATTGTCGCTGAACTGCTTGAATAGCTCGATGTGGTCGGCCATCAGCGACATCACTGCGTTGGACAGCGCCTTGTCGTGCTCAAGCTTTGCATTGGCCTTGTCGGAATTGGCGACGGCGCGCTTCTACGCTTTCGCCGGCAAGGACAGCCCGGCCAGCACGGCGCTGATCGAGGCGGTCCGACGCGCCGGCCAAAGCCGGTTTACTCCGCGAGGGCTGCGGGACCGATAGGCGCTATGGCTGTCTTCGTGTTGATTGAATCCGAGATGTAGACGACCGGTCTATTTTAATGCATAATGCCCAGCATGCACCTGACCAAGAAAGCCGAAGCGACACGCCAGCACATCCTCGATACGGGGCACCGGCTCGTGCTGCACAAAGGGTTTTCCGCGTTGGGGCTGCTCGAAATCCTCAAGGCCTGCGGCGTGCCCAAGGGCTCGTTCTATCACTACTTCCCGTCGAAGGAAGCCTTCGGGTGCGAGCTGCTGCAACAGTACGTCGATGGCTACGCGCGCAAGCTCGATGGCCTGCTTTCGGTGCCCGGCAACGGCAACGAGCGCCTGATGCGGTATTGGGATGCCTGGATCGCAGATCCCGCCGATCCGGCACAGGGATGGGCCGACGAATGCCTGGTGGTGAAGCTGGCGGCGGAAGTGGCCGACCTTTCCGAAGACATGCGCCGGGTACTCGATGCCGGTGTGCAACGGCTTCTGGCAAGGATCGCGGCACTGATCGACGAAGCCCGCGCGGACGGCTCCTTGCCTGCTGGCTCACCATCGCCGGCATTGGCCCGGGTGCTTTACCAGATGTGGCTGGGCGCGGCGCTGCTGGCGAAGTTGAGCCAGGACAAGACGCCTTTGACGCAGGCGCGCGACGCCACGGGGCAGTTGCTGGCCTGCGGCACGGCACGGCACATCGCGGCCGACCAAGCACTTTCCCGATAACGCCTGGAGCTTTTTATGAAAATCCTGTTCGTACTCACTTCCCACGACCGCCTGGGCGATACCGGCCACAAGACCGGTTTCTGGCTGGAGGAGTTCGCCGCCCCCTACTACGTGTTCAAGGACGCCGGCGCCGCCATCACGCTGGCTTCGCCCGCAGGCGGCCAGCCGCCGCTGGATCCCAAGAGCGACGAACCCGATGCGCAAACGGCCGCGACCGAACGCTTTCGCCAGGACGTCCAGGCGCAAGCGGCCCTGGCTGCCACCGTACCGCTTGCGCAGGTGGACGCCGCGGATTTCGATGCGGTGTTCTACCCCGGCGGCCACGGCCCGTTGTGGGATTTGGCCAACGATCCCGCCTCCATCGCCTTGCTCGAAGCCTTCGAGCGCGCCGGCAAACCGCTGGGCCTGGTCTGCCACGCGCCGGGCGCGCTGGTGAAGGTGCGTGCAGCGAACGGCCAGCCGCTCGTCGCGGGACGCCGTGTCACCGGCTTCACCAACAGCGAGGAAGCGGCCGTGGGTCTGAGCGCCGTCGTGCCATTCCTGATCGAAGACGAATTCATCCGCTTGGGCGGCCACTACCAGAAGGGCCCGGACTGGCAGGCGCACGTCGTCACCGATGGCCGCCTGGTCACCGGGCAGAACCCAGGCAGTTCCGAGGGCGTGGCCCAGGCGCTGTTGTCCCTGCTGGCGCGGGACGTAGAAGCGTCATGAATGCAGACAACGCGCATCCGCGTCCGCTGGCGGCCTATTACTTCGGAAACGATCCAGCCAGGCAGCAGGCGTTTCTCGACCGCACCACCTCCGGCGCCGCGGTCATCAACGACGTGATGACGCATGCCGTGGTCGAAAGCGTGCCTTTCGGCGGCGTGCGCCCGTCCGGCATGGGCGCCTACCACGGCATCCACGGCTTCCGTCGCTTCAGCTACGCCAAGGCCGTGGTGGTGCAAAGCGCCGATGGCGCGTCCAACCTGCGCTTGCGCGCACCGTATGCCGACGCGCTGGCGCAGGCGCAGGCCGCGCTCGCCGGCGTTGCGTGACGTTCCGCTTTCATCCTTTGCCTCTCTCATCCAACAGGAGCCAGCCATGAAGATCTTCTACAAGACCCGCGCCACCGCCACGGGCGGCCGTTCCGGCCGCACCGCGCTGGACGACGGCAGCCTGGCGCTCGACCTGGCCACGCCCGGTTCCGGCAAGACCGGCGCCAACCCCGAGCAGCTTTTCGCCATGGGCTACGCCGCCTGCTTCGACAACGCCTTGCCCGTGGCCGCCAAGCAACTGGGCCTGGCGCCGACCGGGACGCGCACCTCGGTGGAGGTCGGCATCGGCCAGACGGCCACCGGCGGCTATGCACTGGACGTGGACTTGCATGTGGAAGTCCAGGGCCTGGACGAGGCCGCTGCGCGCAAGCTGGTGGAGGCCACGCATCAGGTGTGTCCGTATTCAAATGCCACGCGCGGCAATATCGACGTGCGCCTGCATGTTTCCGTGGCCTGAGCAGGAGAACAGCATCATGCGCAGTGCCATCCACACCACATTTGGCGAGCCTGCCGACGTCCTCGAACTCGGCGACCGTCAGGTGCCGCAGCCTGGCGCGGGCGAAGTCCGCATCAAGACCTCGCTGGCGCCGATCCACAACCATGACCTGTGGACGATCCGCGGCCGCTACGGCTACAAGCCGGAACTTCCCGCCATCGGCGGCAGCGAGGCGGTCGGCATCGTCGATGCACTGGGCGAGGGTGTCGAAGGCGCCACCGTCGGCCAGCGTGTTGCCGTGGCCTCGGCACACGGTACCTGGGCCGAGTACTTCCTGGCCCCGGCGCGGCTGCTGGTGCCGGTGCCGCAGGCCCTGCCCGACGAGACCGCCGCGCAGCTCATCGCCATGCCGCTCAGTGCGTTGATGCTGCTGGAGTTCCTGCACGCCGAGCCGGGCCAGTGGATCGTGCAGAACACGGCCAACGGCGCGGTCGGCAAGACGCTGGCCATGCTGGCCGCCGCACGCGGTGTGCAGGTGCTGAGTCTGGTGCGCCGCGACGCGGGCGTGGACGAACTGGCGGCCCTGGGCATCGGCAACGTCATTTCCACTGCGCAGCCGGAGTGGCAGGAACGCGCCCGCGCGCTCCTTGGCTCCACCCTGGCCCACGCGGCCGTCGACTCCATCGGCGGCGCGGCCAGTGCAGCGCTGCTGGGCCTGCTGGGCGAAGGCGGCACGCTTGTTTCCTTCGGCACGATGGCAGGAGAGCCGATGCAGATCGACTCGGGCTCACTCATCTTCAAGCAGGCCACGGTCAAGGGTTTCTGGGGCAGCAAGGTCAGCCAGGCTTTGTCGGCGGATGACAAGCGCCGGCTGGTGGGCGAACTGTTGCAGCGCACGCTGGCCGGTGAACTGTTGCTGCCGGTCGAGGCGATCTACGACCTGGCCGATGCAGCCCAGGCCGCGGCCGCCAGCCTGCAACCGGGGCGCAAGGGCAAGGTCTTGCTGAAGCCATGAGAAAGGGGTTTTCCCATTCGCTGTGTTTTGGCGATCGTGCCTGTGGAATGCGCCTCTTCTTGAAACCCGATCCCCGCGATGAACGTCTCCAGCATGTGCGGGATCAGCCAGTTCGGCCTGGATTGATACGCTGGGCGCGCAGCCGCAGCGCATTGCCCACCACCGAGGCCGAGCTCAGGCTCATGGCCAGGGCCGCGAACATCGGCGAGAGCAGCCAGCCGGTCAGCGGGTAAAGCACGCCGGCGGCCAGCGGCACGCCCAGGCCGTTGTAGACCAGCGCGAACGCCAGGTTCTGGCGCATGTTGGCCACCGTGGCCTGCGACAGCCCGCGCGCCACGGCGATGCCGCGCAAATCGCCCTTGACCAGGGTCACCTGGGCGCTGTTCATCGCCACGTCGGTGCCGGTGCCCATGGCGATGCCGACGTCGGCGCGCGCCAGCGCCGGGGCGTCGTTGATGCCGTCGCCGGCCATCGCCACCACCCGACCCTCGGCCTGCAGGCGCTCGACCAGCGCCAGCTTGTCCTCGGGCTTGACCTCGCCGTGCACCTCGTCGATCCCCAGGCGCGCGGCCACCGCGCGGGCGGTGGTCACGCCGTCGCCGGTGGCCATGACGATGCGGATACCCGCCGCGTGCAGCGCCGACAGGGCTTCGGGCGTACTCGCCTTGACCGGGTCGGAAACGGCCAGCAGCCCGGCCAGCCGATCCTCCACGGCCAGGTGCATGACGCTGGCGCCTTCCCGGCGCAGGGCCTCGGCCGGCGCCGCCAGCACCTCGACGGCCACGCCGAGCCGGGCCATCAGCGCGGTGTTGCCCAGCGCCAGCGAACGGCCGGCGACGCGGCCTTGCACGCCGATGCCCGAGCCCGAGTCGAACTGCTCCACCGCATCCAAGGCGATGCCCTGTTCGCGCGCCTGGCGGACGATGGCGTCGGCCAGCGGGTGCTCGCTGCCCTGGTCCAGGCTGGCCGCCAGGCGCAGCACCTCCTCGGCGGCGAAGCCCTCGGCGGGCACCACCCGGTCGAAGGCCGGGCGGCCCTCGGTCAGCGTGCCGGTCTTGTCCACGATCAGCGTGTCGACCTTGCGCAGGTTCTCGATGGCCGCCGCGTCGCGGAACAGGATGCCCTGGCTGGCGCCACGCCCGGTCGCCACCATGATCGACATCGGCGTGGCCAGGCCCAGCGCGCACGGGCAGGCGATGATGAGCACCGAGACCGCGTTGATCAGGCCGAACACCCAGCCCTGGGCGGGGCCGAACAGCCCCCAGGCGAAGAAGGTGACGATGGCCACGCCGACCACGGCCAGCACGAACCAACCGGCCACGCCATCGGCCATGCGTTGCAGGGGCGCCTTGGAGCGCTGCGCCTGGGCGACCATCTGCACGATCTGCGACAGCACGGAGTCGGTACCGACCCGCTCGCAGCGCATCAGCAGCGCGCCGCTGGTGTTGAGGGTGGCGCCGATCAGCCGGTCGCCTGCGCGCTTGGTCACCGGCAGCGGCTCGCCGGTCAGCATGGACTCGTCGAGCGCGCTTGCGCCTTCGAGCACGATGCCGTCGACCGGCACCTTCTCGCCGGGCCGCACGCGCAGGCGGTCGCCCACCTGCACGTGGGTCAGCGGCACGTCCTCCTCCGTGCCATCCTCGCGCACGCGCCGGGCGGTCTTGGGCGCCAACCCCAGCAGTGACCTGATCGCTGCCGAGGTCTGCGAACGCGCGCGCAGTTCCAGCATCTGTCCCAGCAGCGTCAGCGAGATGATCACCGCCGCCGCCTCGAAGTAGACGTTGACCCGCCCCATCGAGACGAAGGACGCGGGGAAGACGCCCGGCGCCACGGTGGCCACCACGCTGTAGACGAAGGCTGCGCCGGTGCCCAGGCCGATCAGCGTCCACATGTTGGGGCTGCGATGGACCAGCGATTGCCAGCCGCGCTGGAAGAACGGTGCGCCGGCCCAAAGCACCACGGGCGCGGCCAGCACCAGTTCCACCCAGCTCTGGGTCGCCATGTCGAACAGGTGCAGCCGGTGGCCGGCCATTGCCAGCAGCATGACCACCACCGACAGCGGCAGCGTCCACCAGAAGCGGCGCGAGAAGTCCTTCAGCTCGGGGTTGTCGTCGTCTTCCAGGCTGGGCAATTCCGGCTCCAGGGCCATGCCGCACTTTGGGCAGGTGCCGGGGTGGTCCTGGCGGATCTCCGGGTGCATGGGGCAGGTGTAGAGCATCCCGGCGCGAGACGGCGCCCCTGTTGCCTGCGAGGCAGAAGCGGCCGGTGCGGCATGTTCGCCATGGTGTGCCCCGTGCCCGCCAGGGGCGGATGGCACCGCAGCGGTCGCCTGCACGGGCGCGAGATACCGATCGGGCTCGGCGACGAACTTCTCAAGGCAGCGGGCGCTGCAGAACACCTGCGTGGCCCCGGCATGCTCGACGCGGTGCGGCGAGTCCCCGGATACCGCCATGCCGCAGACCGGGTCGTGCAACGGCGTGACCTGGTGCGCGCTGCCAGGGCCGTGCGCACCAGGGCCATGCTCCACCTGTGGGCTGGTGGTCTTGTCGCTTGTGCTTGCCTGACCGGCAGGCGGATGAGGTGTGTGCATGGAGCCTCCCGGCATGAGGCCGTGCGTCTACACGCGCGGCGTTTTCAATCTTCGGTGACCAGCTTGAACTCCCGCAGCAGCGCGCCGATCTGGGTCTTGTCGAGCCGGTTCATCAGCAGGTTGCGCAGGAACGCCGGGCCGGGAATGTCCAGTACCTTGCCGTCGCGCAGGCGGCCGGTCGCCGCCAGCAGCGTGCGCACGTCGTAGGTGGAATTGAACACCTCTGGCACGCCGCGCTCCACACCCAGCAGGGTATACACCGCTTCCATAGGCGTGCGCACCGAGTATTCGGTGGTGAAGATGCAGTCGCGCTGCCGGGACTCGGCGAACTGGCCGATGAAGGCGAAGTTGACCGCGCCTTCCGGCACCACGTCGGGCCGGTCGCCGGCCTGGCGCGGCATGAAGAACGCGGTGATGTACGGCATCATCACCGGCACCGTCTTGGCGCCGGTCGCGGCCAGTTCGTCGATCTGCTCCACCGGCACGCCCAGGTGGTACAGCCACTCGCGGGTGATCTCCTCGCCGGTGCACGCCTGCATCGGCTTTTTGACGTAGTCGCCGGGCGTGTCCACGAACAGCGAGTACACCCAGACCACGATCTGGTCCTTGGGCTGTTTCTTGAAATGTGGCTGGCGGTTGACCGTCCAGCTCAGCAGCCAGCTCGAATCCTTGACGCTGACGATGCCGCCGGTGACCACCTTGCCGCTGAACGGGTCGCGCCTGGCGATCTTCTGGATGTACTGCGGGATGCGCGCGTCCAGCGTGGTGACGGTGGCCGACTCCCACTTGGTCTCGGGAATATGCGCGCCGAACACATCCGGGCGGCCGAAGTCCGGTGCCCTGGCCGCGATGCGGCGCCACAGGTCCCAGGCCGGGGCCGGGCCTTCATCGAGCCTGGCTGGGGTGTGGTGGTCGCCGTTGTCCGAGTTCTCGGTCAGCGAGCCGATGGTCATGAACACCAGGTCGTCCGGGCCAAGGTCCACGCCACCATCGGCGCCGTCGCGCTTCCAGTGGATGCGGGTGGCCTGCTTGCGGCCCGGGGCGATGTCGAAATCGACGTCGGTCACCTCGGTGCCGTACTGGAACTTCACCCCGTGGCCTTGAAGCCACTTCACCAGCGGCAGCACCAGCGACTCGTACTGGTTGTACTTGGTGAACTTCAATGCCGAGAAGTCCGGCAACCCGCCGATGTGGTGGATGAAGCGGTGCAGATACAGCTTCATCTCTAGCGCCGAGTGCCATTCCTCGAAGGCGAACATGGTGCGCCAGTAGAGCCAGAAGTTGCTGTCGAGGAAGTCGCGGCCCAGCACCTCGTCGATGCGCTTGTTCTCCATCTCCTCGCGCGTGGCCAGGAACAGCTTGATCACGTCCTTCTGCGCCTGCTCGCTGAGCGTGAACAGGCCATCGGTGCGCGCATCTTCGCCTTGGTTCACCGTGGCGCGTTGCAGCGAGTAGTTGGGATCGTCCTTGTTGAGCCAGTAGAACTCGTCGAGCACGCTGGCACCTTCAATCTCCAGCGAGGGGATCGAGCGGAACAGGTCCCACAGGCACTCGAAGTGGTCCTCCATCTCGCGCCCGCCGCGGATCACGAAACCCTTCTCGGGCACGTCCAGCCCATCGAGCGCACCGCCGGCGATCGCCTGCTGCTCCAGGATGGTGATGCGCTCGCCGGGCATGTGTCCGTCGCGCACCAGGAAGGCCGCGCCGGCCAGCGAAGCCAGGCCCGAGCCGACGAACCAGGCGGTCTTGTTCTCCACCCCGGCCGGCTTGCGCGGGCGGGCGAAGGCTTCGTAGTTGCCGCTGCTGTAGTACATGCGTTGTCCTTTCCTTATGAGGGGTCAGTTCGGGGTCTTGTCGTAGCGGTAGAAGCCCTCGCCGGAGGCGACGCCGAGCTTGCCGTGGTCGATGTAGTGCTCCTTCAGCCAGGCCGCCAGCTGCTGGGTGTGGGTGTTGCCGTGGGACAGGATGTTGTAGGGCGTAGTCAGGCCGATGATGTCGTAGATCTGGAACGGCCCCAGCGGCGCGCCGGTGGCGATGCGCCAGACCTTGTCCACGTCGTGCGGGTCGGCATAGCCGCCGGCGGCCAGCTCGGCGGCCGCGTTGAGCAGCGGCACCAGCAGCGAGTTGAGCACGTAGCCCGCTTTTTCTTTATGCAGCGCGATGGGCACCATGCCGATGTCGGCGGCGAAAGCCAGCAGCGCGTCGAACACCTTCGGGTCGGTGTCCTGCGTGCCCATCACCTCGGCGGTGTTGTACTTCCAGATCTGGTTGGCGAAATGCAGGGCGATGAAGCGGTCGGGTCGGCCGGTGGCGTCCTGGATCGCGCTCGGCAGCAGCGTGGACGAGTTGGTGGCGAAGATGGTCTTCTCCGGCGCCAGCCGGTCCAGCCTGGCGTAGGTCTGGCGCTTGAGTTCCAGCACTTCGGGGATGGCCTCGATCACCAGGTCGGCATCGGCCACGGCCGCACCCAGGTCGGTGTGCAAGGCGATGCGCGCCAATGCGGCGTGCAGCTTGTCGCCGTCGGCGCCGGCCACCTCCTCCTCGTAGGTTTCGAACAGCCCGTCCAGGCGCTGCCGCGCCTTGGCGATGGCCGCCTCGTCGATGTCGTAGACCGATACCTCGAAGCCGCTGTAGGCGGTCTGGAACGCGATCTGCGAACCCAGCACGCCCGTGCCCAGCACCGTCACCTTGTTAATCTTGTCCAAAGCACAACTCCTTGTATCGAAGGGAACAGGGCTAGGCTGGCCCTTCGGTAGCCAGGCCCGCGAAATAGCCGTCCACGATTTGCCGGACCTGCGCGCGCAGGTCGTCCATCGGGACATGGCCGGGATGGGCGCCGGTGGAGGCGCGCGAGACCGCCAGATGCGCAGCGCCGAAGATCGAGATGCTGGCCACTCGCGCCAGCTCCGGGCGTGCCGGCAGGCCGCGCGCGCCGGCCTGCTCGAGCAGGCCGGCGGCCACGGCCGCCTCCAGCCCGGCCAGCAGTGCCAGGCCTTCGTTGCGGTATTTCTCGCCCGGGGCGCCGAACATCAGCTGGCGCTGGTAGACCGCCAGGTTCTCCGCATGCCGGCCGCCCAATTGCAGGATGGGCGCGACCATCGCCACCGCGATGTCCACCGGGTCGCGCAATCCACGGGCCCGCGCGGCGCCCTGTGCCAGCGCCGCGCGCAACGCCTGGTTAAGAACCATCAGCAGCAGTTCGTCCTTGGAGGACGCGTAGCGGAACAGCGTGCCCGCGCCGACGTCGGCGCGCTCGGAGATCGCCTGCGTGGTGACGCCGGCATAGCCATGCGCCTCGAACAGCGCTGCGGCCGCCTGGAAGATGCGGCCATGCTTGTCCTGCATGTTGCGGTCGCGCCGACCGGGTCGGGCGAGCGCGTCGGTCGTGATCATGGATGGCGATTGACTGAGTTTGCTCATTTATGAGTGTACTCAATTATTGTCGCAATCGCGCCCGGTTTCTCCTGCCGCCCGGAAACCCCCGATCCCCCGCGATGAACGCCTCCAGCATGTGCGGGATCAGCGTCGCTGCATCGACCGCCTCGCCATACGTCTGCGCGTGCAGCGCGGCGTAGCGGTCGAGGTCGGCTTTCAGGCCGGCCGGGCAAGCGAAGGTCAGCTTGACGCTTTCGGTCTTGGGCAGCGGCCCCAGCCGCAGCCTTTTGGTCGTGCTCATCGCGAAGCCCCCCGATTGAAGAACAACGGCTGGTACGGCCGCAGCACGAGATCCCGATTGACGATGATGCGAACCGGCAGGCCCGGTCGCTCGGTCAAGGTGGGCTGGATGTTGAGGTTGCGCCGGGTCATCTCCTGGCCGTAATCCGGGGGCGGACATCCGTGAGGTGGGCAACATCATCGAAGCGCTGTGCGCCCAGGACGCGAAGTTCCGGAAGGACTGGGACCTGTTCCGAACCGTCTATGGCCGCGACGTGGGCAAGTGGGGGGCGACCCAGGAACCAGACGCCTACTCCAATGGCAAGCGCGGCTTCCTCACGGCCAAGGGCGACATCGTCAAGAGCAAGGAAGAGCGGGTCATTGCCGACTGGTTGTTCTACTGCGGGGTGAACTACGAGTACGAGCGTGCATACGAACACGACACCGCCACCGAGCACCACCGGCAGTACTTCCCCGACTTCTACTACCCCGATGCCCAGCTGTACCACGAGCACTTCGCGCTCAACGAGAAGGGTGAGGCGCCCAAGGACTTCAAGGACTACCTGCAAGGCGTGGCATGGAAGCGGAAGGTCCACGCCGAGAAGGAAACGGCACTGGTCGAGACCACCTCGCACACGCTGTCCACTGGCGAGTGGATGGACACCCTGGAAGCAGCCCTTATTGAGCGGGGTGTCCAGCCCGCATTCGACCCCAATCGACCATTCCTGGGGCTGCCGCCCGTCTCCAATCAGGACCTAGCCCGCTCCTTCCGCGTGTTCCAGCAGCACGTCAAGAACAACGGGCTGTCGCACGCTCAGCTGCACGCAGCACTCAGGGAGCAGTCCGAGGAAGGCTTCGCTGCACGCTTGCGCATGTACCTGGCAATCTACGAGCGCATCGCGGCCGAGTGGGAGCGCCGGCTGCGCGAGGGCAAGTTCATCGACTTCGAGGACATGCTCATCCAGGCTGCGGAACATGTGGAGTCCGGGGCTTACCAGAGCCCGTTCACCATCATCCTGGCCGACGAGTTCCAGGACAGCTCCCGCGCCCGCATTCGCCTGTTGAAGGCACTGGCCTCCAACCCACCCGTCGAGACCCATCTGTGCGTGGTGGGCGACGACTGGCAAGGCATCAACCGCTTCGCAGGCTCCGATATCTCCGTTATGACGGAGTTCGAGAAGACCTTCGACCACGCCACACGCTTGACGCTCAACACCACGTTCCGGTGTCCGCAGGACTTGTGCGACGTTTCCAGCAAGTTCATCCAGGCCAACCCCGCCCAGATCAAGAATTCAGTCAACACGACCAACCCGCTGACCAAGACGCCGATGCTGGCATATGGCTTTCAGCAGGAGGAAGGAATGCTGGGCCATGTTGAGGAGCAGCTGGCAGGCATGCATCGCTTCGCCTCCGAGGGCAAGCTCACGCCCGCTAAGGGCAACCACATCACCATCATGCTGCTAGGGCGGTACCGTGACGACCAGCCCCCAATGCTCGCAGCCTGGCAACGCCAGTTCGGCGACCGGTTGAAGATTGAGTTCCGCACCGCGCATGGCTCCAAGGGGCTGGAGGCGGAGTACGTGTTCGTCCTCAACGTGGTGCAAGGTACCCGCGGCTTCCCCAGCCAGATCCAGGACGATCCTGCATTGCAGTTGGCCATGCCGGCACCTGACCCGTACCCCTACGCCGAAGAGCGTCGCTTGTTCTACGTGGCCATGACCCGCGCACGGAAGCAGGTGCGCTTCTACACCACGCTGGGGCAGCCTTCCCAGTTCCTGGTCGAGCTGGTCAAGGCAGAGCACCTCAAGATTGACCCTGTCGACGGTGTAGCGTTGGAGGCGTGCCCCAAGTGCGGCAACGGCGTGCTGCAGCTACGGGGTGGGCAGTACGGCGCCTTCCATGGATGCAGTCGCTTCCCTGCGTGCGATTTCAAGCGGAAGGCGGAGCAAGGGGCGGGGCAGCCCCGACCTCGAACAGGTGGATCTCAAAGGATCCAGGTGCCGGTCAAGTCGGGGGATCGATGCCCGATCTGCCGGCGCGGCTCCATCCAGGAGAAGAACGGGCGCAATGGCCCGTTCCTCGGGTGCTCCCGCTATCGCGAAGGGTGTCGCGCTACTGCGAACATCCGTTAGTGGCCTTCAAAGCTTGGTGACGTGGTGCCTGTGCCAGGTCAGTAAAGCCGACAGGAAGGTGCTTCGACTGGATGCGTTTATCAGTTGAATCCAAGGCCGAAAGCCGCCAGTTACTCAGAAATATTTCAAACCCACACTACTACGATGAAGCAGGCAGTTCTGCTTCTCGTCTGGGCGCTTCGGTTCAAGCGCCCCGTGGAGGTCAACGCATGTGCGATGACACCAAGGAGACGATTGTTCAGGTGCTGACCGTTGCGGCCGTGATCCTCGCGGCCATCTTCGGCAGGACCAACACTCGGATCTGACTCGCTACGTTGCTGGCAGCACAGAAGGCCCGCCCTCACCGGCGGGCCTTCTGCGTTTATGCCGCTGATTCAAGGAGCAGGAACATTCATCTGGTGGAAACGATGGCCTATACCGGCGAGAAGCCCTGGCACGGCCTTGGCAACAAGCTGGCCCCGCAACAACCCATCGAAGTGTGGCGGCAGCAGGCAGGGATGGACTATTTCCCTGATCAGTCACTGGCCCACAGCCGATCGTCATCCTGGGTCGCGGCCCAGAAGTCATCGAACAGCGCCAGCTTGGCTTCGTCCTTGGTCGCGTAGGTCTTGGTGCTGAACCGGCTGCCCGTCCGGTAGCCCCACCGCTTGAACTTGTTCATGTGGACGCCGAGGTTGTGCCCATCGACGTTCAGGAAGCTGTTCCCCTTGGCGGACACCCGCCACTTGCGTTGCAGCCATCGGGTTCGGCGTGCTGCCCGGTTGCGCAACTTGGCCTCACGCCGTTTCGGTCCTTCGTAGTCGCCACTCATCTTCTCGGCGCAGACGCGGCCGACGTCGAAGTTCTCATCCAGATCCGGGTGTTCCATGATGTGGACGTAGCGGATCTTCTCGTTGCCGCACATCTGGCAGGTCGCGTAATCGGTTTCGTCCGCCGACTCGCCGTCGGCCCGCAGGTCGACCACATCCACGCAGTGCCATCCTTTGTGGGGCACGCCCGGCTGGTCCCATCGATTTCCGCTCATGCCAGTTCACTCCATCTCAGAATCCCGGGTACTTGCGCCAGATCCGCTGGTTCAGCTCTTCGTTGTCGCTGTACTCGCCGATCGCCCAATCCTTGAAGGCGTAGAGGTCTTCAGCCAATTCGGTAATGACGTCGCGCAGTTCCAGCGGCTCCAGCCACTCGGCAGGGATTGCCTTCACGCCGTGCATCGCGCCCAGCAGGTTGCCGACGATCGCTCCGGTCGAGTCGGAATCGCCATCGTGGTTCACGGCCAGGATCACGCCATGTTTGAAATTGCGGGCGACCAGCGCGCAATAGATGGAGATCGCCAGGGCCTCCTCGGCGATCCAACCCTGGCCCAGCCTGGCAATGGCTTCTTCATGTGGCAAATCGGAATCGGCTAACTCCTCCGCCATCTCGATCGCCCGAAGCGTCTCCTCAAAGCCGGGCTCAGCTCGCAGTAAGAGTTTGACGGCGGCCAACGCCTCGCGCAGCGACGCGCCATCGGTCAGGGCCAGGATCAGAACCGCCAGCACACCACCGGTCAGGGCTCCGGTCGGGTGCCCATGGGTCAGCGCAGCCAACTCGGCACCCAGCCGGAAGGCGTCTTGGGGAGATTCGTACTGACGCAGGCGCCAGGCGAACAGACCGACCGGCGCAACCCGCATGACGCCGCCGCAGCCCTTGCTGTCGTTGCGGGCCGGCTCCCCGAGCGAGTTCATTGCCCGCAGGGCCGCCAGGCAGGTGTTGCCCGGTGCGCGACGGCTGTGCAGCTGACGCTGCTGAAACAGCCAGCCAGGCTCATCGGTGCCGAAGTCGATGTCGCATGTCGGACGTTCGCCCTGGGTTTGCAGCCAGCGCAAATAGGCGTGCGCCGTTACCCCGGAATAGGTTGTGATGCCTTTGAAGCAGCCACGCACCCAGCCTCGGATCAGTCCCTCGGCGGTAAACAAGGTCATCTGCGTGTCGTCGGTGATCGTCCCCAGGCCACCATAAGCCGGTGCGTACTGGGTGATTCCCTTCGGGCCGAAGCGACGCAGAATCTCGGTCCGCTTCATGAACTCCACCGGAGCGCCCAGCGCATCACCGACTGCACCACCGAGTAGGCAGCCCAGAAACCGCCCCTGGACTGTGCGTTTTTGCTGGCGCTTGCTGCGCCAGGCAAGTGGTGCCGGTGTCTCGAATTCTTCCGCCGCGCCCGCATCGGCAACAGGCTCCTCGTCCTCATTGCCAGACAAGGTGTAATGGATGCCCAACTCTGCGACCACGCGGGCGGCGGGCCGGGCAACGAGGTCGAGCTGCTTACGCCACTCAGGCACATCGGAGCCGTCCCAACTGATGCCCAGGCCTTTCTCCCAGTAGGACAGATAGGCCTCGCCCCGGTCGGCGGCGTAGTAGTTGCCGTTGCCCGCAGAGCAGTCGAGCGCGTACTCCCAGTTGTTCTCGCGCATGCAGACTCCGTGCTCAGGGTGAGGCACTTGCCCCAGCCCGATCAGGTATTCCGCGCTCTTGGCGTCCAACGGGCGAAACACGGCCACCCGCAAGCGTCCGTCGTCCCGGGCGGTGATGGCAGCGATCAGAGCATCGCCACGTTGGATGGTGACCAGTTTGCCGCCGAGGTCCACGGGCCCGACCTCGAGCCACCAGTGGTCCCCGGCCGCTGAAATGACATCGCGGGCATCGTCGGGCGCCAATAGCTCGGCAAGCCGATCCATTGCGGGTTCGACCTGCTGCCATTCGGCCTCCCCATCCCGGCTACGCTGCTGCAGACCGTGCAGCATCACGGCCAGCGGCAGGTCCCCGTTATCGAGCAGGGCCGACTTCAGATCGGCTGCTGGAACGGGGTACGCGATGTCCGGCAACCCGTACTGCGCCAGCGTCTCTGGCTTGAGGTGAAGCTCTGCGAAATCTTGCATGGCGCCCGTACCGATCCTTTTATCGCTGCGCCGCTTATGGTTATCACAATACGATGCTTGCACAAATCAAAATAGAGTCATGGACAGATTCTAGGGCAGACCATATATTTTTCACAATAACCCGTATAAGCATTCGCTAACCCGAACGAGCCAGCCAGGATGTCGAACGAACAGCTTGCAGATCTAACCCAGCCACAACGCGATCGGCTCGCGTTCGTGGAGTTGCGCGTGCGCTTCATCGGGGAGATACGCCGTCAGGACTTGGTCACGCGGTTTGGCATCCAGTCCGCCGCCGCATCCAGGGATCTGGCGCTGTACAAGGAGTTGGCCCCGGGCAACATCGACTACGACCCCAAGGGCAAGTCCTACGTCCTGGGGCCGGACTTCCGGCCCGTATTCGACTTTCCCCCAGAGCGGGTGCTGTCGTGGCTGACCCAGGGCTTTGGCGATGGCGAGCCGATGCGGCTCAAGGCGTGGGTGGCCAGCGAGAGCCCGTCACGGCTCACGCATCCGGATCTGGATGTGCTGGCGAGCGTGACCCGGGCGATCCACCAAGAGTGTCCGCTCGGCATCGAGTACCACTCCATCTCCAGTGGCCCCACTGAGCGGGAGATCGTCCCGTTCGCGCTGATCGACAACGGTCTGCGCTGGCACGTCCGCGCCTTCGACCGGAAGTCCCAAGAGTTCCGAGATTTCGTCATCACCCGGATCAAATGCCCGGTCCTTATGAAGGATGCAGATGTGCAGCCCCATGAGCGCAGTGATCAGGACATCCAGTGGACCCGGATTGTTGAGCTGGAGCTGGTACCGCACCCGGATCAACCCCGGCCGGAGATCACCGAGATGGACTACAGCATGCAGGGTGGCGTTCTGCGGATGAAGCTACGCGCCGCCACGGCCGGATACATCCTGCGCAAATGGAGTGTCGACTGCTCCCCTGACCACAGCCTGCGCGGGCATGAGTACCGACTTTGGCTGAAAGACCATCTTGCGCTCTACGGAGCCAAGAATGCGGTGTTGGCGCCAGGCTATGTAATTCCTGGTCGGGAGCCAGAAGGAGGTCAGGATTGATCTCCGCCTACCACGCCAAGTACTACGCCCACGAGCTGACGCGGCGACACGCCGCCGATGGCGTAGATCGACTCTCCC
The DNA here is from genome assembly GCF_022436665.1 of Stenotrophomonas sp. Y6. NCBI lineage: Bacteria > Pseudomonadati > Pseudomonadota > Gammaproteobacteria > Lysobacterales > Lysobacteraceae > Stenotrophomonas > Stenotrophomonas sp. Y6. The sequence continues at coordinate 161,022 of NZ_JAKUKB010000009.1, forward strand.
AATCGCTGTTCGATGCCAGCGTCGATCTTAACCCGCATCAGATCGAAGCCGCCCTGTTCGCCCTTCGGAACCCGTTGCAGGAGGGCGTACTGCTGGCTGACGAGGTGGGTCTTGGAAAAACCATTGAAGCCGCGCTGGTGGTTTGCCAGTACTGGGCCGAGCGCCGTCGTCGGCTACTTGTCATATGCCCGGCTAGCCTGCGCAAGCAATGGGCGCAGGAGCTGCACGACAAGTTCGCCGTGCCTACCACCGTGGTGGATGCCGTTTCGCTCCGCAAGCAGTCTGCTGGCGACATCCTCGCCACCATGCAGCGGCTGGTTGGCAAGGCGGTCGTGATCATGTCCTACCAGTTTGCCGCCAAGCTGGAAGCCGAGCTGCGTGCAGTTCCTTGGGATGTAGTGGTCATCGACGAAGCGCACAAGCTGCGCAATGCGCACCGCGCCAGCAACCGCACCGGGCAGGCGCTCAAGCGTGCGCTGCAAGGCCGCAAGAAGCTTCTGCTCACCGCCACGCCGTTGCAGAACTCGCTGATGGAGCTGTACGGCCTGTCGACGCTGATCGACGAACACATGTTCGGCGACGAAGCTGCCTTCCGCAAGCAATTCATGAACAGCGGAACGGGGCTTGACGAGCTGCGTGAGCGCCTTGCCAGCTTCGCCAAACGGACACTGCGCCGTGACGTACTGGAGTACATCAAGTACACCGAGCGCAAGGCACTCACCCAGCCATTCAACCCGACTGACGACGAGCAGGCGCTATACGAGCGCATCTCGACCTTTCTGCAAAAGGAAGACTCCTACGCCCTGCCCAAGCAGCAGCGCCACCTCACGGCACTGATCCTGCGCAAGCTGCTTGCCTCCAGCTCGCACGCCGTTGCTGCCACCTTGGTCACCATCCGCGAGCGCCTGCAAGGCCTGCTCACGGCAGGCAAAACGGAAGACGACGGCAGCCAACTGGTCGAACAGCTCATTGCCGAGGACGACCTGGAGCAGGACTATCTGGAAGAGGAAGCCAGCGAGGCCGACGAAGACGCCGAAGTCCCTACGCCCGCGCCAGCGGAAGACGATAAGACGGGCGCTGCAAAAGACGCGCATGCCGTCCGCGCTGCCATCAGCACCGAGATCGCGGAGCTGACCGCGTTCGTCGATGCCGCGCAAGCGCTGCAAACCGACACCAAGGCGCAGGCGCTACTGAAGGCGCTCGGCTTGGGCTTCAGCAAGATGGCCGAGTTGAACGCACCACGTAAGGCCATCATCTTCACGGAATCCAAGCGCACGCAGGAGTACCTGCACCGCTTCCTCTCAGCCAACGGCCATGCCGGCAAATTGGTGTTGTTCAGCGGGACGAACAACCATGAAGACTCCACCGCCATCTACCAGCGCTGGCTGGAAGAGTACAAAGGCACGGATCGCGTCACCGGCTCGCCGCAGGTGGATCGCCGCACCGCGCTCATTGACCACTTCCGCAAGGACGACGGCAGCGGCGCGGAAATCATGATCGCCACCGAAGCGGCTGCCGAAGGTGTCAACCTGCAGTTCTGCGCGCTCATCATCAACTACGACCTGCCGTGGAACCCGCAGCGTGTCGAGCAGCGCATTGGCCGTTGCCACCGCTACGGTCAGCGTTACGACGTGGTGGTCATCAACTTCCTCAACACCCGCAACCAGGCCGACCAGCGCGTGCTGGAACTGCTCACTGAGAAATTCAATCTGTTCTCCGGCGTGTTCGGCGCAAGTGATGAAGTGCTGGGCCGCATCGAAGGCGGCCTCGACTTCGAGAAACGCATCCTTCAGATCTACGACACCTGTAGGCAGCCCGAGCAGATCGAAGCCGCCTTCAATGCGCTGCAAGCGGAGCTGGAAGAGTCAATAGCCGACCGCATCAAAGACACGCAGTCCCAGCTGCTGGAAAATTTTGATGAGGATGTCCACGACCGGCTCAAGCTGCGATTGGACGAGGCCGAAGCTCGTCTCGACAAACTGGGGCGCTGGTTCTGGGGCGTCACCCGCTATGCCCTCAATGACAGAGCACGCTTTGACGAGCAGTCCTACGCGTTCTCTCTGAGCACGCCGCCAACTGGAATCGCCACAGGTCGCTATCAGCTCATTCGTGGGGCGGCGCAGCCGGACATGCTGGCGCACGCCTACCGCCTCAGCCACCCGCTGGGGGAGTGGAGCATTGAAGCCAGCCTGAATGCAGCCACGCCCGTCGCCACATTGAAACTCGACTACGACAAACACGGCGCGCGCGTCTCCGTGATCGAGAAATTGCGCGGCAAGTCAGGCTGGCTGACGCTGGCTCGACTGGAAGTCACTGCCTTCGAGACCACAGAGGCGCTGTTGTTCTCCGGCCTCACTGACGATGGTCAGGTACTGGATCAGGAAACCTGCGAAAAGCTGATGGCCATTCCAGCAGCGGGCAAACCCACGCCTTTGAGCACCACCGTGCCCGAGGGCCTGCTGGCCAACAGCCAGCGCGCGGTCGCCGCCACCGTTGCCCAGGTGCTGGAAGCCAACCAGCGCCTGTTCAATGAAGAGCGTGACAAGCTGGAACGCTGGGCTGACGACAAGCTGTTGGCCGCAGAGGAAGCCCTGAAGAACACCAAGGCGCGCATCGCACAGTTGAAGCGCGACGCCCGCAAGGCTGTCACCTTGCAGGAGCAAGACGCCATCCAGCGCGAACTGTCTGAGCTGGAGCGCAAGCAACGCCGCCTGCGGCAGGAAATTTTCGCCGTCGAGGACGAGATCATCGCCAAGCGCGACGAATTGATTGCCTCGCTCCAGCAGCGCCTGCAAGAAAAAACAAGCAACGAGACCCTGTTCAGCGTGCGCTGGCAGGTCACCTGAAACGCAAATCCTTCAAAGAATCAGAAATCCCGAGATCAGGGCAAACCATGACCAACAAACAGAATCCCAAGTTTCAGGAGCTCGTCGCCAAGCTGCGCGAGATCTTCCAGATCGACCGCCCGGAACTGGACTTCGGTATCTACCGCATCCTCAACGCCCGCGCGGGCGAGATCAACGACTACCTGCAAAACCGGCTGGCTGAGAAGGTTCAGGCAGCCCTCTCCGCAGGGAGCGCCGCCAGCGCCGTGCAATTGCAAGCTGAGTTGCAAGAGGCAGAGAAGAACGCCCAAGCCTTGGGTGTCAGCCCCGATGCCGTGCCCAAGGTGCAGGAACTACGCGCCAAGCTGAAAGAGACAGCAGCAGGCAGCAGCGAACACGAGAACGCAGTGTTCTCGCACCTGCTGGCCTTTTTCTCCCGCTACTACGAGCAAGGCGACTTCATCAGCCAGCGCCGTTACAAGGGCGACACCTACGCCATCCCCTACGCGGGCGAAGATGTGATGCTGCACTGGGCCAACAAGGATCAGTACTACACCAAGAGCGGCGAGAACTTCAGCAATTACAGCTTCAAGCTCGAAGACGGTCGCACGGTGCATTTCCGCCTCGCCGCCGCCGACACCGCCAAAGACAACCGCAAGGACAACGACAAGGAACGTCGATTTGCCCTGGTAGCGGCCAAGACCGTCACCCGCCTGGATGAAAACGGTGACGAATATGAAGAGGAACTGGTGCCCGTGGAGGAGGCATCGGGCAGTGACGGCAACAAGGAGCTGATCATCCGCTTCGAGTACGCCGCCCAGCCCAAAGGCACCAAGCAGGAGGCGCTGGTCACCAAGGCGGTCGAGGCTGTACTGGCGGACGCAGCCGTCAAGGCTCGCTGGCTGGCCCTGGGCAACCGCGCGCCCACCGAGAAGAGCCCGCAGCGCACCCTGCTTGAAAAGCACCTGAGCGACTACACCACCAAGAACACGGCGGACTACTTCATCCACAAGGATCTGGGTGGTTTCCTCCGGCGCGAGCTGGACTTCTACATCAAAAACGAAGTCATGCATCTGGATGATGTGCAGAACGCGGGCGCGTTCGCGGACATCGAAAAGAACCTGCGCATGATCCAGTGCCTGCGCAGCATCGCGCTGGAGCTGATCACTTTCTTGGCCCAGTTGGAAGACTTCCAGAAGAAGCTGTGGCTGAAAAAGAAGTTCGTTGTCTCCAGTCACTACTGCATCACCTTGGATCGGGTACCGGAAGCGCTGTGGCCGGAAGTGGTAGCGAACGCGCAGCAATGGGCGCGGTGGAAACAGCTGGGCGTTTGGGATGGCGATGCACCGGGGACGGTGGAGGACTTGAAGGCTGCGCAGTATCGGATGGTGGATACGGCACTATTCAATGACGACTTTAAGCATCGCCTTTTGGCAAATATCGACGATATCGAAACAGGCCTCGGCGGCGTCGTCATCAATGGGGATAACTTCCAGGCGCTCAATTTAGCGAAGTATCGTTACCGGGCGAGCATAGATTTCACCTATATTGATCCACCCTACAACACTGTCCATTCGAAGATCGCGTACAAGAACCAGTTCGAGCACTCAAGCTGGTTGGCTTTGATTTCCAACACGTTGCCATTCACTCGCGATCTTTTCGGAGAAGTTTATTCGTTTGGATTCGCCATTGACGATTACGAATATAACAATGCCTTTCACTGTTTGAAGGGGCATTTCACTGAATGCGATGTCTCGACCATCGTGATCAATCACCATCCACAAGGATCGGGTGGAAGGCTGTCACGGACGCATGAATACTACATCGTCGCCTCTCCAAAAGATGCTCCGCAATACCTTGGTTTTCCGAAAGAGGACGAGACCGAGGACAGGCAGTTCATGCGGAGTGGAACGGCTGACAACAACTACCGCGCGCCGCGTAGCGGGGGAGTTGGTCGTTGGCGTAGCTTCTACGCTCTTCTCGTTGATCCATCTACCAAGAAGGTTGTAGGAGCAGAGCCGCCGCCGCCACTTGGAACCGATTATCCAACCGGGCCAACGGCAGAAGGATTACAAAGAATCTATCCAATCAATACCACGGGTGAGGAGCGCGTTTGGCGGTCATCCTACGAAACCGGCAAGGTACGTGCAGCAAACGGCGAGTTGATCGTTACTGACCGTGGCGCTGTGAAACAGCTGATCGATCATCAGGACAAGCGGGAGACACTATTCAGTAATTGGATCGGTGCAGACTTCAATGCAGGCACTAATGGCACTAACGTCTTGGATAGTCTCGGGCTCGGTGGAATTTTTGATTACCCGAAGTCAGTCAAAACCCTTGAGCAATCCTTTTGGATGCAGTCATTCGGAAAGGCAAACTTTACTGTTCTCGATTACTTCGCAGGCTCAGGAACAACTGCACATGCAACAATTTCTCTAAATCGCCAGGACAACGAATCGCGCAAGTACGTTCTAGTCGAGCAAGGTGAGTATTTCGAGACCGTTCTCAAGCCAAGAATTCAGAAAGTCGTCTTTTCAGCTGATTGGGCTGGCGGCAAACCGACTTCGTCAGAGGCAGGCATTTCGCATTGCTTCAAAGCAATCAAACTCGAAAGCTACGAAGACACCCTGAACAACCTGCAACTGCGCCGTACGTCCGCGCAGGGCGATCTGCTGAACACCCTGCCGCAGCAGGCCAAGGACGACTACCTGCTCAATTACCTGCTAGACGTGGAAAGCCGTGGCTCGTTGCTGTCGGTGGAAGACTTCAAGAAGCCCTTCGACTACACCCTCAACGTGGCCGTGGATTCGGCGGGCGCGTTCGAGCCGCGCAAGATCGATCTGGTCGAGACCTTCAATTTCCTGATCGGCCTGCGGGTAAAGCACATCGACGCCCAGCCGCAGCGCGGCTTCGTCACCGTCACTGGAACCCTGCCCAGCAATGAGACCTGCCTCGTGCTATGGCGCGATTGCGATGTTCTGGACTACGAAGGCATCAGCAAGCTCTGCGACAAGCTGGCCATCAACCCGGCGGACAACGAGTTTGACGTGGTCTACATCAACGGCGACCACAACATTCCCACCGTGCTGACGCAGACGGCCGAGGAAGGCGGTGCCACCCGCGTGCTCAAGCTGCGCCAGATCGAGCCGGAGTTTCTGGAGCGCATGTTCTCCGTGGAGGACATCTGATGGCACGACCACGCAAGACCCCTGTCGCCGGTTCGGGCGCAAGCGGCGCAGCCGGTTCCAGTCGCGGCGTCAGGAAGCGCAGCTTCCATCAGGAATTGGTGCTCAACCGCTGGGTGCTGGGTTTCTTTCAGGGCGGCACGCTGGCGGCACTCAAGATGCGCTTGGGCGATGACCGCTTCGAGGGCATCGACGAGGACGGCCAGACCAAGTTCTTCCACGAACTGATCCGAGGCTTGTTCGATCCCAACAAGGTGCCCGAGGCCGACCTGCGGCGCTACGACTTGAACGTCGTCGCCCACTGGCAGGCCATCACGGCCCAGCGCAACAAGCTGGAAGGCCACGAACTGCAGATGAAGTACTTCCAGTACCTCTCGCTGCTGTTCACCGAGCTGTATCTGGACTGGTACTTCAACCACCGTCAGGACTTACTCGATGGCCTGAACGAGGAAATGACGCGCTACCGCGCCGAGACGGGCGCGGAACCGTTCCGCGATTTCGAAGTGGACGACCTGAACAAGATCGCCTTCTGGAATGCCACCGGCAGCGGCAAGACCCTGCTGCTGCACGTCAACATCCGCCAGTACCTGCACTACTTCCAGGCGGGGCGCAGCGATCACTACCCGAGCAAGATCATCCTGCTCACGCCCAACGAAGGGTTGAGCCGTCAGCATCTGGATGAGTTGCACCTGTCCGGCTTCGGGTTCTCGCAGTTCTTCAACAAGGCCCAGTCACCCGCGCGCGGCACTATCGAAATCATCGACATCAACAAGCTGGGCGATGAGATGGGGGACAAGACCGTCGCCGTGGATGCCTTCGAGGGCAACAACCTGGTGCTGGTGGACGAAGGCCACCGTGGTACGGGCACTGCGGCGGGCGCGTGGATGGCGCGACGCGATGCGCTGGTGCGAGGCGGTTTTGCCTTCGAGTACTCGGCCACCTTCGGGCAGGCGGTGGCCAAGGGCATGACCGTGGCGACGGCGGAAGAAGACATCCAGAAAAAGCGCGCCAAGATGCTGTTCAACACCACCAGTCTGCGCAGCCTGGACGACGGACAGAAGGCGCAACTCGCGCTGACCGCCGAGGACAAGCGCCGCGCGCGCATCACCGCCACCCGTGAGATTTACGCCAAGTGCATCCTGTTCGACTACTCGTACAAGTTCTTCTATGAGGACGGCTACGGCAAAGAGTCGCTGATCCTCAACATGAATGGCGAGGCCTACGAGCAGGCGGATAACGCGCGCAAGTATTTCACCGCCTGCCTGCTTGCCTACTACCAGCAGCTCTGGCTGTGGAGCACGCACCGCTCGGCGCTTGCCGACTTCAACATCGAAAAGCCGCTGTGGGTGTTCGTGGGCAACACCGTGTCAGGCGAGGAGTCGGACATCCTGGAAGTGGTGAACTTCCTCGCAGACTTCCTGAACAGCGAAGCGCAGATCAAGAGCTGGCTGACCGACCTGATTGCGGACAAGGCGCAGATTTTGGACGCCAAGGGCAACAACATCTTCAGCGGGCGTTTCACGCCCCTGATGGGCTTCGGCGGTCGCGTGGATGATCTGTACGCCGACATCCTGCTGCGGGTGTTCAATGCCTCGGCCCGCCAGCGATTGAAACTGGTCAACATCAAGAGCAGCAAGGGTGAGCTTGCCCTGCGCGTGGGCGATGCGGAGCCCTTCGGCCTGATCAACATCGGCGATGACGCGGGCTTTTTCAGCATGGCGGAGAGCGCCGACACTTTCGACAGCGAACGCGATGACTTCGGCGGCGCGCTCTTCGGCACGCTGAACAACAAGGACAGCCGCCTCAACGTGCTCATCGGCTCACGCAAATTCACCGAAGGCTGGAGCAGTTGGCGCGTGTCTACCATGGGCTTACTGAACATGGGCCAGGGCGAAGGCTCGCAGATCATCCAATTGTTCGGACGCGGGGTGCGCCTCAAGGGCAAGGGCTTCTCGCTCAAGCGCACCTTGCCGCAGGACCGGCCCAAGGGCGTGCATCTGGACAAACTGGAGGCACTGAACATCTTCGGTGTGCGCGCCAGCTACATGGCCGCGTTCAAAGACTACCTGCGCGAGGAAGGCATCACGCCCAGCGATGAAGTTCTGGAGCTGGACTTCCCGACACGGGCCAACTTGCCCAAGGGCAAGCTCAAGACCCTGGCGCTGAAGGATGGCTACAAGGACAACCAGAAACTTGGGTTCAAGCGCACGCACTTTCCGTGGCTGTACGAAATACCCGCGCAGTTCCAGGGCAAGATCAAGCCCCCCCATGTGGTACTCGACCTGTACCCGCGTGTCGAAGCGCTGTCCAGCAAGGACAATGGCACAACCCCCACGACGGAAGCCCGCAACAAGGGCAAGCTGAATCAGACGCTGTTCCCGGCTTTCAATTGGGATCGCATCTATCTGGCGTTGCAGGATTACAAGTTGCAGCGCAGCTGGAGCAACCTGCGGTTGGAACGGCAGAAGCTGATCGACTTCTGTGCGGGCACGCAGGATTGGTACACGCTGTTCATCCCGGCGGCGGAACTGAACGTGAGGACCTTCGCCGACATCCGCAAGCAGGAAGACATCCTGCTTCGACTGCTGACGGACTACACCGACCGCTTCTACAAGGCCCTGAAGACGGGCTACGAAGGCCAGTTCTACGACATCACCCACATCGATGAAGATCACGGGTCGATGCTCAAGCTGTACCAGTTTGAGATCGAGAACAGCGACGACGGTCTGGAATATCAGGCGAAGCTGGAAGTGCTGAAGAAGCTGGTGGCGGACGGCAAGATCGGAGAGGCCAGCAAATGGAACGCACCACACATGGTCGCCATCAGCTTCGACCGCCACTTGTACTACCCGCTGCTGGCATTGGAGGACAAGGATGCAGTGCCGCTGAAACTGCGTCCGCTGGCCTTTGACGCGCCGAGTGAATGGGAGTTTGTCCGCGATTTGGAGGCGTTCTACAACTCAGGCGAGGGCAAGGAAGCGATTGGCCCGCGCAGTCTGTACCTGTTGCGCAATGCGGATCGGGAAGAGAAAGGCCTGGGCTTTGCGTTGGCGGACAACTTCTATCCGGACTTCCTGCTCTGGCTGGTGGACGATGCCAGCGGCAAGCAGTGGCTGACCTTTGTCGATCCGAAGGGTCTGCGCAATCTCGATCTGTCGCACCCCAAGCTGGGGCTGTACAAGGAAGTGAAGACGCTTGAAACGACGCTGGCATCGCAGGCCAAGGCGGGCGAAGCGCCGCTGGTCTTGAATGCTTTCGTGCTGTCACCGACGAAATTCGCCGACCTGCTCAACGTGGGCGACCCCACAAAGAAGGCCGATCTGGAAAGCCGCAACGTGCTGTTCATGGAAGACGGAGGGGCAGCTTACCTGAAAAAGCTCTTTGCTAAGGTGACCGCCGCATGATCGAACATCGGGCTGATATCTCTACTTGGGATTGCTCCTTGCCGATCCCTAACAATCTAAAAATCGATATCCGATCGGAAGGGTCAAGTTGTCAGTTCGTCGCTTTGTGCGCCACCCTCTGAGGACAGACATGAATACAAAAACAGACAGCACAGGCGCACAAGCAAACTGGTTCGTCGGGGCGAGCTATGGCGGTACTGATGATCAGATGCCGCGATTTCTTGCAGAAGGAATTTGGGAGAACGGCTACGACGACAAGCTCCTCGATGTGGTGCGTTCCATGCGCCCGGGAGAGCGGATCGCCATCAAGTCGTCTTACACGCGAAAGCACGGTCTGCCATTCGATAGCCGAGGCCGGGCGGTTTCGGTTATGGGCATCAAGGCGGTCGGCACCATCATCGAAAACCTGAACGACGGCAAGCGGGTGAAGGTGGACTGGGCCAAGGTCGAGCCGGTACGGGAGTGGTACTTCTACACTCACCGAGCAACGATCTGGCGCGTGCTGCCCGGCGAATGGATGAACGATGCGCTGATTGCATTTGCGTTTGACGGCAAGCCGCAGGATGTGGATCGCTTTCGCAACGAGCCCTTTTGGCGTGAGCGTTACGGCACGACTTCGCCAGAAAGGCAGCGCTTCGAGTGGACGGACTTCTACGAGGCAGTGGCCGAAAAGCTGCTGGCCCACGCAGACGATCGAACTCCGCTCATCGAGGGCATCCACGAGATCGCGTCCCGGGTGCCGGGGCTGACCTATCTCCAGGATAAGTTTCCCGATGGAACCAGTGGTCCGCTGCGGGACATTTGCCCGTTCACCACGATGGGCACCTTTAACCGATCCATGACCGATGCCAACCGCAAGACCATCGCGGGTGAACTTGCCAAGTTGCTGGGTGTGACGGTGCCGGTCCCGCCTTCATTCGAAGGCATTCCCGTTCTCAACAACCAACGTTCCTGGTTTTTCGCCTATGCCGACAAGCGTGGTGCGGGCGACATCGACGCGCTATGGAAGGTATTCGTTGCCGCGAGCAAGATGGTCGATGGCGACCAGTTGGACACGCGCGATGCCTTCATCCGCGCTTATGACGAGGCAACCCAAGTGTGGGGTGTCGCATGGAACCTTTCGACAGGTCTCTACTGGGCGCATCCGTGGGAATTCCTGACCTTGGATAGCCAGTCGCGCCACTACATCAACAAGCGGCTCGGCCTGAATGTCGCCATCAGTGGTCAGCAAGGCCCATGTGATGGTCGGGCCTATCTGAAGCTGCTGGACGATTTGCGTTCGCGCTTCGGCGAAGACGGCTATCCGGTCCACAGTTTCCCGGACTTGTCGCTTGCGTCCTGGATGTACAAAGACCCGGTTGACGAGCCTGTGCCGGCTGGCGATATCGGTACCAATGCCGGAGCAGAACAGGAAACTGAAGGTGAGGTTCGCGAAGCCTTTCAGGTGGCAGCGCCAATCGTTCCCTACTCGGTGGCGGACCTCCTCAAGGACGGCTGTTTCCTGGAGCGGGCCGAGATTGACCGCTTGCTCGATCGTCTCCGCACAAAAAAGAACCTCATCCTTCAGGGGCCTCCGGGCACGGGCAAGTCCTGGCTAGCCAAACGGCTCGCGTTCGCGCTGATGGGGCAGAAGGACGACAGCAAGGTCCGCGCAGTGCAGTTCCACCCCAACCTGTCCTACGAGGACTTTGTTCGAGGATGGCGCCCCACTGGCGAAGGCAAGTTGTCGCTGGCGGACGGCGTCTTCATGGAAGCCATTAAGGCCGCATCAAAGGACCCTTCGTCGAAGTTTGTCGTGGTGATCGAGGAGATCAACCGTGGAAACCCAGCGCAGATCTTCGGCGAGTTGCTGACGCTGCTTGAGGCCGGCAAGCGGACACCCAACGAAGCGCTGGAACTCTGCTATCCAGATGCAGACGGCAAACGACGTCCCGTCCATATTCCCGAGAATCTCTATATGGTCGGCACCATGAATATCGCTGACCGATCACTTGCACTGGTCGATCTGGCATTGCGTCGCCGCTTTGCTTTCGTTGGGCTGGAGCCAAGACTGGGCCAGGTTTGGCGGGAGTGGGTGGTCAAGGAGTGTGCTGTCGATCCGGGCTTGGTCGCGGATATTGAACGCCGTATTGCCGATCTGAACGAACAGATCGCGGCGGATGCACGCCTTGGCAAGCAATTCCGGATTGGTCACAGCTATGTGACACCCGCACATCGACTGGAGGCGGGAGACACGAAGAAGTGGTTCCAGCAGGTCGTGGAGACGGAGATCGGCCCGTTGCTGGATGAATATTGGTTCGACGCGCCCGACGAAGCACAAAAGGCGATTGCACGGCTGACGCAGGGCTGGTGATGACCGCCGTCGCAGAACAGATGGAAAGTGCATCCATGAGCGCTGAGGGGTTCATCGGACGCATTCCGGTGCGCAACCTCTGGCTGCTGATGCTCTACGCCTCTGACCTGTTCCGCACTCGCGGCATCGGCAAGATCGGCTTGGAAGACAGCCCGGACGATCTACCGGATCTAGTTGCGGAGATCCTTGCCCACTCGGTTGAAGTGCGACAGCGTCGCCGCTTGAGTCTTGGATATCGATCTCGTGACGCAGTCATCAATCGCGTGCGTGGCCGGATCGACGTCTTGACCACCGAACGCCATCAGTTGATGGATAGAGGCCTGGTGGCGTGCCGGTTCGACGAACTCACCATCGACACCCCACGCAATCGTTTCGTACGAGCAGCCTTGGAGTCCATCTCCAGGATCGTTCAGAGGAAGGACGTTGCCCATCGGTGCCGCGCACTTGCGGGTGGCATGAAGGCAATGGGTGTATCAGGGGACGCACCGACCCGCGCCCAAATGAGCACCGATCGTTTCGGCCGTAACGATGCGGACGACCGATTCATGGTGGCAGCCGCAAAGCTGGCGTTCGACCTAGTGCTACCTACGGAGGCGTCGGGTGCGAATGTGCTCTCTCTGCCGGACAGAGAAGCGACGTGGGTACGCCGTTTGTTCGAGCGGGCGGTGGGCGGCTTCTACGAAGTCGTATTGAGTCCGCAGGGCTGGCGGGTGCTATGCGGCGGGACGATGGGCTGGCAGATCGAGCAGAAGACGGCGGGGATCGACAAGATCCTGCCGACGATGCGAACTGATGTCGTGCTCGACCACCCGTCAACCGGGCAGAGGATCGTCATCGATACCAAGTTCACCTCGATTGTGACGGGCGGTTGGTACCGTGACGAAACCCTGCGCAGCGGATACGTGTACCAGATCTACGCCTATCTTCGCTCCCAGGTTGGGTGCGGCGATGCGCTTGCAGATCACGCGAGTGGGTTGTTGTTGCATCCCGCGATCGGCCAGATGGTCGACGAGACAGTGCTGATCCAGGGGCATCGCATTCGTTTTGCCACCGTGGATCTGACTGCGTCGACGGCGGATATTCGATCGCAACTGCTGCGATTCTTTGACCCGATCCAGTCCAATACTGAAAAAATTTTCAGACCTACATTACAACTCTGAAGCAGGCAGTTCTGCTTCTCGTCTGGGCGCTTCGGTTCAAGCGCCCCGTGGAGGTCAACGCATGTGCGATGACACCAAGGAGACGATTGTTCAGGTGCTGACCGTTGCGGCCGTGATCCTCGCGGCCATCTTCGGCAGGACCAACACTCGGATCTGACTCGCCACGTTGCTGGCAGCACAGAAGGCCCGCCCTCACCGGCGGGCCTTCTGCGTTTATGCCGCTGATTCAAGGAGCAGGAACATGCATCTGGTGGAAACGATGGCCTATACCGGCGAGAAGCCCTGGCACGGCCTTGGCAACAAGCTGGCCCCGCAACAACCCATCGAAGTGTGGCGGCAGCAGGCAGGGATGGACTGGAAGATCGAAGAGTCCGAAGTCCGCTACATCACCGGCAACAACAACCTGGGCGTGATCAACGCCTTCCCGGAGCAGAAGGTGCTGTACCGCTCGGATACGCGTTCGCCGCTGGCGGTGGTCAGCAAGCGCTTCAAGGTGGTGCAGCCGGGCGAGATCCTGGAGTTCTACCGTGACCTCACCAGCCAGAGCGGTTTCGAGCTGGAGACCGCTGGTGTGCTTCGGGAGGGCCGCAAGTTCTGGGCGCTCGCCCGCACCGGTCAGAGCACGACGCTCAAGGGTCGGGACAAGGTGGATGGTTACCTGCTGCTGGCCACGGCCTGCGATGGCACGCTGGCCACCACGGCGCAGTTCACCTCGGTCCGTGTGGTCTGCAACAACACCCTGCGGGTGGCGCTGGGCAACAACAACGGCGCGGTGAAGGTGCCGCACCGCAGCGAGTTCGACCCGGATGCGGTGAAACGCCAGCTGGGGATCACGGTGGCGTCCTGGGATGGCTTCGTGGCGCGCATGAAGGCGCTGGTGGAGCGCCCGGTCGATCCGGATACGGTCGAAGGGCTGCTGCGCCGGGTGCTTACCTACGCCGCACCAGATGGGCGTCCCGATATCGTCAACGAGCAGGCGCTGGCCAACGTCCGCGCGCTGTACGAGGGCGGCGGGCGTGGCGCAATGCTGCCTTCCAGCCGCGGCACAGCGTGGGGGCTGCTGAACAGCGTCACCGAGTTCGTCGATCACCATCGGCGGGCGCGCAGTGACGACCACCGCAGGGATGCGGCCTGGTTCGGCCAAGGGGCGCAGCTCAAGCAACGGGCGTGGGACGAGGCGATGAAGCTGGTGGCGTAATGGATCGCCCGCCACTGCAGCCAAGCCCGGCCGCACGGCCGGGCAAGCTCGCCGACGTTGTTCCGGATCCACTGGACATCGCCTACATCGCCATTGGGGCAAAGCGGGCCCTCGCAGAGTGGCGCGAAGGCCCGCCAGCGCCCTTCCCGTTCGAAGGGGAGCTTGCCTACATCGAGGCATGCATCGGGCAGGCCCCCGCCTTGCAACGCGCCTGGGAGGCTGTCCAGGACCGCTGGGACTTTGTCTGGTGCTACGAGGTGGCTGAGCCGTTCGGCCTGGCCTATGGCAGGCACCTGTTGCAGGGCGGCGGGCCGGACGCCGCCGCCGGATTGCTGCATGACCTCGTGGGCGATGCGTTGCTCCCGCCCTCCGCCTGACCCCCAACCTCTTGGGATGACACACAGCGCCCGGCCTTTGGTCGGGCGTTTTCTTTGGAGAAGACAGATGAAGAAGCAAAGCGCTCTGCGGCTGGTCGACACCCGCACCATGGACCGCGAGCAATGGCTGGAAGTCCGCAAGGGCGGCATCGGCAGCTCGGATGCCGCAGCTGCCGTGGGGCTGTGCCCGTACAAGAGCCAGCTCGAGTTGTGGATGGAGAAAACCGGCAGGACGCCGACCGAAGCGGCCCCGCCCGGGATGGACGATCCGCGTTACTGGGGCACGCTGCTGGAGCCGTATGTGGCCGTGGCCTATTCGCAGAAGACCGACCGCAAGGTACGGCGCTGCAATGCCGTACTCCAGCATCCGACGTTCCCTTTCATGCTGGCGAACATCGACCGGGAGATCGTCGGGGATCCCGAGGTCAAGATTCTGGAGTGCAAGACCGCGGGCGAGTTTGGCTCCCGCCTGTGGAAGGACGGCGTACCCGAGTACATCCAGCTGCAGGTGCAGCACCAGCTGGCCGTGACTGGACATGCGGCAGCGGACGTGGCCGTCCTGCTGTGCGGCCAGGCGCTGGAGATCCACCGGATCCAGCGGGACGAGGATCTGATCGGCCGCCTGATCCTGCTGGAGTGCCGGTTCTGGGAGTACGTCACCAGCGACACCCCGCCGCCGGCCGATGGCAGCGACTCGGCAGGCAGGGCGCTGCGGCAGCTGTTCATTGGCAACGACACCAGCCTGGACTTCACCGGGAACGCGGAGCTGTGCGCCACGTTCGATGCCCTGGCCGAGCTCAAGGGCGAGCTGGAAGCAAGCGAGCAGGAAGCCGAACGCCTGAAGCAGACCCTGCAGCAGGCGATGGGAGATGCCTCCAAGGCGCTGTTCGCCAATGGGGCCATCACCTATCGGCGTGCGAAGGACTCGCAGGTGCTGGATACCAAGCAGCTGGCAGCAGATCACCCCGCGCTCGCCTCCCGCTACACCACCACACGACCCGGTGCCAGGCGCTTCCTGCTGGCCAAACACACGCAAGACGATGCAAGGAGAACGACATGCTGAAGGGCTTGGCGATTACCCCGCCCATGGTCGGGCGGATCTCGATTGGCCGGGTGGTTGAGCGCAATGGCAAGCGCCTGCCGGAGAAGGACGACCAGTTCACCCTGACCAGCCAGGTGCAGAACCGCGAAGGCTGGGTGCTGCACCCGCTGGACGAAGCCCTGCGCAAGGACGCCGGGGGCAAGCTGCGGGCGATCCCGGTGCGGCTGCTGTTCAACGACCCGGCCCTAAACCTGCGGGCCGACTACTCGCTGTTCGACCGGGCGACCGGCAGACCGGTCTGCGTGGGCAATGGCGAGAGCTGCCGGCGGATGACGCCATCCGGGGTGGAGTCCTTGCCATGTCCGGGGCCGCAGGAATGCGGGTTCTCGAACGGCGAGTGCAAGGCCTATGCGCGACTCAACGTACTGATCGGCGATGGCGAGGAGGACGCGCTGGGCAGCTTCGTGCTGCGCACCACGTCCTTCAACACCATCCGCACGCTGGCGGCCCGGATGGCCTACTACAGCGCGCTGTCGGGCGGCCAGCTGGCCAGCCTGCCGCTGGAACTCAAGCTGCGGGGCAAGTCCACCACGATGAGCTACCGGGCACCGATCTACTACGTGGATCTGGTGCTGCGGACGGGCTTCACGCTCGAGACCGCCATTGCCGAAGCACGCGAGCGCGCCGAGCGCCGAACCGAGGCCGGGATCGATCTGGTGGCCATGGAAGCAGCGGCCAGGCATGGATTTGCCAACGGTGCGTTCGAGGATCTGGAGGAGGACGTGCCCGCGGTGGTCGAGGAGTTCTTCCCGGAAGCCACCGTGACGCCGGGCCCGATGGCTGTGCCCAGTGATCTGAAGGGCAAGCTCGAAGCGAAGGTCGGGCAGATGCCCAAGGAGTCGGCGGCATGAGTCGCAGGCGCCACCTGCCCCCACCGGCATTGCTGGAAATCGACGAGCAGACGTTCTGGGAGAAGTATCGGCCCATCGTCGAGCCGGCCGAGGGGCAGGTCATCCGTGGCCCGGAACACGTGGCCAACCTGATGGCTGAAAACGCCTCGATGGCCGATGCCATCCTTGCGCTCGCCGAAGCCAATGCCCGACAGCAGGCCGACTTGGGTTTGCTGTTGAAGCAACTCAACGCCGTTCCGGAACTGGTCAAGGCGCTGCTCCAACTGCCGCAGCTATCCAGCGCCAGCAAGGAAGGCGCTGCTTGAGCTGGTTGGCGAGGATGGCGGCGCTCGCTGAGCAGGCTGGCTAGGGCCTCACTCGCTGCTCGTGTTCTGCCTGCGTTCGTTGAAGCGGCTTTCCAGATACGTGGTCAAGCCCAGCAGGGCGAAGCCGTAGACGACGACACCACCGATCACCTTGAACATGACCGCTTCTTTCTCCCGCCGAGGGATCAATGGGCGAGCAGTCGTTCGGCGTGACGATTACTGGCCATCGGTCAGTTCATGTCTGCGACCGATGGGGGCCATCTTCCTGATGGGTGCGACAGGGTGCGTCGCTGTCGATTCGGGGCGTGGGATCAGGAGGCAATGGGCCTGAGTGTCGGCAAGCAGATTGGATGAAGGGATGTCAGCGGGACGGGAGCCCATGCTCCCGTCCCGCTGATGCCAGCAGCTTTTTTCGGTTCGACGGCGGGTTGTGCATGCGATCCCACTCCGCACGCATGGTTGGCCGAATAATAGGGAAGCATTCCGCTCGCCTAGTTGAATTCAGCCGTCAACGAGTACGAACCACCGTGGCGGACTCGTCAGAGGTCGTACTGATAATGCTCTCTAGCTTCAGCCAGTTCACTGCGGCCTTGAAGCGCCGCTCGGACAAGCCAGATAGGTTGTACAGGTCGGACATCTGCGGCGCGGCCGCGCTGGCGCGAAGGCGATCAAGACAGGTGAGCACGAAATGCGCGTCCTGCAGTGGGCGCGGCAACGTCGCGGGCTTTGGCATCTTCGGAATCCGTTGCTGAACCGGAACCCCTCGCCCGGTACCATTCTGGATCTTACTGGCCGCCGGGCCGGCAACAAAGATCAGATAATGCTGATACAGCGACCACGCAACGACATCCCAGGCGCGGCGAACCATATCCAAGGTGACAAGGCCTGAGCCGTTGCAGAAGATGTGAAAGACGGTGGCCAGCCTGAGGGTATTTTCCCACCCACGGCCCGCCGCTTCTTGAGTTTCCCGGTAGAACGTCGTCCGCCATTGTTTCATGTAGTAACCCAGTTCCAGCATGAAACCGGTGGCGCTTTCGTCTAGTGCCACACCAATTCGCTGGCGACAACCATCGAAACGACGATTGTTGATCTCGTCTGCGAGTTCATCAAGGCGCGCATGAAACGCCTTGCCATTCGCTGCGCGCGGATCGAGCGGAAGAGGCGATCGGCTCTGGGGGAACATATTCGGGTCATACAAGGCCGCAATGGATCGGGGCCAAAAGCCCAACTTGACCGCATTGCGGCCTCGCCTTAGAAGGTACTCGTACATCAGATCGGGCTGGATCCTGAACCCCAGGCTGACGCGTGCTTCCGCCGCCACGATTTCCTTGCCCATCACAAAGTCGTCAAGCGGAGGATCCCCGCTCCAAAGCTGCGTCAGTGCGTCTGTGTTGTATTTGAACAAATCAGTATCCAGGAAGCTGGCTCCCTCTTCGCGCTGGATGGTCAAATTCATCCCGTAGCCATCAATTTCCTGCATCAAGCGCGCATGACTGATCCGGTTGATCATTGCTTCCACGGCAGGCACCCTGACCCTGCACGGCCCCCCTACCTTTCCCTTGGGGTCAACATACAGGCTGGAGTCCTTGGTTTTCTGAGCTTCAAGGAAGCGCCTGAAGAAAAATCGCAACGAGCGCCCCTTGCCATCTGCAGAGGGCGCAACGGCACACGTGTTGATCGTCGTCGGCAGGCGCTCGCCATCCGGCGCGATACAGTCATATCCGCAATGGACAACGGCTGCAGTTGCGGCGATGGCGTCGGTGACGGCAATCGACACAGGGACATCCTTGGCCATGGCGACCTGAAGTACCGCGCCGCGAATGGGTTCAGGCAGCGAATCGAGAGGAACGGCAGGGCAATAGCCGGGGGACGGGGTGAGCGGAATGATCATTGAGCGTGGGCCTTGATGACGGGGGCATCGTTATACGGACACAGGCCACCGCCCCAAAACAATTCCCGGAATCTGTCCAGCCGCGGAGTAGCGCCACGTCATGGGCCGGATCCCGCAGCCGACCGGACGCTACCGGACGAGTCGATTTAACCCCGTATGCAGCCACTTGCCGGATGTCCGTGCTACGGGGTAAGCGGCACATTTCGGGACGCGGCGCTTCTTTCCGGGAAAAGAATGCGGCCCCCGGGCCCGCGTGTCAGGCTTCCTGCCATCACCAGCAGGGCGTAGGCAATAACATGGAACAGCACCACGCAAATTCGATTCTCAGGCTCGCGCAGGTCCTAGAAATTACCGGCCTTGGGCGCTCCACCATTTACGATCTCATTCGTCGAGGCGAATTTCCTAGCTCGCGGCAGTTGGGCAGGCGAGCCGTTGGATGGATTTCCAGCGAAATCTTTCAATGGGTAGCGTCCCGCGATATTTCCCGCAAAGGAGGCTAACTCGACAAGTCGCATATGTATTGGAAATGGGGCGATATTGGAAAATACATGCCTAGTGCAGGGCATGTTTATCTGCGCCAGGAGTCGGCAATTACGGATATATATTTTATCTGTAATCTGTAATCTGTATCTGTGAATCTATGATCTATAGCACCTGAGGCCTGGATATCTCCAAGTATCCAGATCAATGGGAATTGCATGATCACTACCGAGTCTGACAATTGAGCGAATGGCAAACACCGCGTTCTTGGCACATCCAGCATGGGTCGTGTTTGCGGCAACCACCTACCTAATCCACGTCAATGAATAACTACGCTGAACTTCACGTTACAAGCACATCAGGCAGCACGCCTCCGGAGATGGATTCGGATGTGCGGCGGGGTGTGATCGCTATCGTCAGGGCAGAGGCGGCGCGCCAAGACCGCGCCGAGAAGCTCGTGCTTGTTGAAAGTCGGGATGGGTACGTCCATCTCCCGCGCAGTGACCAGCGGATTCCCACCGATCGGAAGGCCTTGCTGCTTGCAGGAACGGACGATCAGGTGTTCAAGGAGTTCATCGAAGGCCCACTGCGGAAGGTGGAGAAATCCTTCAACGGTCAGGACACGGGCGCATGGACGCTAACGGAAGCATCGCTCGGCCCTGGTTCGAGGCGCACGCGCGCCTATAGGTTCACCGCACTTGGCAGGGCTATTGTCCATTGCTGTAGCCACTACCGCGAAGAGTGGGGACTGGCGTATGTCAATCATATTTTCAGCCCGTCGGTCTCCGTACTGCTTAGGGCGCTGAAGCGCTATGCAGGTAGGATCAATCTTGCCACACAAGGAGCTAAAAGGATTTCGGGCTCTAACGTGCTTGCGACGCTGATGAATAGGTTTGGCCGATTTGTCCGGCGTGTATTTGCTCATTGGTCATTCATCAATGCGAACAGGGATTACGTCAGGCAGGCGCGAGAAAATTTCAACAGTGCGCGAGACCTGATTTACCAGCTTGCCGGCAAGCACTCCAGGCTACTCCTGCTACGGATTGATCTGTATTACAAGCCCTACTACCAATCACGGGAGGCAAATCAGCATATTCACAATTTCCTCAGGTGGTTACGGAGCGCAAAGTGTAAGCGTGGCCTGCTCCCCGCATATCTCGGTTTCATCATCAAGCGCGAGAACGGCATTGTTCGGGGCATGCACTGGCACCTCATGGTGATCTGCGATGGCAACCTTCAGCACAGCGGTGGGTATCTCTCGCAAATGCTGGGGGAGGAGTGGGCAAGGCGGACTGGTCAGGGTGCCGGCAGTTACTACAACTGCAACTCCGAGAGGGAAAAATATGAATTCGATGGGCTAGGGGTGCTGAGTCTCGATGATTGGCGGAAAATGGCGGGCCTGCGTGCCGCCTTGTACTACATGAGCAAGCAGGACTGCGTTTTGAAGGTGTCCAACGACAAGGTAAGAAATTTCTGGAGATCCCCTATCCGTCGCGATGACGTTCAGAAGAAAGGGCGGCCGCGCATGGATAGCGAAAGCTTGGCGCTACTTCGACGCATGCTCGGTGGCAAGCGCAGCAAGTATCCACCGCGTCTCGTTGACAGGTTGCGCAAGCCAAGCTCTAACCCTGTCGCCATGGATTCGCTATAAGTCTGCTTCCTGTCGCCGAGTGGCGGACTCGCCTCGAAGAAATGTTGCGGAGTCCGTGCGTTCGGCTAAGATCCGACCGACCAGCAGCCATGAGTCAAGACGTGTCCACATTTGAAATAAATTCAGGCGTCGCTGCCATCAGATATGTAGATGTGGACTGGCCCAGCCTTAAAGCAGTTGAAGGACACCCTCTGGAGTTCGTGCTGAACCTGGGGATTCCGGTCTATTACAAGATCGATCGAGCCATCCATGCACCGCTGATCACCAGCAGGCTGTTCCTCGATCGAATGCCGTCTGAGCTGCATTCGAACACTGACAAGGACCCCCCTTCTCTTCCCTTCGTCGGATTCAGTGAGCGGCTGCTGTTGGTGCAACTTGATGACGCCGACGTGCATGAGATTTTGCTGACCGGATCTCGCCATGTGGAAGAATTCGTCGTGGGTGGATTAGGGATTGATGACCCCCAGACGCTTTCAGGCGCAGCAAGTGCTGGTCTTGTGGATATAGATTTTCAGAATTGTCGCCTCATCAACCGGAAGCGGTTGCGGGCCGCAGAGGAATTGTCACGGCATCCCGGCTTTCTGAGAAATGAGGATTACGCTGATGCACTCCAGATTGGGTTTTCTGATCTTTATCTGGAGGCGAGTGACGTCAACGCGCTGGCAAATATCAAACGAGGCACCGGAGTGGAGCGCCAGCCGTACCCTCTTGGAGCCGAGGGGCGTCAGTTGCCGCAACCAATTAACTGGGTGTTCCAGGCTTGGTACGCCGTTTACCGCGAGAAGGAAATTGAGCCTACCGAATCGAATATCAAGTCTTGGCTGAGGGCAAATGCTCCTGGCAAGATCATGAACAAGCGCTGGATTCGGACCGCCGCAAGCCTGATTCTTTGCGAATACAAGTTCTCAGAAAGATTTAATTTAAGAAATCTGACTCAGTGCTCTGCCGCTGCTATTATTTTCGAACTAAACCTGAGCTCGCAGCTTGCCTCTGCATTGGTAATTACTGAGTGGTGGATGGATCTGGATAAGGCGGACATTTCTGCTCAGCGAGTGGAGCTTGCCGGTCGCTTAGAGGATGCAGGATTTTTGCCGACGGCGGTTCTGGATCTTACAGGTATGATTTCTGAGGAAGCTGTCGGCGAAGTGGAACGTCCTCATTTTGAACGAGCGCTGGATACGCTACAGAAAAGGAAGGGGCGTGATCAACTCAAAGTCTCTGGGGGTACGGCTCCTGCCGCTAAATCGGAGGCTTCACCAATAGAACAGTTAGAGCCTGAAAATAGCGCTGTGGCTAACGTAGTTCCGGACAGCGAGGAGGAGCCCTTGGAGTGCCCAAATTGGGATGGTCGCCGTCCATTCGCCCCTCAGTTGTAGTTCGCCATTCCCACGCTCAGTCTGGTTGAAGGGTTCGGCCTTGTCGTAGGGGTAGGCCGTGTAGAGACGTGTACGGATGTGCTTGGGTACTCGATGGCTATTAGATCAAGCCCCAGCCGAAGCCTACGACAATTTTGTCGAACGTCTCGCACGAGAAGAAGTAATGATGCTTGCTCGTCTCAGATCCGCAGAGGAGCGGAAGTCAGCCATCACACTGAAGGAATCCGTTTCACCGGAGGCCGGTGTGAAGGCGCATGATGAAAAGCGGACTGAGGACTCCCCTCCCGCACAAACAGGTGACTTAAAGGCCCGCCTGTAGCTGAACTCAACTCGCCGCCTAGCCCAAGAAGGGGCCTGGCAATAGCTTCGATCGTAAGCCACGCATCAGCATCGCCCTGCGTGAGCGCTACGACATCCCGGTTACCGTAGTGGGTGCGATTGCGGAGGGGGGGGAGTTCTGTGCCATATTGCGTGGCTCCTACGCGAAGAGTGCGTGCGATGGGCAAGTTCTTGAAGTGGGTGGCCTTCAACGGTTCAGCAGTACTCGCCGGCTTGCTCGCGGCGGCGATGATCTGGTTCATTCGCGATTGGTGGACGCACTACGGTCCTTGGGCCAGCTAAACGGTCAACTGGCGCAAAAGCAAACGGGGTGAAAGTCGGTGGCGACACTGCGCGTACTGCCTACGTTCCAAAACGCTTCGGAAGAGGCTCGACGGCTTGCAGCAAAGTTCGATTGCATCGTAGGTCTGCAGCGGTCTGCAGATGGCTGGGTAGTCCATGGGCCGGTTGACGAAACTGATTCCCACCAATGGCGCCAGACCATTGAACTGGCGGAATGGACAGAGCGCGCGAGCCAATTAGTCAGCACGTACGCCGACTACGAAGAGTACGAGTACGACGGATTGCAACTTTGCAGCGACGGCTCCGACCCGCGCTGGAGCGAACACGACAACCTCAAGAATGAATCGTATTGACGGCACCGACTTTGACGCAGCAAGTTCGGCGGCATGAGTGTGCCCGATGCCAAGCGGCCCAAGGAACTGGAGACGGAGAACACCCGACTGAAGAAGCTGCTTGCCGCCTCGCCTCTCTACCTCTGGTAGCGTAGGCCAGAAAGTACGACCCATGAGCGGCTTGTTGGCAATCATGATCTGCGCGTCGAGGTTAACCGCAGCCGAGGCGCGCTCCAGTTGCTTCCTTGGACTGCGAGGCTTGAGTCCAATAGGGTGTTGTAGTGTTCGACTACATCAATGCCAAGTGTGAGTCAGATTGTGAGTCATTTTTTTGCATAACCTTAATGTTTTGATGCAAATCAATAACATAAGAACTTAATGTGGGTGCTGGTGGGCACCTCATCTTCCTATGTTGTCCTATGAAGGCTGAAATATCCTGAAAAACAGGAATTTCGGCCTTTTTTGCGTCTGATTGCGTCCTATGTGATCCAGCAGAATCCAGGCTTCTCTGGCGGTATCTTTGGCGGTAACCTCCACCCGCTTGAATCGCCCCGGGTTCAGTAGACATCTCCAAGTCGTACATCACGGCAATCACGGAGGTGTGTATGAGCGGCAAGCGGTACTCGGATGAGTTCAAGGCCGAGGCGGCCAAGCAGGTGATCGAACAGGGGAGTTCGGTGCGAGAGGTCTCGAGCCGGCTGGGAGTCAGCATCGACTCGCTGTACGCGTGGGTCAGGGAGCAGCGTAAGGTGCCGGCTATGCGGCAGGCTGATGCTTCGTTGGCGGCTGAGAACCGTCGTCTGCAGGCCGAGCTCAAGCGGGTGACTGAGGAGCGCGACATCCTAAAAACGGCCGCCGCGTACTTTGCCAAGGGGTAAGGGCGAAGTACGCGTTCATGCAGATGCACCTTGACGAGTTCCGCGTAGCAAGCATGTGTCGAGTACTGGGTGTGCAGCGCAGCGGCTTTTATGCGTGGCAGGGCCAGCCACAGAGCGATCGCCATCGCGAGGATCAACGTCTTCTGGGCATGATCAAGCAGGCGTGGCTGGAGAGCGGCACGATCTATGGCTACCGCAAGATCACCGACGACTTGCGCGACTTGGGCGAGGCATGTCGCAAGCACCGCGTGGCGCGGCTGATGAAGAAGGAAGGTTTGCAGGCGCAAGTGGGTTATGGGCGTCGTCCGTGGCCTCGTGGTGGTCGGGTATCGACGGTCGCGCCGAACCACCTGGATCGGCAGTTCGACGTGGCCGCACCCAACACGCACTGGGTCACTGACATCACCTACATCCGCACGCACGAAGGCTGGCTGTATCTGGCGGTGGTGCTGGATCTGTACTCACGCCAGGTCGTGGGCTGGGCGATGCAAGCTCAGATGCACGCCGATTTGGTGTTACAGGCGCTACTGGCAGCGGTATGGCGTCGAGAACCGGCGTCCGCCCTGATGCTGCACTCGGACCAGGGCAGTCAGTTCACCGGCGCCGAGTGGCAGGCGTTCCTGAAGGCTCATGGGATCGTCTGCAGCATGAGCCGGCGCGGTAATTGCCACGACAACGCCGTGGTCGAGAGCTTCTTCCAGTTGCTCAAGCGGGAGCGGATCAGGCGAAAGATCTACTCGACCCGGGATGCGGCGCGTAGCGACGTGTTCGACTACATCGAGATGTTTTACAACCCCAAACGCCGGCACGGCTCCAACGGGGGCGTCTCTCCGGTAGAGTTCGAACGGCAGGCGGGACTATCAGGCTCGTAGGTGTCTACGAAACCCGGGGCGATTCAGAAATCGTACACACCGTCTCGCCAAGCGCATGCCCAAGTGGGGATATCTGCCTGCCGATCAGCAGCTCCGCAGATCGTGCAGCGCTCAGTACAGGGGACGCTGAAAAGCCAATGCCCCCGCCAATTTCTTGGTGCAGGGATTTGCAGGCGTCCCCATCTCCCCACAGTGCTCCCGAAAGCCTTGCTGGGCCTGCTACTGGCCCGTGTGCAGGTAGTGCAGAAAAAGCACCCTGTGAAGTGCGCAGGTGTGGCGGGGAGACAAGTGCGCGCGCAGGGGGGGCTGACCTCGGCTATGATCCGCTACCCGTTCTCGGGAGGCTTCGGCTACACCATCCGTTGGCAGCACCAACCCCGTGTTTTCATTGCGAGCTTGGCAGCTAGTGGCAGTGCCCTGTCTTCGCTTAACAAGGAAAGTTCAATGCCAAAAGTAATTTCAATCTTTAACAACAAAGGCGGGGTGGGGAAATCCACTATCGCGTGGAATCTCGCACATTCCCTTGGTTGCCAAGGTAAAAGAGTTCTTCTTGTGGATTTTGATCCGCAGTGCAACCTTTCCATCGCTATGCTAGGCGAGCAGTCCTTCCATGAGCAGATGCCTACTCGCGACCAGCCATACGGGCGTACCGTCCGCTCTTTTCTTCAGCGATTTCTGCAGAACACTCCTGGTGAAGAGGTCTTCTTGCACAAGGGGGCGCACACAAGCGAGCTAGTCGATTTGGTTGCTGGCGATTTCTGGCTTAACGTTTACGCAGATTCCCTTAACGTTGGTAGCGATTTGTTGGCCGGCACTGGTCTTGCACGCTATGTTGCTCTGCGAAAGCTAATAGATAAGGCTGAAGAGCGGGCTGGCTATGCATACGATTTCGTGCTTGTTGACCTGCCGCCATCTTTTGGCGCTCTAGTGAGAGCGTCCTTTTACTCTTCCGACTATTACGTTGTTCCATGCACGTCAGACAACTTCAGTGTCTACTGCGTTGGCTTGATCGGTCAGATGGTTCCAAACTTTGTGGACGATTGGAGGAATGGTCTGCAACGGTTCAAGCAAGCTAATGACAATTTCACTGCTTTCGATGGTCTGGGCAAGCCAGTATTCGCGGGATGGGTGTTCAATGGGTTTGACACTGCAGCGCGGCGGCGCAGCGCCGTAGAGCTCGGTGCTGGCGTTCCACTTAGGCCGCTGGAAATGAATCGCGCCGATCAGACAATGCATGATCGGATCGTAGAGGCAGTTGAGGACGACCTTGCGGAGAAGTTGGGCGAAAGGATTACTCATTATCGCCCCGTGGCGAATCGCCTTCCCGACAACTATCGAATTGGCGACTTCGAGGATGCGAACGTGTTGATCCAGAACAGCCTCTGGCTCAACGTCCCCTTGGGTGAGCTCCGGGCTCATCGGCAGGTGGCGTCGCTGCGAGACCGCCAAGCTTGGGCGGAGAACCAACTTCAAAAAATTGATCTTTTCAGAGAGAAGTTTGACGAGTGCGCGCGCAACTTGATCGCAATCTGCATCTGATCAAGTCCAGGTTGGGGTGGCTCCCTTTTTGGGGCCACTTCAGCCCAACGATCCTTCGGGGAGGGGAGGTCGTAGTAGGCGAGTTCTGCGATCTGAACTGAACGACAGCCTATTGCTGTTTCGATCACACTGACCGACGTTGGATGCTTTGGCCAAGGTGGTTGCATCCTTCTCGGATCGAACTGGGACAGGTCGCTAGCCCGCCCTCCTGTCTCTCGATACTACCCTATCGAAGAATTCTGACGGTAACAATGGCGGTAACTTGGGTCTTTAAGAACGCATCTAGTCTTTAGCGGCAACGGTTTGTAGACGGAATTCGGTGGATGGTGGGCCACCGCGAAGCCCTGGCGCATGCCGCGCGTACCGGGGAAGCGATCTGCATGGGCGATGGCCCACCGCCTCAGTGCGTGGCATCCCTGCCGGGTTGCTGTTCCAGCACTGGCGCTCCATGCAATGTTCCTGGGCACCGGAACGCCTGGCAGCCGCGAACCGCTCAGGCATTGGGTAGTCCGTATTCCTGCAGCTGCTGCAGGGAACTGGCCTTCATCGCGTAGTCCAGGTTGCGTCGAGTCACGCTGCCATGTACCGCGCAGGTGGCCGCGTCCTTGTCCAGCTGCGCCAGGCCCATCATGGCCGTGATGTCCTCGCGGTTGATCGCGTAGATGTGCACGTAGTACGCGCGGCATTCGGCTGCCGATACATCACGCGAGCTGGAGCCTGCGGCTCCAGTTCAGGCGGCAAGGGGCAACAGACCTGTGACAACCAGAGGGCGGGCGATGCGCATGCGGGCTCCTTCATTGATGGGCTGGATCAACTGACGCGGAGTGATGTCCGCCATGCGCAGGCCGGTTGCTTATCGCTGTCACCTGTCAGCAGGAAAGGTGGCGCCCCCGGAGTCGGGCCTGAGGCTGGGCGCATTCTGCATTCGTTGGGGAAAGGCCGAACCGACAGACGCCGTGCGGCGGCCGGACCAAGCCTGCACCGCCCACGGCACGGGCCTGCGGATGCCGCAGGCCCGGCCGCACATGGCCTTACTTGGGCATCAGCACGCTGTCGATCACGTGCACCACGCCGTTGGACTGCATGACGTCGGCGGTGGTGACCGCGGACTTGCCGCCCTTGGCGTCGACCACCCACACCTTGCCGTCCTTCAGTTCGACAGTCAGCTCCTCACCCTGCACCGTCTTCAGCGTGCTGTGGCCGCCATGGCTGCGCGCGGCCGCGACCAGCTGGCTGGAGGGGTGGGTGCCGGGCACCACGTGATAGGTCAGGATGCTGGTCAGGGTGGCCTTGTTCTCCGGCTTGAGCAGCGTCTCCACCGTACCCTTGGGCAGCTTGGCGAACGCCTGGTTGGTGGGGGCGAACACGGTGAAGGGGCCCTTGCCGGCGAGCGTGTCCACCAGCCCCGCGGCCTTCAGCGCGGTCACCAGAGTGCTGAGGTCGGTGGCGGCCGACGCATTCTCGACGATGGTCTTCTTCGCATCCATGGCGGCGCCGCCCACCGCGGGATTGCCCGCGGCGAAGGCGGAAGAGGCGGCGGCACTGGCAAGCGCGAGGCCGGCGGCAATGGCAAGACGCTGGATCTGGGTACGCATGGTCATGTCCTCATGGGTATCGCCTCCGCGTGGAGGCAGGGGTGAACGCAGTGTCGGCTGCGGTTTTCGTCGATCAGTGCCGTGGGGGGCGCCCCCCCCCCGGGGGGGGGGGGGCGCCCACGGCGGTCGGAACACGGTGCCGCTCAGAAATCCCAGCGCGCGGCGACGCTCATCGGCACCGAGATGCGCTTGGCATCGTTGTTGATGCCGCCCAGGCCGAGCCCGCCGATGTCGGCGTCGTCGCCACTGAGCTTGTCCACGTAGCGCACGCCGGCCTGCGCGGTGACGCTGAAGGTCTTGCCCACCGGGATGATCACGCCCACGTCGACGCCACCGGAGGCCGACCAGGTCTTCTTGGTGAAGCGCGCATCCGGAATGGAGATGGCCGCGGCCGGAATGTCGAAGGAGGCCTTGATCGCGTCGGTATGCGTCGCGCCGATGCGCGCGGCGACGAACGGACGCACCGCGTCCGGCTCCATGAAGAAGCGGCGGTAGCCGAACTCCGCGCCGTAGCTCTTGTAGGCGCTGAAGCGGCCGTACACCGGCAGCTCGGTATCCAGTGCCGGCACGAACGCGCCGCCCACCTGCACGCGGCCGGGCGAGGCGTGGCTGTAGCGCACCTGGCCGAACACTTCGGCGCGGTCGCTCAGGCCATAACCCATTTCCACGCCATAGGTATCGGCCAGGCCGTAGATGCGGTCATGGCTGCGCGACTGGATGCGCAGCTCGGCATTGACGCCGGCCAGCGCGGGGTTGAGCGGGCCGAGGTCCGGCACCGGCGCGACGGCGCCGCCGTGGACATCGCCACTGGTCGGCATGTCCACGCCACCAAAGGCGGAGAAACTCCACTTTCCGGCTTCGACGCCGGATGCATGTGCGGTAGCGGATGCAGCCAGACCGGCGGCGAGAACGACAAGGGCAGCAGACTTCATTGGGGCTCTCCAGGCTGAATGGGAAACGCACGGGGTCATGCGTTTTCCAATACGCAGCACGCCCGCGCTTGGATGCATGCCGGTCGCGATACCGCCTGGAAAAACCGATGAAAACGACGTTGCGGCGTTGACGCGGCGTACACGCAGGCGGGTTCCGCGAACGTGGCAGCGGCCGGCACGATGGCCGCCGCGGGCGCGCGCCTGCGCGCGGCGCCGACCCATGCCAGACGGATGCGCGCTGTCGGTCCGACGCTGCGCGCCGGGCAACCGTGCGTGCCACCGCGCGGCGTGGTGACACGCGGCAAGACGCCGCATCCTCGCGTGGCACGCGGGTACGGAGGCAGGTGTCGCGGGCACGCCGTGCGCGCGTGGATGACGCCCGCACCGGTGGCGTCACCCGTGCGGCAGGCTCAGCGCCGTTCGAACAGGTAGTGCGACACCATCCACTGTTGCCCGCCGGCGTACCCGAACAGTTCGGCGCAGGCCATCCAGAACATCCGCCAGCGCTGGAACCACAGCCCGGCGGCATCGCCGTAGGCCTGGCGCAGTATTGCCATCACCGCATCGCGCTGTTCGTCCTGGCGCTGCAGCCAGTGGTTGGCGGTGCGCTGGTAGTGGGTGCCGTCCACCAGCCACTGCTGGGTGATCGACAGCGGGCCCTGGAAGTGCAGCAGCGTGTCGGCGGCCGGCATCAACCCGCCGGTGAAGAAGTGCCGGCCCATCCAGTTGTCGGCACCCTGGGTCTCGAACGGGTAGAGCAGGGTGCGGTGCACGAAGATGTGCACGAACAGCCGGCCACCCGGGCGCAGCCAGGTGCCGATGCGGGCGAGCAGGCTGTCGTAGTTGCGCATGTGCTCGAACATCTCGATCGAGACGCAGCGGTCATAGGCCGCGGCGGGCAGCGCCAGGGTGTTCACGTCGCGGGTGAGCACGCGCACGTTGTGCAGGCCGCGTTCGCGGCAGCGTTCTTCGATGAAGGCGCGCTGGCCGTTGGAGTTGGATACTGCGGTGATCCGCGCGTTCGGATAGCGCGCGGCCATCCACAGGGTCAGCGAGCCCCAGCCGCAGCCCAGTTCCAGGATGTCCTGGCCGTCGGCCAGCCCGGCGCGTTCGCCGTACAGCGCCAGCATCGCCTCCTCGGCCTGCTCCAGGGTCTCGTTGCCGGTCGGGTAATAGCAGGATGAATACTTCAGCCGCGGCCCGAGGCAGTGGCCGAAGAAGGCCGGCGGCAGTTCGTAGTGTTGGCGGTTGGCAGCTTCGGTTTCGATCGCCAGCGGGCTGTGGCGCAGCTGTGCCAACCGCTCGCGCTGGCGCAGCGACTGCGCCTCCACGCCGCCGGCCAGCTCGTCGTGCAGGCGCTGGGTGCACAGGCGGCGGATGCCGGCGCGCAGTACCGCGTCCGGTACCCAGCCGCGTTCGGCCAGGCCCAGCAGGCCGGGGGCGGGCACGTCGTGCGGCAACTCGTTGCGATCCAGGGCGGTGGTGGTCATGACGCGGTCCTCGGCAATGCGATCAGGATTTGGGAAACCAGGGGAAGAACATCGGCGTGCGCCGCTGGTACGCGCGGTAGTCGTCGCCCCGCGTGCGCAGGGCCTGTTGTTCGGTGAACGGAATGCCGCTGATGAAACGCAGGAACAGGTACATCAGCACCGGTCCGAGCAGGCCCAGCCACGCGTGCGGCGCGCCCACCGCGGCAATGGCCCAGGCGCACCAGTGCAGCCATTCGAAGAAGTAGTTGGGGTGGCGCGAATAGCGCCACAGGTCGCGGTCGCAGGTACGGCCACGGTTGCCCGGATCGGCGCGGAAGCGCGCCAGCTGCGCGTCGGCCAGCGCTTCACCCAGCACCGATACCACCCACAGCAGCGCCGCGGCACCCAGTTGCAGTGGCGAAGGTTGCGGGTGTGCGACCACCGCCGCCAGCGGCAGCGAGAACAGCACCACCAGCAGGGCCTGGAACAGGAAGAAGCCCAGGAATTTGCGCTGGTCGCCGTCCCAGTGCCGGCGCAGCGCACGGTAGCGGCCGTCCTCGGCCTCGCTGCGCACGCGCCGCCACAGGTGCAGGGCCAGGCGCAGGGCCCAGGCCGCGCCGAGCACGCCGACCAGCATGCGTGCCGCCGGGGCGCCGCTGCCGGTCAGCGCCAGCCATGGCGCCGCCCCGGCCAGGCCCAGGGCCCACAGCACATCGACGATGCCGGCATTGTCGTGGCGGCGCTGCCAGTGCCAGCCGCACAGCATCAGCACGCCGGCGAACGCGCCGATGCCCACCAGTTGACTGCCCAGGTTCATGACGTGTGTCCTCGCGGTATGTCACGTTGCAGGCCCCGCGCGGCCAATGCGGCCAGCGCCGGCATCGCCAGCGCCCAGCCGGCGCCGAGTGCCAGCAGCGCGTGCCAGCGGGGTTCGGAGAAGCGCAGCGCATCCCAGCCGCTGGCCGCGCCCAGGTACGCCAGCGGCCCGCCGACGGCGCCGAGCGCGGCGGCCAGCCACGGGCGCCGGTGCAGGTAGCCGAGCAGCGGCACCACCACCAGCGCGAACGCGCACCACAGCGCCAGGATCCACGCCGGCGGACCGGCCCACGGCCAGGCGGCGTAGTCCAGCAGCCCGCTGCCTACCCACACGGATTCGAGCAGCAGGCCGATGCCCAGCGCCGCCAGCAGCAGGCGCAGCTCCAGCGCACGCGCCGGCGAGACCGCCAGCCGCCACAGCGCGAACAGCGCGGCCGCCAGCACGCCCGGCCACCACGATCCGCGGCCGGCACCGATCACCGCCACGAACCAGGTCGCCTGGTAGGCCAGCAGGATCGCCAGCGTGTTCATGCCGGCTCCGCGTCCGCCGGGCGCCAGCCGGGTTTGGCCAGGACCAGGTGGGCCACGCCGATCGAGCGCTCGCGGAAGCCACCTTCGCAATAGGCCAGGTAGAACTCCCACAGGCGGATGAACCGTTCGTCGAAGCCCTGCGCGCGCACCGCCGGCAACTGCGCCAGGAAGCGCTCGCGCCACGCCTGCAGGGTGCGCGCGTAGGACAGGCCGAAGTCCTCCAGCGCGATCAGCGCCAGGTCGCTGCTGCGGGTCTTGGAGGCCAGCATCGCGCTGATCGAGGGGATGAAGCAGCCGGGGAACACGTGGCGCTTGATGAAATCCACCGACTCCAGCGCCTGCGCGTAACGGTGGTCCTCGATGGTGATCGCCTGCACCAGCGCCAGCCCGTCGGGCTTGAGCAGGCGTCCGATCTGGCCGAAGTAGCTGTCCTGGAACTCGGCGCCGACCGCTTCGATCATCTCGATCGAGACCAGCTTGTCGTATTGCCCGCGCAGGTCGCGGTAGTCCGACTGCAACAGGGTGATGCGCCCGCCCAGCCCGGCTTCGGCGATGCGCGCGGCGGCCAGGTCGTGCTGCTCGCGCGAAATGGTGGTGGTGGTGACTCGGCAGCCGTAGTGGCGCGCCGCGTGCAGCGCGAACCCGCCCCAGCCGGTGCCGATCTCCAGCACGTGGTCATCGGGCCCGAGCGCGAGCTTGCGGCAGATCAGGTCCAGCTTGCGCGTGGATGCCGCTTCCAGGGTGTCGTCGGCCCCATGCCAGCAGGCCGACGAGTACATCAGGTCCGGCGACAGGAACAGCCCGAAGAACGCGTTGCCCAGGTCGTAATGGGCGGCGATGTTGCGGCGGCTGCCTTCGCGCGTATTGCGCCGCAGTGCGTGCAGCGCTTTCATCGCCAGCCCGCCCAGGCGCGCGCTGCCGGTCTCCATGCCGTCGAGCAGGTCTCGGTTGCGCACCAGCAGGCGGATCAGCGCGACCAGGTCGCTGCACTGCCACAGCCCATCCATATAGGCCTGGCCGGCGCCGACGCTGCCGTGGGTGGCCAGTGCGCGGTAGAAGCCCGGGTCGTGGATCTGCAGGGTGACCTTGGGGCCCGCGTCGGCCGGGCCGGCCTGCAGCGTGCCCAGCGGGTCCTCGATCCGCAGTTGGCCGTGGGCGAAGCCTGCCAGCCGCCGCAGCAGGTGCCGGCGCAGGAAGCGGTCGAGGGTGCCGAAGCCCGGTGCGGTGCCGCGCTGCACGATGCTGTTCAAGGGGAGTCTCCGGAAACACGGGGGTGGGGATGGAAGGGGGTGCGCCTGAGCCACAGGCGCAGGGCCTGCCAGTAGATCGCGGCAAGCACCTGCGCGGTCATCAGCGGGTAACGCCACAGCACCCGCGCGAGCGAGCGCCCGTCCAGCGGCAGCCGGCGCAGCGACAGGTGGGCGTCGAATTCGCGGCGGTCGCCGTCGGACACGTTCATGCGCACCAGCAGCCGCGACTCCGGCAGGCTGAAGCGCCAGTCGTAGCCGCGCTGCATGCCCATGAACGGGGACACGTGGAAGGTCTTGTCGAACGTCCATGCCGCCAGCCGCCCGGACTGCCGCGCCTGCGCCAGCGGCAGCACGTAGGCATGGCGCTCGCGCCACGGGGTGTTGGTGATCTCGGCCACGATGCTGTGCAGGGTCAGGCCGTCGGCCTGGAAGCAGTAGTAGAAGCTGACCGGGTTGAAGCTCAGCCCGCCGTAGCGCAGGTGGGTGAGCAGCCGTACCGGCCCTTCCGGGCGCTGCCCGGTGGCCGCCTGCACCCGGTCCTTGACCGCCTCCTTGAGTGGCCGCGTGGCCGGACCGAGGAAGTCGTCGCGGTGGAACGCGGCCAGGTTGCGGCGGCCCACCGACCACAGCCAGCGCCCGGCGAACACCTGGTCCAGTTCGTCCAGGTCCAGGTACAGCTGCGCCAGGCGATAGCTGAAGGCGTGCGCGCGCGGGTGATGGCGGCGATGGTGCACCACGCCCTCGTAGACCGCGCTGTGCAGGAGCGGCTTCATGAGGTGGGCCAGCGCACGCCCAGGCCGGCGGCGACATCCACCGCGCTGCGCATGCCGTCCTCGTGGAAGCCCCAGCCCCAGTAGGCGCCGGCGAACCAGGTCCGGTTCTGCCCCTGGATGACGGCGCGGCGCTGCTGCGCGGCGACCGATTGCGGGGTGTACACCGGGTGCTGGTAGGCGAGGCGCCGCAGTACCCGCGCCGGGTCGACCGCCTCGCTGCGGTTCAGGGTGACCACCAGCGGCTCGGGGGCATCCAGGCCCTGCAGCAGGTTCATGCAGTAGCTGACGGTGCACGGCGCGTCGGCATCCCCCGGGACGAACGCGTTCCAGGCCGCCCATGCCTTGCGCCGGCGCGGCAGCAGCGACGCGTCGGTGTGCAGCACCACTTCGTTGGGCTGGTAGCCGATCGCGCCGAGGATCGCCTGTTCGTTGTCGCTGGCGTCGGCCAGCAGCGCCAGCGCCTGGTCGCTGTGGCAGGCCAGCACCACGTGGTCGAACGCCTCACTGCCGGCGGCGCTGTCCACGCTCACCCGGTCGCCATGACGGTGTATGGCCCGCACCGGGCACGCCAGCCGCTCCTGCACCTTCCAGCGCGCGCGCAGCGCGTCGACATACCGCGCCGAGCCGCCGCGCACCACCCGCCACTGCGGGCGCCCGCTGACCTGCAGCATCTGGTGGTTGGCCATGAACTGGACCAGGTAGCGTGCCGGGAACTGCAGGATCTGCCGCGGCGGCGAAGACCACAGCGCCGAGGCCATCGGCACCAGGTGTTCGTCGCGGAAGGCCGCACCGTAGCCATTGGCCTGCAGCCACTCGCCCAGCCCGGGGCCCGGGCCGTCGCCCTCAAGCAGCGCCGGCGCCTGCCGGTAGAAGCGGAACAGGTCGCGCACCATGCCCAGGAAGCGCGGCGAGAGCAGGTTGCGGCGCTGGCAGAACAGCGCATCCAGCGAGGTGGCGTTGTACTCCAGCCCGCTGCGCCCGTTGTGCACCGAAAAGCTCATGGTGGTGGGCTGGGTCTGCACCTCCAGCGCCTGGAACAGCCGGGTCAGCAGCGGGTAGTGGTCCGGGTTGTGGACGATGAAGCCGGTGTCCACCGCGTACGGGCGGCCGCCCACGCTGACGTCGTGGGTGTGGGTGTGCCCGCCCAGGTAGTCGGCGGCCTCGAACAGCACCACCTCGTGCGCCTGCGACAGCAGCCAGGCGCTGGCCAGGCCGGCGATGCCGGAACCGACGACGGCGATGCGCATCTCAGCGCTCCCGCCGTTCCAGCACCCAGGCGGGCACCGGCTTGAGGTCGCGCACCAGGCCCAGCAGGGCGAGCAGGCGCAGGCCGTACCAGGTCAGGTCCACTTCCCACCAGCGGAAGCCCTGGCGGGCGCTGCTGGAGTAGAAATGATGGTTGTTGTGCCAGCCCTCGCCGAAGGTGAGCAGCGCCAGCAGGAAATTGTTGCGGCTGTCGTCGGCGGTCTCGAAGCGGCGGCTGCCGAAGCGGTGCGAGAGCGAATTGATCGTCACCGTGGCATGGAACAGCACGACGGTGGAGATGAAGAACCCCCACACCAGCAACTGCGCGCCGCTGGTGTCCAGCGCCGGCCACAGGTGCTGCAGCAGCGCGCCGGTGGCGTACAGGGCGATGGCCATGGCCACGGGTACCGCCACGTCGTAGCGGTCCAGCCAGCGCAGTTCCGGGTAGCGGGCCAGGTCCGGCACCCGGCTCAGGTCGGTGGCGAATGCGCGCGGGGTCATGAACCAGCCCATGTGGCTGCGCCAGAAGCCGTGCCGCGGCGAGTGCAGGTCCTGCGCCTGGTCGGCATGGCGGTGGTGGTGGCGGTGGTGGGCGGCCCACCACAACGGGCCGCGCTGCACGCTGGCCGCGCCGATCAGCGCGAACACGAACTGCAGCCCGCGCGAGGTGCGGAAGCTGCGGTGCGAGAAGTAGCGGTGGTAGAAGCCGGTGATCGCGAACATCCGCACCACGTACAGCACCCCGGCCACCAGCAATGCCACCGGCGAGACCCCGACCCAGATCACCCCGGCGCAGCCCAGGTGCAGCAGCACGAACGGCAGCACCCGCAGCCAGTCGACGCGGTCGGCATCGGCATCGTTGGCCGGCGCCGCGGCGGCGCTGTCGAACCACAGGCGCAGGCTGCGCAGGACACGGGCGGGCGCCGGGGAGGCGGGCGGGGCAGGGGGAGGAGCTGGGTGCAGGGGCATTGCCGGTGGTCCGCGGGGTACGCCCTTCTATACGGTATTGCCGCGCCGTTGGATGCAGGCGCCGTGGCCGCCGGCCTGCATCCAAACCGGGGCCGTCCGCGTACAAGCAGGCAGATGCCCGCACCGCCTGCCAACTGCCCTACCATGTGCCCGGACGCCCACCCTGGAGACCTGTCGCCCTTCGAGGCGGCCAGAGTCATGTCGATCGCCGAAACAAGCCTGGGCAGTGCCGGGTACTGGTCCGCGCAGATGCAGGCCGTCGCCCTGCAGCGCGACCAGCGCTGCTTCATGCGCATCTACGATCACTTCGCGCCGCGCGTGCGGCTGTACCTGCGCGGGCTCGGTGCACCGGAGGTGGTGGCCGAGGAGCTGGCGCAGGAAGCCCTGCTGCGGCTGTGGCAGCGTGCCGACAGCTACGATCCGGCGCGCAGTACGCTGTCGACCTGGCTGTTCCGGGTCGCGCGCAACCTGCACATCGACCGGCTGCGCCGCGAGACCCACTGGACCGCGGTGGAGATCCAGGACGATGACGGCCTGGAGTTCTGCCAGGAGACCGAGGATCCGGATTTTTCCTCGGCCGAAAGCTATGCGGCGCATGCCGACCTCAACGAGCGCATCGAACGCCTGTCCGCCATCCAAGCACGCCTGATCCGCATGTCCTACTTCGAAGCCAAGTCGCACCAGCAGATTTCGGACGAGCTGGGCATGCCGCTGGGAACGGTCAAGTCGTACATCCGCCGCGCCTTCCAGCAGCTGCAGTCCAGCGTGAAGGGGGCCGCATGAGCCCGCGCCATCACCTGGATCCGGCCACCCTGGTCAGCCACGCCGCCGGCGCCCTGTCCGCGGCCATGGCGGCGGTGGCGGCGACCCACCTGGAGGGGTGCGCGCACTGCCGGCGGCAGCTGGCCGCGGCCGAGCACGTCGGCGGCGCGCTGCTGCTGCAGCAGCAACCGGCCGTGGCCTCGGCGCGCGAGGCGCAGCTGCGCGGCGACATCCTGGCCCGGTTGCAGCAGCCGCTGCCGGCGGCCGCGGCCGAACCGGCCCCGGCGCCGATGCACCGGCCGGCCGAGCTGCTGCCGCGGGCGCTGCATCCCTACTTCGGGCGCACCTGGAAGGCGCTGCGCTGGCGCTGGGTCGCCCCCGGCGTGCATCTGGTGCGTGCCGCGGCGGGCAGTGGCGACACCCTGGTCATGCTCAAGATCGCGCCGGGCAAGAGCATCCCCCTGCACAGCCACCACGGCAGCGAGCTGACGCAGATCCTGCAGGGCGCGTACGACGACGAGCTGGGCCATTTCGGCCCGGGCGACATGGCCGACCTGGACAGCGACATCGAGCACCGGCCGATCACCTCGCCGGGGGTGCCATGCGTCTGCGTGGCGGCGCTGGACGGCCCGCTGCAGTTCCGTGGCTGGCTGGCGCGCAAGATGCAGCCGATGGTCGGCCTGTAGCCGGGCACACCCGGACACCGCTGCCGGGCCATTGCCGGCCCGGCAGCACGGCAGCGCGGCTGGCTCAGCCGCGGTGGCGCAACGACAGGAATTCGCGGCGCAGCGCCGGGTCGCTCAGGAACTTGCCGCGCATCACGCTGTTGGTCATCTTCGAGCCGTCGTCCTTCACCCCGCGCCAGTGCATGCAGTAGTGGTCGGCTTCCATCACCACGGCCAGGCCGTCGGGCCGGAGCCGCTGTTCGAGCAGCTGCGCGATCTGGCTCACCGCCTCCTCCTGGATCTGCGGCCGGCTCATGATCCACTCGACCAGCCGCGCATACTTGGACAGGCCGATCAGGTTGGAGTTGGCGTCGGGCAGCACTCCGATCCAGACCTGGCCGATGATCGGGCACAGGTGGTGCGAGCAGGCGCTGCGCACCCGCAGCGGGCCGACGATCATCAGTTCGTTCAGGCGCTCGGCATTGGGGAATTCGGTCACCGCCGGCGCTGGCTGGTAGCGCCCGGCGAACAGCTCGCGGACGAACATCTTCGCCAGCCGGCGGCCGGTGTCGCGGGTGTTGTGGTCGTTGTCGGTATCGATCACCAGCGCGCGCAGCAGCTCCTGCGCGCGGGCGGCAACCTCGTCCTCGATCGCGGCCAGCTCGCCGGCATGCAGGTGCCCGGCGATGTTGTCGTTGGCATGGAAGCGCTGGCCCGCGCGCAGCAGGCGCTGGCGGACGCGCTCGGACACCGGCAGCGGCAGCAGGGTGTCGAGCAGGGTGGGGTCGTTCGGTGGCTGGGACATGGGAGAGCGCTCGGTAGCGGGGCGGGGGAGGCCCGGTCCGGCGGACGCCGCAGGCCCGGGGCATGGTCGTGCTTACGCGGGCATCGGCGCGTTGGATGTGCCCAGGGTCACAGCGCGTCCAGCCGCGCCCGCAGCTGCGCGGCCTGCTGGGCCAGGGCCTGGCGCTCGCCGGCCGGCATCCGCGCCAGCTGCCGGTAGGGCAGGGCCAGGCGCGGGTTGTGCGCCAGCCGCGGCGCATGCCGGTCCAGGAAGTCCCAGTACAGCGCATTGAACGGGCAGGCGCGGGCGCCGGTGCGCAGGTCGCGCCGGTAGCGGCACTGGCCGCAGTGGTCGCCCATCCGGTGCAGATAGGCGGCCGCCGATACATACGGCTTGGTGGCCAGCAGCCCGCCGTCGGCGAACTGGCTCATGCCCAGGGTGTTGGGCAGCTCGACCCACTCGAAGGCATCGATGTAGATGCCCAGGTACCAGCGGTGCAGGGCCTGCGGGTCGAGCCCGGCGAGCAGCGCGAAGTTGCCGATCACCATCAGCCGCTGGATATGGTGGGCATGGGCGTGGGCCAGCGATTGCCCGATCGCCCCGCGCACGCAGGCCATGTGCGTATCGCCGGTCCAGAACCAGGCCGGCAGGGGCAGGTCATGGCCGAAGGCATTGCACTGGTCATAGCCAGGCATCCGCGCCCAGTACACCCCGCGCACGTACTCGCGCCAGCCCAGGATCTGGCGGATGAAGCCCTCCACCGCGGCCAGCGGCGCGCGGCCATCGTGGGCGGCGGCCTCGGCGCGGGCGATGACCTCGGCCGGGTCGAGCATCTTCACGTTCAGCGCGAACGACAGCAGCGAGTGGAACAGCCGCGGCGCCCGCGCGCTGATCGCGTCCTGGTAGTCGCCGAAATGCGCCAGCCCGTGGTCGAGAAAGGCCTGCAGCTGCTGCAGGGCTTCGGCGCGGTCCAGTGGCCAGCGCAGCGCATGCGCCTGCGGATCGCCGAAGCTGGCGACGCCGGCGGACTGGATGCACTGCCAGAGCGCGCGCAGGTCATGCCGCGGGCGGGTATCCGGCGGCTCCGGGGGATCGCCGCGCCACGGCTTGCGGTTGTCCGCATCGAAGTTCCAGCGCCCGCCCATGGGCCGGCCGTCGGGTTCGAGCAGGACGTGGTGGCGGCGGCGCATGTGGCGGTAGAACGGCTCCATGGTCCAGCGCCCGCGGCTGCCGAAAAAGCGGGCCGCCTCCCCGCGTCCGGCCAGGAAGTGGTGGCTGTCCACGCAGCGCACCGGGATCGCCTGCCGCGCCGCGTACCGGCGCAGCTGCGCGTCCAGCCGCCATTCGTCGGGCGCCTGGTATTCCAGCGCGGTGGCGGCGTGCTGCGCCAGCAGCCGGTCCAGGTTGTCCACCAGTGACGGGCGGTTGCCGGCATCGTCGATCGCCAGGTAGTCGACCCGGTGGCCGGCCGCGCGCAGGTGCGCGGCGAAGCGCCGCATCGCCGCGAAGATCGCCAGGATCTTCTGCGCGTGGTGCAGTACGTAGTCGGTTTCCTGGCGGACTTCCATCATCACGTACAGCACGTCCGCATCGGTGTGGTCGAACCACGGGTGCCGCGGATCGAGCTGGTCGCCCAGCAGCAGCCGCACGCAGGTCACGGCGGGTCCGGCGGCAGCGCCGGGGAAAGCGCGTATTTCAAGGCCACCGCGACCAGCAGCACCGCCAGTGCCAGCGCGACCAGCGCCGCCACGGTGGCGCCGGCAAGCGGTGACTGGATCTGGCGCACATAGACGCCCAGCAGCCCCCACACCGCCGGCAGGGCGTACCACGGGTTGCCGCGCAGGATGGCCAGCATGCTGAGCAGCAGCATCGCCGCCAGGCCGAACAGGGGCAGCGTCCACGGCAGCATGTGATCGACCGGCAGCAGTTCGAACGCCACCACCACCTGGGCGACATTGAGGAACACCGCCAGCGACACCCAGCCGGCGTGCAGCGACAGCGGCAGCCATTGCCACCATGGCTGGCGCGCGTGGCGGCGGGTATGCGAGGCCAGCCACGCGGCCGCCAACAGGCAGCCTAGGCTCAGCCAGATCACCGCCAGCGCCAGCCAGAACCACTGCCGCGTGAACACCACCATCCACAGCGAGGTCAGGGCGAAGCCGGCGGCGGTGAACCGGCGGATGCGGCGCAGCCGCCAGCTGTCCTCGCCGGTGACCAGCTGGCCGATGCCGAACACCACGTCCAGCGCGAAGATCGGGCCCCAGATCGCGAACGCGTAGCCGGCGGCGACGATCAGGGTCGGGTAGCGCGCGGAGATTTCGCCGTTGGTCGGGCCGAGCAGGCCGCTGTTGGACAGCCACCCGACCAGCGGCATCGACAGCGCCAGCAGCAGTACCGCCCATCTCATCGGCATGCTCCATCGAAGGTGTCCTTGTCCTGGCCGGTTTCAGGCCAGTGCTGGGGAACCCGCTCGATCCGCGTTGTGTCGTAGCCCAGCGCCGCCGCGCGCTGCAGCATGGCCTGGTAGTCGGCGTCGGGCACGCTGGGGGTGCGCGCCATGTACCACAGGTAGTCGCGGGCATCGCGCACCACCATGACCTGGCTGTAGTCCGGCGCCAGCCAGCCGATCAGGTACTGCGCCTTGAACAGCCCGAAGAAGCGCACCTTCCATTCGGCATTGCCGGTGCCGGGCTGCACCAGCCCGGTGGATGCCAGCAGCTTCACCGGCGCCTGGAACCCGCCGGGGCGGTAGCGGTACCAGGTGCACACCTGGCCCTTGCTGTCCAGGCGGTAGGTTTCCACCGGGTTGTGGTTGCCGCGCTCCAGGCGGGTGGGAATGATCCCGATCACGTACCAGCGGCCCATGAAGCGTGGCAGGTCCACCGAACTCACCGGCGTGATCGGAGGGTGCTTGGCCTGGGCGCAGCCGCTGAGCAGGGTGGCCATCAGCAGCGGCAGGAGGAAGGGCCGGGCAAGGCGCATGGCATGCATCCGTGATCGGGGAGATGCCGGGGTTTACGCAGCAACGGCCGCCATGGATGCATCCAAGTGCCCATCGCCTGCGTACAAGCCGGTGACTGCACTGCCGCCCCGGGCCACCGCCATGTCCACCCGTCGCACCGTCATTGCCCCTGCGCTCGCCTCTGCATCGCCGGCTCCGCGGGCCCTGTGGACGGGGGGGCACTGATGCCGCGCATGCGCACGAAGGCCGAGCTGCCGCAGCGCATCTGCGCGGCCTGCGGGCGTGCGTTCGCGTGGCGCCGCAAGTGGGCGCGCGACTGGGAAAGCGTGCGCTACTGTTCGCGGCGTTGCCGTGGGCGCAACTGAGGAACGACGTCATGGGCAAGCGCATTCTGCTGGTGGGCGCCACCGGCCTGGTCGGCCAGGGCGTGCTGCGCGTGCTGCTGGGCTCGGACCAGGTGGAGGCGGTGAGCGTGCTGGTCCGGCGCCCGCTGGCCTCGCCCGATCCGCGCGTGCAGGTGCTGCTGGCGCCGGAGTTCTCCGCCGGGGCGCTGGCCGCGATCGACCTGCGCGACCACGACGCCTGCCTGTACTGCGCCGGCCCGATGCCGCTGGGCCTGTCGGAGGCGGCGTACCGCGAGGCGACCGTGGCGACGCTGGAACGGGTGCTGGCGGCGTACGCCGGCGCCAACCCCGGTGGCTTCGTGGCGTACATCTCCGGCATGGGGGCCGATGCCGGCAGTGCGCTGATGCCGCTGCGGGTCAAGGGTGAAGCCGAGCAGGTGCTGGTGCGGAGCGGGCTGGCCCACACCAGCGTGCGCCCCGGCGTGGTCCGCCCGGTGCACGGCACGGTGTCGCCGCACCGGCTGCGCCGCGGCCTGTACGCGCTGGGCGACCCGCTGCTGGCGCTGCTGGCCGGCGCCTGCCCACGGGTATTCACCACTACCGAGGCGATCGGTCGCTGCCTGCTGCGGCTGGTGATCGCCCCCGGGCCGCGGCCGGCAGTCGTCGAGAACGCCGATATCGCCGCCCATGCCGGTTGACCGCCAGCGCGGGTGGCTGGCCCGGGTTGCGTGGCAGCCGCTATCCTTCGCCCACCCACGGCGCAAAGAACCCACCGCATGAACTCCACCGACACGCGCGCCGGTTGCGCCCTGTGCGTCGACGCGCAGCCGCTGGATTTCGAGTTCAGCTATGCGTTCCAGCCGATCGTCGATGTGCGCGCGCGCCGCATATTCGCGCATGAAGGCCTGGTGCGCGGCACCGCCGGCGAGCCGGCCGCTTCGGTGTTGTCGCGGATCACCGCGTCCAACCGCTATGCGTTCGACCAGGCCTGCCGCGACAAGGTGATCCAGACCGCGTCGCGGCTGCAGATGGGTTCGTACCTGTCGATCAACTTCCTGCCCAACGCCATCTACCGGCCCGAGCTGTGCATCCGCTCCACGCTGCGCGCGGCGCGGCGCTACGGCTTCCCGGTCGAGCAGATCATTTTCGAGACCGTGGAGGGCGAGCAGGTCAGCGATGGCAGCTGGCTGGCCGAGATCCTGAGCGAGTACAAGCGGATCGGCTTCAAGACCGCGATCGACGACTTCGGCGCCGGTTTCGCCGGGCTCACCCTGCTGGCCGATTTCCAGCCGGACATCGTGAAGCTGGACATGGCCCTGATCCGCGCGATCGACCAGAGCCCGCCGCGGCGCGCGATCGTCGCCGGCGTGGTCGCGATGTGCCGGGAGCTGGGCATCGAGGTGATCGCCGAAGGCATCGAGACCGCGGACGAGGCGCGCTGCCTGGCCGACCTCGGCATCGGCTTGATGCAGGGCTACTGGTTCGGGCGCCCGCAGTTCGAGCGCATCGCGCATGAGGCGGACATACCGTGGGTCGCCTGAGTGATGACGGGCAGGCGCTGGACCTGCTTGGCGCCGCCAGTCCCGCGGTGCTTGCCCACGCCGTCGACCAGAGCACCAGCGCGGTGCTCATCACCGATGCCGGGCTGGAGGGCGGCGGCCCGCTGATCGTCTACGCCAACCCGGCGTTCTGCCGCATGAGCGGCTACCGGCCGGAGCAGCTGCTCGGCCGCAGCCCGCGCCTGTTGCAGGGTCCACTCACCGACCGGGCGCTGATGGCCTCGCTGCGCCGGCACCTGCAGCAGGGGCTGCCATTCGCCGGCAGCACGGTCAACTATGCCGCCGACGGCCGTGCCTACACGGTGGAGTGGAGCATTTCCCCGGTGCGCGACGCCAGCGGTGCGATCGCGTATTTCGTGTCGGTGCAGAATGACATCAGCGCGCGGATTGCCGCCGAGCAGGAACGCCGGCTGCTGCTGCAGGCGCTGGATGCCGCGATCGACCCGATCCTGATCACCGGGCGCGACACCGGCGTCGTGTTCGTCAACGAAGCCTTTGCCCGGCTCACCGGCTATGCGCCGGAGGAGATCCTCGGGCAGTCGGCGCGGATGCTGTACCCGTCGCACCAGGACCCGCTGTTCTACCGCAACCTGCGGGTCTGCCTGCGCGAGGGAAAGCCGTTCCGCGCCACCTTCACCTACCGCCACAAGAGCGGCCGCCAGATCCACGTCGAGCAGAGCATTGCACCGGTCGGCGACGGCCGTGGCCGGATATCGCATTACATCAGCACCGGCAAGGACGTCAGCGAACGCGTCGAGCGCGAGTGCCGGCTGATGGAGATGGCGACCATCGACTCGCTGACCGGGCTGTTGAACCGGCATGCCGGCGCCGAACAGCTCTACGGGCTGGTCGCGCAGGCGCAGGCGTCGGCCCGGCCGCTGAGCGTGATCATGGCCGACATCGACCACTTCAAGGCCATCAACGACGTGCACGGGCACAAGGCCGGCGACGACGCGCTGGCGTGCATGGGCCGGGTGCTGAAATCCTGCGTGCGCGCCGACGACCGCGCCATCCGCTGGGGCGGCGAGGAGTTCCTGGTCATCCTGCCCGGCGTCACCCTGGCGCAGGCCATGGAGCTGGCCGGGCGCCTGCGCCAGCAGGTCAACACGACGCGGGTCAATGAGCTGGACCTGTTCTCGCTGTCGATCTCGGCCGGCGTCGCCGAGATGGCCACGGGCGAGAGCGCATCGGAACTGCTGCGGCGCGCGGATCTGGCGATGTACCGCGCCAAGCGCCAGGGCCGCAACGCCGTCAGGTGCTGAGCGCGCGGCAGCGCACCCAGGCCGGCACCGGGCATGGGCCGGCCCGGGCGGTTGCCGCGGCCATGCGCTCGCTGCGCGGTCCGGAGACGGTCGCCTGGCGGCGCCGCGCCGGCTCAGTGCGCCGGATGCCCCGGCGCGCCGGGATCGCGTGCCAGCTGGGTGAGCATGCGCATGTGCTGCTTGGCCCAGCGCGCGCCCCAGCGCATGCCGGCGCTGGCCGAGCGCACGGCGATGATCGGCAACGGGCGCGACGGCTCGTGCAGGTAGACCTCCACGATCCAGCCGAGGTTGCGCCGGCAGATTTCCAGCACCTTGACCCCGCCCAGGCACAGGCGTTTGCGATCGGGTTCCTCGACCCAGTGGAACGGCGGGGGAAGGCGGCTCGGGACGGCTTTGACCATGGCGGGTTCCTCCTGTGGCTGCGCGGTACCCCGGCCGGGGGCAATGCCGGCCGCCTGCCAAGGGCGCACCGGCTGCCGCCGACCCTGCCGCCGTCCGGACGCCGCGCGGCGCCATCGCGGGGGCGGCCGGTACCGCGGCGTCAGGGTAGCGGGGGCCGCCGTTATCCCCGCGTCGATGCGCGCGCGGGCGATTTCACGCCGCGGCGGTCAGCTGACC
The DNA here is from genome assembly GCF_022436665.1 of Stenotrophomonas sp. Y6. Classification (NCBI taxonomy): domain Bacteria; kingdom Pseudomonadati; phylum Pseudomonadota; class Gammaproteobacteria; order Lysobacterales; family Lysobacteraceae; genus Stenotrophomonas; species Stenotrophomonas sp. Y6. Next base: position 205,958 of record NZ_JAKUKB010000009.1, read on the forward strand.
ACCAGCACCCAGGTCGCATTCGAACCGCTGAACCGGTAGCGCAGGCCCTCATGGTCGATCTGCCGGGCCAGGTTGCCCTGCGCATCGACCAGCACATGCAGGTCGACAAGGACGCCGGCGCCGGCGTTGGGAGCGTGGCACAGCAGTGTCTCCAGGGGCACGCGCTCGGTCGCCAGCACGCTGACCGCGCGGCGCTCCGCCCCGGGTCCCTGCAGGAACATGTTCACATCTTTCAAGGGCACTCTCCTGCGGGGCGACGGGCCCCGGGTCATGGTGGCGTTGCCCCGTCGCGGCCGGGCAGGGCCGGCGGCAACGGCGTGGGTGGGCCGTCGCGCGGGCGCGCGACGACGGTCCCGGCTCCCGCAGGCGGGAACAGGGTTTGCATCGGGTCTGTCTGGAGGCCCGCCCCGTGCGGCGCCATGCATCTGCGGATGGCCGGAAGTGCGCACGGCGGGGGCCGGAACCGGCGGCAGATGCAGGGCCCGGCGCGTGCCTGTGTGCGGCAGGGCGCCGGGTGCGGGGAGGCGTTGTCCGGTGTCGAGATATACCCGGATTGGCGTTAAGAGAAAGGGACGACACGGCGGGTGCGCCGGTAACGGGAGCGGGCATGGTGGTCAAGGCGGGTGGGGCCGGCACGGACAGGTGCGTTGACGGCCGCGTGGCCCGGACGGCGCGTAGAATCGCCCGGGTGGTACAGGATCCTGCCGGTGGCATTGACGCTCGGCGGTACGGCGGGAAGGCCGTTCGTGGTGCGTTGCCGGGGCCGGTTGCTGGCGCCGGCGAACTGGGGTTCGGGCCGGGCAGGGGCGGTGATATGGACGATGGCGGGGCGATGACAGTCCACGGCGGCACGCTGGCCAGCGGCGGCCGGTGCAGCGCACTGGCGGTGCCTGCAAGGGCTGCCCATGCACAATGACGCCCCGCTACCCGCAGCTGACGGCGGGATGCCGCGCTCCCTGTTCGCCACGCCGCTGTGGGCACTGCTGGTGCTGGTCACCGGCCTGGCGCTGACGGCGCGGGTGGCGCTTGGCGAATGGCGCGGCGAGCGCGAACGGGTGCAGTCGCTGCAGCGCTCGCTGGCCGATGCCGCGCCCGCGCGCCTGCGTGAACCGCTGGCCGGCGCCGCGCTGGGGTTGCGGGCGATGCAGACCGTGCTGCTGGCGGGCACCGCGCAGCTGGACCAGGGCACCTTCGACAGCTACCAGCGCAACCTGCGTTCGCAGGAGTGGATCCATGGCTACGTGCTGATCGCCTTCGCGCAGCGCCAGGTGGACGCCGCTGGCCAGGCCACCTACCGCTACCAGTACGTCGCGCCGCTGGAAGGCAACGAGGTGCTGGTCGGTTTCGATGTCGCCCGGCAACCGGAGAACATGGAGGCGCTGCGGCGCGCGCGCGACGCCGATGCGGCCGCCCTGTCCGCGCCGTTCCCGCTGCTGCAGTTCCGCGGCCAGCGGGCGGCGGGCGACATGGGCATCACCGTGCGCCTGCCCGCGTACACCCCGGGCGCCATGCCGGCCACGGTCGCGGAACGGCGCGCGCGCGAGCTGGGCGCGCTGGCGGTCAGCGTGCGCCTGGAGCCGATGGTCCGCCAGGCGCTGTATGGCCGCATCCTCGACCACATGGACGTGGAGATCCGCGACCTGGGCGCATTGCCGGCGCATGCGCGGGTGTTCGCCAGCGCGCCGTTGCCGGCCGACCCGGCGGCGCTGCAGGTGCGGCGCATGGAATTCGGCGGGCGCACGTGGGAACTGCGGCTGTGGCCGCGCGTACCGATGGGCGAGTGGGCGCAGCTGCGGTTGATCGTGATCGGCGGCAGTTCAATCAGCGTGCTGCTGGCCCTGTTCCTGTGGTCGCAGGCAAGCGTGCACCGCCGCGCGCTCGAACTGGCGCGGCGGATGAGCGCGCGCTTCGGCGAAAGCGAGGCGCGGTTCCAGGCCCTCAACGAGATGCTGCCGGCGCTGGTGCTGGTGGCCGACGCGCGCGACGGGCGCATCACCTACGCCAACCGCGCGGCCAGGGCCCAGCTCGGCGCCGTCGCCGGCGCGCCACTGGAGGGCCTGTTCGCCGATGCCGTGCACGGTCGCGAGGCGGTCGCCGCCACCCGCGCGCACGGCGCATGGAGCAGCCAGGAGGCATTCGTGGTGCGCGGTGCCGATGCCGCGCTGTGGGTGAATGCCTCGCTCGCCATGCTGGAGATCGACCACGTGCCGCACCTGCTCATGGTGGCCGGCGATACCAGCGCGCAGCGCGAGATGACCGAGCGCCTGCGCTACCAGGCCGCGCATGACGAGCTCACCGGGCTGTGCAACCGCCGCGAGTTCGAGCGCTGCCTGCGCCAGGCGCTGCTCGACCGCGACGCCGCCGGCGAGGGGGCGTTCGCGCTGATGTACATCGACCTGGACCAGTTCAAGCTGATCAACGACCTGTCCGGGCATAGCGCCGGCGACCAGTTGCTGGTGCAGCTGGCGCAGGCGATGCGGCGCCACGTCCGCGATGGCGACCTGCTGGCGCGGCTGGGCGGCGACGAGTTCGGGCTGCTGGCGTCCGGCGTGGACCAGGCCCAGGCCGACCTGCTGGCCGAGCAGGTGCGCGCGTGCATCGAGCGTTCGACGTTCTGCTGGCTGGGACGCAGCTACACGGTGAGCGCGAGCATCGGGCTGGTGCTGGTCGACCAGCCCGGATGCACCCTCAAGGACCTGCTGGCCTGGGCCGACACGGCCTGTTACCAGGCCAAGGAAGACGGCCGCAACCGGGTGCGGGTGTACCGCGACGACGCCGACGCCACCCGGCGCATGGGCGAGATGGAATGGGCCAGCCAGCTGCGCCGGGCGCTGGAGCAGGACCGCCTGCTGCTGGACTACCAGGAGATCGTGCCGTTGTCGCCCGGCGCCGAACCGGTCACCCGCGTGGAGCTGCTGCTGCGCATGCGCACCGACGACGGCAGCGTGATCGCGCCGGGCGTGTTCATGGTGGCGGCCGAGCGCTATGGCCTGATGCCGGCGGTGGACCGCTGGGTGATCCGCACCGCGCTGGCCAATTTCAATGCCCTGCATCCCTGCGGCGAGCGCCTGCAGAGCTGCGCCATCAACCTCTCCGGCGCCAGCCTCGAGGACGAGGGGCTGGCCGATTTCATCCTCGATGCGATCGCCCGCAATGGCGTGCCGCCGCAGCGGCTGTGCCTGGAAATCACCGAAACCGTGGCGGTGCGCGACCTGCTGCGCGTGGTGCGGGTGATCGAGCGCCTGCGCGCAGCCGGCTGCCGCATCGCGCTGGACGACTTCGGCGCCGGCATGGCCTCGTTCGGCTACCTGAAGAATCTGCCGGTGGACGTGATCAAGATCGACGGCAGTTTCGTGCGCGACCTCGGCCGCGACCCGATGAGCCGGACCATCGTCGATGCCGTCACCCGCATCGGCCACCAGCGCGGGGCCCGGGTGGTGGCCGAGTGGGTGGACGACCTGGACACCCTGGACCTGCTGCGTGCGCTGGGCGTGGACAGCGCGCAGGGTTTCGCCCTGCATCGCCCGGAGCGGGTGCTGTTCCAGCGCGACAACACCGGGCAGCCGCCGCTGCCATGACGCGCGCCGCTCAGTTACGGACCGCGAACACTCCGTCCAGTTCCGGGCGCGCGCGGAACCCCGCCTTGCCCAGGCGGGTGGCGACCTCGCGCGGCACGTCGCGGCCGCTGGTCAGCCGGTTGGGCATGCCGGTGTAATGGAACAGCTGGCCGCCGCGGCGCAGCACCCGCGCCAGGTGGTCGTAGAACGCCTGCGAATACAGTTCGCCGGCGATGCCGAAGCGTGGCGGGTCATGCAGCACGGCATCGACCGAGGCGTCGGCGATATCGGCGATGGCCAGCGAGATGTCACCGTGGGTCAGCGTCAGGCGGCCGCCGGCGGCGGCCGGGTCCGGTGACCAGGGATTGAGCGTGCGCAGCCACAGCACTTCCGGACTCTTCTCGAACGAATGCACCGCCGCCACCCCGGCCTCCAGGCAGCAGGCGGCGAAATAGCCCATGCCGCCGCAGGTATCGAGCACCTGCTTGCCGCGCGGCGCGACCAGGGCAACCTTGCGGCGCGCGTCGTCCATCGGCGACAACTGCGCGCTGACCAGCATCTTGATGCCGTCGATCTCGAAGGTCGGCACGCCCCAGTCGGTCGGCACCAGCTTGTACAGGCCATTGCCGAACCGCGAGGCCGGCGCGAAATCCCCACCGTCCCAGTAATACACGGTGCGGTCCTTGAGCCGCTCCGGCCACGGATAATCGTGGCCGCGCCACTGCCAGCGATCGGCCTCCAGCCGCACCGCGTCGGTGCCGCGGCCCAGGTCGAGCGAGCCGTTCCAGGCCGCGTCGCCGCGCCGCTGCGCGTCGCGCATGGCGTCCAGCAACGGGCGGGTGAGCAGGGGGCCGGAGTAGTGGGTCATGCGCTGGGAGTGCCGCGGAGCGGCACCGGTGCCGGAAAGGGCGGCCATCGTAACCCGGGCATCGGCGCGCGACGGCGATGGAACTCGCCGCCCGGCCTCCGGTCTGTAGTTGCCACGGTGCACCGCGGGGCTCCCGCCGCGTGCAGGTCTGCGATGGAGAGGCATGCACGATTCCCGCGTCAGCGAACCCCTGTCCCACCGCATCGGCGCCGGGCTGGCGACCGTGGCGATTCTCTGCCTGGCCGGCCGCGTGCTGTGGCAGGTGCCCGAACCCGCCGCGGAGCATCGGCAGCAGCGCCTGCAGGTGCGCTGGCTGGCGCGCGCGGCGGAACCGGCACCGGCGCCGTCGCACTCGTCGCTGCCCGCCATGACCCGGGTGGCGGCGCCCGCCGTTGCGCCCCCGCCGTTCCCGCCCGATGGCCAGCGGCCGCCCGCGCCGACACCGCCACCGGCCGCGTCATCGCCGCCGGTGCCCGCCGTCGGCGCCGCGCGTCGCCTGTACGCCGCCGATGGCGGGATCGCGCTGCCGGACGATGTCGCGGCGCGGGCACGCACCCCGGGCAAGGACGAGCAACTGTTCACCCACCGCGACGAACTGGCGACGGGCGTCGGCGAGCGCGCCACCGCCGGCCTGTTCTCGAAGCGTGCGGCCGGGACCCGGCAGTCACGCAGGGAGAAGTGGCTCTACGGCGAGGACATCCAGCCGGCGCAGGCACGGCGCGCGCCGGATGTGGCATTCAACCCGTCGTTGCACGAGCGCGCGTCCGACCTGGGCAGCGAAGCCACCGGCGATGCCTACAAGGCCGCGCCGATCCGCCATGAGCCGCTGCCCGGCCTGGATGGCGAGGCCAGCCGTCGCATCCGTACCGCCATCGGCGAGCTGGAACGGCGCTACCCGCGCTGCGACGATGCGGTACGCCGGCGCTGGTTCGGCAACGCGCTGCAGCAGCTGGACGCGCTGGAGCGGCTGGAGTACCGCTACCGCCATGGCGCCGACCCGGTCGAGGCCGAGCACACCCTGCCGTCGGCGGCCGACAGCGCCTATGACCTGGCGCGTCGCGCCCTGTGGGATGCGGAGCGACGCATGAAGACCTGCGGCTGAGCGAACCCGCCGGCATGAGTCATGCCCGGGGCATGATGGCTGCGCCCGGTTGCCTGCGGATGTCCTGCGCGGTGGCCCTCGCGGCGGGCCGCGACACCGCGCCGCGGCCCGCCGGACAGGCCCGCCGGACAGCGCCCGGACGGCCGCGGGTCATTACCGGACAACTTCGCCAACTTCATGTTCCGGAAGGATTTTTGGTGCCGGTGGCTGTCTAGAATCGGCGCTCCTCCACCGCTTGGGATTGCGATGAAGCCGAGCCGCCTGTTGTCGTGCATGTTTTTCCTGGTCACCAGTTTCGGCTGCCACGCCGGGCAGGTCGGCGCCGCCGAGCCGCGACCCGGCGTGACGCCGGGCTACAGCCACCCGCTGCCGCGCCATGCCCTGGTCGGCTACCTGCACAACTTCGACAACGGATCGGGGGTGCTGCCGCTCGGCCAGGTGGACGACGCCTGGGACGTGGTGGTGCTGGCGTTCGCCGACGACATGGGCGAGGGCAGGGTCGCGTTCAATCCGGCGCCGGGGCTGGAGCGCACGCGCCTGGTCGCCGACATCGCCGCGCGCCGCGCGCGTGGCGGGATCGTGGCGCTGTCCTTCGGTGGTGAGCTGGGCAAGGTGACGTTGCGCACGCAACGCGACGAGGACAACTTCGTGCGCACCACCGCGCAGGCCATCGACGCCTACGGGCTCGATGGCATCGATATCGACCTGGAGAAGGTCGCCGGTGTCGTGCACGGCGCACCGGTCACCGGCCACCTGGTCTCCGCGGTCAAGCGCCTGCATGCCATGTACCCCAACCTGTACGTGTCGATGGCGCCGGAGCACCCCTACGTGCAGGGCGGCTGGGTGTCGATGGAGGGCATCTGGGGCGCCTACCTGCCGTTGATCGACGGGCTGCGCGACGAACTGGACCTGCTGCACGTGCAGCTCTACAACAACGGCGGCCTGCCCACCCCCTACCGCGCGGACAGACTGCCGGCCGGCAGCGTGGACATGATGGTGGGCTCGGCGAAGATGCTGATCGAGGGCTTCGCGCTGGCCGGCGGCAAGGGCCGCTTCCACGGCCTGCGCCCGGACCAGGTGGCGCTGGCCCTGCCCTCCGGCCCGCGCGCGGCCGGCACTGGCTACGCGCCGCCGGCGGCCATCATCCGCGCGTTCGATTGCCTGGCCCGCGGCACCGGCTGCGACACGCTCGAGCCGGCGCGGCCGTATCCGGACTTCCGCGGCGTGATGGCGTGGTCGATCAACTGGGACGTGGCCGACAACGGCGCGTTCTCGGTGCCGGTCGGCACCCACCTGCGCGCGACGCGCGGCAGCCGCTGACCGCGCGGGCGCGCGGGCGCGCAACCCGCCGCGCGGGGCGTGCCTGCGCGGCGCCACGTCGGGGCGTGCGGCCCGGGGCGGCACTCAGTCCGTCGCCGGCCGCAGCCGCAGCGCCGGCAGTGGAATGTGGTGCAGCAGCTCGCGCACCACCACCAGCGCGGCGGCGAAGCGCGGCTGCGCGGGCAACCCCAAGCTTTGCGCGGGAACGCCGGCCGCCACCCGCGCGAGCCGGTCGAAGACGTTCTCGACGTCGGCGATGGACAGCGTGGCCACCGTGCCGGGGGCCCGTCCACTGGCCGCCCACAGCGGCGCCAGCACCGGATCGGCGCATTCCAGCAGCAACGGCGCCGGGTGGCGCAGCGCCGGGATCGCCGGCATCAGCGCATCCTCGACGCACTGGATGGCCTGCTCCAGCGCGCTGGGCTGCGGCGGAAAGGCGTGCAGCCCCGCCGCCAGCAGGTCCGCCAGCGACAGCGGCAGCACCACCGCGGCACCCTGCGGTGGCTGCAGCCGGATCGGGTTTTCCTGCAGGTGCAGTTGCAGATTCATGCATGACTCCGTGGGACGGGTGGCGATCCTGTCGGTGCCGGGTGGTTCCGTGGCCGGCGAGCGTCTATGGTGCCGGGTCCGCAACCGCTGGGATGTACATGGAACGCAGGCATTGGGTGATGGTCGTGGCATTGCTGACCGGGGGCGCGCTCGCGGCCAGCTATCTGTGGCCGCCACGCACGCCTTCGGTAGCGCCGGCCGCCACGCCGCTGGGCTGGCGCGCGCAGGTCGCGCTGCTGGCCGGCGACGGCATCGAAGGCGACAGCGTCGGTTCCGGCATGCACAGCCGCTTCAGCGATCCCTGGGGCGTGGCGATGGACACCGGCGGCACGCTTTATGTTGCCGATGCCGGCGACAACAACCGCATCCTCTACCGCTGGCTGGACGGCGTGTTCCACGTGCTGGCCGGCGGCCGCGAGGGCTTCGCCGACGGGCGCGGGGACGCCGCCGCGTTCAACACGCCCTCCGGGCTGGCGCTGGACCGCCACGGCAACCTGTATGTCGCCGATACCGGCAACCATGCGATCCGCAAGGTCACCGCGCAGGGCGACGTCAGCACACTGGCCGGCGACGGCGTGGCCGGGTTCGCCGATGGCATCGGCCGGCAGGCGCGTTTCGACGGGCCGATGGGCGTGGCGGTGGATGCGCAGGGGCGGGTGTACGTGGCCGACACCTGGAACGACCGCATCCGCGTGATCGAGCCGGACGGCCGGGTGTGGACGCTGGCCGGCGGCGGCCGCCCCGGCTGGGCCGACGGCCAGGGCGAAGCGGCGCGTTTCGATACCCCCACCGACCTCGCGCTCGCCGCCGACGGCACGCTGTGGGTGGCCGACCTGCGCAACGACGCGCTGCGCACCGTCACCGCGGCTGGCCACGTCGCCACGCCGGTGGGTGGGCCCGAGGGCCCCCAGGTGCTGTGGGGGCCGATGACGCTGGCGCTCACCCACGACGGCGTGGCCTATGTCGGCGAGCGCATCACCGGCCGCGTGGTGCAGGTCTCGCCCACCGGGCACGTGGTGGCGGTGGCCGGCGATGCGCAGCGCTTCGCGCGCCCGGCCGGCATCGCGCTGGCGCCCGATGGCAGCCTGCTGCTCGGCGATGCCGATGCCTACCGCCTCCATCACCTGCGGCCGCCGCTGGCGGGAATGGCGGCGGCCGAAGCGCCGGTCGGGCCTGCGATGGACAACCCGCTGCCGCGCAACCAAGGGCGCTGGCCGCTGGCGCCGCAGCTGGGCTGGCACGAAGTGGTCGGCACCCTGGGCGAAGTGCGCGGCAACTTCAGCGGCGAAAGCCGCCACCACCTGCACGGTGGCTTCGACGTCCGCGGCGACGTCGGCCAGCCCGTGCTCGCCATCGCCGCGGCCAAGGTCAGCAGCCCGGCGGCGACCTGGAGCCTGGGCGGGCAGGCCGAGGGGCTGTCGCTGGACACCGTCGACTACATCCACATGAAGGTCGGCCGCGACCCGCGCAACCAGCCGCTCGATCCGGCCCGCTTCCAGCTGGTGCACGACGAGGCCGGGCAGCTGCAGCGGGTGCGCGTGCGCCGCGGTACCCGCTTCCATCCCGGCGATGCGCTGGGCAGCATCAACAGCCAGGCCCACGTGCACCTGGCGGTCGGACCATCGGGTTACGAGCGCAATGCGGTACGGCTGGGCTTCGCCAATTACGCCGACCACGTGCCGCCACGCATCGACGACATCGCCCTGCTCGACGCCCGCGGCGAGCGCCTGCGCAAAAGCCGCGACGGCCGCCTGCGGGTGCCGCGCGACGCCGGCGGCCTGCAACTGGTGGTCGAGGCCTGGGACCAGGTGGACGGCAACCTGCCGCGCCGCCGCCTCGGCCTGTACGCGCTGGGCTACCAGATCCTCGACGCCGACGGCCGCGCGCTGCCCGGCCACGAACAGCCGCGCATGAACATCGAGTTCAACCGCATGCCGCCGCAGGCGGACGCGGCCAAGGTCGCCTACGCCGAGGACAGCGGCATCACCGTGCACGGCAGCGCGGTGACGCGGTTCCGCTACGTGGTCAGCAATGTGGTGCGCGACGGGCGCCTGGCAGTGGATGCCCTACGGTTGGCCCAGCTGTCACCCGGCGACTATATCTGCCGCATAACCGCAAAAGACTACAGCGGCAACACGGTACATGAAGAGCTTGCAATGACGATAGACGCAGCAGGACAGTAGGCGGTGGGAGAAACGGTGCACATAGGGCTCGCTGCTGCTATCGGCGAATGAACAAGGATGGTTCATTTTCCATGGATGCCCATCAATGCCCTCCGGGCGTGGGAGATGGAAAGTGTGTGATCCGGTAGGTCTGCGCATGGTGCTGGATGACCGCCGGGATGTCGGGCAGCCTTCGACGATGTGGGTTCAGGCCCGGTGCCGGCCGCTGGGTTGGTCTCAGTGCTGATGTGTGCTGGGGCGCAGCGCGAACAAGGCCGGGCTGTCCGGGCCTTTTCCAGCCAGTGGCGCAAGGCCGGCCGCACCCCGCCTGGGTACATTGGAGCCGCCGTCGTTGCACTCATCGCGTCCCAGGTGGACGGTCGACCGCTGCTGGCTGGCTTCCAGCCATCGTCGTGGCCGTGGGCCTGATCCAGGCTCGGGCGATTGCACGACAGCAGGCTTGGACCACCCGGCGTGGGGGAGGTGGAGCTCGCTTGCCTGTGTGACGAGGAGCTGGTCTGCTGCACCGCGTCCGCGCCCAACCGGGATGGCGTAAGCCCAAGAGGGGGCGGCACACCCCTCCCACCGTCGGGTAGTACCTCGGCGATGCCGACCGCCCGGAGTAGATCGCCATTGTCCGGCCACTGTCCCCGGGCTCTGCGACACGACCCACCTGGTGGACTTCCAGGCCTTATGGCATGAACTTCGTACGTCGAGCCTCGCAGCAATGCAGGACGCTGAGGGTTGCACATAGATCCGGGGGCATAAAAGAACCCGGCACGTGGCCGGGTTCAAGTACTGCACTTGGAGAAGATGGCAATCAGAAATCGTAGCGGAGGCCAAGCCGCATATAGCGCGGCGTCGAATAGCTGATCACGCGGTTGGTCGAATGGTATGGGTTGCCGACAGAGCCGATTTCGCCGTACTCGATGTAGTTCTGTGCCGTCTGGGAGTTGGTCACGTTGAACACATCAAGCGACAGTTCCAGCTTGTTGTTCAGGAACGACGGACGGTAGGCCACACCCATGTCCAGACGTCCCACCCACGGCGTGGTACCGGCCGAGCCGCGCGGCATGACCTTGCCATTGCAGTAGCGGTAATAGGGACCCGAATACTCAACGGTTTCGCTGAACTCGCCATCCGGATCCGGACCGGCGTAGATGCCAGTGCAGTTCTTCGGGCGACCGGACATCAAGGTGAAGGTGCTGGAGAAGCGCCACTCATCGTTGAGCTGGTAGTAGCCGAAGGACTTGAGGTAGTGGCGACGGTCGTTGGGCAAGTTGCCGTTCGCATGGAACATCATCTCCGGGTGGTCCCAGTCCATCGTCTGCGACACATCGCCCTGTGCCACGTCGGACTTCAGCTGGCCCTCGGCATTGCCGTAGTTGTGCGACCAGGTGTAGTCGATCTTGCCGTAGAACTTGCCGTCGAAGGAATGCTCCAGGAACAGCCCGATACCCTGGTAACGGCGCTTGAGCTTCGGGAATCCGAGCTGCTGGGCCGACAGGGGCACGGTGATCAGATTGCCGGTGCCGTCATCCAGTTGGAACGTATTGCCTACCCCGGGGTTGAACAGGCGGCAGCCACCCAGGCCATCGCCCAGCGCCTCGGCGACGCTTTCGGAGTAGCCGTTCTCGATGGCCCAGTAGTAGGCCGGGCGCCAATCGCACATGTCATCGATTGCGCTCTTGAGGTCCCGGAACATGTAACGCGCACCGAAGGTGAGTGATTCGCCCAGTTGCTTCTCGAAGCCAAGAACGAACTCATCCTGGTAGTGGGATTTCAGCCCCTTGGCTGCAACCGAGGCCGGATCCGGTGCTTGCCCATACTCGTTGTTGGAGGAGAACGGGCCGTTGCCCAGGGCCGTGGTGCCCAGGGGGGCGCCGGTATTCGGATCGATACCGGTGAAGGAGAAGTACTCCATCGTATACGTCGAACCGGCGGCACCGCGCAGCGCGACATTGTTCGGCATCGCCAGGTGGTAGCGGCCGGCATTGGCGAAGACCTTCAAGGACGAGTCGCCGAAGACATCCCAGGTGGCGCCGATGCGGGGAGCCCACTGATTCTTCTGCTCCACATAGACGATGCCATCGGCATTGAAGTTCTGGAAGCTCTCATTGCGCAGGCCCAGTGACAACAGCCAGTTGTCGGTGACCTGCCAGCGGTCTTCCAGATAGAAGGCCTTCTGCTCGACCTTGAAGGTACCGCCGTTGGCATAGACGTACTTGACCACGTAGTCGCCGTTGCCACCGGGGCCACGGGCGCCACCGCTGCCGGGGATCGTTTCGTTGGCATTGGCCGCGCCTACCGAGTTGTAGATCCAGCGGTACCCCGGCCCCGACGTCACTTCGCCCGCGCGTGATTCGGAGTTCTGCACGTCATAGCCACCACGCAGGGTGTGATTGCCCAAACGCCATTCCAGATCGATGCGATAGCCGTCGGTCTTGTCGTAGGCATCCGGGAAGCTGAGCTGGTCGAATGCACCAAAGCGGACCGGGTTGGATACGTTGCGGGAGTCGCTGACATACACCACGCTCGGGTCGTAACCCCACGGCTTGGCGATATGGTCCTGTTCCTGTTCGCCATACAGTGCGGTCAGGGTCAGGCTGTCGGTCAGGTAGCCGGTGTACTTCCCGATGTACAGCTCGCCGCCGTCTTCGTAGTAGTAACCACTGTTCTTGACGTTCCCGGGGTTGAATACATTCGACCCGGTGTAGTTGTAGGCGTAGGCACTCATCGTCTGCTTGGTCACATCGGAGATACCGGTGAACTCAAGCAGGTGGTTGTCGTTGATGTACCAATCCAGTTTCACCAGCCAGCGGGGAACCTCGTAGTTGCGCTTCTGATAGCCGGTGCCGGTATTGGATCGGGTGGAGACCGTGGTCCTGTCCTGGTCCTCAAATTCCGCGCCGGCATAGAAGAACAGCCGGTCCTTGATGATCGGGCCGCTCGCGTACGCGCCGTAGGTCAGAGAGTCGGTGGTCTGATCGCTCAGGTGCTGATAGATCAGGCCGTCGGTATTGGGGAGCTTGCCCGTACTGGGGTAGTAGATGTTGCGCGAGTGCGCGCGGAAATCCTTCGGAGTCCAGACCAGTTGGGCGCCGGCCTTGAAGTCATTGGTACCGCTCTTGGTGATTATGTTGACCACGCCGCCCGTTGCGCGGCCGAACTCCGAGCCATAGCCGCCGGTGATGACCTGGTACTGGCCGATGGCGTCGAACGGCAAAGTGGTGGAGCCGAGGTTGGTAAGCGGGTTGGTGACAGCGTAGCCGTTGATGTAGAAGGCATTCTCCGATGCTGCCGAACCGCTGAACGAGGAAACGTTACCGTAGCGTGAGTCAGCGGCGACGACGCCTGGCGCGAGCATGGCCAAGGCGTTGATGTTGCGGCCGATTGACATCTTCGATATCTGCTCGGCGGTGAACACCTGGCGGCTGTCGGTTGCAGAGACGTCGATTGGCGACATGGCGCTGGCACGCACTTCGATGCGATCCATGTCCGTGGCGCTGCCGCCAGCGGCGGCAAAGGAAACCTCACTACCCGCGCCCAGTTGCACCAGCACATCTGACTTGGAGGCTACAACTTCGCCGTCCTTTTTCAGGATCACCTCGTACTTGCCAACAGGCAAGGCCGAGGCGCTGTAGCGACCGTTGTTGTCTACACGGATCTCGCGCGTCAGCCCGGTTTCGACATTGCGGATGGTGACGGTAGCGCCCGGCTGGCCGCCGGCACCAAAGATCGAGCCTGAAGCATTGGATTGGGCGTAGGCGCCGCCGGCGATGCAAAGGCTCAAGGCCGCGCTCAACGCGGCGCGTTGGATCGTCTTGCGTTTGACCATTTCTCTCTCCAGTGGAAGTCCTTGGCGGAAACTAGAAGATGAACAGAAGTCGAATGCCAAGTGAGCCGACCATAACTCCCCACTGCCGGAAAGTTAACGATTTATGACTGATTTTTCCGGGCGAATTTTTTTTCCTTTTGTTTTTCAATTAGTTACAAGTAAACCCATCTTCGGTATTGTGACTTTTCTCACTGTTTATTGTGCGTTTGCTTTCTTCTGAAAGTGTCTTGACCAGTGTTGGCACGGTACTTGCCGGGCCGGGCAGGGTGCGGACGCCCGGCCCGGAGGTGGCCAGCGGCCAGTGCGCTCACCCCAGCCGCATCCGCTCGGCCTGCAGGTCATCCACTGCGCGTACTTCGATGCTGCCGTAGGCCGCCCACGGGAACTGTGCAGCGATGCGCATGGCCTCCTCCGCGTCGGCGGCTTCGATCAGGTTGAACCCGGCGAGGATTTCCCGGGTCTCGGCGAACGGGCCGTCGGTGATCCGCGGCTGGCCGTCGCGGATGCGCAGGGTCCGCGCGGTCGCCGGCGGCTGCAGCTTCTGCGACATCAGCACGGTGCCCTGTGCCTGCAGTGCGTCGGCATGGCGCAGGCATTCGCGCATCTGCGCGTCGTAGGCCGCTTGCGGCAGCGCCTCCAGCAGCGCCGGGTCGATATGGATCAACAGCAGGAATTTCATGGCCGGGTCCTGTCGGGAGCAGAGGGCCATGATGGCGCAGGGTGAAGGGTACGCCGCAACCATGAACGTGTTCATGAAAAACATCGCCGGTGTTGTCGATTCCGTCGGCGCGGGTTCGTCGTACCGGATGTGAAGCGGATCATCCGGTCCGCAACCGGAAGGGCATGGACATGAAAGTAATGGTGATCGTGAAGGCGACGGCGGAGACCGAGGCCGGGGTAATGCCGACCGAGGCCGAGCTGGCGGCGATGGGGGCCTACAACGAGCGACTGGTGGAGGCCGGCATCATGCTGGCCGGCGAAGGCCTGCACCCGAGCCGGCGCGGCGCGCGGGTGCGCTTCGATGGCGCCCGGCGGCAGGTCGTCGACGGCCCGTTCGCCGAGACCCGGGAGCTGATCGCCGGCTTCTGGCTGTGGCAGGTCCGTTCCCTGGACGAGGCCGTGGAGTGGCTCAGCCGCGCCCCGTTCGACGCCGACGGCACCGCGCCCGTGGAAGTGGAGATCCGCCCGGTGTTCGAGGCCGAGGACTTCGGCGAGGCCTTCACCCCGGAACTGCGCGCGCAGGAGCAACGTCTGCGCGAGCGCATCGAACGCAACGACTGATCCGACCGCGAGGAGACATGCGATGAAACTGATTCCTTTCCTGGGCTTCAATGGCGACACCCACGACGCCATGGCCTTCTACGCCCGGGCACTGGGCGGCAAGGTGGTGTCGGAGATGAAATACGCCGACATGCCGCCCGGCCCCGACATGGACGGTGAGGCCTGCGGTGGGTACACCCCGCAGCCGGACCACGTCGCGCACTGCCAGGTGGAGGCGGGCGGCGCGATCCTGATGGCCGCCGACGGCCCGCCTGCCCAGGGGCCGTGCGCCACCACCATCAACGTCGACGTGGACAGCGTGGAGGAAGCCGAGCGCGTGTTCGCGGCGCTGGCCGAAGGCGGCCAGGTGCAGATGCCGCTGGCCGAGACCTTCTGGGCCAAACGCTGGGGCATGCTGGTGGACCGCTACGGCAAGCCGTGGATGGTCAACTGCATGAAGCCGATGGACGGGGCGCACTGACGATGGCCCCGCCGCAGATGATCTTCGTCAACCTGCCGGTGCGCGACCTGGAGGCGTCCCGGACGTTCTTCGGCGCGCTCGGCTACACCTTCAACCCGCAGTTCACCAACCAGGACGCGGCCTGCATGGTCGTCAGCGACAGCATCTTCGTGATGCTGCTGGTGGAGCCGTTCTTCCAGGGCTTCACGCCCCGGCCGCTGTGCGACGCGCGCAGCCACACCGAAGTCATCACCTGCCTGTCGGCACCCAGCCGCGCGGCGGTGGATACGCTGGTCGACAAGGCGCTGGCCGCAGGCGCAAGCGAACCGATGCCGGCACGCGACTATGGTTTCATGTACCAGCGCGGCTTCCAGGACCTGGACGGTCACCTCTGGGAGATCGCGTACATGGACGGCGCGCCGGGCTGATCCAGCGGCGGCCGGGCCCCGGTGCGGCCGCTTCCGTACCTGCTGCAGCGAGGAGAGGACGATGAGCTACGTGGATGGTTTCGTTTTACCGGTGCCGCAGGCGCGGCTGGCCGAGTACCGGCGCATGGCGCGCCTGGGTGCCAGGGTGTGGAAGGAGCATGGTGCGCTGGCCTACGTGGAAGCGGTCGCCGACGACGTCAAGCCGGGCAGGCACACCTCGTTCCCGCAGGCGGTCAAGCTCAAGCCGGACGAGGTGGTGGTGTTCGCCTACATCGTCTACCGCTCGCGCGCGCACCGTGACCGGGTCAACGCCCGGGCCATGGCCGATCCGCGCCTGGCCGGCATGGATGCCAAGAGCGTGCCGTTCGACGGCAAACGCATGTTCTGGGGCGGGTTCAAGGCCTTCGTCGAGGCGTGACCCACGGCGCGCGCGCTTGCGCGCACCGTGGCGCGATGGTGTGATCGCGGGCGGATGGATACCCGCGAGACACAGCGCAGGCTCGACACGGTGTGGCGCATGGAGTCGCCGCGCCTGATCGCGCGCCTGGCGCGGATGCTGGGCGACCTGGACAGCGCCGAGGAGCTGGCCCAGGACGCGCTGGTCGCCGCGCTCGAGCACTGGCCGCGGCAGGGCGTGCCCGACAATCCCGCCGCGTGGCTGATGACCACCGCCCAGCGGCGGGCGATCGACCTGCTGCGCCAGCGCCGCCTGCAGGCCGGCAAGCACGAGGCGATGGCGCATGAGCCGGACCACCAGGGGAGCGTCGTGCGTGACCACGAGCGCGAAGTGGAAGACGACATCGGCGACGACCTGCTGCGGCTGCTGTTCGTCGCCTGCCACCCGGTGCTGCCGGCCGACGCCCGGGTGGCGCTGACCCTGCGCCTGCTGTGTGGCCTGAGCACGGCCGAGATCGCGCGCGCGTTCCTGCTGCCGGAGCCGACCATCGCCCAGCGCATCGTCCGCGCCAAGCGCACCCTGGCCGAACGCGGCATCGCCTTCGAGGTGCCGCGGCGGCAGGCGTTGCCGCGACGCCTGCGTTCGGTGCTGGAGGTGCTCTACCTGGTGTTCAACGAGAGCTATGCCGCCAGCCAGGGCGAGGACTGGATGCGCCCGGCACTGTGCGACGAGGCGCTGCGCCTGGGCCGGGTGCTGGCCGGGCTGATGCCCGGCTCGGCAGCGGTGCTGGGGCTGCTGGCGCTGATGGAACTGCAGGCGTCGCGGATGAATGCGCGCACCGATGCCGACGGCGCGGCGGTGCTGTTGATGGAGCAGGACCGCGGCCGCTGGGACTGGCTGCAGATCGGCCGCGGCCTGGCCCTGCTGGAGCAGGCGCAGGCACTGGGCGGCGAGGCGGACGCCTATGTGCTGCAGGCGGCCATCGCCGGCTGCCATGCGCGGGCGCGCCGCGCCGACCAGACCGACTGGGCGCGCATCGCGGCGTTGTATGGGCGCCTGGCGGCGGTCATGCCGTCGCCGGTGGTCGAACTCAACCGCACGGTGGCGGTGGCGCGCGCGCAGGGCGCGCAGGCCGCCTGGCCGCTGCTCGAGGCCCTGCAGCAGGACCGCCGGCTGGCGGACTATGCGCCGCTGCAGGCGGTGCGCGGCGATCTGCTCGAACACCTGGGCCGGCGCGACGAGGCCCGCACCGCGTTCGAGCGCGCCGCCGACCTGAGCGGCAACGCCCGCGAACGCGCGGCGCTGCGGGCGCGCGCGGCGAACCTGTAGCCGCGGCGCCAGCGCCCGGTCCGTAGCCGGGCTCGCCCGACACGGGCTTCGCCGGGAAGGCGTCATGCGGGGCGAGCCCCGCATCTACGGTCCGGCTGCCGTCGCGTGATTGTCACCGCCGCATGCGGGGCGAGCCCCGCGTCTACGCGATCCGGCGCGCCATCGCGTGATTGTCACCGCCGCATGCGGGGCAAGCCCCGCATCTACGGGCCCCATGCGTTCCGGCACTGCCCGCGCGGTCGTGGTGCTGGCTACACTGCGGTGGTTGTTCGACCCATTGGAGATGGATGTGAAGCGAATCGTGATCAGCCTGCTGGCAATGTCGGTATCCAGCGCATTGATGGCCGCGCCGCCGAAGTTCGACGGCGCGCGGATTTCCGCCGACGTGAAGGAACTGGCCTCCGACGCCTATGAGGGCCGCTCCCCGGCCACCGCCGGCGAGGCGAAGACCATCGCCTACCTGAGCCGCCAGTTCGCCGAGGCGGGACTGCAGCCCGGCGGCGACCTGCAGGACGGCAAGCGCCTGTGGACCCAGGCGGTGCCGCTGCTCAAGGGCGATATCGTCGGCACGCCGCGGCTGTCGCTGTCCAGCAAGGGCACCTCGCAGGCGCTGACCCAGGGCCGCGAGATCGCGGTGCGCGCGGCGATGAACGGCGCCAGCGCGGTCGCGATCAAGGACGCGCCGCTGGTGTTCGTCGGCTACGGGGTCAAGGCGCCGGAGCGCAACTGGGACGATTTCAAGGGCGTGGACCTGAAGGGCAAGATCGCGGTGGTGCTGATCAACGACCCGGACTTCGAGACCGGCGTCGGCGACTTCGACGGCAAGGGCATGACCTACTACGGCCGCTGGACCTACAAGTACGAGGAAGGCGCGCGCCAGGGCGCCGCGGGCGTGCTGATCGTGCACGAGACCGCGCCGGCGTCCTATGGCTGGGCGACGGTGGCCGGTTCCAACACCAACACCATGTTCGACGTGGTGCGCGACGATCCGGCCGCGGCGCATCCGCCGCTGGAAGGCTGGATCCAGCGCGACCTGGCGGTGGACCTGTTCAAGCGCGCCGGCCTGGATTTCGAGGCGCTCAAGAAGCAGGCGCAGTCGCGCGATTTCCGCCCGGTGGAACTGAAGGGCGAGGCGTTCTCGGCCGACTACGCGGTCAAGACCGAGGTCATCACCTCGCACAACGTGGTCGCGCGCCTGGAAGGCAGCAGCCACCCGGACGAGACCGTGCTCTATTCGGCGCACTGGGACCACATCGGCGTCGGTGAGCCGGACGCGCGCGGCGACCGCATCTTCAACGGCGCGCTGGACAACGCCAGCGGCACCGCGGCACTGCTGGAGCTGGCCCGCGGCTTCGCCAAGGCGCCGCGCCCGCAGCGCTCGGTGGTGTTCCTGGCGGTGACCGCCGAGGAAAAGGGCCTGCTGGGGTCGGAGTACTACGCCAGCCACCCGCTGTACCCGCTGGGCAAGACCGTCGCGCTGATCAACATGGACGGCATGGCGCCGTTCGGCCCGTCGCGCGACTTCGGCATCTACGGCTCGGCGCGCTTCGAACTGCTGGACCAGCTCAAGGACGTGGCCAAGGGCTGGGACATCCGCTACACCCCGGACCCGAAGCCGGAAGCCGGCCTGTTCTTCCGCTCCGACCACTTCCCGTTCGCCAAGCGCGGCGTGCCGGCGCTGTCGTACTCGGCCGGGCAGGACTGGATCGACGGCGGCGTGGCGGCGGGCAAGAAGGCCTCGGACGACTACACCGCCAGGCGCTACCACCAGCAGGGCGACGAATGGCAGCCGGACTGGACCTTCGCCGGCGCCGCGCGCGACCTGGAAGTGGTCTACACGCTCGGCGAGCAGCTGGCCAATTCGCGTGCCTGGCCGAACTGGAGCGCCGGCGAACCGTTCCGCGCGGTCCGCGACGCCAGCGCCGACGAGCGCCGCTGAACCCGCCCGGCGGCGCCCATCCGGCCCGGATGGACGCCGCCTGTGTCCGGACGCCGCCCCGCAACGGGCGGCGTCCGCGTTTCCGCCCGCCGGTTCCAGCCGCCGGCACCCGTGTTCGTTCCCCCGATTCCCGTCTTCGTCGCAGGGCGCTTGTGCATGGCGGCCCAGCGCCTATGCTCGCCACCACTGTCCAGCCGGGAACACCGCCGCCATGATCGCCAGCCTGTGGTTCTGCTTCCGCATCCTCGTGGCCTGGGCGCTGGCGTTGATCGTGCTGGGCATCATATGGGCGCAGGTCTTCGGCGACCCCGGCGCGATATTCGCGTTGCTGGTGATCGGCGTGCTGGCGATGGCGGCGATCAGTGCCGCCAGCCATCTGCACCGGGTCAAGCTGACGGCGGGCCGCCTGGACCACGACAGCCTGTCCAGCCGCCAGCGGCGCCAGATCGAACTGCCGTTCGATGCCGGGCAGGCGTTCGCGCTGGTCGAGTCGGTGATCGCGGGGCTGCCGCGCGTCACCGATATCGAAAGCTCGCCCGGCAGCCTGCAGCTGCGCGCCAAGCTCGTGCGCGTGGACCCCTACAACATGAGCCCGCCTTCGCGCTGGAACCCGCGGTCGTGGCTGGCGATCAAGCGCAACCAGGTGTCGGCGACGGTGACGCCCGGCCAGGGCACCAGCAGCGTCTCCCTGCTGTTCGAGCCCGAGGCCGGCGCCTGGGCCGACCTGCTGATACCGGACGAGGGCAGCAACCGCGAGAACGCCGAGGCGGTCAGCCGCGCGATGCGCCGGCGCGTGGCCGAGCTGCGCCGCGACGAACGCGAGACGGCCGAGCGCACCGAGGCGGAGAAGGAACTGAGCGTGGCGCGGTTGAACCTGCTGCATGCGCAGGTCGAACCGCACTTCCTCTACAACACCCTGGCCAACGCGCAGGTGCTGACCCGCACCGATCCCGAACGCGCCGAACGCATGCTCGGCCACCTGATCCAGTACCTGCGCAGCTCGCTGCCGGGCATCGACCAGTCGCTGTCGACCCTGGGGCAGGAGCTGGAGCGGGTGCAGGCCTACCTGGAAATCCTGCGCATCCGCATGGGCGCGCGGCTGGCGGTGCGGATCGACGTGCCCGAAGCGCTGCAGGACGTGGTGCTGCCGTCGATGGCGCTGCAGACGCTGGTGGAGAACGCGATCAAGCACGGGCTGGAACCCAAGCCCGGTGGCGGCACGATCTGGGTGCTGGCGCGCGAGGCCGATGGCCAGGTCCACCTCACCGTGGCCGACGACGGCCAGGGCGTCGGTGGCAGCAGCGGCGGCGGCACCGGCATCGGCCTGAAAAACCTGCGCGAGCGGCTGCGGCTGGGCTGCGGGGCGCAGGCCGGCTTCGCCCTGGTCTCCAACTTCCCCAGTGGCGCGGCGGCCACGATCACCCTGCCGCGCAGGCCGCCCACGGCACAGGCCGCGGCGGCCGCCACCATCCAGGTACCGGAGCTGCCCCATGCAACTTGATGCCCTGGTCGCCGAGGACGAGCCGCTGCTGCGCCAGGCGCTGGTGGCGCAGCTGCAGCGGCTGTGGCCGGAACTGCGCGTCGCCGCAGAATGCGAGGATGGCGCCGCCGCGCTGGAGGTGCTGGAAACGCTGCGGCCGGACCTGGCGTTCCTCGACATCCGCATGCCCGGCGTCACCGGCATCGACGTCGCCCGCGCGCTGGAAACGCTCAGCCCGCGCACCCAGGTGGTGTTCATCACCGCCTACGACCAGTACGCGATCGATGCCTTCGAGCGCGGTGCGGTCGATTACCTGCTCAAGCCGGTGGCCGACGAACGCCTGCTGGCCACGCGCCAGCGGGTGCTCGCGCGGCTGCAGGCCGGTGCGCCGGACCGGCGCCTGCTGGACCAGTTGCTGGAACAGCTGGCGCGGCAGCCGGCCGCCAGGACCAGCGCGCCGCCGCCGGCATGGATCACCGCCAGCAACGGCCGCGAGACGCGGCTGGTGCTGCTGGAGGACGTGCTGTATTTCCGCGCCGACAGCAAGTACACCGCGGTCGTGACCGCCGACGAGGAACTGCTGCTGCGCAGCTCGCTGCGCGAGCTGGCACAGGTGCTGGACCCGCAGTGCTTCCGCCAGGTGCACCGCTCCACCATCGTCAACATGAAAGCGGTCGCGGCGGTGAGCCGCGACGACAGCGGCCGCGGCGTGCTGCGGCTGAAGGCGCGCAGCGAGACGCTGGTGGTCAGCCAACCGTTCATGAGCCTGTTCCGCGGCATGTAAGTCCCGTCCGCGGCCCGTACAAGGAGAAGTGCCATGCAGTACCTGACGTTCCTGCTCGGCAGCCTGCTGGCGATGCTGGGCTACCGCGAACCCCAGGGCCAGACCTCGATCGTCCGCGTAAGCGGCGAGCAGGCCGTGCTCAGCCGCACCACGGTGTCCGGCGACCATGCCCGCTTCCAGTGCCTGCAGAGCCAGAGCGGCAACTGCTTCTACCGGCTCTACCGCGAGCACTGCCGCGACCAGGCGGGCGGGGAGCTGTGCCAGCGGCAGGCGCTGGGCGATTTCAGCCTGGTAGTGGGCGGGGTGCGCGACGTGCAGGGCCTGCCGCATGGCTTCGGCCAGCAGGTGCGGGCCCACGACGCGCAACGCCGCGACTGAGCGCGGCGTTGCGGGAGCGAGGCAGCGGCAGCGGGATCAGAACGCCGGTTGCAGGCGCAGCCCGTCGTCGCCGATGTGGTTGAGCTTGCCGACCAGTTCGGAGTGCTGCCGCATGCGGCCCAGCTCGCGCATGATGCGGATGTCCTCGTGGCGCAGTTCGCGGCGGGACGCCACCGCCTGCTTGTAGTCGAGCACTTCGGGGTAGTGCTGGGCCATCTCCAGCGCTTCGGCCACGGTTTCCACGCTGTCGGCGTCGGAACTGATGCGGGCGCGGCTGTTGAACGCCTTCATCCAGCGCTCGAAGCCGGCGGTGTGGTCGAACATGTTGGCCATGAACCAGATCACGAACAGGATCGACACCCACGAGCCGAACACGATCACCACGCGGGTGAAGGTGATATGGAAATCATCGCGCCACAGGTAGTTGGTGATCAGCCCCAGGATCAACAGCGAGGACGCCTGCCAGAGCACGATGGACGCCATCAGCCACTGGCACTTGGCCTTGGCCAGCACCGACACCTCGTCGCGTATCTGTTCGTCGCTGAGGTTCTTCCAGTGTTCGACCTGTTTCTCGAACGGACTGCGGTACAGCTCATTGTCCTGCAACAACAAACCCAAACCCTTGAACAACGCGATCATGTGGAGCTCCTTGCAGATACTGGCTGGAACGAGCGACGGATACGGCGTGGAACGATCTGGCGGCTCCAGTTCTAGCACTTTCGCGCCGCTTGGCAATGGGCGCGATGCGATGACGCCGCCGCGCGGCTGCGGACCGGCGTACGCCCGGCCCCGGAGTTTTGCGGTGCGTCATCGTGCAAGTGGCGGAATCGAAAATCGAAAGGGCAGCGGCATGCTGCGGACGCACATGCGGCGCGGCCGGGCCGGTCGCGGCCATTGCCCGGGCGGGCCGGCCGTCGCGCCGTGGCCGCTGCCGGCGGCGTGCGCGGCCGTTCCACTACGATGTACCGCATGTCGCTCCTGTCCACGCCCGTGTCCTCGGTGGTCACCGCGCAGATCCGGCGCTGGGTGCTCGACGCCTTCCCGCGCGAACCCAGCGGCATCGATTACGACGCGCCGGCCGGCGACCCGGGCTGGTTCGGCCCCGACAGCGTGACCTGGCGCATCCATTCCGAATTCCCGGGCATGCTCGCCGGCGGCCTGTGCGCGCTGATGCTGCAACTGCTGCACCCGCGCGCGCTGGCCGGCGTCTACGACCATTCCAATTTCCGCCACGACCTGGTCGGGCGGCTGCGCCGCACCACCGCGTTCGTCGCCGGCACCAGCTACGCACCGGCGGCCGCGGCCCAGGCACTGGTCGACCGGGTCCGGCGCATCCATGCAGGCGTCACCGGGACCTTGCCCGATGGCCGCGCGTATGCCGCCGACGATCCGGAACTGCTCACCTGGGTACACGTCACCGAGGCCTATGGTTTCCTCGAAGGCTGCCGCCGCTATTGCCGCGAGGTGCCGGCAGCCATCGCCGACCGCTATTACGCCGAATACCGGCGCGTGGCCGAGGCACTGGGCGCGCGCGCGGTGCCGGCCAGCCAGGCGCAGGTGCGCGCGTACTTCGCCGCGCGGCAGCCGCAGCTGCGCATGGATGCGCGTTCGCGCGAGGTGCTGGCGGTGCTCGAGGGCGTACGCCTGCCGGTGCCGTTGCCGGGGGCCTCGCGCGACCTGTTCCTGTCCGCGGGTGCGGCGCTGTTGCCCGACTGGGCACCGCCCCTGCTCGGGCGCCGCCGCGGCCAGCAGCTGCGCGCGGCGCTGGCCGCGCGCCTGCTGCGCGGGTCGGCGCCGTTGTTCCGCGTCGCGCTGGGCGATGGCATCGCCGCGCGCGCCTGCCGGCGCATGGGCCGCGACCCGCAGCTACTGCTGCACTGGCCGCCGTGACCCGGGAACATCAGGGTCAGGCGCGGATCGCCGCGCGCACGCGCTGGCGCAGGCGCCGTGCCGCGCCCGGCGGGCGGCGCGGCGTCACCAGACCTTGACCCGCTTGTCCGGGGCCAGGTACAGCGCCTGGCCTTGCTCCACCCCGAACGCCGGATACCACGCATCGAGATTGCGCACGGTCAGTGCGCGGAACTGGCCGGGCGCGTGCACGTTGGTCAACAGCGAGTTGCGCAGCGCCTGTTCGCGCATCTTGCTGCGCCAGGCCTGGGCGAAGCCGAGGAAGAAGCGCTGGTCCGGGGTGAAGCCCTCCAGGTCCTGCGCCGGCTTGCCCTGCCGCGCCAGGCGGTAGGCGTCGTACGCGGTCGCCAGCCCGGCCACGTCGGCGATGTTCTCGCCCAGGGTCAGGCGGCCATTGACGTGCACCCCCGGAAACGGCGCGTAACCGCTGAACTGCGCGGCCAGCGCGTCGCCGGCGGCGTTGAACTGCTTCAGGTCTTCGGCCGTCCACCAGTTGTGCAGCCTGCCGGTCTCGTCGAACAGCGCGCCGGCGTTGTCGAAGCCGTGGCTGATCTCATGGCCGATCACCGCGCCGATGGCGCCGTAGTTCACCGCGTCGTCGGCCGCGGGGTCGAAGAACGGCGGCTGCAGGATCGCGGCCGGGAACACCAGCCGGTTTTCCAGCGGCACGTTCATCGCGTTGATGGTCTGCGGCAGCATCGCCCATTCGCCGTGGTCCACCGGCTGGCCGAGCTTGGCGATGTTGCGCCGGTACTCGAACAGCGCCGCGCGCTGCGCGTTGCCCAGCGCGTCGTCGCGCTTCACTTCCAGCGCGCCGTAGTCGCGCCACTTGTCCGGGTAGCCCATGCCCACCTTGAGCCCGGCGACCTTGGCCTTGGCATGCGCCTTGGTTTCCGGCGACATCCACTGCAGCGCGTCGATGCGCCTGGCGAAGGCGGCGATGATGTTCCTGGCCATCTCGTCGGCGCGCGCCTTGGTGGCGGCGTCGAAATGACGCGCGACGTAGAGCTTGCCGACCGCCTCGCCAAGGGCGTTGTTGGTCTCGTCGACGGCGCGCTTCCAGCGCTCGCTCTGTTGCGGGGTGCCGCTCATCGCGGTGCCGTGGAAGGCGAAGTGCGCATCGGCGAATGCCTTGGGCAGGTACGGCGCGGCCTCGTCCAGGGCGCGGAACGCGAGGTATTCCTTCCATGTGTCCAGCGGTTCGCTGGTGACCAGCCTGGACAACCCGGCCACCGCCCGTGGCTGCCAGACGATGAAATCCTGCTGCGCCGACAGGCCGGCCGCGTCCAGGAACGCCGCCCAGTCCAGGCCCGGCGCCTTCGCCGCCAGCTCGGACTGCGTCCAGGCATTGGCGCCCTTTTCGACGTCGTTGGTTTCTTCCTGGGTGGCGTGCACGCGCGCGATCCGCGTTTCCAGCGCGACGATGCGCGCGGCCTTGGCCGCGGCGGCGCGGTCGCCGGACAGTTCCAGCAGCCGCGCGACGTAGCCCTCGTAGGCCTTGCGCAGCTCGGTCATGCGGCCGCCTTGCAGGTAGAAGTCGCGGTCGGGCATGCCCAGCCCGCCCTGCACCAGGTAGGGCACGTTGCGGTCCGGCTGCAGCAGGTCCACCGACACCCACAGGCCGAACAGGTGCGGGGTGTAGAAATGGGTGGCGTTGAGCAGGTCGACATCGGCGCGCAGGCTGGCGCCCAGTGCCCGCGCCAGCGCCTGGCGGTCGCCGATGCCGGCGATGGCCTGCAGCTGCGGCTGCAGCGGTGCCACGCCGCGCGCCTCGATGGTGGCCTCGTCCATGAACGCGGCGTAGTAGTCGCCGATCCTGCGCGCCTCGCCGTCGCTGGCGCGCGTGGCTTCTTCCAGGATCGCGCGGGTGTCGCCCAGGGTCTTCTCGTAGATGATGTTGAAGCTGCCGTAGCTGGAACGGTCGGCCGGGATCGTGGTGCGCTGCACCCACTGGCCATTGGCGAAATCGAAGAAGTTGTCGCCGGCGGCCACGCTGCGGTCCATGCCCGAGACGTCGAAGCCGAAACTGCCCAGTTGCGGCCGGGCGCTGGCAACCGGGGGGGCGGTGGCGGCAGCGTCGCCGGTGGGGGCCTTGCCGCCGCCGCAGCCGCCCAGTGACAGCGCGGCCCCGAGAGCGAGTGCGAGGATCGAACGTTGCAGGGCCATGGCGGTTCCGGAATCTGGGATGGAGTGCGCAGTCTAGTGCCGCACCCGCGCCCGCGCCTTGCCGATTGCGGTACTTCTGGCATGCCGACTCTTCCCGTCCGGGGCGTTTGTACTGCATGCTGTGGAACGGACATCGACAGCGACTTCCGGGGAGGACGGAAGTCGCGTTGCGTGCGTGCGGCGCGGCGCGAACCAGGCGGCCGGCCGCGTGCGGCCGGCGGTTTCCGATGGCGCAGGGGACAACGAGCGAGACCATGCACGCACAGCGAATGCCGACGCAGGGAAGATGCGGGTGCCCCGGGGCATGAGCCAGCCGTTGCGCCAGGTCGTCGTGTTCGGTGCCGTGATCGCGCTGTTGCTGGCGGCGACCCTGGCGATCATGTTGTGGAACGACCGCGGCAGCCGCCTGCAGGCGGCGCAGCGCCAGAGCATGGCCCTGGCGACCGGCAGCGACCGCCTGCTGCGGGCGGAACTGACCACGATGGAACGCGCACTGCGCGGCGCCGCCCGCGACGGCCGCGAATACTACCGGCAGGTGCCCGAGCAGGCGCCGGTGCTGCTCGCCGCCAGCGTGCGCGGCACGCTCGAACGCAATACCGACCTGGCCGCGATCACCGTGGTCGACGATGCCGGCATGCCGCTGGGCGAAGGCCGCGGCGATCCGACGCTCGCGCAATGGGTGGTGCCGGAGAACCGCGTGCTGGCCGGCGAGCTGTATGTCGGCGGGCTGGAGGCGCTGCCCGGCGGTGGCATGGTGCTGTTGACCGCGGTGCCGGTGCAGCCGGGCCAGTGGCTGCTGGCGCGCGTGCGGCTGGCGGTGTTCCAGCGCGTGGTCAGCGGCCTGGATACCGGCCGCAGTGGCGTGGTCTCGATCAGCAGCCGCCAGGGCGCGCTGCTGGCGCACAGCCTGGATCCGTCGGCGGTGGAGCGGCCGCTGCCGCGGCCGCTGCGGCAGCTGCCCGGGTCGGACCAGGTGCAGGCGCTGGGGGTGGCGACCAGTCCGCTGGACGGCGTGCGCCGCGTCGTCGCGGTGAGCGTGCCGCACGATTACCCGCTGATCCTGTTCGCCGGCCTGTCCTACGACGAGGTCATGGCGCCGTGGCGCACATATTTCCTCGTCGCCTGCGGCATCTACCTGCTGTACCTGTGCGGGTTCGCGTACCTGTACGCCAGCATGCGCCGCGGCGCGCTGCGCCAGGCGCGGCTGGCCGACGAGCTGCGTGCCGGCGCGGCGGAGCTGGCGCTGGCGCACCAGGTCGGCAAGGTGGGGACCTGGTCGATCGACCGCAAGGACGGCACCCTGCGCTGGTCGGCGCTGACCCGGCGGATGTTCGCGCTGCCGGTGCGGCAGGCGCGGCTGGAGGAGTTCTACGCGCACGTGCACGAGGAAGACCGGCCGTGGCTGCGCCAGCAGGTCCAGCAGGCGACCGAAGCCGGGCGCGCGGTCAACGCGCTGTTCCGCCTGGTGCTGCGCGACGGCTCGGTGCGCTGGCTGTCCGCGCGCGGCGAGCGCGTGCAGGGGCTGGGGCCGCACCCGCGCATGACCGGCGCGGTCACCGACATCACCGAGCGGGTCCGCAGCGAAGCCCGGGTGCAGCGCGCCGAACACCAGTTCCGGCTGGTGTTCGACCGCAACCCCGCCCCGTTCTGGATCTTCGACCTGGACACCCTGCAGTTCCTCGAGGTGAACCAGGCGGCGATCGACCAGTACGGGTACAGCCGCAGGGAATTCCTCGCCATGACCATCCTCGACATCCGCCCGGAGGAGGCCAGGGAGGAGATCCGGCGCACGCTGGAGGCGTCGCGCGACGGCAGTTCGCCGGCGCCGCGGGTGCGCATGCACCGGCGCCGCGACGGCAGCCTGTTCGAGGTGCTGGCGCATATGGCGCGGCTGGAATTCGACGGGCGCCCGGCGTGCCTGGTGCTCGCCGAGGATGTCAGTCAGCGGTTGGCCTATGAACGCGACCTGGCCTGGCGTGCCAGCCACCACCCCGGCACCGGGCTGCTGACGATCGAGGCGCTGGCCGAGCGCCTGGACGCCAGCGGCGCCGGCTACACCATCGTCCATGCGCAGCTGCGCGGACTGCAGATGGTGACCGATACCCTGGGCCGCGAAGCCGGCGACGAGGTCCTGCAGGCGATGGTGGCCCGGCTGGAAACGCTGGGCACGCGCTATGGCCTGCTGGCCTACCAGCCGGCGGAGGATTTCGTGCTGGCGGTGGCGCAGGAGCACGATCCCGCGCAGGCGCTGGAGGCGCTGCGCGCGGCGGTGTCCGAACCGGTGCGCGGCCGCGATTCCTTTCACCAGCTGGAACCGCGCATCGGCGTGGCCGGCAACCCCGGCGATGGCACCAGCGCCGACCTGGTGCTGGGCCGCGCCGCCCAGGCCGCGCACGCTGCCCGCGAGAACGGGGTGGTCGTACTGCGTTTCGACCATACCCTGGCACAGCGCCATGCCGACCGCCTGCAACTGGCCGGGCGCATCCACCTGGCCATCGAGCGCGACGAGTTCGAGCTGTACTTCCAGCCGATCCGGCATGCCGCCGACGGCTCGCCGGCGGTGCTCGAAGCGCTGCTGCGCTGGCCACAGCCCGACGGCAGTTTCATCCCGCCGTCGGATTTCATCCAGTTGTGCGAGGACACCGGGCAGATCATCGCGCTCGGCCGCTGGGTGATCCGCGCCGCGGCCCGCGCCAGCCGCGTGCTGGCTGACAACGGCTGGGCCGGGCTGCCGGTGGCGGTCAACGTGTCGGCGGTGCAGTTGTTCAACAGCGACCTGGTCGGCGAGTTCACCCAGGCCGCCGCCGAGCACGGGCTGCCGCCGGGTGCGCTGCAGATGGAGCTGACCGAGAGCAGCCTGATGCGCAACCCGGCGCAGGCGATGCAGGTGCTGGAGAGCCTGAGCGCCAATGGCATCGCGGTGGCGCTGGACGATTTTGGCACCGGGTTCTCCAGCATGTCCTACCTGCAGCACCTGGCGCTGGATTCGCTGAAGATCGATCGTGCGTTCGTTGCCGACGTGGAGCGCAACCCGCGCAACGCGGCCATCTGCCGCGCACTGTTGTCGCTGGGGCACAGCATGGGACTGGTGGTGATCGCCGAGGGCGTGGAGACCGAGGGCCAGCTCGACTGGCTGGTGGCGCACGGCTGCGACCAGGTGCAGGGCTACCTGCTGGGCCGGCCGATGCCGCTGCGCGAACTGCTGGCGCTGCTGGCGCTGGCGCCCGACTCAGCGTGAGCCAGGGGGGGCGGCGTCCGCGCCGAGCCGTTCCACCAGGTAGTCGATGAAACTGCGCACCTTCGGTGCTAGGTGGCTGCGGCTGGCATAGACCGCATGGATGCCGACCGGCGGCAGCCGCCAGTCGGCCAGTACCGGCACCAGGCGGCCGTCGGCCAGGGCCTGGCCGACGATGAAATCCGGCTGCGCGATGATGCCCATGCCGGCGATGGCGGCCTCGCGCAGTACCTCGCCGTTGTTGGCGCGCATGCGCGCGGCCACCGGCACGCTTACCTCGCCCTGCGGCCCCTGCAGTTGCCAGCTGTCGCCCCCGGCCCAGTAGCTGTAGGCCAGGCACGCGTGCCGCGACAGGTCGTCCGGGTGTTGCGGGGTGCCATGCCGCGCCAGGTAGGCCGGCGCGGCGCACAGCACGATGGCCGCTTCGGCCAGGCGCCGGGCGATCAGCGAAGGCGCCGGCTGGCGGGTGATGCGGATCGCCAGGTCGAAGCCTTCCTCGACCATGTCCACCTGGCGGTCGGACAGCGACAGGTCCAGTTCCACCTGCGGATGGCGCCCGGCATAGCCGGGCAGCAACGGCGCCAGGCGGGCGATGCCGTAGCTGACCGGCGCGTTGATCCGCAGCCGGCCCGAGGGCTGCAGCGCCTGCGCCCCGACCGAGGCCTCCAGCGCGTCGAACTCGGCCAGCAGCTGCACGCAGCGCTGGTAGTAGGCGGCGCCGGTGCTGGTCGGGCTGACCCGCCGCGTGGTGCGGTTGAGCAGGCGTGCGGACAGGCGCTTTTCCAGCGCGGCGACCTGCCGGGTGACGGCGGCGGTGGACAGGTCCAGGGCCTGCGCGGCGGCGCTGAAACCATTGCGCTCGACCACCGCGACGAACACCCGCATGGCATCGATGGTGTCCATTGTTTCCGCTTTGGCAATAAAACGTTGATGCCGAGGTTATTTGTTGCCGGGCGCGGCGGCAATAACCTGTGTGGCATCGCATCGCCCCCTTGGAGTTCCCCATGCCATCGACATCGCTGCCGTCCCTGTACATCTCGCACGGGTCGCCGATGACCGCGCTGCAGCCCGGTGCGGTGGGGCCGCGCCTGGCCGAGCTGGCTGCCGCGCTGCCGCGCCCGCGCGCCATCGTGATGGCCTCAGCGCACTGGCTGGGCCGCACGCCGACGGTATCGGCGGCGGAGCGGCCGCAGACCATCCACGATTTCGGCGGCTTTCCCGAGGCGCTCTACCAGCTGCAGTACCCGGCGCCCGGCGCGCCGGAGCTGGCGCAGGACGTGGCGACGCGACTGGCCGCGGCCGGGTTGTCGCCGCTGATCGATCCGCAGCGCGGGCTCGACCACGGCGCCTGGGTGCCGTTGCGCTTCCTCTACCCGCAGGCCGACATCCCGGTGCTGCAGCTGTCGATCCAGCCCGCGCTGGGGCCCGCGCACCAATGGGCGATGGGCCGCGCGCTGGCGCCGCTGCGCGCGGACGGGGTGCTGCTGGTCGGCTCGGGCAGCATCACCCACAACCTGCACGACTGGCACCACTACGCGCAGGGCGGGGAGGCGCCGTACGTGCGTCCGTTCATCCAGTGGGTGGAGCAGAAGCTGCACGCCGATGACGTGCCGGCGCTGCTGGACTACCGCCGCCAGGCGCCGTTCGCCGAACAGGCGCACCCCACCGACGAGCACCTGCTGCCGCTGCATTTCGCCATGGGCGCGGCCGGCACGGACCGGCTCGGTGCGCGCCGCATCGACGCCGGCATCGACATGGGCTTCCTGGCGATGGACATCTACCGCTTCGACGGCGCGGCATAGGTCCGGCGCTTCCTGCGCGGATACCCGCCGCCCCCATCGGCGGCGGCGCGTGCCTGTGATAGTTTCTCCGCGTTGTTCCAACCGTCGCTGCCATGGTGGTGACTTCGTGGAGAGGCATGAACACGATCGAAGTCGTTCTGGCGATGCTGGTGGCGGTGGTCGCCAGCGGCTACCTGGTCAGGATCCTGCCGTTCTCGCTGCCGTTGCCGCTGGTGCAGATCGGCCTGGGCGCCTTGATCGCCGGCGTGTTCAAGCGTGGCCATGCGCTCGAGCCGGACATGTTCTTCCTGCTGTTCCTGCCGCCGCTGCTGTTCCTTGACGGCTGGCGCATCCCCAAGCAGGGCCTGTTCCGCGACAAGGGCGCGATTCTGGAGCTGGCGTTCGGGCTGGTGGTGTTCACCGTGGTCGGCGCCGGCCTGCTGATCCACTGGCTGATCCCGGCCATGCCGCTGGCGGTGGCGTTCGCGCTGGCGGCCATCGTCTCGCCCACCGATCCGGTCGCGGTGGGGGCCATCGCCTCGCGGGTGCCGATTCCCAAGCGGCTGATGCACATCCTGGAAGGCGAATCGCTGCTCAACGACGCCTCCGGTCTGGTCTGCTTCCGCTTCGCCGTGGCCGCGGTGATGACCGGCAGCTTCTCGCTGGCGCAGGCCTCGCTGACCTTCCTGTGGGTGGCCTTCGCCGGCCTGGCCATCGGCGTGGCGGTGACCCTGGGCGTGTCCACCTTCCAGCGCTGGCTGTGGCGCAGCTTCGGCGAGGAGCCGGGCGCGGCGCTGCTGGTCAACCTGCTGATCCCGTTCGCCGCTTATCTGTTGGCCGAGGAGTTCAACGCTTCGGGTATCCTCGCCGCGGTCGCCGCCGGCATCACCATGAGCTATGTCGAGCTGACCGGCCGCATCAGCGGCAGCATGCGGGTGCAGCGCGCGGCGGTGTGGAGCACCGTGCAGTTCAGCTTCAACGGCATCATGTTCGTGCTGCTGGGCGAGCAGCTGCCGGGCATCGTGCAGCGCGCGGTGGATACGCTGGCGGTCACCGGGCACAGCGACTGGTGGTGGCTGGCGATCTACGTGGTGGCGATCAACGCGATGCTGGTGGTGCTGCGCCTGGTGTGGGTGTGGCTGTCGCTGCGCTGGAACCTGCTGCGCGCGCGCTGGCGCGGCGAGGCGCGTGCGAACCAGACCTCGTGGCGGGTGGTGCTGGCGATGTCGGTGGCCGGCGTGCGTGGCGCCATCACCCTGGCCGGCGTGCTGACCCTGCCGCTGATGGTCCCCGGCGGCGAGCCATTCCCGGCGCGCGACCTGGTGATCTTCCTGGCCGCGTCGGTGATCCTGGTCTCGCTGCTGGGCGCGAGCCTGCTGCTGCCGCGGCTGCTGCGCGGGCTGGAACTGCCGCGGGACGACGACAGCCGGCGCGTCGAGGACCTGGCCCGCACGCTGTCGTCCAAGGCCGCGCTGGCCGCGGTGGAGAAAGCCCGGCAGCAGCTGGTCGAGGGCCAGACCACCACCAACGTGCAGCTCTACAACGACGCCGCGGCGCGGGTCAGCCTGCTGTACCAGCGCAACCTGGAGAAGGGGCAGGGCCCCGACGAGGACCCGGAGAAGGTGCGGCGCATGGAGCAGGCCTACCGCAGCCTGCGCGCGGCCGGGCTCACCGCCGAGCGCGAGGAACTGTTCCGCCTGACCCGGCACGGGCAGATACCCGACGAGGTCGCGCGCAGGCTGATCCGCAACCTGGACCTGCTGGAGAGCCGGCAGCGGGATTGAGCCCGCGGCCGGCATTGCCGGCGCCCGTGCGGGGCGCCGCCTGGCTTACTTCCTGTTCAATTCCAGGAAATACGGCTCGACCGTGCCGTTGATCTTCAGCGTCATCGGGTTGCCGCGGCGGTCGCGGGCCTTGCCGGCCTGCACCCGGATCCAGCCTTCGCTGACCGAGTACTCCTCCACGTCATCGCGCTCGATGCCGTTGAAGCGCACGCCGACGCCGCGTTCGAGCGCGGCCGGGTCGTGGAACGGGCTGCTGGGGTTCACCGCCAGGCGGTCGGGAGGGGTATCGCTCATGATCTGTGTTCGTTGACGGCCACCGTGGCCCTCTTCATGCGCACAAGGATAACCGTTGCCGCTTCCGCTGCCGTGCGCGTGGCGGCAGAATGCGCGCCATCACGCAGTGGAGCGCCGCCATGCCCGACAACAGTGCCGATTACGAAGATTCCGACGAACTGCTGCCGACCTTCGACGAGGACGACCATCCGGCGCGGGTGTGGAACCTGCTGTGGCTGGTCAACCCGGGCGACGAGGAGGCCGCGCTGCAGCAGTTCGATGCCTGGCGCGAGGCGCGTGCCGGCGCCGAGCACGACAGCGGCGACGAGCAGTGGCTGTGGGACCTGAAGGACGCGATCGACTGGCGCGCCGGCTTCTACGTGGACTGGAAGGACATCGATTCGTTCGTGGCCGCGATCGACGAGCTGGCCGCGCGCTGGAACCTGCGCATCGACTGGGGCGGGGACCTGGACGACGAGGATTTCGCGCAGGACCTCGACGTGCCGGCGCTGATGGCGACCGCGCACGACCGCCTGCGCGAGCATGGCTACACGCTGTGGAACTGGAACACCGGCGGCGACGACTATGCCGGCTGGATCGCGCTCAGCCGCGACGACGAGGCGATGCTGGCGCTGTGCTCGCTGCTGGGCGTGGAAGTGCGGCCGGGCAGCGACCCGTTCTGAATCCCGCCGCGCGTGGCTTGCGGGGCTTGCCCCGCCGGCGCTGGCGGACGTGGCAGGTGCCGCGGCAGGCGTGCGCGGCGAGCCCCGCGCCTACGGCTGGTATTGCGCGCGCGCGTTGGCGATGACCCGCCGCACCAGGTCGCGGTCGGTGTGGCGCGAGATGGCGTGCGCGCCCAGCGCGATGGCGGTATCGCGCAGCGCCGCCGGCACGTCGTAGTGCGCGCCGCTGCGGCGGTTCTGGAATGCCCGCCGCGGAATCCCGAGCTGCTGCGCCATGGCATGCAGCTCGGGCAGGGTGTCGGCCAGCAGATGCGCCCAGCGCTCGCCGCGCCAGGGGTGTACCGCATCGTCGATATAGACCGTCACCGCGGCGCCATCGCTCAGGCCTGCGGCTTGTCGCCGGCCTCGGCCGCTGCTTCGCCTGCGTCGGCGTCCACGGCGTCATTGCCGGCGTCCGCGACCGCGGCGTCCTCGCCTTCGACGCCCTCGAACTCGGCGACCAGGCCGGCCAGGTAGTCGTCGGCGCTCTTGCCTTCGGCCGCGGCGGCGGCGTCGATCAGCTGCTGCAGCTGCTCCGAATACTCCAGCGCGACCTTGCGGCCTTCCTTCTCCTGCACGTTGGCCAGGTGCTTGAGCATGGCCAGCATCGGCACCGGGTTGTCGGCGTTGCCCATGGTCTGGCCGCCGACGGACAGCAGCCACTGCCGCCCCTGCAGGCCGATGGCGGCGACCACCTGGCCTTCTTCGTTCACCAGCACGGCGTGGTTCTGCACCTGCTGCTGCGCGTCCAGGCGCAGGAACGGGCGGCGGGGCTGCTGCTTCTTGCGCTTGTCGCGCTTGGCTTTAGACTGCTTGGACATGAGGGCTGCACAAAAGGAAACGGCCGCCATTGTAGGCGGCCGCTTCGCTGGTTGCCGAACCGGCGCGTCGCGCGGCCGTTCAGTCGACGCCCGGGCCGGGTGCGGCACCGGCCGCGGCGTCGCTGGTGGCAGGCGCGGCAGCCGCGGCAGCGGCGGATCCACCCGGAGCGGGCAGCGCGGCGATCGCCGACAGCGCGGCGGCTTCGGCCTCCTTGGTCATCACCACGATGCTGATGCGGCGGTTGATCGGGTTCTGCGGGTCGGTCTTGTCGAACAGCACCGACGACGACAGCCCGACCACCCGCGCCACCTTGTCCTCGCCCATGCCGCCTTCCAGCAGCGCGCGGCGCGCGGCGTTGGCGCGGTCCGCGCTCAGTTCCCAGTTGCTGTAGCCCAGCTGCGTGGAATAGGCGGTGATGTCGGTGTGGCCGCTGATGCTGATGTGGTTGGGCACCTGGTTGATGAAGTGCGACAGCTCGCGCAGGATCTCGCGCGTGTACGGCATCAGCTTGGCGCTGCCCATGTCGAACATCGGCCGGTTCTGCTTGTCCACGATCTGGATCCGCAGCCCTTCGGAGGTGATGTCCAGCAGCAGCTGGTCCTTGAACGGCTCCAGCGCCTGGCTCTTGCTGATCGCTTCCTCCAGTTCCTGCTTCAGCGCCTCCAGCTGCTGCTTCTCGCGCTCGCGTTCGTCCACCGGCGTGGGGATCGACTCGCGCTGGTTCTGGAACGGGTCGTTGCTGTTGCCGCGGGAGATATCGGTGGCACCGCCGAGCTTGATCATCGAGGTGCTGGCGCCGCCGGGCCCGGCCATGCCCGGCGCCGGGGTGGAGCTGGTGCCGCTCAACGGGCTCGGGTTGCGGAAATACTCGGAAATGGCCGCGCGCTCGGGCTTGCTGGTGGAGGCCAGCAGCCACATCACCAGAAAGAACGCCATCATCGCGGTGACGAAGTCGGCGTAAGCGACCTTCCACGAGCCGCCGTGGTGGCCGCCGCCCTGGATCTTCTTCACGCGCCGCACGATCACCGTGGGCTTGGCATCGTTGCTGGCCATGGCTTATTTGACCGACTTCAGGTGCTGCTCGAACTCGGTGAAGCCCGGGCGCAGTGCCGACGGCACGGTCTTGCGCGCGAACTCCAGGGCGATCTTCGGGTTGTAGCCGCGCAGGCAGGCCAGCAGCGCGGTCTTGACCGATTCGTAGATGCGCGAATCCTGTTCGGCGCGGGCCTCCACCGCGGCCGCGACCGGGCCGATGAAGCCGTAGCCGAGCAGGATGCCGAGGAAGGTGCCCACCAGGGCGCCGGCCACGTGCGCGCCGACTTCCTTGATATCGCCGCCGATCGAGCCCATGGTGATCACGATGCCCAGCACCGCCGCGACGATGCCGAAACCGGGCAGGCCGTCGGCCACCTTGGTCAGCACGTGCGCCGGCTCCATGGCCTCGTGGTGGTGTTTTTCCAGCTCCAGCTCCAGCAGCGGTTCCAGCTCGTGCGGCTCGATGTTGGAGCCGATCATCAGCCGCAGGCAGTCGGTGATGAAGTCGATCAGGTGGTGGTCGGCCTGGATCTTCGGGTAATTGGCGAAGATCGGGCTCTCGGCGGCGTTCTCCACGTGCTCCTCGAGCGACATGAAGCCCTCGCGGCGCGCCTTGTTGAGCAGTTCGTACAGCAGGCTCAGCACGTCCAGGTAGTCCTGCTGCTTGTAGCGCGGGCCCTTGAACACGCCGACCACGGCCTGCAGCGTCTTCTTCACCGTCTTGGCCGGGGTGCCGACCAGGAACGCGCCCAGTGCCGCGCCGCCGATGATCACCAGTTCATAGGGTTGCCACAGCGCGCCGAGCTTTCCGTGCGCGCCGACATAGCCACCGAGCACGCTGAGGATGACGACAAGCAGACCGACGATGATGAGCATGGGCGCGGGACACGGGAGGGGATATCCCGTTGTCGGCCGCGCCGGCCGGAACTGAAGGGGGAAAGTGTGAACTCAGTCGGCGGGCATTGCTTCGGCCCCGCCGCGCCGCAGCGGGTCCGGCCAGCGCTCGCCGCGGCCGACGAAGGACAGCGAAACCGAGTTCAGGCAATGCCTTTCGAAGGTCGGCGGGGGGCCGTCCGGGAACACATGGCCCAGGTGGCTGCCGCAGCGGGCGCAGACGATTTCCGTGCGCACCATCCCGTGGCTGGTGTCGCGGATGCGACCGACATGGGCCGGGTCGAACGGGGCGAAGAAGCTGGGCCAGCCGGTGCCCGAGTCGAACTTGGTGCTGGAGCGGAACAGCGGCAGGCCACACAGCCGGCAGCAGTAGGTGCCTTCGCGCTTGTTGTCCAGGAACACGCCGCAGAACGGCGCTTCGGTGCCGTGATGCAGCAGGACGCGCTTTTCGTCGTCGCCCAGGCCGGCGACCAGGGCGTCGCGCCGGGCGGCATCGGGGGGAGTCAGGTCGAAAGCGGTCATGGCCGCGCCTCCAAGGGGGAGGCCCCATGGTAGGGCGCGGCCGGCGCTGCTCCAACCGTGGCGGTTAACCCGCCTGCAGCGGCGCAGGTGCATCATGGCCAGACATGGACCCGTGGGAGTACCCGATGAAACGGATTGCCCTGCTGTTGACCACGCTGCTGGCGGCCACCCCGGCCCTGGCCCAGCTCAAGCCCACGCCGGCGCCGACCGAGACCCGGCCGGTGAGCCTGCCGCCGCCCTCGAAACCGGCCAGTGACGCCTCCGGCCAGGCGGCCGACAACGCGCGCCTGCGCGAGCGGCTGGAAGATTCGGCGGGCAAGGCGGCCCCGGCGCGGCCCCGGCCGGCGGCCAAGCCGCAAACGGCCCAGGTGCCGGTGTACGACCAGGAAGGGCGACGGCTCAACGGCATGCGCCCGGCCGGTCCGGGGCGGGTGATGGACACCCGTACCGGGCGCTACCACGACACCGTGCCCAGCGGCGACGGCGTACGCATCGTGCGCTGAGCGGCCGCGGGCCTGACCGCCGGCAACGCGCGCCGCGCAGGCATCCCTGCGATGGTCGGAATCACCGTGCCCTGGCGCCTGCTTGACCCTTCCCGGGCGCACTGTGCGCAGGCGCAGTCGGTGCGCGCCATTGCCGTACCGGCGTACCGGGTGTCCCACATGTCCCCCCTCCGAACCCGGAGCATGCCCCGCAGCGCCGGCCAGCCGGCGCCGCAGGAACCGTCGCGGCCGTCGAAGATGGCCAGCGCCAGCCAGGCCGCGGGCAAGGCGGACAGGCAGGCGCACAAGGCGCCGGAGCGGGACCGCCGCCGACAACGCGACGGGCGTTGCGGGGTGAGCCAGCGGCGGGCCTGTCCCGCCGCTTTGCCGTCGCCGGCTCAGTCGGCGATGGGCAGGCTGAGCGTTTCCTTTACTTCCTCCATCACGATGTAGCTCTTGGATTCGCGCACGTGCGGCAGGGTCAGCAGGGTGCTGCCGAGCAGCTTGCGGTAGGAGGCCATTTCGTTGATGCGCGCCTTGATCAGGTAGTCGAAGTCGCCCGAGACCAGGTGGCACTCCAGCACGTTGGGCAGCTTCAGCGCGGCGCGGCGGAACTCCTCGAAGATGTCGCCCGATTTGTAGGCCAGCGAGATCTCCACGAATACCAGCAGCCCCGCCTTGAGGTACTGCGGGTCCAGCCGCGCGTAGTAGCCGGTGATCACCCCCTCGCGCTCCAGCCGGCGCACGCGCTCGGTGCACGGGGTGGTGGACAGGCCCACCCGTTCGCCCAGTTCGGTGAAGGAAATGCGGCCTTCGGCCTGCAGGATGCGCAGGATCCGGCGGTCGATCTTGTCCAGTTCGCGGCTGCGGGCGGCCATGGGCGCTCTGTTTTGCGTGAAGGAAACGGGAAATTACCCTGTTTTATCCGCCAATACGGGGAAAAACACTGGAATGGGCTGAATATACTGCGCCGTTCATGGCCCCTGCGCGATCCGGCGCAGGGAATTGACAGGGTCAGGGCCTGCCGCCATCCCCCGCCGCGCCTGCGCCGGGCGCGCGCAGGTTCCCAGGAGACGACGATGCGGGTTCTGATACTCGGCAGTGGTGTGATCGGCACGACCAGTGCCTGGTACCTGCGACAGGCGGGCCACGAGGTCACGGTGGTGGACCGGCAGCCCGGCCCGGCGCTGGAGACCAGCTTCGCCAACGCCGGCCAGCTCTCCTTCGGCTACACCTCGCCGTGGGCCGCGCCCGGGGTGCCGCTGAAGGCGATCAAGTGGCTGTTCCAGGAGCACGCGCCACTGGCCATCCGCCCGACCGCCGACATCGCCCAGTACCGCTGGTTGTGGCAGATGCTGCGCAACTGCACCGCCGGCCGCTATGCGATCAACAAGGCGCGCATGGTGCGCATGTCCGATTACAGCCGCGACTGCATCAACGAGCTGCGCGCGGCCACCGGCATCGACTACGAAGGCCGCCAGCTGGGCACCACCCAGCTGTTCCGCACCCAGCAGCAGCTGGACGCCGCCGCCCAGGACATCGAGGTGCTGCGCCAGTACGGCGTGCCGTATGAAGTGCTGGACCGCCAGGGCATCGTCCGCGTGGAGCCGGCGCTGGCCGGCACCGCCGACACCCTGGTCGGCGCGCTGCGCCTGCCCGAGGACCAGACCGGCGACTGCCAGCTGTTCACCCACAAACTGGCCGCGCTGGCCGCCGCCGCCGGGGTCGAGTTCCGCTTCGACCAGGACGTGGCGGGACTGCAGCGCGACGGCGACCGCATCACCGGGGTGCGCATCGGCGGCCGGCTGGAAACCGCCGACCGGTACGTGGTCGCGCTGGGCAGCTATTCGCCGCAGTTGCTGGCGCCGCTGGGCATGCGCCTGCCGGTATACCCGCTCAAGGGCTATTCGCTGACCCTGCCGATCACCGACCCGGCGATGGCGCCGACCTCGACCATCCTGGACGAGAGCTACAAGGTGGCGGTCACCCGCTTCCAGGACCGCATCCGCGTCGGCGGCATGGCCGAGGTGGCCGGTTTCGACCTGTCGCTGGACCCGCGCCGCCGCGCCACCCTGGAAAAGGTCGTGGGCGATCTCTACCCGCACGGCGGCGACCTGTCGCGCGCCGAGTTCTGGACCGGCCTGCGCCCGGCCACCCCCGACGGCACCCCGGTGGTGGGCGCCACCCCGTACCGCAACCTGTTCCTCAACACCGGCCATGGCACGCTCGGCTGGACCATGGCCGCCGGTTCCGGGCGCTACCTGGCCGACCTGATGGACGGCCGGACGCCGCAGATCAGCAGCGAAGGCCTGGATATCTTCCGCTACGGCGGACAGGAGCGCGGCTGATGCGCCCGGCACAGGCCCTGATCGACCTGGACGCGCTGCGCGGCAATTACCGGCTGGCGCGCGAGCTGGGCGGCGGCAAGGCGCTGGCGGTGATCAAGGCCGACGCCTACGGCCACGGCGCGGTCGCCTGCGCGCGCGCGCTGGAAGCCGAGGCCGACGGCTTCGGCGTGGCCTGCATCGAGGAGGCGCTGGAGCTGCGCCAGGCCGGCATCCGTAAGCCGGTGCTGCTGCTGGAGGGCTTCTTCGACGCCGCCGAACTGCCGCTGATCGTCGAGCACGACCTGTGGACGGTGGCGGCCTCGCCGTGGCAGGTCGAGGCGCTGGCCGCGTTCAGCACCGACGCCACCGTGCAGGTCTGGCTGAAGCTGGACAGCGGCATGCACCGGCTGGGACTGGGAGTGGACGAGTTCCGCGCCGCGCACGCGCGGCTGTCGGCGCTGCCGCACATCGCGCCGATGGTGCTGATGAGCCACCTGGCGCGCGCCGACGAGCTGGACAGCCCGCGCACGCTGGAACAGCTGGAAACCTTCAACCGCGCCATCGACGGCCTGCCGGGCGAGACCAGCCTGTGCAACTCGCCGGCGCTGCTGGGCTGGCCGCAGGTGCGCAGCGACTGGGTGCGCCCCGGCCTGATGCTGTACGGCGCCGACCCGCTGTACCCGCAGCCGGGCCCGCACGCGGCACGGCTGCGGCCGGTGATGACCCTGCAGTCGCGGGTGATCGCGGTGCGCGAGATCGGCGTCGGCGAGCCGCTGGGCTACGGCGCGCGCTTCGTCGCGCAGCGCCCCACGCGCGTGGGCGTGGTGGCCATGGGCTACGCCGACGGCTATCCGCAGTTCGCGCCCAACGGCACCCCGGTGCAGATCGACGGCTTGCCCGGCCAGCTGATCGGGCGGGTGTCGATGGACATGCTCACCGTCGACCTGACCGATCACCCGCAGGCCGGGCTGGGCAGCATCGTGCAGCTGTGGGGCACGGCACCCACCATTTCCGAACTGGCGCCGCGCTGCAACACCAGCGCCTACCGGCTGCCGTGCAGCCTCAAGCGCACCCCGCGCGTCTATCTGTCGCAATAGGCAACAGAAAAGGGCCGCGAACGCGGCCCTTTTCCTTTCGTTCCCCTGCGCTCGCGCGCGCCGCTGCCGGCATCAGAGCCCGGCGGTGGCGCGGTCCTCGCGCAGTTCGCGGCGCAGCCAGTCGTCGAGCAGGCGCTTCTCGTAGCGCAGCGGATCGGTGTCGGACAGGCGCGTGGTGCCATACAGGTAGGCGTTGTCCACCAGCTTGCGCTCGCCCTGGTCGATCACCCGGCCCTGCGCGTCGGTGACGGTGAACTGCAGGTTGATCCGCGGCGGGTAGATGTTGCGCATGATGCGCACGTCGTCCAGGCGCGGGCCCTGCCACGGCTCGTAGTCGCCGGCGCGCTTGATGTCGGTGATGGTCACGCTCATCTGCTGCCCCTCGGGCAGCTTGCTGGATGCCTGCTTGCGCAGGTACTCGGCCAGGTCCACCACCCAGTTGCCGCGCTCGGCGTCCCAGCGATTGTGGCTCTGGCGCAGTTCGGTGAACCCGGACGGATCGTTCCACTGCACCTGCACCGGGCCTTCCTGGGCCAGGGCGCGCGGCGCCTGCGGGTCGGTGACAGTGGCGGGCCGGGCATCGGCGCTACCCGCCGCGAGCAGGCACGCCAGCGCCAGGGCGGTTACGGTCGGGGTTTTCATGACGAACCTCCGGAATCGGGTGTCCCTGCAGTGTGGGGGCGATCGCCGCGCCGGGCAATCGCCCGCCGCCCGGCGGTTGGAGCCGGGTTGCGGACGGTTCATCATCACATGCCGTGGATAGCTGGACGCCGAGACTTTTCCCCGTTGCGGCATCGCCGCGAGGACCCGATCAACCCCCTTGAGCACGCATCCATCCGAACTGGAGCCGTTCGTTCCGCCGCCGCAGGTCGCGGCGGGGCTGGACAGCGCGTCGCTGTACCAGGAGGTGTTCGAGGCCGCCGGTACCGGCTTCTGCGTGATCGAGGTGCTGTTCGACGAGGCCCGCGCGGTGGACTTCCTGCACTGCAGGGTGAACGCGGCCTTCGAGCGCATCACCGGGCTGGCCGGTGTCGCCGGGCGCCGCGCCACCGAGGTGCTGCCGGGGCTGGACGAGTACTGGTTCCGGGTGTTCGGGCGGGTGGTCGACGAGGGCGTGCCGGCGCAGTTCGAGCGTTACCTGCCACAGCTCGGGCGCTGGTACTCGGTCGAGGCGGTGCGGCTGGGGCCGGCGGCGGCGCGGCGGCTCGCGGTGCTGTTCGTCGACATCTCGCGGCGCAAGCAGATCGAGACCGAACTGGCCGAAAGCGAGGCGCGCTTCAGCGCCCTGGCCGACGGTCTGCCGATGCCGGTCTGGGTACTGGATGACCTGGGCCACGTACGTTTCGTCAACAATGCCTTCGGCAGCTTCTTCGGCCTGCAGGCCGACCACCGCTTCGGGCCGCGCTGGTGGGAGGGGCTGCTGCACCCGGAGGACCTGAAGGTCTTCGAGTACGCATTGGAAGACGCGCTGGGCAACGAGCGCGAACTGCACCTGAGCGCGCGCCTGCGCCGCCATGACGGCCAGTGGCGGTGGCTGGAGATGAACGCCGCGCCGCGCTTCTCGGCCGATGGCCGCTTCATCGGCCTGGCCGGCAACAGCCCGGACATCACCGAGCGCCGCGAGATCGAGATGGCGCGCGAGGAGTTGCTGGGCGCCGAGCGTGCCGCACGCAGCGCCGCCGAGAGCATGGCCCGGGTCAAGGACGAGTTCCTCGCCACCCTGTCGCACGAACTGCGCACCCCGCTGACCACCATCCTGGGCTGGAGCGAACTGCTGCTGCAGCGCATGGAGGCCGACCATCCCATGCGCCGCGGGGTGGAGGTCATCGCCAGCAGCGCGCTGGCGCAGAAGCGGTTGATGTCGGACATGCTCGACCTGAGCAGCATGCTGCTGGGCAAGGTGCAGCTGGAGGTCGAGGTGCTCGACCTTGCCGAGCAGGTGCGCGAGGCCGTGCGCCTGCAGGAGCTGGCGGCGCAGGACAAGGCGCAGGCGCTGGTGGTCGATGTGCCGCGGGCGCCGTGCCCGGTGCTGGGCGATGCCACGCGGCTGCAGCAGGTGCTGTGGAACCTGCTGGCCAACGCCATCAAGTTCACCCCGGTCGAGGGCCGGATCGAGGTCGTGCTGCGGCAGGAGGACGGGCAATACGTGGTGGACGTGCGCGACAACGGCGACGGCATCGCGCCGGAGTTCCTGGCGCAGCTGTTCAGCCGCTTCAGCCAGGCCGACACCACCACCACCCGCCGCCATGGCGGCCTGGGGCTGGGGCTGGCCATCGCCAGGCAGTTGACCGAACTGCATGGCGGTTCGGTGTGCGCGCAGAGCGCGGGTGCTGGCCAGGGGGCCACGTTCAGCGTGCGCCTGCCGGCATACCGGGTGGAGAACGCCGGGCGGCCGCGGCGCACCGTGCAGCGGGTCGCGGCCGGCGAACAGGTGGTGGCCGGCCACGCGCTGGCCGGGACCCGGGTTCTGGCGGTGGAAGACCAGCCGGAGGTACTGGCCTATCTGCGACGGGTGCTGGAAGAGCAGGGCGCGCAGGTGGTGGCGGCGGC
This sequence comes from Stenotrophomonas sp. Y6, assembly GCF_022436665.1. Classification (NCBI taxonomy): domain Bacteria; kingdom Pseudomonadati; phylum Pseudomonadota; class Gammaproteobacteria; order Lysobacterales; family Lysobacteraceae; genus Stenotrophomonas; species Stenotrophomonas sp. Y6. The sequence continues at coordinate 249,407 of NZ_JAKUKB010000009.1, forward strand.
GTCGGCCGCAGAAGCGCTGGAGCTGCTGGACCTGCGTGGCCACGCCGCCTTCGATGTGCTGGTCAGCGACGTCGGCATGCCCGGCATGGACGGCTACGGGCTGGCACGCACGCTGCGCGAGACCATGGGCATTTCCGCGGCGGAGCTGCCGGCGGTCGCGGTGACCGCGCTGGCGCGGGGCGATGACCGCCGCCGCGCGCTGGCGGCCGGCTTCCAGGTGCACGTCGCCAAGCCGTACAGCGTGGCGCAGCTGGTAGGCGCGGTCCGCGAAGCCTGTACCGGCCGCTGAATCCACGCCGCGCGTGGCCGGCCCCGGCCCGGACGGGCCGCTAGAATGACCGGCTACGTTCCGCTGGATATCCGCGATGGCCGCCGCCCAAGACGCCCCGCTGCAGACCCTGTTCCTCCCGTTCGCCAGTGGCAGCCTGCCGTGGCCGCAGGGGCCGGTGCTGTTCCTGCGCGCCCGCGAGGGCTGGCCGCTGCGCGAGCATGCCGCGCCCGGGCAACTGGTGTGCGTGCAGAGTTTCCGGCCGTTCGCGCAGGCCCTGGAGCGCGGCGGCTGGGAGGTGCGCGACGAGGCCGCCGTGGAAGACACCGCCGCCACCTACCCGCTGGTGCTGGTGTTGCCGCCGCGCCAGCGCGACGAAGCGCGCGCGCTGCTGGCGCGGGCGCTGGCGCAGCTGGCGCCGGGCGGCGTGCTGGTCGCCTGCCAGGCCAACAGCGAGGGCGCGCGTTCGGGTGAAAGCGACCTGGAGCGCCTGGCCGGCCTCGGCGGCAAGCTCACCAAGAACCACTGCCGGGTGTACTGGAGCGCGCCGCGTGACGGCCACCACGACGAGGCGCTGCGCGCGCGCTGGGCGGCGCTGGATGCGCCGCGGCCGATCATGGACGGGCGCTTCCTCAGCCGCCCCGGGGTGTTCGCCTGGGACCGCATCGACCGCGCCTCGGCGCTGCTGGTCGAACAGCTGCCGCCGGACCTGGCCGGGCGTGGCGCCGACCTCGGCGCCGGCTGGGGCTATCTGTCGGCCGAGCTGCTGGCGCGCTGCCCCGCGGTGACCGCGCTGGACCTGTACGAAGCCGAGTCGCGGGCGCTGGCGCTGGCCCGCCACAACCTGGCCGGCAGCCGCGCGCAGCTGGATTTCCGCTGGCACGACGTCACCGCCGGCATCGACGGCCGCTACGACTTCGTCGTCTCCAATCCGCCGTTCCATACCCCCGCGCGCGAGGACCGGCCGGACATCGGCCAGCGCTTCATCGCCGTGGCCGCGCAGGCGCTGCGCCCGGGCGGGCGCCTGTTCATGGTCGCCAACCGGCACCTGCCGTACGAACAGATCCTCAACGACAGTTTCGGGCAGGTGCGCGTGGCGGCCGAGCGCGACGGCTTCAAGGTCATCGTCGGCACCCGCGGGGGCCGCGCATGAAGCTGGTCAAGCACATCGCCAACCTCGGTTATGGCAGCCGCAAGCAGGTGCAGTGGCTGTTCCGCGAGGGCCGCGTCACCGATGCCGATGGCGACGTGCTGTACGCCGACGACAAGGTCGCGCACGACGCCATCCGCATCGATGGCGAGCCGCTGGATCCGCCGCCGGGCCTGGCCCTGATGCTGCACAAGCCGACCGGCTATACCTGCTCGACCAAGGACCAGGGCCGGCTGGTCTATGACCTGCTGCCCACCCGCTTCCGTGACCGCTCGCCGCTGTTGTCCACGGTCGGCCGGCTGGACCGCGACACCAGCGGGCTGCTGCTGATGACCGACGACGGCGCGCTGCTGCACCGGATCGTGTCGCCGAAGTCGAAGCTGGACAAGGTCTACGAGGCGCGGCTGGCGCAGGACCTGCGCGGCGACGAGGCGGCGACCTTCGCCAGCGGCACGCTGTTGCTGGAATCGGAGGACAAGCCGCTGCTGCCGGCCGAACTCGAGGTGCTGGGCCCGCGGCACGCGCGCCTGACCCTGCACGAGGGCCGCTACCACCAGGTGCGGCGCATGTTCGCCGCGGTCGGCAACCACGTCGAAGCGCTGCACCGCAGCCGCATCGGCGGGCTGGCGCTGGACGGGCTGGCCGAAGGCCAGTGGCGGGTGCTGTCGGCCGCCGATCTGCAGGTCCTGTTCGGGGACGCGCCATGACCCTGCTGGCGTCGCTGGCGGCGCGGCCACAGGCGGTGATCTTCGACATGGACGGGCTGATGCTGGACAGCGAGCGCGCGCTGCTGGGCTGTCTGGCGCAGGCCGCTGCGGACGCCGGCCACCCGCTGCCCGAGGCGTTCCTGCTGTCGCTGATCGGCTCCAGCGACGCGCTCACCCGCCAGCGCATCGCCGGGCAGGTCGGCGCCGGTGCGGTGGATGCCCTGCTGCAGGATTCGTACGCGCGCTATGAACGGCTGGTGGCGGCCGGGGTGCCGCACCGCCCGGGCATCACCGACCTGCTCGACACCTTGGTCGCGCACGGCGTGCCGCGCGCGGTGGCCACCTCCACGCGGCGCCCGCTGGCGCTGCGTAAGCTCGAAAGCGCCGGGCTGCTGCGCTACTTCGAACACGTGGCGACCAGCAGCGACGTCGCCCACCCCAAGCCGGCGCCGGACATCTACCTGCTGGCCGCGGCGCGGCTGGGGGTCGAGCCACGCCACTGCCTGGCGCTGGAGGATTCGCCCACCGGCGTGCGCGCGGCGCTGGCCGCCGGCATGACCGTGATCCAGGTGCCGGACCTGCTGCAGCCGGACGCGGACGTGCGCGCGCTGGGCCATGCCATCGCCGGCTCGCTGCACGATGTGCGCGGGCTGCTGCTGCCGCTGCTGGACGGTCCGCCCGCGGCGCGCACGCGGGCCGGGTAAGGCGCGAACGGAACCCGGCCACGGCGACCGCGCCGGGCCGCCGCCTTCATCGGTTCCTTCGCCGCTGCGCGCCGGCGGCCGGGAGCGGCCGCCTCACTCCCCGTCCAGCAACCGCTTCCAGCCGTCCACGCCGAGCCTGTCCAGGGTGGCGATGTTGCGCTCGACGATCACGTCCGGGTCCGGGAACGCGGCCACCGCGCGTTCCACGCTGTCCTCGCGCAGCAGGTGCAGGGTGGGCCAGGGGGCGCGGTTGGTGTAGTTGCTGGCGTCGTCCGGCGCGGTGCCGGCGAACTGGTACTGCGGGTGGAAGCTGGCCACCTGCAGTACGCCCTGCAGGTCCAGTGCCTCCACCGCCGCGTCGGCGTTGTCCAGGAAGTCGTTGTAGTCGAGGAAATCGCTGAGCACCTGCGGGTGCACGATCAGCGTGGTATCGATCTGCTCGGCCGGCGTGTCGCGCAGCAGCAGCAGTTCCTCGGCCAGCTGCTCCAGCAGCGCCTCGGGCGTGCTGGCGTCGCTGAGCACGAAGCGCACCTGCTCCTTGACGTACACCGCCTTGGCGAACGGGCACAGGTTGAGCCCGATCACGGCCTTCTCCAGCCAGCGGCGGGTGTCGGCGATCGGGTCGTGGGCGGTGTCGTTCATGGCGGACAGGCGGGCAACGGGGCGGCCATTCTAGGCGATGGCGGGCCGTGCCGCGGCGCCGGCGCGCGGGCCGCCGCGGACATCACGCCGCGCCCGCGGGCCTGCCGCGCGCGCTCAGTCGCGGAAGTTGTCGAACTGCAGCGGCTGCTCGAACTCGCTCTTCTTCAGCAGCGCGATCGTTTCCTGCAGGTCGTCGCGCTTCTTGCCGTTCACGCGCAGCTTGTCGCCGTTGATCTGGGTGTCGACCTTGATCTTGGACTCCTTGATCTTCGCCGCGATCTGCTTGGCCAGCTTCTGCTCGATGCCCTGCTTGACCTTGACCTGCTGGCGCGCGCCACCGAGGTTGGTCTCGATGTCGCCGAACTCCATGCAGCGGAAGTCGATGCCGCGCGCGGCCAGGCGCTGCTTGAGGATGTCGGCCATCTGCTTGAGCTGGAAATCGCTGGGCGCGGCCAGTTTGATCAGCGCGTCACCCTCCTGCTCGAACTTCGCGTCCACGCCCTTGAAATCGAAGCGCGTGGACAGCTCGCGGTTGGCCTGGTCGATGGCGTTGGTCAGTTCGTGCTTGTCGACTTCGGACACGACGTCGAAGGAAGGCATGGGAGAGCTCCTGGCGGAAAAACAGCGGCCATTCTAGGCGATCGCCCGGTGGCGCCGTCGTCAGGGCGCGTCCTTCCACTGCGCATGCAGCAGGTTGGATACCGCGAAGCAGGCCGGCGCGTCCTTGTTGGACAGCACGATCACGGTTTCGCCGGTATGCGGGTAGGTGCGCACGTCGGTGCAGATGCCGTCGGCGCTGCCGCCATGCCCCCAGCGGAAGTCGCGTTCGGGCACGCCGGGGCCGTAGCCCGTGGCGAAGAAGCCCAGCCCCATGAACTCGTGCTGCGGCGTGGTCGCCTGCCTGAACAGCGGCAGGGGCAGCAGCCGGCCGTCAACCAGTGCCTGCACGAAGCGCAGCAGGTCGCTGGCCGGCGCCACCTGCCCGCCGGCGGCGAAACCGCGCGCCGGCAGCGTGGCGCAGTTGCGCACGCGCCTGCCCTCGACCTCGACATGGCCCGCCGCCAGGTCCGGCGCCGGGTCGTCGCAGTCGACGAAGCCGGTGCGGGTCATCCCGGCCGGCGCCAGCACATGCGCGCGGACGTAGGACTCGAAGTCCTGCCCGGACAGTACCTCGACCATCCGCCCCAGCACCACGTAGCCATAGTTGCCGTATTTCTGCTGCGTGCCCGGGGCGAACTGCGGTGCGCGCCGGCCGTGCAGGGCGATGATGTCGGCGGCGCTGCGCAGCCGCGCGCGCTCGGCCGCATGTGCGGCGCCGAACAGTTCGTCCACGTCGCCGGCGCCGGCGGTGTGGGTGAGCAGCTGCCGCACCGTCACCGTGTCGGCGAAGGCGCGGTTGGGGTAGTCCTCCAGCACCTCGCCGACGTGGCTGTCCAGGGTGATGCGGCCGGCGGCGACCTGCTGCAGGATCGCCACGCTGGTGAACATCTTGCCGGCGGACGCCAGGTTCAGGCGGTCATCGGCGTGCAGCGGTGCCTCGCCGGTCTCGTCGCGCAGGCCATAGGCCTTCTCGAACACCACCTGGCCATCGTGTGCGACCAGCACCACGCCGGAAAAGCGTCCGGCCGCCTCCAGCCCGAGGGCGAAACCGTCGAGCCGCGCCAGGTCGGTGGTGGCAGGCGCCTGCGCGGCGGCCGTCGCGCAGGCCAGGGACAGGGCCAGTGGGCCCAGGCAGCGAAGCGGGGTGGAAGCGACAGGCATGCATCCGGCTCCGGCGGAAGATGCGGCGAGCATAACGGCAGCGCGGCGGCGGTTGCCGGCGTGGCCTGCGATAATCGCGCCATGTCCGTTTCTTCCCCCCCTGTCTCGCGCTCCCCCGCCGCCGCCGTGGCGTGGATGCTGTCCGCCGTCGCCTTCTTTTCGCTGATGGACGCCGGCATGAAGCTGCTGTCGGCCAGCTACCCGACCCTGCAGGTCACCATGCTGCGCGGCGCCGCTTCGCTGCCGTTCGTCCTGGTGTGGGTGCTGGCCACCGCCGGCCCGCGCTCGCTGATCCCGGTGCGCTGGGGCCTGCACCTGCTGCGCGGCGCGCTGGGCATGGCCATGATCGGCTGCTTCGTCTACGCGTTGCGCAGCCTGCCGCTGTCCACCGCCTATTCGATCTATTTCGTCGCGCCGCTGCTGGTGGCCGCGCTGTCGGTGCCCTTGCTGGGCGAGCGGGTGGGGCCGCGGCGCTGGGTCGCGATCGCCATCGGCCTGGTTGGTGTGCTGGTGGTCCTGCGCCCGGGCGTGGACGGCTTCATCTCGCTGCCGGGGCTGATGGTGCTGCTGGCGGCCACCGCCTATGCCATCGCCGCGGTGACGGTGAGCCTGCTGACCCGCACCGACACCCCGCAGGCGATGGTGGTGTGGTTCCTGCTGATCATGGCGATCGGCGCCGGGCTGCTGGCGTGGCCGCAGTGGCAACCCCTGCAGTGGCGGCACGCCGGGCTGATCGCCGGCATGGGCCTGGCCGGTGCGCTGGGGCAGATCGCGCTGACCCGTGCCTTCCAGCTGGGGCAGGCGTCGATGATCGCGCCGCTGGAATACACCGGGCTGGTCTGGGTGATCGGCTGGGACCTGCTGCTGTGGGGCGTGCTGCCGGATCGCATGACCTGGGTCGGCGCGGCGATCATCGTCGCCAGCGGCCTGTACCTGCTGCACCGCGAGCGGGTCCAGCACGCGCGGCGGGCGGGGCAGGTGGACCACCCCTGACGGCCGTCCGGGCGTGCATAGAACCAAAAGGAATAAGATTCCCGCTGCCCGTGCGGGCGCCGCGGCCGCGGCGCTGCTAGGCTTGCCGCCCTTCCGTCCGCCCGCTGCCTGGCCGTGATCGAGTTCCAGAACCTGCACAAATCCTATGCCGTGGAAGGCCGCGCGATCACCGCGCTGCATCCGCTCGACCTGGCGATCGGCGCCGGCGAGGTGTTCGGCATCATCGGCCATTCGGGGGCCGGCAAGTCGACCCTGATCCGCCTGATCAACCGCCTGGAGGAACCCAGCGGCGGCCGCGTGCTGATCGACGGCCAGGATGCCACCGCGCTCGACGCCGAGGGCCTGCGCGCGCTGCGCCGGCGCATCGGCATGATCTTCCAGCACTTCAACCTGCTGTCGGCGCGCACCGTGGCCGGCAACGTCGCCTTCCCGCTGGAGCTGGCCGGCACGCCGAAGGCGCGGATCGACGCACGCGTGGCCGAGCTGCTGCATACCGTCGGCCTGGAAGCGCACGCGGCCAAGTACCCGGCACAGCTGTCCGGCGGGCAGAAGCAGCGGGTGGGCATTGCCCGCGCGCTGGCCACCGCGCCCAAGATCCTGCTGTGCGACGAGGCCACCAGCGCGCTCGACCCGCAGACCACCGCCTCGGTGCTGGCGCTGCTGGCGAAGATCAACCGCGAACTGGGCCTGACCATCGTGCTGATCACCCACGAGATGGACGTGATCCGCCGGGTCTGCGACCGGGTGGCGGTGCTCGATGCCGGCCGCCTGGTCGAGAGCGGGCCGGTGAGCGAGGTGTTCCTGCATCCGCAGCACCCGACCACGCGCCGCTTCGTGTCCGAATCCGAGCACGTGGACGAGGGTGAACTGCACCGCGATTTCGCCGCCGTGGGCGGGCGCATCGTGCGCCTGACCTTCCTCGGCGACGGTACCTACGAACCGCTGCTGGGCCGCATCGCGCGGCAGACCGGGGTGGACTACAACATCCTGTCCGGCCGCATCGACCGGATCAAGGACACGCCCTACGGGCAGCTGACCGTCGCCCTGGTGGGCGGCGACCAGAACGCCGCCCAGGCCGGTTTCGTCGAGGCCGGCGTGCACGTGGAGGAACTGCGCCGATGATCGCCACCACCACCGACGGCTTCTTCCGCCACCTGGATGCCGGCAAATGGGCCGACATCGGCCAGGCCACCGTCGACACCCTGCTGATGCTGGCCGGCTCGCTGCCGCTGACCCTGGCCATCGGCCTGCCGCTGGGCGTGCTGCTGTTCCTCACCGGCTCGCCGCAGCTGCACCGCCGCCCGTTGCTGTACGGGCTCACCGCGCTCGTGGTGAATGTGCTGCGCTCGGTGCCCTTCATCATCCTGATGATCGTGCTGATCCCGGTGACGCTGGCGCTGATGGGCACCTCGCTGGGCGTGCGCGGCGCGATCCTGCCGCTGGTGGTCGGCGCCGCGCCGTTCTACGCGCGGCTGGTCGAGACGGCGCTGCGCGAGGTCGACCGCGGCGTGATCGAGGCCAGCCAGGCCATGGGCGCCACCACCGCGCAGCTGGTGTTCAAGGTGCTGCTGCCCGAAGCGCGGCCGGGGCTGATCGCCGGCGCCACGGTCACCACCATTGCCCTGATCGGCTTCACCGCCATGGGCGGCGCGATCGGTTCGGGCGGCCTCGGCGACCTGGCGTTCCGCGACGGCTACCAGCGTTCGCACACCGATGTGGCCCTGGTCACGGTGGTGCTGCTGCTGGTGCTGGTGCAGCTGCTGCAGATGCTGGGCGACCGCCTGGTACGCCACTACACTCGCCGTTGAGCAACATTTTCGTAGATGCCGGGCTTGCCCGGCATGGGGCTTTCCCGGCAAAACCCCGTGCGGGGCAAGCCCCGCACCTACGCGCATCCCCTCCCGCCGCACTGGAATACCGATGAAGACTTCCCTGTTCCGTCCGTTGCTCGCCGCTGCCGCCGTGTTGGCGCTGGCGGCCTGCGGCAAGCCCGCCACCGACGAATCCCGGCTGGTGGTGGCCGCCACCGCGGTGCCGCACGCCGAGATCCTGGAAGTGGTCAAGCCGATCCTGCAGAAGCAGGGCGTCACCCTGGACGTGCGCGTGTTCAACGACTACGTGCAGCCCAACGACCAGCTGGTGCAGAAACAGGTGGATGCCAACTATTTCCAGACCGAGCCGTACCTGGATGCCTACAACCGCGACCGCAAGACCCGGCTGGTGACCGTGGTCGGCGTGCACATCGAGCCGTTCGGCGCCTATTCGCGCCGGGTCAAGTCGCTGGCCGAGCTGCCGGCCGGTGCCGACGTGGTCATTCCCAATGACCCGAGCAACAACAGCCGCGCGCTGATCCTGCTGGACAAGGCCGGCGTCATCAAGCTGAAGGATCCATCCAACGCGCTGTCCACCCAGCGCGACATCGTCGACAACCCCAAGCAGCTCAAGTTCCGCGAGCTGGACTCGGCGATGCTGCCGCGCGTGCTCGACCAGGTCGACCTGGCGCTGATCAACACCAACTACGCGCTCGACGCCGGGCTCGACCCGACCCGTGACGCGCTGGCGATCGAAAGCAAGGATTCGCCCTACGTGAATTTCCTGGTCGCGCGCGCGGACAACCGCGACGATGCGCGCGTGCAGAAGCTGGCCAGGGCGCTGACCGGCCCGGAAGTGAAGGCCTTCATCGAGCACAAGTACAAGGGTGCGGTGCTGCCGGCGTTCTGAGCGCGAACCGCGCACTGCCGGCCCGCGCGTGCGGCGGCGCCCTGCGCGCCGCCGGCGCAGGTGTGACGCCGCTGGATTCGGCAAGCACGCGGCCCTGCTCCTGGCGTAGCGCTGGGCAACATGCCGCTGGCGCACGCCGCGCAAGGCGCCGCCGCAAGGCGCCGCTGCCCTGCGCCGAGCGGTTGTGCGGCTGCGGCGGCGGGGGCTAGGCTTCCTCCCACGTTTTCGCGGAGGGCAGGGATGGGATTGCTGCGTTTTGCCGGGCGCCGCATGGCGCATTTCCTGGCACAGCCGCGGCGCCGGCAGGCGCATCCGCCCACCAGTGGCCCGCAGCTGCTGGCGCGCACCCTGCGCCGTGGCGACGTGCTGCTGGTGGAGGGCAACAGCCGCTTCTCCACCGTCATCAAGTACCTCACCCAGTCCACCTGGTCGCACGCGGCGCTGTATATCGGCGAGGAAGCGCTGGAGCCGGGCGGGCCGCGGCGGCCGATGTTGATCGACGTGGACGTGGAAGCGGGTGTGCGGCGGGTGCCGCTGGATGCGTTCAGTGACGTGCATACCCGCATCTGCCGCGCGCACGGACTGCCGCCGCCGGTCATCGACCAGCTGGTCGGCTTCATGCGCGCGCGCATCGGCTACAGCTACGACCTGAAGAACGTGTTCGACCTGGCGCGCTACCTGATCCTGCCGCCGGTGCCCGGGCACATGCGCCGGCGCATGATCGCGCTGGGCAGCGGCGAGCCGACCAAGGCGATCTGCTCGACCCTGCTGGCGCAGGCGTTCGAGTCGATCCGCTACCCGATCCTGCCCGGGATCGAGACCGTGCTTGGCCATGCCGGCGGCCGCCAGCAGCAGCGCGAGATCCTGCATATCCGCAACTACAGCCTGTACACGCCGCGCGATTTCGACGTGTCGCCGTTCTTCGAGATCGTCAAGCCGCGGCTGCAGTCGGGCTTCGATTACCGCGCCCTGCAGTGGGGCGACGACGGTACGCCATGACCTTGCTGGCGCAGCGCCGGGGGCCATGAACGCGACAGGCACGGACCGCGGACGGTCCGTGCCTGCCGTTGGCGCCGTTTGCGGGCTGGATCAGAAGCGGGCGCCGATGCCGAAGCCCACGGTCCACGGGTCCAGCTTGAGCTTCTCGCCGGTGCCGCTGCCGGCAACGCTCAGTTCCGGGCGCGCATGCATGTAGCGCGCGTCGGCACGGGCGAACCAGGTGGAGTTGATGTTCATGTCCACGCCGACCGTGCCGATGGCGCCCTTGGCGGTGCGCAGGCCCACGTGGTCGCCGCCGGCGGCCAGGCCGTCGATCTTCTCGTTGCTGAAGTTCGACTCGTAGTAGCCCGCGCCCACGAACGGACGGAACACGTTGTCGGCCGCGCCGAAGTGGTACTGCGCGCTCAGCGCCAGCGGCTGCTGCTCGACCGTACCGGCCTTGGCGCCGCCGCTGGTGCGCACGCGGTGGTCGAACTTGTCCGCCGCGCCCCACAGTTCGACCGCGACGTTGTCGTTGAAGTAATAGCTGGCGCTGAGCGTCGGCGCCGGGCCGCCGTCGACCTTGTCGATGCCGGTGGCCGGGCCGCTCTTGGGCTGCAGCAGGGTCACGCCGCCGACGACGGCGAAGCGCTTGCCGGAGGCGGTATCGGCCGGCGCGGCGCCGGCGTCCTGCGCGAACGCGGCGGGCGACAGCGCCAGGGCGCCCAGGACGGCGAAACTCATGATCTTGATGGTACGCATGGGGTGACTCCTCGTAGTGCTCTCGGGATTGCGTTGTTATCGAGGCCCTCGTTCGGGGCGCGCCCATCCTCGCCGCGGCAGGATGAATCGATCCGTACGCGCCAATGCCCTCATGCTGCGTCGTTCAGCGAAAATGGCGCCACGCCCGGAATGGCGGGCGCGGGTGCGGCAGGATCATTCATGGAGTTGGGGCGCGCGTGACGAACGAAACGCTGCTGCTGGGGTTGCCTGCGCAGGTGAACGCGCACTGCCGCGTGCTCGTGCTCGGTTCGATGCCGGGCATGGCTTCGCTGCAGGCGGCGCGCTATTACGCGCATCCGCGCAATCGCTTCTGGCCGCTGATGGGGGCGCTGTGCGGTTTCGACCCGGCACTGGACTATCCATTGCGGCTGGCCCGGCTGCAGCAGGCCGGTGTCGGGCTGTGGGACGTGATCGGCCGGTGCCGGCGGCGCGGCAGCCTGGACGCGGCCATCGTCCGTGGCAGCGAAGTCGCCAACCCGCTGCCGGAACTGGTCGGGCGGTTGCCGCATCTGCGCGCGATCGCCTGCAACGGCGCCGCGGCGGCGCAGGCGTTCGAGCGCCATGTGCGCCCCGCGTTGCCGGCCGGACATGGGGTGACCGTGCTGGCGCTGCCGTCCACCAGCCCGGCCAACGCCGCCTGGTCGTCCGCGCGGCTGCTGGATGAATGGCGGCGGCTGGCGCCGTGGTTGCCGGTGGCGGAACAGTCCATTTCCGCGGTGCCTGGCCGTGGAGACAGGCCGGGACAGGCACCTGGCCGGTGATGCCCGCGCGGCGGGCGCGCGCAGCCGCGCCCGGCCTGCCATGGCCCGTCCCTGTCCGCGGACATACGTATGCGAATCCACGGGCGGCGGTTGGCGCTGCGCCGCACTGGCGCCACAATAGGAGTTTCCCTCACTGTTGCTGGAGTAGTTTCATGGCCGAAATCAAGGAAGCAGTTGTCCCCGATATCGGTGACTACAGCGACATCCCGGTGATCGAAGTGCTGGTCGCCGTCGGTGATACGGTCATGAAGGACCAGGGCCTGGTCACGCTGGAATCGGACAAGGCGACCATGGAAGTGCCATCGGCCGTGGCCGGCGTGGTCAGGGAAATCAAGGTCAAGGTCGGCGACACCCTGTCCGAGGGCAAGGTCGTGGCGCTGATCGAAGTGGCCGAGGAGAGCGCAAAGCCGGCCGCCGCCGCACCGGCCGCACCGGCCAAGGTCGAGCCGACCGCCGAGACCGGCGCCAGGGTCGAGCCGGTGGCCGTGGCCCCGGTGGCGGACAAGCTGGCCCAGCGCGAAATCGCGCAGGAAGGCGTGCTGGCCGCCAGCAAGCCGGCCAGCCCGCCGGTGCAGTTCAACGCCGAGGGCGTGCTGCCGTCCAACGTGCCCTACGCCAGCCCGGCGGTGCGCGTGTTCGCCCGCGAGCTGGGCGTGGACCTGGCCCAGGTGGCTGGCACCGAGAAGGGCGGCCGCATCACCAAGGCCGACGTGCAGAAGTTCGTCAAGGGCGCGCTGACCGGCGGCGGTGCTGCCGTGGCCGGCGCCCCGGTGGCCGCTGGCGGTGGCCTGAACCTGCTGCCGTGGCCGAAGGTGGACTTCAGCAAATTCGGCGAGACCGAAGTGCAGCCGCTGTCGCGGATCAAGAAGATCTCCGGCGCCAACCTGGCGCGCAACTGGGCGATGATCCCGCACGTCACCCAGTTCGACCAGGCCGACATCACCGACCTGGAAGCGCTGCGCGTGGCGCTGAACAAGGAGAACGAGAAGGCCGGCATCAAGCTGACCATGCTCGCGTTCCTGATCAAGGCCAGCGCCGCGGCGCTGAAGAGGTTCCCCGAGTTCAACGCCTCGCTGGATGCCAGCGGCGAGAACCTGACCCTGAAGAAGTACTTCCACATCGGCTTTGCCGCCGACACGCCGAACGGCCTGGTCGTGCCGGTCATCCGCGACGTGGACAAGAAGGGCGTGGTGCAGATCGCGCAGGAAACCGGCGAACTGGCGAAGAAGGCGCGCGACGGCAAGCTCGGCCCGGCCGAGATGAGCGGCGGCTGCTTCTCGATCAGCTCGCTGGGCGGCATCGGCGGCACCGCATTCACCCCGATCGTCAATGCGCCGGAAGTGGCCATCCTGGGCGTCTCCAAGTCCTCGATCCAGCCGGTCTGGAACGGCAAGGAGTTCGCGCCGAAGCTGCTGCTGCCGCTGTCGCTGAGCTACGACCACCGCGTCATCGACGGTGCGCTGGCCGCGCGCTTCACCACGTACCTGTCGCAGGTGCTGGCCGACATGCGCCGCGTGCTGCTCTGATCCCGAGGACTTGAAAGATGGCGAACACGATTGAAGTCAAAGTCCCCGATATCGGCGATTACAGCAACGTGCCGGTGATCGAGATCCTGGTGGCCGTGGGCGACACGGTGGCCAAGGACCAGGGCCTGGTGACGCTGGAATCGGACAAGGCGACGCTGGAAGTGCCGTCCACCGCCGCCGGCGTGGTCAAGGAGATCAAGGTCAAGCTCGACGACAAGCTGTCCGAGGGCGATGTGGTGGTGGTGCTGGAAGCCGCCGGCGCGGCCGCCGCACCTGCGCCTGCCGCCCCCGCCGCGACGCCGGCTCCCGCCGCGCAGCCAGCCGCCGCGGCTGCGGCCGCGCCGGCGGCAGTGAGCGCGCCGGCGGCTCCGGCCCCGGCCGCAAGCGGTGGCCCGGTCGAGATCAAGGTGCCGGACATCGGCGACTACAGCGGCGTGCCGGTGATCGAGATCCTGGTGGCCGTGGGCGACACGGTGAAGAAGGACCAGGGGCTGGTGACGCTGGAATCGGACAAGGCCACGCTGGAAGTGCCGTCCACCGCCGCCGGCGTGGTCAGGGAGATCAAGGTCAAGCTCGGCGACAAGTTGTCCGAGGGCGACGTGGTGGTGGTGCTGGACGCGCAGGGCGCCACGCCCGCGGCCGGCGCCGGCAACGTGGCGCCGGGCAGCAAGCCGCCGGTGACCCCGTCGCACCGCGCGCCGGACCCGGCCGTGGCCGCGCGGGCGCTGCCGTCCACCGGCCGCGCCGCCGACATCGAGTGCCGCATGGTGGTGCTGGGCGCCGGCCCGGGCGGCTACACCGCCGCGTTCCGTTCGGCCGACCTGGGCATGGATACGGTGCTGGTCGAGCGCTACGCCAGCCTCGGTGGCGTCTGCCTCAACGTCGGCTGCATTCCGTCCAAGGCGCTGCTGCACGCGGCCGAGATCATCGACCATGCCGCGCATGCCGATGAACTGGGCATCGCCTTCGGCAAGCCGAAGATCACCCTGGACAAGCTGCGCGAGTACAAGGAAAAGGTCGTCGGCCAGCTGACCAAGGGCCTGGCCGGCATGGCCAGGCAGCGCAAGGTGCGCACCGTGCAGGGCGTGGCGAAATTCGTTTCGGCCAACGAACTGGAGATCACCGGCGACGACGGCAAGACCCAGCTGCTGCGCTTCGAGCAGTGCATCATCGCCGCCGGCTCGCAGGCGGTGAAGCTGCCGAACTTCCCGTGGGACGACAAGCGCGTGATGGACTCCACCGACGCGCTGGAACTGGCCGACGTGCCGAAGTCGCTGCTGGTCGTGGGCGGCGGCATCATCGGCCTGGAAATGGCCACCGTGTACAGCGCGCTGGGTGCCCAGGTCACCGTGGTCGAGTTCATGGACCAGCTGATGCCGGGCGCCGACAAGGACCTGGTCAAGCCGCTGGCCGAGCGCCTGAAGAAGCAGGGCATCGAAGTGCACCTGAAGACCAAGGCCTCGGGCGTCACCGCCGACAAGAAGGGCATCACCGTGACCTTCGAGGCCGCCGCCGAGGGCGAGAAGCCGGCGATGCAAAGCGGCACCTTCGACCGCGTGCTGGTGGCCGTGGGCCGCGCGCCGAACGGCAAGAAGATCGATGCCGACAAGGCCGGCGTGGAAGTGACCGACCGCGGCTTCATCCCGGTCGACCGGCAGATGCGCACCAACGTCCCGCACATCTTCGCCATCGGCGACATCGTCGGTAACCCGATGCTGGCGCACAAGGCCACGCACGAGGGCAAGTTGGCCGCGGAAGTGGCCTTCGGCGAGAAGAAGGAGTGGGTGGCGCGGGTGATCCCGTCGGTGGCCTATACCAACCCGGAGATCGCCTGGGTCGGCGTCACCGAGACCGAGGCCAAGGCCAAGGGGCTGAAGGTCGGCGTGGCCAAGTTCCCGTGGGCGGCCAGCGGCCGCGCCATCGGCATCGGCCGCACCGAGGGCTTCACCAAGCTGATCTTCGACGAAGAGACCCATCGTGTGATCGGCGGCGCCATTGTCGGCGTGCATGCCGGTGAGTTGCTGGCCGAAATCGGCCTGGCCATCGAGATGGGTGCCGAGGCCGAGGACATCGGCCACACCATCCATGCCCACCCGACGCTGAGCGAATCGGTGGCGATGGCTTCGGAGATCTACGACGGCACCATCACCGACCTGTACCTCCCGAAGAAGAAGTGATCCACGCGACGCCCCTTCACCGGGGCGTCGTCGTTTCCGGCGTCTGCAGGAACAGGGAAATGTGGCGAGCGATCGTGGCGGCAGTGTGGCTGTCAGGTGCGGGCGGTGCGCTGGCGGAGGAGGCGGACCCGCAGCTGGACGCGGCGCTGCTGCAATGCCCGGGTGCGGCGCCGTTCGTGGAGGCGGACAGGCTGCGCGAACAGGCACTGGCGCGCAGGAGTACCGGCATCGAGCCGTCCGAACCGCGGTTGCGCGGACAACTGCTGGAAATGGCGCGCCTGGACCAGCAGGCGCGCGACGGCGACTGGTCGCAGGCGATGGTCGAGAAGCTGCTTGCGGTGGACGCGGCGAACCTGGCGAAGATCAGGCAGGTGGTCGCCGATCATGGGGGACTGCCGGACGTGCGCGCGGTTGGCGTGGATGGCCTGCGCGCGGCCTGGCTGCTGGTGCAGCACGCCGACGCCGATGCCGGCTTGCAGCGGCAGGTGCTGGACGGGCTGGTGCCGCGGTTGGCCAGCGGCGAGGTCTCATCGCGCGAATTCGCCCTGCTGACCGACCGGGTGCTGGTGAACGCCGGCAAGCCGCAGCGTTACGGCAGCCAGCTCGCCGCCATCGGCGGCAGGTGGCAGCCCAAGGCCATGGAAGCGCCGGAACAGGTGGACCAGCGCCGCGCCAGCATCGGGCAGATGCCGCTGGCCGATTACCTCTGCGTCGCGGCGCAGATGTTCCCGGCGCCGGCCACCGATGCCGAAGGCAGGCTGCTGTAGGCCTGCCATCGGTGCCGGGACGCGGTGCCATGCCGCGCGGTGCCGGGTTGCCTGCACGGCGCCTGGCGGGCATGGCCCGCCGCCACGCATGCCGTGACCGGCCGGGTCAGAACGACAGGCTCACGCCGACCAGCGGGCCCTTGAATTCCTGCTTCAGGCCGATGAGGCCGTCGCTGCCCTTGCGGTCGACGTCGAGCTTGAACCAGTCGTAGCCGGCGAAGATGCCGAAGTTCGGGTTGACGTTGTACTGCACGATGGCGTTGGCGCGGCTCAGGTCGCCTTCGTAGTCATCGAAGTTGCCCCAGCGCGTGTTGAGGTACTGGCCCTGCAGGTTGATCAGCCAGTGTTCGGACGGGGTGAAGGTCAGGCGCGCGCCGACCACCGGGGCGATGCCGTCGGTCTTCTCGTCGAGCACCTGGCCCTGGTACAGCTGGCCGAGGTCCGCATAGGCGTTGGCGTCCACCTTGGCGTACTCGGCGCCGAGCTGCAGGCCAAGGTCGAAACGCTCGCCGTCGACCACCGCGTAGTCATAGACCAGGCTGGCCACCTGGTACTTCAGGTTGCCCTTGACGAAGCTGCCGGCCGGCACCGTGGTGCCGTCGAAGCTGATGCTCTCGCCCAGCGCCTGGCGGCGGTCCTTGTCGTAGCGGAAGTAATCGAAGATCAGCCGCTGCCGCTCGCTGATGCGGAACAGGCCGTCCACGCGCGGCTCCCATTCCTTGCCCCCAAGGTCGAAATCCTCGTCGAACGCCAGTTCCTGGCCGCCGACCGTGCCGCTGCCGCGCAGGGTATTGGACGAATCGATGTTCATCGCGCCCAGGCGCAGGGTGAAGCGCGGATCGCCGTCCGCGGCGTGGGCAGGCGCGGCCTGCAGCAGGGCCAGGGCAAGCGCGCAGGAGGCGCAGGTCGGGAGGTGCGGGGGGAGGCGCATCGTTCGGTTCGCTCCGTGTAGGAAATCAGGGAGCGGCTACCGTGGCCGAAGCGGTGTGGCACCTGCGTGACCGCGGAGTGCACGCGGCGTGCAAAATGCGGCGAGGTGGCCCTGGGCGGGCCACCTCGCCCGGTGCGTCCGTCGCGCACATCGACGAGGTAATGGCGGCGGACGTGCAGGTGTGACCCGCCGCCGCGGCCGAAGTTCCGCATGTTGCAGCGCAAAAACGGGATTCGCCCGCCCTAACCCGGGACGGCTGAAAATTCCAGTAAATGCCGCAACTTGCGATCCGCAGGGGGGCGGCTTGTGGCGGTTGTCTCGCAAAATGTCCCGCTGCTATACTTTCGCGGCTCGACGAGGCGCCCCCGGCGCCGCCAGATCTCCTTGTTCCATGAAGCAGGACATTCCACGTGCTGAACTCCGTTGATGCGGGTCGGCGGCTGATGCTGCGTGCCGCGGTGTACCCGCTGGTCGCAGTGGTTGTCCTCGCGCTGGCCTTCCTGCTGTTGGGGCCGAAGTACGCCCTGGGCGCGCTGGTTTCCGGCGTGGCGGTGGTGGCGGGGACGGTGCTGGCGGCATGGGTGGGACTCGGCGGCGGCGTTCAGGCCGCCGGTTCGGCGATGATCCGCATGTTCCTGGGGTTCGCGCTGAAGATCGTGCTGATTGTCGCCGTGCTGGCAATGGCGTTCGTCTGGTGGCGGCTTCCTCCCTTGGCCCTGCTGGCAGCGATTCCAGTGGCGCTGATGTTCCAGGTTCTGGCTCTGGCCAGGCGTTGATCGAATTCACAAAAGGTATCCGGACTCATGGCGGGCGAGGCTCTAACCCCTACCACCTATATCCAGCATCACCTGCAGAACCTGACCGCCAAGGTCGGGGACGGCGGCAGCTTCTGGACCATCCACGTCGATACCGTCGTCACCGCGGTGCTGATGGGCCTGCTGATGGTGTTCGCCTTCTGGATGGCCACCCGCAAGGCCACCGCCGGCGTGCCGGGCAAGTGGCAGGCGTTCGTTGAAATCTGCCTGGAGTTCGTCGACCGCCAGGCCAAGGACACCTACCACGGCAAGAGCAAGCTGGTGACGCCGATCGCGATCACCATCTTCTTCTGGATCCTGTTGATGAACCTCATCAAGATGATCCCGGCCGACTTCATCGCCAAGCCGCTGGAATGGGCGGGCGTCCACTACTGGAAGCCGGTGCCGACCGCCGACGTCAATGCCACCCTGGGCATGTCGATCAGCGTGTTCTTCCTGATGGTCTTCTTCTCGCTCAGTTCCAAGGGCCTGGTCGGCTTCGTCAAGGAGTTCCTGACCGCCCCGTTCGGCAAGTGGATGATGCCGTTCAACCTGATCCTCAACATCGTCGAGTGGCTGAGCAAGCCGATCTCCCTGGCGATGCGACTGTTCGGCAACATGTTCGGCGGCGAGATCGTCTTCCTGCTGATCTGGGTGCTGGGCGGCGCCGGCTTGTTCGGTGCTGTTGCCGGTGGCGTGTTCGGCCTGGGCTGGATGCTGTTCCACCTGCTGGTGATTCCGCTGCAGGCCTTCATTTTCATGATGCTGTCGATCGTGTACCTGAGCCTGTCGGAAGACAGCCACTAAGCTACAAGCTTCAACCAGTTCCAACCTTCATCCGTTTCATCACCCTTAGCTACCCTTAGTTCTCGGAGAAAACCATGTACTTCGCCGTCCTGACCAATCTCGCCCAAGTTCAGAGCTCCACCGCCCTTGCCGTCGGCATCATGATCGGCCTGGCCGCGCTGGGCGCCGGTCTGGGTCTGGCCATCATGGCTGGTAAGTTCCTGGAATCGGCTGCCCGCCAGCCGGAACTGATCCCGGTCCTGCAGGTCCGCATGTTCATCACCGCCGGCCTGATCGACGCCGCGTTCATCATCTCGGTCGCCGTCGGCCTGCTGCTGGCCTTCGCCAACCCGCTGGCCGCTGCCCTGCTGGCCGAAGCCGCCAAGCTGGCGGGCTGATCCAGCTGAAGTGAGACGGCCGGGTGCCTGCGGGCATCCGGCTTCGGATGAAGGTCCGGTTGCGCCGCCACGGCGGCGCAACCACCCCGACACCAGCGATCGAGCTAACCCATGAATATCAATCTCACCCTCTTTGCACAGGCACTGGCCTTTGCCGCGCTGATCTGGATCATCGCGACCAAGATCTGGCCGCCGCTGATGAAGGCCATCGAAGAGCGCCAGCAGAAGATCGCCGAAGGCCTCGCCGCGGCCGATCGCAGCCAGAAAGACCTGGCCCAGGCGGAAGTGAAGGTCAACGAGGCGCTGAAGGAAGCCCGTGGCAAGGCCAACGAGATCATCGACCAGGCCCATGCCCGCGCCAACCAGATCGTCGAGGCCGCCAAGAACGAAGCCATCGCCGAAGCCAACCGCCAGAAAGAACTGGCCCAGGCTGAAATCGACGCCGCCGCCAACCGCGCCCGCGAAGACCTGCGCAAGCAGGTGTCCGTGCTGGCCGTGACCGGTGCCGAGAAGCTGCTCAAGCGCGAAATCGACGCCAACGCCCACAAGGCGCTGCTCGACGAGCTGGCCGCGGAGATCTGATAGATGAGCCAGGCCCTCACGCTTGCCCGCCCGTATGCCCGCGCCGCGTTCGCGATTGCGCGCGAGGAAGGCAAGTTCGCGCCGTGGTCCGAAGCACTTGCGTTCTCCGCCCGCGTTGCCGCCGATCCGCGCGTGTCGGCCCTGCTGTCCAATCCGGAGCTGGCCCGCGGCGACGCCGTGGCCCTGTTGGCCCCGGAAGCGGCGGGCGAAACCTACGGCCGCTTCCTGAACCTGCTGGCCGAATCGCACCGCCTGCAGCAGCTGCCGGAGATCGCCGGCCTGTTCGACCAGCTGCGCGCCGAAGCCGAGAACGTGGTCAAGGCCACCGTCACCTCGGCGGCCGCGCTGTCGGCCGACGAGCTGGAAAAGATCAAGCTCGCGCTGCGTCGCCGCTTCGGCCGCGACGTCGAGGTGTCGACCGCGGTGGACGCTTCGCTGATCGGCGGCGCCGTGATCGATGCCGGCGACGTGGTCATCGATGGTTCGCTCAAGGGCAAGCTGTCGCGCCTGCAGACCGCGCTCGCAAACTGAATTCACTTATCGTCCGGCTTGATCGCCGGCACTAGGACTTGACGATGGCTACCACGCTCAACCCCTCCGAAATCAGCGAACTGATCAAGAACCGCATCGAGAAGGTCGCGCTGTCCGCGGAATCGCGCAACGAAGGCACCGTGACCTCGGTGTCCGACGGCATCGTGCGCATCTACGGCCTGGCCGACGTGATGCAGGGCGAAATGATCGAGCTGCCGAACAACACCTACGCGCTGGCGCTGAACCTGGAGCGCGACTCGGTCGGCGCCGTGGTGCTGGGCGACTACGAGCACCTGCGCGAAGGCGACGTGGCCAAGACCACCGGCCGCATCCTGGAAGTGCCGGTGGGTCCGGAAATGCTCGGCCGCGTGGTCAACGCGCTGGGCGAGCCGATCGACGGCAAGGGCCCGCTGGGCACCTCGCTGACCGCTCCGGTGGAGCGCGTTGCCCCGGGCGTGATCTGGCGCAAGTCCGTCGACCAGCCGGTGCAGACCGGCTACAAGTCGGTCGACTCGATGATCCCGATCGGCCGTGGCCAGCGCGAGCTGATCATCGGTGACCGCCAGACCGGCAAGACCGCCATGGCGATCGACGCGGTGATCAACCAGAAGGGCACCGGCATCAAGTGCGTGTACGTCGCGATCGGCCAGAAGGCCTCGACCGTGGCCAACATCGTGCGCAAGCTGGAAGAGAACGGCGCGCTGGCCCACACCGTGGTCGTGGCCGCCACCGCTTCCGAGTCGGCCGCGATGCAGTACATCAGCGCCTACGCCGGCTGCACCATGGGCGAGTACTTCATGGATCGCGGCGAAGACGCGCTGATCGTGTACGACGACCTGTCCAAGCAGGCCGTGGCCTACCGCCAGATCTCGCTGCTGCTGAAGCGTCCGCCGGGCCGCGAAGCCTACCCGGGCGACGTGTTCTATCTGCACTCGCGCCTGCTGGAACGCGCCGCCCGCGTGTCCGAGGAGTACGTCGAGAAGTTCACCGAGGGCAAGGTCACCGGCAAGACCGGTTCGCTGACCGCGCTGCCGATCATCGAGACCCAGGCCGGCGACGTGTCCGCGTTCGTCCCGACCAACGTGATCTCGATCACCGACGGCCAGATCTTCCTGGAAACCGACCTGTTCAACGCCGGCATCCGCCCGGCCGTGAACGCCGGTATCTCGGTGTCGCGCGTCGGTGGCTCGGCCCAGACCAAGATCATCAAGAAGCTGTCCGGCGGCATCCGCATCTCGCTGGCCCAGTACCGTGAGCTGGCGGCGTTCGCGCAGTTCGCCTCGGACCTGGACGAAGCCACCCGCAAGCAGCTGGAGCGTGGCCAGCGCGTCACCGAGCTGATGAAGCAGAAGCAGTACGCGCCGATGTCCATCGCCAACCAGGCGCTGTCGATCTACGCCGTCAACGAGGGTTACCTGGACGACGTGCCGGTCAACAAGCTGCTGGCGTTCGAAGAGGGCCTGCACGCCCACTTCGCCAACACCGCCGGCGAGCTGACCGCCAAGATCAACGCCACCGGCGCCTGGAACGACGAGATCGAAGCCGCCTTCAAGAAGGGCATCTCCGAGTTCAAGACCACCGGCAGCTGGTAAGCCGCACGTAGAGCGGGGCCTTGGCCCCGCTTCACTGTGACACAGCGGGGGAAGGCCCCCGCTCCATGGGAATAAGAGATGGCAAGCGGACGCGAAATCAAAACCAAGATCAAGAGCGTGCAGAACACCCGCAAGGTGACGCGCGCGCTCGAGATGGTCTCCGCCTCCAAGATCCGCAAGGCGCAGGATCGGATGAAGACCTCGCGTCCGTACGCGCAGGCGATGAAGCAGGTGATCGGCCACCTGGCCCAGGCCAGCACCGACTTCCAGCATCCGTTCCTGGTCGAGCGCGACAACGTCAAGCGCGTGGGTTACATCGTGATCTCCTCCGATCGCGGCCTGGCCGGCGGCCTGAACAACAACCTGTTCCGCAAGGCCGTGGCCGAAATGCGCGGCTGGCAGGAAAAGGGCGCCGAGATCGACATGGTGACCATCGGCCAGAAGGCCAGCGTGTTCTTCCGCCGGGTCAACGTGAACATGGTCGGCAGCGTCACCCACATCGGCGACCAGCCGAAGCTGGAGACGCTGATCGGCGTGATCAAGGTGATGCTCGACGCCTTCACCGAAGGCAAGGTCGATCGCGTGTACCTGGTCTACAACCGCTTCATCAACACGATGACGCAGAAGGCGTCCTTCGACCAGCTGCTGCCGTTGCCGGCCAGCGACACGCAGGTCGCCTCGCACGACTGGGACTACCTGTACGAACCCGATGCCGCGACCGTGCTCGAGCACGTGATCACGCGCTACATCGAGTCGCTGGTGTACCAGGCCGTGCTGGAGAACGTTGCTTCCGAGCACGCGGCACGCATGGTGGCGATGAAGGCGGCAAGCGACAACGCGAACAAGCTGATCGGAACCCTGCAGCTGGTCTACAACAAGGCCCGCCAGGCAGCGATCACCCAGGAAATCTCCGAAATCGTCGGCGGCGCGGCAGCAGTCTGACGCGCACAGTCAAAGCATTTAATTAGAGGATGCAGCAATGAGTCAGGGCAAGATCGTTCAGATCATCGGCGCCGTCGTCGACGTCGAATTCCCGCGCAGCGACGTGCCGAAGGTGTACGACGCGCTGAAGGTCGAGAACACCGACATCACTTTGGAAGTCCAGCAGCAGCTCGGCGACGGCATCGTCCGCGCCATCGCGCTGGGTTCCACCGATGGCCTGAAGCGTGGCCTGGTCGCCAACAACACCGGCCGCGCCATCTCGGTGCCGGTCGGCGCCGGCACCCTGGGCCGCATCATGGACGTGCTGGGTCGCCCGATCGACGAGGCCGGCCCGGTCGCCGCGTCCGATTCGTGGGAAATCCACCGCGCCGCGCCGTCGTACGAAGACCAGT
The DNA here is from genome assembly GCF_022436665.1 of Stenotrophomonas sp. Y6. NCBI lineage: Bacteria > Pseudomonadati > Pseudomonadota > Gammaproteobacteria > Lysobacterales > Lysobacteraceae > Stenotrophomonas > Stenotrophomonas sp. Y6. The sequence goes on from NZ_JAKUKB010000009.1 coordinate 272,293, forward strand.
CGTCCTCGACCGAGCTGCTGGAAACCGGCATCAAGGTCATCGACCTGATGTGCCCGTTCGCCAAGGGCGGCAAGGTCGGCCTGTTCGGCGGCGCCGGCGTCGGCAAGACCGTCAACATGATGGAGCTGATCAACAACATCGCCAAGGCGCACTCGGGTCTGTCCGTGTTCGCCGGCGTGGGCGAGCGTACCCGCGAGGGCAACGACTTCTACCACGAGATGAAGGACTCCAACGTCCTGGACAAGGTGGCGATGGTGTACGGCCAGATGAACGAGCCGCCGGGCAACCGCCTGCGCGTCGCCCTGACCGGCCTGACCATGGCCGAGTACTTCCGCGACGAGAAGGACGCCAACGGCAAGGGCAAGGACGTGCTGCTGTTCGTCGACAACATCTACCGCTACACGCTGGCCGGTACCGAAGTGTCCGCGCTGCTGGGCCGCATGCCGTCGGCGGTGGGTTACCAGCCGACCCTGGCCGAGGAAATGGGCGTCCTGCAGGAGCGCATCACCTCGACCAAGACCGGTTCGATCACCTCGATCCAGGCCGTGTACGTGCCCGCGGACGACCTGACCGACCCGTCGCCGGCCACCACCTTCGCCCACCTGGACTCGACCGTGACCCTGTCGCGCTCGATCGCCTCGCTGGGCATCTACCCGGCGGTGGACCCGCTGGATTCGACCTCGCGCCAGATGGACCCGCAGGTCATCGGCAACGAGCATTACGAAACCGCCCAGCGCGTCCAGCAGACCCTGCAGAAGTACAAGGAGCTGAAGGACATCATCGCCATCCTGGGCATGGACGAGCTGTCCGAGGAAGACAAGCAGGCCGTGTCGCGCGCGCGCAAGATCGAGCGCTTCTTCAGCCAGCCGTTCCACGTGGCCGAAGTGTTCACCGGCTCGCCGGGCAAGTACGTGCCGCTGAAGGAAACCATCCGTGGCTTCAAGGCCATCGTCGATGGCGAGTACGACCACCTGCCGGAGCAGGCGTTCTACATGGTCGGCGGCATCGAAGAAGCGGTCGAGAAGGCCAAGAAGATGGCCGAAAAGGCCTAATTCCGGCGTGAGGCGGAGTCCGCTCCGCCTCTGCGGCATCCTGCGGTGGGCGCAGGCCCACCCAACCAGGCGAAGAGAGTTCCATGAGCACCATCCGTTGCGACATCGTCAGTGCCGAGCAGCAGATCTTCAGCGGCGAAGCGACCCTGGTCGTGGCCACCGGTGAGCTGGGCGAGCTGGGCATCGCGCCCAAGCATGCGCCGCTGATCACCCGCCTGAAGCCGGGCAAGGTCGTGGTCACCACCGCCGCCGGCGAGCACCTGGACTTCGCCATCTCCGGCGGCATCCTGGAAGTGCAGCCGCAGGTCGTGACCGTGCTGGCCGACACCGCCATCCGCGCTACCGACATCGACGAGGCGGCGGTGCGCAAGGCCAAGGAAGAAGCCGAGCGCGTGCTGGCCAACCGTGGCGAAGCCATGGAGCTGGCCGAGGCGCAGCAGCGCCTGGCCGAAGTCACCGCGCAGCTGCAGGCGCTGGAGCGCCTGCGCCGCAACCTCAAGCACTGAGCACGGTGCGGTCAAGGTAACGAAAAACGCCGGGCTTGCCCGGCGTTTTTCGTTGGCTGCCCACCCGCAGGTGCCGGGCTTGCCCGGCACGCACCTCGCCGGAAAGCCCCCCCCTGCGGAGCGAACCCCGCACCCCCATCGAGCAACCAGGCCGGCCCGGCGCCTCGCCGGGCATGTCGCCCCCGTAGGTGCCGGGCTCGCCCGACACGCACCTAGCCGGAAAATCCTCCTGCGGAGCAACCCCGCATCCCCATCGAGCAACCGGGCCTGCACGGCGCCTCGCCGGGCATGTCGCCCCCGCAGGTGCCGGGCTTGCCCGGCACGCGCATCGCTCCGGTCAGCGGTAGACCACGTGGCGCAGCAGGAAGAAGTTCAGTACCGCCAGCCCGCCTTCCACCAGCGGCTTGGCCAGCCATGCCATCTGCAGCCCCAGCGCGTGCGTGGTCCATGCCAGCAGCCCGCTGCTGGCGGCGGTCATCAGCAGCCACAACGCGAGGAAGCGGGCGAAGTGCTTCCAGCCGTGGCGGCGTCCGTCCGCGCGCGGGAAGGTGTAGCGGCCATTGAGCCAGAAGCCGAGCAGGGCACCGCTGCCGCGCCCGAGCAGGTTGCCGGGCACCGGCGGCAGGCCGGCGGCGGTGGCCGCCACGAACACCAGCCAGTCCAGCAGCAACTGCATCAGGCCGGCGGCGATATAGCGACCGCCTTGTCGCAACAGGGTCATCGGGATGAACGCAGGCAGGGAAAGGCGCCCATGCTACCCGCTGGCCGCGGCCGCATGCCCATGGCGCGCGCGGGGCACGTGCGCTGCAGTGGTCGCGCGCCCTGCGCGGGGCATCGTCCAGCTGCGGGATTTCCCGTGGCGATCATGCGCCTGACGCACGGGGCCGGCGGCAGGCGCGCCGCAGGCCTGCCAGGCACATGCCCGGTGGTGGCGCGCCACCGCGCTCGACGGCCTGCCGGTGCCTTCTTAGAATCCCTGCATCGATTACCGGAAGTCCGCCGATGAGCCACCCGCTGCACGTCATCATCCTCGCCGCCGGCGCCGGCAAGCGCATGAAATCGGCCCTGCCCAAAGTGCTGCAACCGGTCGCGGGGCGGCCGATGCTCGCGCACGTGATCGAGACCGCGCGGCAGCTGCAGCCTGCCGGCATCCACGTGGTGCACGGCCACGGTGGCGAGGCCGTGCGCGCCGCCTTCGCCGGCCAGGACGACCTGGCCTGGGCGGAGCAGGTGCAGCAGCTGGGCACCGGCCACGCCGTGCTGCAGGCGATGCCGGCGGTACCGGATACCGCGCAGGTGCTGGTGCTGTACGGCGACGTGCCGCTGATCCGTGCCGATACCCTGCGCGCGCTGCTGCACGACGCGCCGCGGCTCGCGGTGCTGGTGGCCGAACTCGACGACCCGGGTGGTTACGGCCGCGTGGTGCGCGATGCCGAAGGCAAGGTCGCGGCCATCGTCGAACAGAAGGATGCCAACGACGAGCAGAAGCGCATCCGCACCGTGAACACCGGCATCATCACCGCCGAATCGACCGCGTTGCGGCGCTGGCTGTCGGGCCTGTCCAACGCCAACGCACAGGGCGAGTACTACCTGACCGATGTGTTCGCCGCGGCGGCCGCCGAGTACACCCCGGCGCTGCTGGTGCACGTGGCCGACCCGCAGGAAGCCGAGGGCGCCAATGATTCCTGGCAGCTGGCGCAGCTCGAGCGGGCCTGGCAGCTGCGCGCGGCGCGTGCGCTGTGCGAACAGGGCGTGCGCCTGCTCGATCCGTCGCGCTTCGACCAGCGCGGCACGGTCAAGGTCGGCCGCGACGTGCAGATCGACGCCAACGTGGTGCTGGAGGGCGAGGTCGAGCTGGGCGATGGCGTCACCATCGGCGCCTTCGTACGGCTGAAGGACGTCAAGCTCGGTGCCGGCACCCAGGTGCGGCCGCACTGCGACCTGGACGGCGTGGTCAGCGACGGCGCCGCGCTGATCGGCCCGTTCGCCCGGCTGCGCCCGGGCACGGTGCTGGCCGACGGCGTGCACGTGGGCAACTTCGTCGAGACCAAGAACGCGACGCTGGGCAAGGGCAGCAAGGCCAACCACCTCACCTACCTGGGCGATGCGGTGATCGGCAGCGGCAGCAACATCGGCGCCGGCACCATCACCTGCAACTACGATGGCGTGAACAAGTTCCAGACCCGTATCGGCGACCGCGTGTTCGTCGGCTCCAACAGCTCGCTGGTGGCGCCGGTGACGCTGGGCGACGGCGCCACCATCGCCGCCGGCTCGGTGGTCACCCGCGATGCGCCGGAGGACCGGCTGACGGTGGCGCGCAGCCGCCAGCAGACCATCGAAGGCTGGAAGCGCCCGCAGAAGAAGGCCTGACCTGCCGGCCGTGGCGGCGCTGCGGCAATGCGCGGGCGGCACCGGTTGTGCGCGTAGTGCCCACTGTCGGCGGCGTCCATCGCAGTGCCGGCCCGCAGTGCCGGCCGGGTGGCGACGCGCGCCGGGCAGCGCCGCGGGTATACGGGTGCGGCGCGTGGTATCGGTACGCCGGGCAGGTGCCGGCAGCCACCGCGGCAACCGCCATCGCCGGCGACGCACGTCAGCGCGATGCGGCAGGCGCGCCGCCGCGGGTCAGCCGCCTGCCGGCAGCAGCAGCGTTACGCACAGACCGCCGTCGTTGCGGTTCTGCAGGGAGATGCGGCCGTCGTGCGCTTCCACGATTTCGCGGGTCAATGCCAGGCCCAGGCCGGTGCCGTTGCGCTTGGTCGAGTAGAACGGCATCAGCGCGTTCTGCAGCACCGCTTCATTCATGCCGGTGCCGCGGTCCAGCACCTCGATGCGCAGCCAATGCGGCAGCCGCGCCAGCCGTACCTCGACCGTGTCCTCTGTGACGCCGTTGTCGCTGCTGGCCTCGTGCGCGTTCTTGAGCAGGTTGAGCAACGCCTGCGAGAACTGCGCCGGATCGACCCGGCTGCACAGGTCCTCGGGCGGCGGCACCATGCGGAACGGGATCTGCTGCTGCAGCCCGCGCAGGAACGGCCCCCAGGCCACGGTCTGCAGCTGCGGCTGCGGCAGCTTGGCGAAGCGCGCGTAGCCACGGATGAAACCCTCCAGGTGCCGCGCGCGTTCCTCCACCGTGCCGAAGATGTCCTCCAGCCGCTCGATGCGCCCGCGCCGCACCAGCTCGGCGCCCGAATGCGCGAGCGAGGCGATCGGCGCCAGCGAGTTGTTGAGCTCGTGGCTGATGACGCGGATCACCTTTTTCCAGGTCTGCACTTCCTGGCGCCGCAGCTCGGCGGTGAGCAGGCGCAACAGCAGCAGGTCGTGCGGGCGGCCGTTGAGATGGAAGCTGCGCCGCGACAGGTGGTAGATCTGCTCGTCGTCCTCGTCGCCGTCGGCCTCGCGCACCGCGAACAGGCTGTCGCCGCCGCGGGCGATGGCATTGCGCAGCTCCACCGGCATGTTTTCCAGCAGCTCGTGCATGCGCTTGCCTTCCAGCTTCCAGCCGCCGTGCAGCAGCTTGCGCGCGGAGATGTTGGAGAACGCCACGCGCTGCACGCCATCGCCGCCATCGGCCAGCAGCAGCATCGCCACCGGCGTGTTCTGCACCATGGTGTCGAGCAGCAGTTCGCGCTGCACCAGCGCCTGGCGCTGCTCGCGCAGCACGTCGCCGAGCTCGGCATGCGCCTTGACCAGCTGCGCCAGCTCGTCGTCGCCGCGCCAGTGCACGCCGAAGTTGTACTCGCCGTCGCGGTAGCTGCTGGTGATGCCCGCCAGCGAGCGCAGCAGCGACCGGATCGGCGCGGTGGCGCGGCGCAGCGTCCACCACATCAGCGACAGCAGCAGCACCGTGGAAACCACGGTGACCACCCAGCCGCGGTCCATCCAGTAAGCCAGCAGCCACGGCAGCGCCGCGGCCAGGCCCAGCACCGGCAACAGGCGCAGGAACAGGCGGAAGGTGAAGGAGCGGGTTCTCAGCATGGGCATGTCAGTCGCGCGGGATGCCGTGGCGGTCCATGCGCCGGTACAGCGCCTGCCGGCTCAGGCCCAGGTCCGTCGCCGCCTGGGCGATGACCCCGCCGGCGCGCTCCAGCGCGCCGACGATGCGCGCGCGGTCAGGTTCGTCCGCCTGCGCGATGGGCCGCTGCGGCGCACGCGGCAAGTTCAGGTCGGCCACTTCGATCCGCGGCCCCTGCGCGAGCAGGCTGGCGCGCTGGATCACGTTGCGCAGCTCGCGCACGTTGCCGGGCCAGGTATGCCGCTGCAGCGCCTGCGCGGCCTGCGGCGACAGCGGCTTGCCCTCGTCGCCGAGGAAGTGGCGGGCCAGCGGCAGGATGTCCTCGCGGCGCTCGGCCAATGCCGGCAGGGCGAGTTCCACCGTGTTGAGCCGGTAATACAGGTCCTCGCGGAAGCTGCCGTCGCGGATCATCGCCGGCAGGTCGGCGTTGGTGGCGCTGACCACGCGCACCTTCACCTGGCGCTCGCGGTTGGACCCCAGGCGCTCGAAGCGGCCGGTCTCGAGCACGCGCAGCAGCTTCATCTGCCCGGCCAGCGACAGGTTGCCGATCTCGTCCAGGAACAGGGTGCCGCCGTCGGCGGCCTCGAACTTGCCTTCGCGCGCCTTGTTGGCGCCGGTGTAGGCGCCGGCCTCGGCGCCGAACAGTTCGGCCTCGATCAGCTCGGCCGGGATCGCGCCGCAGTTGAGCGCGACGAACGCGCCGCCGCGCTTGCCGGAGTTGGCCTGGATGATCTCGGCGATCTTCTCCTTGCCGGCGCCGTTGGGGCCGGTGATCAGCACCGGCAGGTCCGAGCGCGCGACCTGGCAGGCCAGGCTGATGACCCGCTCGCTGGCCGGGTCGGCGAATACCACCCCGGCCAGGTCGTAGCGTTCGTGCAAGCTCTGGCGCTGCTTGAGCTCGCGCTGGCGGCGGCGGCTCAGTTCGCGGCGGGTCTCGGCCAGCTCCAGCAGGTTGTTGACCGTGGTCAGCAGGCGCCCGTCGTCCCAGGGCTTGGCCAGGTAGTCGGCGGCACCGGCCTTGACCAGTTCCACCGCGCTGTCCAGGTGGGTCCACGCGGTCAGCAGGATCACCGGCAGGTCCGGCCAGCTGTCGCGGATCTGCCGGAACAGCACCTGTCCCTCTTCGCCGGACGTGGTGTCGGCGGTGAAGTTCATGTCCTGGATGACCAGGTCGAACTCCTGTTCGGCGAGCATCGCCAGCCCCTGCGCGGGCGAACACGCATGGCGCGTCTCGATGTCGTGCAGCGAAAACAGCACGTCCAGCGCGGTGGCCACGGCGGCGTTGTCGTCGATGATCAGTATCTGCGGCATTCGGGGCCTTGCAGGAAAGAAGGGGTTGGGGGAGCGCCGGCCTTACACACTGCGGGCCGCGCTGGCAGGCGGCAGCCCCGCTGCGCGGTGCGCCGGGCCGGCAACCGCCAGCTGTCCCAGCGCCAGCAGCAACACCGCCGCCGCCGGCAGGTAGGGTAACGGCAGCCGTGCCAACTCGTAATGCTGCATCAGCCATTGATTGATGCCCAGCGCCAGGAGCAGGCCCAGCGCCAACCCCACACCGACCAGCACCAGGTTCTCGGCCAGGAAGTGACGCAGGATCTGTCCGCGCGTGGCGCCCAGGGCGCGGCGTATGCCAATCTGGCGTGTGCGCTGCTGGATCCAGTAGCCACTGAGGCTGGCGATGCCGATCAGGGTGATCGTGGCGACCACGGCGTTCACCGTGGACAGCAGCCACACCGCTGCGCGCCGGGTGCGCAGTCCGTCGTCCCGCAGGCGTTCATAGTCGGCCACCACCGGCGCGATGCCCGCGACCAGCCGCCCGGAGAAGTGCTGGTCCAGCACCTTCGACACCTGCGCACGCAGCGCTTCGCGGTTGCCGGGGGCGGTGCGCAGCACATAGCTGGCGATGGGCATGCCGTCGAGAATGCCGGGGATGATGATCGAGTATTCCGCCTTTCCGTCGTCAAGTTCCGACAGCTGGTAGCGCATGAGATGGGCGACGACACCCACGACCCTGTAGCTGCCTTTGTCGTCGCTCGACCGCAACGTTGCTCCAACGGGATCGGCATCCCCCAGCAACGCCCGCGCCAGCGCTTCGGTGATGATGATCGGCGTATGCATGTCGTCGGCCATGCGGATGTCGCGGTACTCGGTGTCCAGGAAGTCGCGTCCGCGGGTCAGGCGCAGGCCGAAAGTCTCCAGCAGGCGCTCACCGACATAGCCGGTGGTCGCCAGCATCGTACCGTCGGCTGACTTGAGCTCGAAGGCCAGGGTCAGCGTCTGGCGCATTGGTACGCCGGACGCGGCGCTGGCGGCGCGGACGCCGGCGATCGATGCAAGGGCATCGCGACCTGCACGGACCTGCGCGGGGGTCCATGGCGCACCGCGGCTTACCAGTTGGTCGACGATCACCAGTTCATCGCCTGCCAGGCCATCATCCACCCGCAAGGGGGCGGCTTGCTGGCCCAGCAGGAACAGGGTGTTGCAGAGGATCGCGCTGGCCACCATGACCTGCAGCACGATCAGCCGGGGCATCAATGGGTTGCGGCGCAGCGCGGACAACAGAGGGAACATGCTGGTCTTCCTTAGAGCGTCTTGACCTGCAGCGCCGGCTCCTGCCGGGCCGCGCGCAGCGCAGGCAGCAATCCCACCAGCAGGCCGGTGAGCAGTGCCAGTGCCAGCAAGGCAAGGAACAGTGGGAGGCTGAAGCGCGCCAGTGGTGCATACGCCTCACCCTGTTGGCGCATCAGCCACAGCCCGCCCAGTGTCAACGGCAATGCGAGTACCCCCCCCAGCACTCCGGCCAGTCCGGCTTCCACCAGGCAGGCGGCGATGATCGAGCGCCGTGGCGCACCGAGTACACGGCGTATGCCGTGCTCGCCGGCACGGCGCAGGAAGCGCGCGGCCAACAGGCCGGCGACATTGACCAGGCACAAGGCCAGCAAGCCGGCGGCCAGCCACAGGTTCAGGCGCACGCTGTCGGGCACGACGCGGTTGAAGCGCAGCCATTCGCCCATGGGCCGCAGGGTCGTGTCGGCAGCGCGCTCGAAGGCCCCACTGGCCCGCCGCTGCGCTGCGAACGCCTGCAGACTGCGTGCATACGCTTCATGCTGAACCCCATCCAGCAGCTCGGCCCACAGCACCAGCCACCGGCAGTTGTCGATGTTGATTTCGTCGAAGCGGAAACCATCGAAGCCACCCCCATCGCATTGGCGTGTACTGGTGACCTCCACGCCCGCGTCCACCGCGGCCATCGCCGGCACGAAGATCTCGTCGCCATGGCCCTGCCAACCGGGATCGTTGCCGGGCAGGAAATGTGGGCGTGGGCGTGGTGCCCAGCGCTCGCTGATGCCGATCACCTGGAACGTATGGCGGCCGAGGCGGATCCCCGCACCGGTGCCGTCTTCGCGGCCAAGCAGGCGCTGGCTCAGCGCGCGGCTGATCACCACTACCGGCGCGCGCGTCTGTTCTTCCTCCGGCGTCCAGGCACGGCCATGGCGCAGTGGTACGCCGAACATCGACAGCATGGGCCCTACCGCCAGCACCGCCGATGCGGTGCGCGTGTTGCTGCCGTCGGCATTGCTCACCGACAGCGGCGCGGTCAGCAGCGCCACCTGGCGGACGTCTGCGTGCTGGTGACGCATCGCCTGCACGTCCTGCAGCTTCCAAAGCGGCGGTACGCTGGCGCCAGTGCCATCGATGGTGTCGTTCTCGCCACTGCGTGCCGCCGGGCGCGAATCAGCCCAGGCGATGTAGAGCCTGTGGCTGATGCCGGGCAGCGGATCAGCCGACAGCACCGACAACAGCGTCAGCATGGTCATCACCGATGCGAGCCCCAATGCCAGGGTCAGGACCGCCAGCAGCATTGTCCGCGGATGCCGCAGGCAGCCACGCAGGCCGGTCTCCAGCGTGTAGTTCATGGCTGCGCGGGCGTGGGCGCCGTGCGGTGGCCGTAGCTCAGCACGCGGGTGATCGACCACTGGCCATCGTGCAGGCGCCACAGCATGACGAAGTCGGCCAGTCCCTCGCACTTGCCGCTGGCGGTGTCGCAGAAGCGGTGGCTGCCCTGGGCGATGGCGCCGAAATCCTTGACTGGGAACACCTGCAGGCTGCCGTCGACCAGTTCGCGCGTGTAACGGCCGCAGGCATGGCGGCGGGTGTTGTCGAGCATGGCCTCGCGGGTCCAGGTGACGCCGCCGGTGTCGTGGTAGAACTCCACCGCCGGGTCGAAATAGCCGGCGTGCTTCTCCAGCTGGGCCGGATCCTGGCAATGGTTGAAGCTGTCGAACACGGCGCGGTCGAGCGTGGCGATGGTAGTGGCCAGGTCGTCGGCCGCCAGTGCCGGGACGGCCGGCGCCAGCAGCAGGGGCAACAGGTACAGCGTGGTCTTCATGGGGTTTCTCCTGCGCCGGTCAGGCGCTGCGGGTGGCGACGGCGGGCGGGATCGCCGCGGCGCGGCGCGCCGGGCCGAACACCGCGACCTGGCCCAGCAGCCACAGCACCAGCGCGCTGGCCGGGAGGTAGGCCAGGGGCAGGCGCGGCAGCTCGTACTGGCGCATCAGGGTGAGGTTCAAGGTGTAGGCCAGCAGTACCCCGATCAGGATGCCGGTGCTGGTGAGGATGAAATTCTCGGCCTGGAAGTAGCGCAGGATCTGGGTGCGGGTGGCGCCCAGCGCGCGGCGGATGCCGATCTGGCGGGTGCGCTGCTGCACCCAGAAGCTGGCGAGGCCGACGATGCCGAACGCGGTGACCGCCAGCAGCGCGACGCACACGCTCACCAGCAGCCAGATCACCGCGCGGTCACGGCTGTAGAAGTCGCGGCGCATCTCGCTGACGGTCTTGCGGGTGTCGACGATCCGGTTGGGGTCGGCGCGGGTGAGCGCGGCCACCGCGGCCTTCAGCACCTCGTCGCGGCGGGCCGGATCGGTACGCAGGACATAGCTGCCGTGGGACACCCACAGCGGGAAGATCATGGTGTGGTCGCTGTCCTCGAACATGCGTCCGCGCCCGGGGGCGATCAGCCGGTCAACCACGCCGACCACGCGGGTGGGCTGGTCGCCCCACACGTAGATGTCCCGGCCCAGCGCGCTCCCGCCGGGGAACAGGCGCGCGGCCAGCGCGCGGCTCAGCAGCACGGCGGGCACCTGCGGCGCCTGCCCCGGTGCGTCCAGGGCGTCCTGGTCCTGATACTCGTCCGGGTTGAAGCCGCGGCCCTCCACCACGCGCAGGCCCAGGGTGGGCAGCAGGTGGCCGTCGTCCATGTAGTTGGAGGCGGTGACGACCGCGTCGGCCTGGCCCGGGCGCAGGTTGATGCCAGAGGCCCAGACGTTGTCGCCGTAGGGCAGCTGGTTGACGCTGCTGACCGACCTGACCCCGGGGACGGCGGCCAGGGTGGCGGTGTCCTCGCGCCGCATCGCGTCGCGGTTGCGGTCCGGTTGCAGGCTGCTGACGCTGATATGGACCAGTTCGTCCTCGGCGATGCCGCTTTCGCGGCGCATTTCCGTGGTGCGGTTGCCGATCACGAAGATCGCGTTGCAGATGATCGCGCAGCTCAGGGCGATCTCCAGCACGATCAGCGCCGCGGCGGTCTTGTGCCGCATCAGGATCGAGAGGATCGGACGGATTTCCATGGGAATCTCCGGGAGCGAGGAATGAGTAAAGAGGAGTGAGGAGCGAGAAGAAGCGACGGCAAGCCGTTGCTTCATTTCTCAGCTGCGATCACTGCTCATGAAAAAACGGCAGACTTGATTGCAAGTGCTCTTGATCTGGACTTCTCCCACTTCTCACTCCTCTTCACTCGTTCCTGCTTCACTGGCTCTTGAGCTGCAGCGCCGGCGGCACCTGCATCGCGCGCCAGGCCGGCAGCAGGCCGGCAAGCAGGCTGGCGGCCAGCGCCAGGGTCACGGTCAGCAGCAGGGTGCCGGTATCCATCTGCGCCAGCCGCGCGTAATCGTCCGGCTGCTGGCGGATCAGCCACAGGCCCAGCGCGGCGAAGCCCAGGCCGAGCAGGCCGCCGGCCAGGCCGATGGCGCCGGCTTCCACCAGGCATTGCCGGAAGATATCGCCGCGCGCGGCGCCGAGCGCACGGCGCACGCCGATCTCCCCACTGCGGCGCAGGAACTTGGCCAGCAGCAGGCCGACGGTGTTGAGCAGGCACACCAGCAGGAAGCCGAACGCCAGCCACATCTGCATGCGCACGTCGTTGGGCACCACGCGGTTGACGTCGAGCCAGCCCATGACGTCGTCCAGGCGCACGTTGGCCGGGCGTTCAAAACGGCCGGCGGCGCGTTGCTGGTCCGAATAGTCGGCCAGGTACTTGCGGTAGTCGGCAGCCTGTCCGGGCGATTCCAGCTCCACCCAGTACTGCACCCAGGCGCACGGCGCGTTGCGCCCGCGCGCGCCTTCCGGGTCGTTGTTGCTGTTGCCCCAGCAGTTCATGTTCCCCTGGGTGGGCAGGCGCATGTCGCGCGAGGTGGAGAACGGCAGGAACACCTGCTCGCCGCCGCCGAAGCGGCGGTTGCTGAGGTCGTAGAAGCGCGGGTTGAGCGTCCATTCGTCCATCACCCCGATGACACGCAGCCCCCCCTGCGGCAGCCGGATCTCGCGCCCGACCGGGTCGGCGTCGGCGAACAGCTTCGTGGCCAACCCGGAGCCGATCACCGCCACCCGCGCGCGGGCGGCGTCGTCGTCCGCGCTCCACCCGCGGCCGGCGCGCAGCGGCGCGTTGAACATGGTGAAGAAATCGGCCGAGGTGTAGCGCGATGCGGCACGGAAGGGCTGCGCCGCGGTGCCTTCTGGCAGGACCGTCACCGCGCCGGCGCTCATCATCGCCTGGCGCACGCCGCGCTTCTGCCGCAGCAGTTCCTCGGCGTCGAAGCGGGTCAGCTGGTCCATCGGCTCCGGGTCAAGGCTGACGTCGCGGCCGAGCGTGCGCGGCTCCAGCCGCGGGTAGAACAGGCGCGTGCTCTTGTCCGGTATCGGGTCGCCGGACAGCACCTTGTACAGCGTCAGCGTGGTCATCGCCGCACCGATGCCGATGCCGATCGTCACCACCATCAAGGTGGTCAGTACCCTGTTGCGGCGGAAGCTTCGCAGCGCGAGCTGCAGGTAGTAGCCGAGCATATGGTTCCCCGTGGTGCGGTGTTCCCTGTGGCCCGGGACGGGTCCCGGGCCTGCCTTCCCGCGTGCGTCCTGCCGCCGCGGGAAGGGCGTCCGTGGTCAGGTGCTGCGGGTGGCGACGGCCGGCGGGATCGCCGCGGCGCGGCGCGCCGGGCCGAACACCGCCAGCTGGCCCAGCAACCACAGCGCCGCGGCGCCGAGCGGCAGGTACAGCAGCGGCAGCCGCGGCAGCTCGTAGCGCCCCATCAGCCACTGGTTCAGCAGGTACGCCAGCAGCATGCCGACGATGATGCCGATGGTCGCCAGCAGGAAGTTCTCGGTCTGGAAGTAGCGCAGGATCTGGCCCTTGGTCGCGCCGAGGGCGCGGCGGATGCCGATCTGCTTGGTGCGCTGCTGCACCCAGAAGCTGGCCAGGCCGACGATGCCCAGCGCGGTCACCAGCAGCAGCAGGGCGCTGACGATCAGCAGCAGGCCGATCATGTCGCGGTCGTTGGCGAAGTACTTGGCGCGGCCCTCTTCGTAGGTCTGCTTGCGCCAGACCAGGCGGTTGGGGTCGTTCCTGTCCAGCGCGGCCAGCGCCTGTTCGAGCACCTCGGCGCGGCGTGCCGGGTCGCTGACCCGGATCAGGTAGCGGCCGCCGTTGGAGAAGTTCATGCGGATCGGGAAGATCGCCGAGAACGTGCGGTTGCCGCCCATCAGGTTGGGCCGCAGCAGGGTGTCGACCACGCCGACGATGGTCAGCGGGATGTTGGCCATGTACACGGTTTTGCCCAGCGCATCGCCTTCCGGGAACATCTTGTCGGCGGCGGCCTTGCTCAGCAGGATGGCCGAGGACAGGTTGCTCACGTCCTCGATCTTGTTCAGCTCGTCGCTGCTCTTGTATTCGTCGGCGTTGAAGTCGCGGCCGGCGACCAGCTTCAGCCCCATGGATGCCAGCGTGCCTTCGCCGAACATGTACTGGGTGGCGCTGAGGGTGGGGACTTCCTGCTCGGCGCTGAGCGAGAGCGAGGTGTTCCAGCTGCCGTTCTGGAACGGCAGCTGGTTGGTGATGGCCACGCGTTCCACGCCGGGGATGGCGCGCAGCGACGCCAGGTCCTGCGCGGTGCGGGCATCGGCGTCGGTCTGCTGGCCGATGCCGCTCAGGGCGATCTCGACCAGGCGGTCATCGTCCATGCCGCTGGCCAGGTTCAGTGTCTCCAGGCGCTGGGTGACGATGAACAGTGCGTTGCAGATGATGGCGCAGCTCAGCGCGATCTCCAGCACGATCAGCGCGGCCGCCATCTTGTGGCGCGCCAGCGTGGAGAGGATGGGGCGGATTTCCATGGGGTTCTCCGGAAGCGGAAGAAAAAACGAGGGGTGGGAAGCGGGTGGAGAGCCGGTCGGACCTGCTCGCCACCCCTCCAGTCGTTCCAGCCTTACTGGCTCTTGAGCTGCAGCGCCGGGGTCACCTGCATCGCCCGCCAGGCCGGCAGGATGCCGGCCAGCAGGCTGGCGAAGATGGCCAGGGCGAAGGTCAGCACCAGCATCGAGCCGTCCAGGTGCGCGAGCGATGCGTACTCGGCCGGGCGCTGGCGCACCGCCCACAGGCCGCCGAGCGCGAACAGCAGGCCGAGCAGCCCGCCGGCCAGGCCCACGGTGCCGGCCTCGACCAGGCACTGCTTGAAGATTTCACCGCGGCTGGCGCCGAGCGCCCGGCGCACGCCGATCTCGCCGCTGCGGCGCAGAAACTTGGCCAGCAGCAGGCCGACGGTGTTGACCAGGCACACCAGCAGGAAGCCGAACGCCAGCCACATCTGCAGGCGCACGTCGCCGGGCACCACGCCGCGGTAGTCCATCCACTGCATGACGTTGCGCAGGCGGGTGTTGGCCGGGCGCTCGAAGCGGCCGGCGGCGCGCTGCTGCTCGGAGTAGTTGTCCAGGTAGGCCTTGAACGCACCGGCGTCGCCGGCCGCGTCCAGCTCCACCCAGTACTGGATCCAGGCGCACGGCACGTTGAGCGCGGTGGCGTCGTTGACGATCTCGCGGCCGAAGCAGTTCATGTTGCCGCTGCGGTCCAGCTGCAGGTCGCGCGAGGTGGAGAACGGCAGCAGCACCTCTTCCTTGCGGTCGTACTTGCCGACGAACACGTCGTAGAACAGCGGCTGCGGCGACCAGCTGTCGAGCACGCCGACGATGCGCAGCGGATGGCCTTCGAACAGTACCTCGCGGCCGACGCTGTTCTGGCCCTTGAACAGCTTCTCGTTGAGGTTGCGGCTGATCACCGCCACCCGCGCGCGGCCGCTGTCCTCGGTGCCGCTCCAGCCCTGTCCGTACAGGAACGGCGTGTCGAACATGGGGAAGAAATCGGCGGAGGTGTAACGCGCGCTCACGCTGAACGGCTTGAGTGCATCCACGCGCGGATCGACGATGCCGTCGCCGCCGGTCATCATCGCCTGCCGCGGCGCCTTCTTCTGCCGCAGCAGCTCCTCGGCGTCGAAGCGGGTCAGCTGCTGCTCCGGCTCTTCGCCCGGCTTGTAGCCTTCCCTGGTGTAGGGATCCAGCTGCACGTAGAACAGGCGCTCGCTCTTGTGCGGGATGGGGTCGCCGGACAGCACCTTGAACACGGTCAGGGTGGTCATCGCCGCGCCGATGCCGAGCGCGATGGCCAGCACCATCAACGCGGTGAGCACCTTGTTGCGACGGAAGCTGCGCAGCGCCAGTTTGAAGTAGTAGGCGAACATGGACGTATCCTTGCGGGCGGTCACTGACCGCGGGTGGCGACGATGGGCGGAACGGAGGCGGCGCGCAGCGCCGGGCCGATGACGGCGGCCTGGCCCAGCGCGAACAGGGCGATCGCGCCGAGCGGCAGGTACAGCAGCGGCAGCCGGTCGGTCTCGAAGTAGTGCATCAGCACCTGGTTGCCGGCATAGGCCAGCAACATGCCCAGCACGATGCCGGCGGCGCTCAGCAGCAGGTTTTCGGTCTGGAAGTAGGCCACCACTTGGCGCCGGGTGGCGCCCAGTGCGCGGCGGATGCCGATCTGCTTGGTGCGCTGCTGTACCCAGAAGCTGGCCAGGCCGACGATGCCCAGTGCGGTCACCAGCAGCATCGCCAGACAGACGCCCAGCAGCAGCCGGGTCATGGCCCGGTCCTGGGTGAAATAGCGGTGGCGCAGTTCGGCCAGGGTGCGGCTGTATTCACGGTTGACGATGGCCTCGGGGACCAGCCGCGGTGCCGCCGCCAGCGCGTCGTGGAGAATGCCCGGCAGGTCGCGCGGATCGGCGCGCACCACGTAGGTGCCGCTCTGCGCGTCGCTGGCCACCGGCACGATCACCGACCACTGCGCGGCGGCGACGCCGCCTTCGCTGCGGCCGGGGTTGGGCACCGCGAAGTGGGCGACGATGCCGGCCACACTCAGGTGCGAGGTGCCCATCCAGAACTCGCGGCCGAGCGGATTCTCGCCGGGCCACAGGTGCTCGGCGAAATCGCGGGTGATCCACACCTGCGCATTGGCCGGCAGGAAGTTGTCGACCGGCTGGTAGTCGGCGGCGGTGAAGCCACGGCCCTGCACCGGCACCAGCCCCAGCGCCTGGATCGCGCCGGGGTCGACGGTGTAGAAGTGCGGCACGCCGCCAAAGCGCTTGCCTTCCGGGTCCAGGGTGACACCGGCGGCGCCGGCGCGCTGCGCGAACGGCAGGCTGTTGACCACGCCGGCGGCCTGTACCCCGGGCTGGCGGCGCAGCAGCTCGAGCCAGCGGCCGTTGATGTCGGCGGGGTTGCAGCCCTCGCAGTCGTTCAGCGACAGCGTGGCCAGCGACGCTTCGTCCACGCCGCTGTCCAGGCCGATCAGGTCGATGCGCGACACCGCCATGAACAGCGCGTTGCACAGCACCGCGCAGGCCAGGGCGATCTCGAGCATGATCAGCAGCGCCGAAACGCGGTGCCGGGTCAGGGTCGCCAGGATGGGTTTGATGTCCATGCGCATGCTCACAGCGACTTGACCTGCAGTGCGGGGTCGATCCGGCTCGCGCGCAGCGCCGGCAACAGGCCGGCCAGCAGCGTGGTGGCCACGGCCAGGGCGAAGGTGAGGGCAAGCATCGGCAGGTCCAGGTGCACCATGTCGGCGTATTCCAGCGGTTGCTGGCGCACGTTCCACAGCCCCAGCAGGGTCAGGCCCAGCCCGGCCACGCCGCCGGCCAGGCCGATCAGCGCCGCTTCGACCAGGCATTGCAGGAACACCATGGTGCGGGTGGCGCCCAGTGCGCGCAGCACGCCGATCTCACCGCTGCGGCGCAGGAACTTGGCCAGCAGCAGGCCGACGGTGTTGAACAGGCAGATGCCCAGGAACGCCAGTGCCAGCCACGACTGCAGGCGCGCATCGCGCGGCACCGCGCCGTTGTAGTCCAGCCATTCCATCAGGCTTGGCAGGCGCATGTTGCCGGTCTGGCGGATGCGGCCCAGCGTGTTCTGCTGGCGTACGTAGCCGTCCATGAACTGGCGGTAGGCGGCGACCTTGGCGCTGCTGTCCAGCTGGACCCACAGCTGCAGCCATACGCACGGCGAGTTCTCCAGGTGGCCCGGGCGCTCGGGCAGCGCCCAGCAGGTGAACTGGTGGAAGTTGCCGGCGTTGATCTGCAGGCCGGTGAAGAACGGCACCATCACGTCCTCGGGCCTGGCGTAGTACGACGCCGTATCGCCCTGGGCGAAGCGGCCGCCGGCCACCGTGTAGAACTGGGGCGAGGGCCGCCACGGTGCGAGCACGCCGACGATGCGCACGTCGCTGCCGCGGATGCGCAGCATCTTCCCGGTGCTGTCCGTGCCCCCGAACAGGTGCTGGTTGAGGTCCCAGGAGATCACCGCCACCCGCGCGCGGCGTTCGTCGTCCTCGGCCGACCAGCCGCTGCCCCAGGCCATCGGCACCTGGAACATCGGGAAGAAATCGGCGGTGGTGGAGAGCATGGTCGCCATGCTCGCCGGCTCGCCGTTGTCCGGTGCCTGCAGCTTGACCGGGCTGTCCACCACCAGCGCCTGGCGGTCGGCCCTGGCCGCGCGCCACAGGTCCACGGCGGTGGTGTAGTCGAGCATGTCCAGCGGGTTGGCGCGCGGCTCCTCGCTGGGCGTCGCATCGATCTGCGGGTAGTAGATGTGCTGGCTGCGTCCCGGCAGCGGATCACCGGACAGCAGGTGCCGCACGGTCAAGGTCGTCATCGCCGCGCCGATGCCCATGGCGATGGACAGCACCATCAGCCCGGTGAGCACCGGCGTGCGGCGAAGGCTGCGCAGGCCTTGCCGGAGGTAGTAGGGGAGCAGCGACAGCATGTCCGTGGCTCAGGCCTGGGTGGCCGCTTCGACCGACGCCACCGCGCGCCCGAGCGACGGTTCGCGCAGCAGGTCGGTGGCCTGGCCGTCGACGATGTGCACGTTGCGCTGCGCGCGCGCGGCCAGTTCCGGATCGTGGGTCACCATGACGATGGTGGTGCCCTGGCTGTTGATCTCCTCCAGCAGTTCCATGACGCCGCGCGCCATCTGCGTGTCGAGGTTGCCGGTCGGTTCGTCGGCCAGCAGCAGGCGCGGGCTGCCGGCCAGGGCGCGGGCGATGGCGGCGCGCTGCTGCTGGCCGCCGGAAAGCTCGGCCGGGTAGTGCTTCATGCGCGAGCCCAGGCCGACGCTGCTGAGCGCCTTCTCGATGCGCTCGCGGCGCTCGGCCGAGGGCATGCCGCGGTAGCGCAGCGGCACGTCGACGTTGTCGAACAGGTTCAGGTCGGGGATCAGGTTGAAGCCCTGGAAGATGAAGCCGATCTTCTGGTTGCGCAGGCGCGAGCGGGCATCGTCGCCCAGGTGGCTGACGTCCTGGCCGTCGAGCAGGTACTTGCCGCTGGTGAAGGTCTCCAGCAGGCCGGCGATGTTGAGGAAGGTGGTCTTGCCGGAGCCGGACGGGCCGGTGACCGCGACGAACTCGCCTTCGCGCACGTGCAGGTCGAGCGAGCGCAGCGCGTGGGTTTCGACCTGCTCGGTGCGGAAGACCTTGGAGACGGATTGCATCTGGAGCATGGGATGACCTCTGGGAAAGGGGAAACGGGAAACGCGGGATCAGGCGTGGTGGACAGGAAGCGCAGTGGCGGAAGGGTGGGGGATCGCGCCTGCGGGGGTCTGGACGATTGCCGTCGCTTCCATGCCCCGTTGCCCGTTCCCCGCGCCCGGCTTTTCGATCAGTTGATGGAAACCTTCTCGGCGTCGCCGAACAGGTCGGTACCGGAAACGACGACCTTCTCGCCCGGCTGCAGGCCGGAGACGATCTCGACCTCGCCCAGGCTGCTGACGCCGAACTGCACCGGGCGGCGGCTGGCGGTGCTGCCGTTGACCACCCACGCGTAGCGGCCGCCGGACTGCTCGACGAACGGGCCGCGCTCGACCTTGACCACGTTCTTGCGGGTGTCGAGCAGGATCCGCGCGCTCATCCGCTGGCTCTGGCGCAGGCCCTCGGGCTGCTTGTCGGAGAAGCGGATGCGGGCCACGACCTCGCCGTTGACCACCTCCGGCGAAACCGCGGAGATTTCGCCCGGGAACGGCTGGCCGGAGCCGCTGGTGAGCTGGGCCGGCATGCCGATCGCCAGATCGCGGGCGAAGCTCTCGGGCACCTTGATCTCGATCTCGAAGCGCGACAGGTCGACCACGCCCAGGATCGGCGCGTTGGCCGCGACCTGGGTGTGCTGGGTGGCCTGCACCTGGCCGACCTGGCCGTCGAACGGCGCGCGCAGGGTGAGTGCGTCCACCTGGCGCTGCACCTCGGCCACCACCGCCTGCTGGCGGTTGGCGAGCAGGCGCTTGTTGCGCGCGTCCAGGTCCGCGCCCTGGCTCTGCAGCGCGGCATCGCTGCGCGCATGCTGCAGGGTGATCTCGGCCTTCTTCAGGTCGTCCTGCGCCTTGGCCAGGTTGACCTGCGGCACCGCGCCGCCGTCGAAGCCGCGCTGGTAGCGCTCCAGGTCGCGGGCGGCGGCCTGGCGGTCGATGGCGGCCTGGTCGGTGACCTTGCTGGCGGTGGCGCGGGCCAGGGTGGCGTCGAGCGCGGCGCGCCCGGCCTCGGCCTCCAGGCCGGCCAGGGTGGCCTGTTCCTGCGCCAGCTTGCTGCGCAGTTCCGGGCTGTCGATCACCGCCAGCTCCTGGCCCTGCTTGACCACGTCGCCGGCCACCACCTTCAGGGTCACGGTGCCGGCGGAGATCGCGTACAGCACCGGGCTGTTGGCGGCGATCACGCGGCCGTCGGCGGCGATGTCGCGCACCAGGTCGCCGCGGCCCACGGTGGCGATGCGCAGGCGCGCGCCATCGAACGAGCGCGAGCCGCCCAGCCAGCCCTTGGCGACGAAGCCGATGCCCGCCAGCACCACGACCGTGGCCACGGCCGGCCACAGCCAGCGGCGCCACTGCGGCCGCGAGCGCTGGGAGATTGTCTGGTCCTGTGCGGAGGTGTCGCGGATCATCGTCGGCTTCGCTGGAAGAGTTGGTATCTGTTAAGCACGTCCCGTGCCAACATCCATGTGCATGAAAAACAAGGATTAATTCCTGCGCGGTGCGGTGTCCGGGTGTCCGCGGACACCGGCGCGGACAGTGTCCGCGGCCGGGTGTCGCGCCGTTGTCCGATGGATGTCCGAAGCGGCTGACCTAGAATGTCCGTCTGTGAATCCAGGCGGATGGACTATGTGCGGCATTGTGGGAGCGATCGCGGATCGCGATGTGGTACCGGTACTGATCGAAGGACTGAAGCGGCTGGAATACCGGGGCTACGATTCTTCCGGCATCGCCGTGCTCAATGACCGCGACATCCGCCGCGTGCGCCGCACCGGCCGCGTGGCCGAGATGGCCAGTGCCGCCGCGGCCGAAGGCTTCGCCGCCACGCTCGGCATCGGCCACACCCGCTGGGCCACCCATGGTGGCGTCACCGAATCCAACGCCCACCCGCACGTCAGCCACGGCGTGGCGCTGGTGCACAACGGCATCATCGAGAACCACGAGGAACAACGCGAGCGCCTGCGCGCGCTGGGCTACACGTTCGAGTCGCAGACCGATACCGAGGTCATCGCGCACCTGATCCACCACCACCTGCAGGCCGACCACGACGACCTGCTGGGCGCGCTGCAGCGGGCGGTCAAGGAATTGACCGGCGCCTACGCGCTGGCGGTGATCAGCCGCAAGGAGCCGGAGCGGATGGTGGTCGCGCGCATGGGCTGCCCGTTGCTGGTGGGCCTGGGCGAGGGCGAGAACTTCGTCGCTTCCGACGTGTCGGCGGTGATCCAGGCCACCCGCCGCGTGGTGTTCCTGGAGGAAGGCGACACCGCCGAGCTGACCCGCGCCGGCGTGCGCGTGTTCGGCCCCGACGACATGCCGGTGCAGCGCGAGGAGCACCTGTCCGACGTGTCGCTGGCATCGCTGGAGCTGGGCCCATACCGCCACTTCATGCAGAAGGAGATCCACGAGCAGCCGCGCGCGCTGGGCGACACCATCGAGGCGGCGATCGACGCCGGCGGCTTCCCTGCCACGCTGTTCGGCCGCAACGCCGAAACGGTGCTGGCCGGCATCGAGGGCGTGCAGATCCTCGCCTGCGGCACCAGTTACTACGCCGGGCTGACCGCGCGCTACTGGATCGAGGCCATCGCCGGGCTGCCGTGCAGCGTGGAGATCGCCAGCGAGTACCGCTACCGCGCCGCCTATGCCAACCCCAGGCACCTGGTGGTGACCATTTCCCAGTCCGGCGAAACCCTGGACACGATGGAGGCGCTGAAGTACGCCAAGTCGCTGGGGCACGCGCACACGCTGTCGATCTGCAACGTGCCCGAGAGCGCCATCCCGCGCGCCAGCGAACTGGTCTGCTATACCCGCGCCGGCGCCGAGATCGGCGTGGCCTCGACCAAGGCCTTCACCACCCAGCTGGCGGCGCTGTTCCAGCTGGCGGTGGTGCTGGGCCGGCTGCACGGCCGGGTCGACGCCGCGCGCGAGGCCGACTACCTGGAGCAGCTGCGGCACCTGCCGGGCAGCGTGCAGCACGTGTTGAACCTGGAGCCGCAGATCGTGGCCTGGGCCGAGCGCTTCGCCGGCAAGGCCAACGCGCTGTTCCTCGGTCGCGGCCTGCACTACCCGATCGCGCTGGAAGGCGCGCTCAAGCTCAAGGAAATCTCCTACATCCATGCCGAGGCCTACCCGGCCGGCGAGCTCAAGCACGGGCCGCTGGCACTGGTGGACGCGGAGATGCCGGTGGTGGTGATCGCGCCCAACGACAGCCTGCTGGAGAAGGTGAAATCCAACATGCAGGAAGTGCGCGCGCGTGGTGGCGAGCTGTTCGTGTTCGCCGACCAGGACAGCAACTTCACCGCCTCCGACGGCGTGCACGTGATCCGCACCCCGCGCCACGCCGGCGTGCTCAGCCCGGTGGTGCACACCATCCCGGTGCAGCTGCTGGCCTACCACACCGCCCTGGCGCGCGGCACCGACGTGGACAAGCCGCGCAACCTGGCCAAGAGCGTCACCGTGGAGTGAGCGCGGCGGCGCCCGCTTGACCCTACGGCGGCCGGCGCGGCAACCGCGTCCGGCCGCCGGTTCATTGCAGGCCGGCGATGCCCGCGATCCCGCCGGCGGCACCGCAGCCGACCACCACCAGCCACGGCGGCAGCTTCCACCATGCCAGCGCGGCCAGCGCGGCCAGCGCCAGCGCGATGTCCCGCGGCGCATGGATGGCATGGGTGCCTACCGGGTCGTAGAGCGCGGCCAGCAGCAGGCCCACCACCGCCGCGTTGATGCCGCTCAGCGCGGCGCGCATGCGCGCGTTGCCGCGCAGCCGGTTCCAGAACGGCAGCGTGCCTGCGACCAGCAGGAACGACGGGGCGAAGATCGCCAGCAGGCACAGCAACCCGCCGCTCCAGCCCGACGGTGCCGCCTGCATGGAGGCGCCGAGGAAGCCGGCGAAGGCGAACAACGGCCCGGGCATGGCCTGCGCGGCGCCGTAGCCGGCGAGGAAGGTGTCGTTGTCGACCCAGCCCGCTGGCACCACCGCCGCCTGCAGCAGTGGCAGCACCACGTGGCCGCCACCGAACACCAGCGCGCCGGCGCGGAAGAAAGCGTTGGCCTCGGCGATGGCGTGGCCGGGCCGCAGCGCGGCGAGCAGCGGCAGCGCCACCAGCAGGGCGAAGAACAGCGCCAGCCACCACGCGCCGGCGCGGCGTCCCACGGCGATGGTCCAGGCGCCGCCTGGGGGCGCCGGCGTGGGTTTGAACAGCAGCAGGCCGGCCAGCGCGGCGGCGGCGATCAGGCCCGGCTGCACCCAGGCCGAAGGAACGCCCAGGGCGATGGCGGCCGCCACCAGCACCAGCGCCAGCCACGTGCCGCCGGCGTACAGGTTGCGTGCCATGCCCCAGACCGCCTGCGCCACCACCGCCACCGCCACGACCTTGAGTCCGTGCAGCACCCCGGGCGGAATCACCCCGGGATGCGCGGCCAGGAACCGCGCGAAGACGATCAGGGCGATGGCCGACGGCAGGGTGAAGCCGGCCCAGGCAGCGAACGCACCACGGTAGCCGCAGCGCGACAGGCCCAGCGCCATGCCGACCTGGCTGCTGGCCGGGCCCGGCAGCAGTTGGCAGAGCGCGACCAGGTCGGCATAGGCGCGCGGGTCCAGCCAGCGGCGCCGGGTGACGAACTCGGCGTGGAAGTAACCCAGGTGCGCGACCGGCCCGCCGAAGGCGACCAGGCCCAGCCGCAGGAACACCAGGAACACGCGCCATGCGCTGTCGCCGGCCACCGGGTCAGCGCCGCCGGGCGCATCGGTTTCATGCGCCACGGCGGCTTCCCGGTGGCACCGCGCCTGCGGGGCGGCTGCGGACGCGCTGCGACGGGGGGCGGCCGGTGGCGGCCGGGAAAGCGGTGGTGGGCATGGCACGGCGCGATGGCGGAAGGCGGTGGCCGACAGTAGCGCAGGCCGATGACAGGCGCGCCTGCGCGGGCGACGCTGTCCGCGGCCACCGCGGGGGCGGCCGCCCACCCGCCGTCACCGCGCGGTCGCGGCCAATGCCTGCAGCGAGGTCCAGCCGACGTCGATGTTGTGCTCCAGTGGCAACGATGCATACAACCAGCGGCCTTCGCGGTCGACACTGCTGGAGCCGGGCAGCGTGGCCTGCGCGGCGATCAGGCAGCGCGTGCGGCCGCCGTCGCGGCGCGCCTGGCCGAGCGGCAGCCACGCGGTTCCGCAGCCCGCGGCCGGCCCGCTGTAGTGCGGCGCTCCCGCGGCGATGCTCCACTCGCGGTAGTGGGCCACGTCCGGGAATCCGGCGTCATGCTGGACCACCGCCTGCAGCATCGGGTCGGCGCACCACAGGCCGCGGCGGGCCGGCCGGGTGAAGCAGACCCGGTGTCCGGCCGGGTCATGGCGGGCAACCGCCACGTCGTCCAGCGAGGCGATGCGGCGCCAGTCCGGCAGCGAATAGAGCGTGAGCTGCAGGCGGCCCTGGCCGGCGTCGGTGCCCACCAGCAGGCGGTCGCTGCGATCGGTGTAGGCGGCGAACGCCGGCGACGCGGCCGGCACCGGCAACGCGTTCACCGTGTCGCTGCCGACGTCGACCTCGAACAGCCGGTCGCCGTGCTCACCGCGGCCGATCACCAGCAGGCGGCGGCCATCAGCGGACCAGACCGGCGGATGGCGCGGCACCGGCACCAGCCCGGCCACCGGACGCAGCGTCTGCGGGTGCGCCGGCTGGCCGATCCACAGCTGCGCGTGCAGGCTGCGGTCGGACACGAAGGCCAGGGTGCTGCCATCGGGGGAGATGCCGGGGGTGAGGTCGACGCCGCTGGATGCGAACACCGGCTCGCCGCCGCCGCTGCCGTCGGTGCGGAAGCGGAACATGCCGCTGCGCAGCCGGTCGATCTCGAACACCATCGACCAGTGGTCGGCGGCGATGTCGGGGTAGGTCGGGTTGCCGCCCCCCAGCACCGGCAGCGGCACCGGCGTGCCACCGGCCAGGTCGACGCGGTACAGCCGGACTTCTTCCTTGACCAGGCTGAAGACCATGCCGCGGCTGTCCGGCAGCCAGGCCCAGCCGCGGATGTCGCCGCGCAGCGAAGTGACGCGGCGCGGCGTACCACCGGCCGCGGGCATGACCCACAGGTCGCCCAGCGTGGTGCCGCGGCGGAAGCCGAGCCAGCGGCCATCGGGGGAGTGGCGCGGCAGCGAATCGACGGCATCGCGGTCGACGCCGTAGTCCAGTGCGCGCCAGCGCGCGCTGGCGAGATCGAGCCGGTGCAGCCCACGGCCGCCGTCCGCGCGCACACCACCGGCGACCAGTGCGCCGCCATCGGGGGTCCAGTCGAACGGTTGCCCCTCGCGGTCCGCGCAGGCGCCGGCCACCCGCGCGGCGCCGCCGTCGGCTGCGGCGAGCATGAAGTGGCAGCCCTGCCCGGACCTGCGCACGAACGCGGCCTGGCGGCCGTCGCGCGACCATGCCGGCAGGCTGTCGCGCTCGTCGCCGACGGGGAAGGTGAACGGCTGCGCGCTGGCCTGCGACGTGCGCTGCAGGTACAGCCGCTGCCCGCCCGTGGCGGGGTCCTGGCGCGCGAACAGCAGTTGCGTGCCGTCCGGTGACAGGCGCGGCGCGGTCTCCTGCTCGGGCGAGGACACGATGGCGTGGTACTGCAGCGACGCCTCGCGCGCGCCGCCGGCCGCGGTTGCCGCGGCGTGGCGCGCGGTGCGGGCGGGCAGCAGCAGCGCCGGCACCAGCGTCACCCCCAGTACCGCGACCGCCAGCAGCGCGGGCCACCACCGCCGCCCTGCGCGCCGCGACGCGGCGGGTGGGGCCGGGTGCGGGGCCGGATCCGGTTCCGGATGCAGTTCCGGCGCCGTGGCCTCGTGCGTGGCGGCGTCCCGCGCCGGTTCGGCATCCGCGACCGGCGCCGCCAGCCACGCATGCGTGGCCAGCAGGCGGTAGCCGCCCCTGGCGATGGTCTCGATGTAGCGCGGGGCCCCGCGGTCGTCGCCGAATGCCTTGCGCAGCAGGGCGATGGCCTGGGTCAGTACGTCGTCGGTGGGCAGCGTGTCGGGCCACACGCGCGCCAGCAGCACGTCGCGGCTCACCACTTTCCCGGCCTCGTCCACGAGCACCCGCAGTACCTGCAGTGATTTGCGCGTCACCCGCCGCGAGTTGCCATCGATGCGCGAGACCACGGTGCGCCGGTCCATGTCGATATCGTGGTCGCCCACGCGCAGGATACGGCCCGCGGACGCCTGCGCCCGGTCCGCGTTGCCGGTATCACCCACGTCGTTCACTGCCTGCTCTTCCCTTGTGCCGGTCTGCCCGTCTGCAGGCCTGGCCAGCATGCCCGCCCTGATCGTGGACGGGGCGCGCACCGCACCGGCACGGCACGCGGACCGCGTCGGTCCGGTGCGATGCCGTGCCGCAGCCACGGCCCCGTCACGGCCCGAGGATGTGTCGCCACTGGCACAGCGGCATGTGCCTTTGGTCAGGTCGTGCACCGGCGTTCAGCCAGGCGATGCCTTCGCCTGCGTCGTCCGCCACGCGGTTTGCATGGCTTGGCGTCATGCCCGGTCCTTGGTCATCGCGACTTCAAGCAGATTCCGCCGTGCCGCCCGCTGCCTAGCCTTGTGTCCGTGCCCATGCCGGGCACGGCATGAAGAAGGAAAGCACCATGTACCGATATCTGATGATCGTCCTGGGCCTGGCCGCCGCCGCCATGCTGCCCGTGGATGCCGTGGCGGCTGGCAAGCAGGGTGATGCCACGCCGGCGTCCTGCGTCACCCTGTCCGGCCAGCACAAGGCGGCGCGTGTGGGCGGCGAGGGCATGGTCATCGCTGATGGCGACAAGCATCTGCGCCTCGATTTCGGCGGTTACTGCGAGGCGACGATGCGGAATTCGAACATCGTGATCGCCACCGATGGCCGCCAGAACGTGGTCTGCACCGAAGGCAGCGTGGTGACTTCCCGGTCCGGCCGCTGCGCGGTGCGCGGGATGCGCGCGATCGACGAGGCCGAGTACAAGCGCCTCGCGCGCCGGCGCAACTGACCCCGCGCCCCGTGATCCAACACAGGCCCGCACCGTCCTGGTGCGGGCCTGCGCGTTCGTGTGTCCGCCGCGGACGCCGGATACGCGGCGCAGCCAGTGCGCACGGGGCTGTCCGCACTGTCCGCCTGTCCGCCGCGCGGACGCGGCAATGGCCTGTGGCATGCCGCCGGCAGCGGATTTCGGAAAGATTTCGGCTGCATTTCCGGCATTTCGGCACGCGGACGCGCAAACAGATGGCCAGTTCCAACAAAGGAGTGGTCATGCAGGTGCAAATGCAGGTGTTGTGGCTGGACCGTGGTGATACGCGCGAACTGGAGCAGGTGGGCGATGCCGACCTGCCGCTGCTGGCGACGCTCGCGCGCGGCGCCAGCCTGGCGCTGGGCGCGGCCGAGGCGTCGTTCTGGCTGGTGCTCCGGGGCGAGCTGGATATTGCCGCGCGGGCGGGTGCGTTCCGGCTCGGGGTCGGCCAGTGGATCCACTTCGACCGTGGCGCGCACCCGCTGCTGCATGCCGGTGAACGCACCGTCGCCGTCGGGCTGGTGTTGCCGGCGGCCCTGCAGATGCGCCTGCTGCGCTCGCCGCAGCTGGCGCTGTTCCCAGGCCGTGGCAGCGTGACGGGGCTGGCACGGCGGCTGCTGGCGCGCCGCTGGCGCGCGGTGCTGGGGCGCCCGGGCCGCGGCATGCAGGCCACGCCCGCCGACCGCTGGCAGGTGGAACGGCTGCTGCGCGCCCTGGCCGGGCTGCAGCAGGGCCAGCAGGCGCTGATCGCGCGCTGCCCGGGGCGTTCGCTGTCGCACCGGCGGCAGGTCTATGCGCGCATGCAGCGCGCCCTGCAGTACATCGAAGGGCATACCCACCGGGTGGTCAGGATCGGCGAGCTGGCCGAGCTCAGCAGCATGTCGGTCTGGTACTTCACCAAGACCTTCCGTGCGGTCTACGGCGAATGCCCGCAGGCCACCTCGGTGCGGCTGCGGCTGGCCAGCAGCGCGCGCCTGATCCGCGATACCTCGCTGTCCATCACCGAGGTGGGCGCGGCCAGTGGCTTCGAGAACAACTGCAGCTTCTCGCGCGCATTCCGCACCCGCTTCGGCGTGACGCCGTCGCTGTACCGCAGTGGCGCGCAGGCGCTGTCGACAGACCCTGCAAACCCAATGGACAGGGCGTGCGGCGCAGTGGCGTGAGCGGCTCATTAACGTCGTGTGGCGTTGACGTCCCACCAACATTACCTGGAGAGAAATCCGTGAAACATCGCTGTTCCAAGCCGGTCGCCCGGCTGGCCGTGCTCCCGCTGGGCATCGCCGCCGCACTGGTCCCGTTCGCTTCGCTGGCGCAATCGCAGCCGGACGTGCGCAGCCTGGACCGGATAGAAGTCACCGGCTCGCGCATCAAGCGCGCCGACATCGAGGGCGCGGTGCCGGTCACCGTGATCGACCGCGCCGCGATCGACGCCAGCGGCCATGTCTCGGTGGCCGATGTGCTGCGCGATACCACGTTCGCCTCGTTCGGCAACTTCAGCCCGCGCTCGGGCAGCAGCGCCCAGGGCGTATCCGACGTCAACCTGCGCGGCATCGGCTCGGACCGCACCCTGGTGCTGGTCGATGGCCGCCGCGCGCCGTACGCGCCGTCGCTGGGCAGCAATGCCGACCTCAACACCATCCCGATGGCGGCGGTGGAGCGCATCGAGGTGCTGTCCGACGGCGCCTCCGCGCTGTACGGTTCCGACGCCATCGGTGGCGTGGTCAACATCATCCTGCGCAAGGATTTCGACGGCGCCGAACTGCGCCTCGGCAGGGGATCGCCCGATGTCGCCGGCGGCGACACCGAGGAGGGATCGCTCCTGCTCGGTACCTCCGGCGAGCGCGGCAACCTGATGTTCGGCGCGTCCTACAACGCGCGCGGCATCGTGTTCACCCGCGACCAGCTCGGCGGCGACACGCGCGGCAGCTCGCTCTATGGCAACAATTTCTACTTCGAGAGCGCGACCAGCCCGGGCGAGGAGGGCGATGCCGGTGGTGCGCTGCCGGGCTATGCCTGCAAGGATCCGAACTTCTGGATGAACGGCAGCAACTGCGTCTACGACTACAACGCGGTGGCCGCCAACGAGGCCTCGATCAAGAACAAGGCCTTGTTCGCGCGCGGCACCCTGCGGGTCAACGACGCGGTGTCGCTGTACTCCACCGCCAGCTACAGCCATGCCAGCAGTTTCGGCCGCTACGCGCCGACGCCCGGGGTGCTCTACGTGGCGGAGAACTCGCCCAACGACCCGGTGCCCGGCGACGGCCTCGGCGCCTTCATCTACCACCGCTACGCCGCGGCCGGCAACCGCGACAACTACATCGACAACACCGTGCTCGACCTGGGCGTCGGCGTGGACTGGCAGGTCAATGACCGGCTCAGCGTGGATGCCGGCGTGCGCCGCAGCGACGCGCGCCTGCGCGACCAGGGACGCGGCTACATCGTCACCCCGCTGGCCGAGGCCGCCGCCGCCGATGGCCGCTACAACCTGCGCGACCCGTTCGGCAACCCCGACGAGGTCATCAAGGGCTTCACCACCACCACCAGCCGCGAGGGCAAGTTCGTCATCGACGAGCTTTACGCCAACGCCAGCCTGGACCTGTTCGACATGGCCGGCGGGCGCTCGGCGCTGGCGTTCGGCCTGGAGTCGCGCCGCGAAGACTATGCCGACACCTACGATTCATTGTCCGAAGCCGGCGTCGTGGCCGGCTCCTCGGGCAACTCGGCGGCCGGCAACCGCCGCGTGCAGGCCGCCTTCGCCGAATGGCTGCTGCCGGTGGCGGACGGGTTCGACTTCACCCTGGCCGCGCGCTACGACCGCTACAGCGATTACGGCGGCGACCTGTCGCCCAAGCTCTCGCTGCGCTGGCAGCCGCTGGCCAACCTGACCCTGCGCGGTTCGGTCGGCAAGGGCTTTCGCGCGCCCAACCTCAACAGCATCCATGCCAAGCGTTCGTTCTCGGCCGAGCACGTGCAGGACTACCGCAGCTGCCTGGCGGTGGGCTATTCGTCCGCCCAGTGCGGCGGCGACGCCAATAACGACGGCATCGCCGATGGCCCGGTCAGCAAGGACGTCAGCTACCAGGTCGATACCTGGTCCAGCGGCAACCCCGCGCTGGGCTCCGAGCATTCCCGCCAGTACAGCCTGGGCCTGGCCTGGGACCCGCTGGACTGGCTGAACCTGACCTTGGACTACTACCACATCCGCATCGACGACCGCATCCGCCAGATCGAGTACCAGGAGCTGGTGGAGTTCGACAACAACGGCCTGCCGCTGCCGGCCGGAACCTCGGTGGAGCGACGCGCCAACGGCTCCATCCGCGAGATCAACACCGCCTATGCCAACGAGGGCGACCTCAGCACCCGCGGCCTGGACCTGAACCTGCGCGGCCGTTTCGACGGCGGCGGCTGGGGCCGGCTGGAGAGCTGGCTGCAGGTGGCGCGCGTGCTGGAGTTCAAGGTGACCGACGGGGCCACGGTCAAGGACCGGCTGGGCTGGGCGGCCGCCCCGGAGATGCGCGGCAGCCTGCGCAACATCTGGAGCCGCGGGGACTGGAGCGTCAACTGGAACGTCAACTACATCGGCGACCAGCGCAACCCCGGGGTCAAGCCGACCTTCGGCTTCCTGGCCGGCGACCCGGGCACGCGCGTGGGCAGCTATGTCACCCATGACCTGGCGCTGACCTACAAGGCGCCGTGGAACGCCGGCATCACCCTGGGCGCCAACAACCTGGGCAACCGCTACCCGCAGCTGGTCGAAACCGACGGCCGGCCCTGGAACTTCAACCTGTACAACGCCTACGGCCGCATCGTCTACCTGCGCTACACGCAGAAGTTCTGAGCCGCCGCCCGGGCCGTTTGCCACGACGGGCGCCCCGGTGGCGCCCGTCGTCGTTGCGGCCCCGCGACACCCCCGCGCCGGGGGCCGCCGGCGGCGGCGATATGCCACAATCGCCGCCGCACGGCAGGAAGCTGCAGGACCCCGACGTTTTGACCACCACCACCGCCACGACCACCCCGCCGCTGTTCTCGGTCGTACCCGCCGGCATCTTCGGCCCGCTGGCCTCGGCCAACCGCCAGAACTACTGGTCGCTGCTGTGCCGGATGTTCGACGAGTTCTTCGGCCCGGACGCGCCGGTGCCGCCCAGCCACGGCTTTCCGCGCCGCGAGATCACCGCCGCGATCGAGCGCTACCTGCTTGCCGACGACCCGTGGGAAGACGAGGACGGGCAGGCCCCGGACGCGCCGCTGAACGTGCGCGCCAGCGCCATCCACGACCGCTTCCGCGCCGCCGGCTGGCTGCGCCAGGAACGCATCGGCGCGCGCGAGATGGTGACCATGCCGCCGATGGTGGCGCAGCTGCTGTCCACCCTGGTGGAGTTCAGCGAGCACGGCCCGACCTTCGTCTCGGCCAAGATGCGCTCGGTGGAGCTGCAGCTGCAGCAGGTGGCCGAAGGCCACCTGGACGGGGGCATCCTCGACGAGGCCGCCGACCAGGCGCGGCGGCTGCTGGTGTCGCTGGCCTCCATGAGCCTGCAGGTGCGCGACCTGATGCCGGAGCTGAGCAAGGCAGAGACCACCGCGCAGTTCGCCCGGCAGTGGTTCGAGCGCTACGTCGGCCAGCTGTTCATCGGCGACTATGCCGAACTGCACCGCGCCGACCACCCGATGGCGCGGCGCAGCTCGATCCTGGCGATGGTGCAGCAGCTCGAGTCCGGCGCGCAGCGCGAAGCGCTGGTGGCCTGGTACGCCGAGCACGTGACCGGCGGCGACGCCGCGCGCGCCCAGCAGCGGCTGTCACGCAGCCTGGGACGGCTGCGCGAGCTGGAACGCATCGACGAATACCTGGCCCGGCTGGACGAGGACATCCGCCAGGCCAACCGCCGCGCGCTGGCCTTCCTCGACTACCGCCTGCGCGCCCCCGACCGGCTCGACGTACTGCTGCGCCGCGCCTGCCGCGGCGTGCTGTCGGCGCCGGAGGACGCGCTGCGGCTGCCGGTGGCACCCGGCCCGCTGATGGACGAAGCACGCCTGCGCCCGCCGCACCGCAAGCCGGCGCCGATCCCGCGCAGCGCCAACGCCACCACGCCGCCCACGCCGGAGCAGCTGGCACGGCTGTCGCTGCTGCGGCGGATGAAGCGCGCACGCCTGGTCAACGCCGAGGACATGGCGCGCTACGTCGGCCGCCACCTGCGGCAGGGCGCGGCGGTCGATTCGGCGCGGCTGGACATCGCCAGCATCGAGGACCTGCGCGCCTACCAGACCCTGCTCACGCTGGCCCTGCGTGGCAACCGCGTCGGCGGCCTGCGCCGCGAGGACCCGCTCGGCCGCCTGCTGCGCGGTTTCCGCGTCGAGCTGCTCGATGCCGGCAACGGCAACCACAACGATTACCTGCGCGGCCCGCGCTTCCGCATCCTGCGGGTGGGCGCAAAACTCCCGGAAACCGCATGAAACGCAGCTGGAACACCCTGAGCCAGATGTCCAACGGCACCTATGCCGTGCAGGACTTCGAGCGCGCCGCCTACCGCCTGGCCACCGAGCAGGTGCTGTACGCCACCGACCCGCGTTCGCGCGTGGCCTACCACCTGGTGGAAGACCATTACCCCGATTTCGTCGCCGCGCTGGAGCCGCTGGGCATCCGCCTGGAGCGCAACGCGCATTACCGCTACGTGGTGGCACTGCCGGCCCATGGCGAGGGCGCGCCGGTGACGCTGGACGAAACCCTGGCCCTGCTGGTGCTGCGCCAGCGTTACGACGAGGCCATGCGCCAGGGCCTGATCGAGGACCACGGCGAGGTGGTGGTGGAACTGCCGGACCTGCAGGAGAGCTGGCAGGCGCTGACCGGCCGCGCGATGCCCGACGTCGGCGCGCTGCGCGCGCTGGCACGCACGCTCAAGCGCTGGGGCGTATGCCGGCTGATCGACTCCGAAGGCGACGATCCGCAGCCGTTCCACCTGCGGGTGCGCCCGGCCATCGTCGAGATCGTCGGCGAGCAATGGCTGCAGCGCCTGGACCAGCACAACCGCGACGAGGCCGGCGACACCGGCGCGGAGGACGACGATGCAGCAGCTTGAACGCATCCACCTGGTGCAGTTCTTCCTGTTCGAGGCGCAGAGCCTGCAACTGGACGCGACCAGCGCCATCATCGCGCCCAACGGCGCCGGCAAGAGCGCGCTGCTCGACGCGCTGCAGATCGTACTGCTGGGCGGCGACCGCAGCCGCATCCGTTTCAACGCCCAGGCCGGCGGCAGCCACCGCGCGCGTACCATCCGCGACTACTGCCTGGGCGTATTCCGCAGCGGCGAGGAAGGGCGCAAGCGCCGCACCGCCACCACCTACATCTCGCTGGTGTTCCGCGACACCGACACCGGGGTGCCGCTGACCGCCGGCATCGCGCTCGGCGCCTCGGTCGACGAGCCCGAGCACCGCACCCACGGCCTGTACCTGCTGCCGGGCGTGGCGCTGGCGCTGGACGAGCACCTGGAGCGGGTCAAGGGCAAGGAACTGCCGCTGGCCTGGAATACCTTCCGCGAGCACATCGCGCGCCGCTGCAAGGAGGTGGGCGAGACCCCGCAGCTGCATCCCAATGCCGAACGCTTCCTGCGCGACCTGCTGCTGCGGCTGCGCGCCAGCCCGTCGGCCAGCCCCGACCTCAACGCCTACCGCAAGGCCTTCCTCAACGCGCTGAACCTGCAGCGGGTCGAGGACGTGGACCTGTTCGTGCGTACCCTGGTGGCCGAGGACCGGCCCACCGACATCGCCCGCTTCCGCGCCCTGCTGGACAGCTTCCGCCAGATCAAGGAGAAGATCGAACAGGTCAAGCAGCGCATCGACGCCGCCGAGGGCGCGGAGCGCCAGTACGAGAAGATCGCCGCGCAGGCCACCCGCGCCGCCTCGGCGCGCGCACTGGCCGCCGAATACGCCCGCGACCTGTACAGCGAACAGCTCGACCAGGCCGAAGGCGCGCTCGTCACCGCGCAGAACACGCTGGCCGACACCCGTCGCCGCCTGGCCGACACCCGCGTCGAACGCGACACCCTGCGCGAGGAGCAGGCGCGCGCCAATGCCCGCCTGCAGGGCAGCGCCGGCTACGGCGAGCAGGCGCAGCTTGACGAACTGGCCGGCCGCGACCGCGACCGCCTCGCGCAGCTGAAGAAGGACCTGGCGCGCGAGGTCGGCTTCGTGCGCGACCAGTTCCGCCAGCTCGACGCGCTCGCGCTCGACGACATCGACGCCGCCGCGCTGGCTGGCGCGCGCGAAGCGTGGGACGCGTGGCATGCCGAACTGTCGGCGCTGGCCGCCGAGGCCGCCTTGCCATGGACCCCGGACGAACTGTTCGCCGGTGCGCGCCAGGCGTTGCGCGCCGCCGCGCCGCTGCGCGAGCGGGTCGACCGCCACGCCCGCCAGCTGCACGCGGCCCACGACAAGGCGCGCGACGCGCTGGAGACCGCGCGCCAGAACCAGAAGCGTCTGGCCGCCGGCCAGGCCGAACTGCACCCCGACACGGTGCGGCTGATGAGCTACCTGCGTGATGCCGGCATCGACGCGCGCCCGGTCTGCGACCTGGTGCGGGTCACCGACGCGACCTGGCAGCACGCCATCGAAGGTTATCTGCGCAGCAACGTCGAAGCCCTGCTGATCCCGGACAAGGACGAGGAACGCGCGGTCAAGCTGTACCGCGGCCTGTCCGGCGGGCGCTCGGTGTATGGGGTCAAGCTCGCCCTGTCCAGCCATGCACGCAGGTCGCGTGGCGCCGACGAGCCGGAGAGCGGCAGCGTCGCCGCGCTGCTGGAGGGCGTCAACGCCGATGCACTGGCGTTCCTGCGCCGCCAGCTCGGCGAGCTGCGTTGCGTCGAAACCGAGGCCGAGCTGGTACGCAGCCGCCAGGGCCTGACCCGCGACGGCCTGCTGGCACGCGGCGGCAGCATCGAACGCCTGCGCCTGCCGGCGGCCGGCGACCTGCGCATCGGCGCCTCCGACAACCGCGCGCGGCTGCGCGTGCTGCACGAGGAAATCGAGAAGGCCGAACAGGAGTTGCGCCAGATCGAGCCGCGCCTGCGCCGCGCCGATGACTGCCAGCGCGGCTTGGCGCGGCTGGCCGATGCCGACGCGGTGGCGCAGGCGCTGCACGAGCGCGTGCTCGAACACCGCCAGGTGGCCGAACGCTACCGCAGCGCGCAGGAAAGCCGCCTCGCCTCGCTGGACCCGGACCTGCTGCGCCTGTCCGAACAGCTGCGTGAACTGAACGCCCAGCTCGCCGGCTGCGAGCAGCGCGCCGACGCGCTGGTCGGCCAGGAAGCCGTGGCGGCGGCCAACCTCGAGCGCACGCAGGCCCTGCTCGAAGGCCTGCGCCAGCAGGAAGAACTGATCGCGCGGCGCGCGGTGGACGCCTTCGCCGATGCGGACGTCGATCCGAACCGGGTCGAACGCCAGCGCGAGGAGCTGGACGAAAAATATCCGTCGCTGGAAGAACGCGCGCGCCGCTGCGAGGAGCGCGCCAGGGACAGCGACGCGCAGCTGACACGGCTGCTGCCCGAGGCCTGGAGCGGTCTGGCGCAGTACGCGCGCGACCATGGGCTGGAGCTGGATTTCGACGCCAGCGCCTGGCGCCCGGCGCGCAGCCTGCTGCAGCGCGAACTGACCCAGCTGCGCGATACCGAGCTGGTGCAGTACGAGGCCGAGGCGCGCCAGGCCTACGCCACCGCCGTGGATACCTTCCGCACCGGCGTGGCCTCCACCCTGTACGACAACTTCACCCGGCTCAAGACCCAGATCGCCACGCTCAACCGCACCCTGCGCGCCAGCCCCGCGTTCTCCAACAACGAGCGCTACCAGTTCCATTACGAAGTGGTGCCGGAGTTCCGCGAACTGCACCGCTTCATCCAGCGCGCCGCCGACATCGGCGGCGAGGACACGCTGTTCGAGAGCGCCGGCCAGGTACCCGAGGCGTTCCGCGCGCTGGTCGAGGACAAGGCCGCCACCCACGTGGCCAACTCGCCGCTGGACGACTACCGCCGCTTCTTCCGCTTCGAAGTGCAGATCCGCCAGGATGACCGGGTGATCGGCAGCCTCAGCGAACGCATGCGCTCGGGCTCCGGCGGTGAACACCGCGCGCCGCTGTACGTGATTGCCGGCGCCGCGCTGGCCGCGGCCTACGGCAAGAGCGAAGCGCACCCGGGCGGGCTGGGGCTGATCCTGCTCGACGAGTTCGGCGACAAGATCGACGCGCAGAACGCGCGCGCCACCACCAACTACCTGCGCTCGCTGGGCCTGCAGCTGGTGCTGGCGGCGCCGGACACCGCCCAGGGTACCCTGTCCGGCGTGCTCGACAGCTACATCGAACTGTTCCGCGACGGCGACCTGCTGCAGGCCGAGCGCATCGAGGTCACCGAAGCCGCGCGCACCCTGCTGCTGTCCGACCAGTTCGACCTGCACCCGGAACTGCTGGCGGCGGAAACCGAACGCATCGCGCGCGAGCAGGCGACGACGTGACAGCGGCACCGGGCCGCGCCTGGGGCGCCGGCCCGGCAAATGACGCAGCAGTAGCCGCGGCCCGTGCGCCGGCCGCGGCTACCGGCAACCTCAGCGGTTGCCGATGATCTCGACCCAGTAGCCGTCCGGGTCCTTGATGAAGGCCAGGTTCTTCATGCGCCCGTCCTGCAGGCGCTTCTGGAACGGCACGCCCAGTTCCTCGAAGCGCGCACAGGCCGCTTCCAGCGCCGGCACCGACACGCAGATATGGCCGAAGCCACGCGGCTCGCTGTTGCCATCGTGGTAGACCGGGCCGTCCTGGTGCTCGGTGCCATGGTTGTGGGTCAGTTCCAGCACCCCGGGGATGCCGGCCATCCACAGCCGGCGCGCGGCGTCATCCTCGGGCACCTGCATGCCCGCCGGTACGTAGGCCAGGAAGTACAGGCTGAACGCGGCCTCCGGGAAGTCGCGCCTGTCGACCAGGCGGAAGCCGAGCACGCGGGTGTAGAAATCCAGCGAAGCGGTGATGTCCTTGACCCGCAGCATGGTGTGGTTGAAGACGAAGCCGGTGGTTTCGGCCGGTGGCTGCGCGGCCACGCCGGGCTGCTGGTGGAGAGCGTTCAGGCTCATGGCGGTGTTCCTGATAAGGGGGAAGGGGCGATTCTAGAGCGCGGCGCGGCAATGCACCGGGAACGCAGCGTGCCGCGTTCCCGGTGGCGTGCGCCGTTGCCTGCCGCTCAGGGGTGCCGGGCGTAGGGCCGCAGGCTGCCGTCCTTGCCCAGCAGGTCGACCGTGAACGCCTCGCGGCGGCCATCGGCGGACTCCATGCCCGGAGAACCGATGGGCATGCCCGGCAGCACCAGCCCGCGCGCGGCCGGCTTCTCGCGCAGCAGACGCTGCACGTCCGCGGCCGGCACGTGGCCTTCCAGCACGTAGCCACCGACTTCGGCGGTATGGCACGACGCCTGCGACAGCGGAATGCCGAGGCGCTGCTTCACCGCGGCCATGTCGGTACTGTCATGGGCCACCACGGTGAAGCCGGCCGCGCGCATGTGCGCGATCCAGCCGTTGCAGCAGCCGCAGTTGGCGTCCTTGTGGACGTGCACGACCTGCGTCGCGTGGTCGGCGTGCGCGGCTGCCGGTGGCTTGCCCGCCGCCGCTGGCGGGGCGGCATCGCAGGCGGCGACGGCGAAGACGGCGCTGGCGACGATCAGCACGGATATCGTCCTGTGCAGCAGTGTGTTCATGTGGATCTCCTTCGGAAGGGGGGCGGAACGCCACGGGGCATTCCGCCGTGGGGGCGGGGTCAGAACCAGAACCGCACGCCGGCGACCCAGCGCGATTCGCGGGTGGCTTCCCCGGCGTCGCGGTGCAGGTCGGCACTGCGGCCGAAGCGCCGCTCATGCACGAAGCCGACGTAAGGCGCGAAGCGGCGGGTGATCTCGTAGCGCAGGCGCAGGCCGGCGCCGACGTGGCCCAGTCCGCTGCCGACGCCGCGGTGCGGGTCGTCGTCGGCGGCCACGCTGGCCTCCAGCGACGGCTGCAGGATCAGCCGGTTGCTCAGCAGCAGCGAGTACTCCGCCTCCACCGCCAGTTCGGCCCGGCGCGGCCCGCCCAGGTAGGCGGTGGCGGCGAACTCGAACTTGTACGGCGCCAGCCCCTGCACGCCGATGGCGGCGCGGGTCAGCCCGGGTGCATCGCCACCGTCATGGCGGACGCCGCCGACCAGGTCCCACCACGGCGAGATGGCGCGCCCGTAGAGTGCGTCCAGCGACCATTCGCCGAACCGGCCTTCGCTGCGCTGGCCGTCGCTGCGCAGCCAGAGACGGTCGATGTCGCCGCCGACCCAGCCCTTGGCCGCCCACGACTGGCCGCTGCCGTGGGCGTTGTCCCAGGCTTCCAGGTGATCGAACAGCACCAGGCTGTTGATGCCGGGCGCGTGCTGCATCGCATGCGGCGCGAGCGCCGGGAACGCCGCCGCCAGATCCGCGGCGGTCGGCGCGGGAATCGGCTCGCGCGGCACCTGCATGGCCGCCGCGCCATGGCCGGTGTGATCGGCATGCGTGGCATGCACGTCCAGGCCGTTGGCCGCAGAACCATGGCCGGCATGGGCGTCGCCGGAGGCAGGCCGCGATGGGGGCGCGGCGGGAGTGGCATGGCCGGCATGCGGATCATTGCCGTGCATGGACTGCGCGGCGGATGCCTGCATCGCATGGCCGGCGTGCGGGTCCGTGGCCGGTTGTGGCGGTACCGCGTCGGTCGCAGGGGCCGCCGCCGCGGCATGGCCGGCGTGCATGTCCGCGGGTGCGGACGTGCTGGCCGGCATCCGGTGGCCCGCATGCGGATCGGGGGCCGGTGCGGCCGGCTTCGCCGTTGCCGCGTGGGCGGCGTGGTGCGCGTGCGGGTCGGCCTCGGCGGCGTTGCCGGGCGACGCAGGCACGTGGCCCGCATGCGGATCCGGTTTGGCGCCGGCCCCATGGCGGTGGTGGCCGTGGTGGCTGGCATGCGGTTCCTGCGCGGCGGCGTTGCCGGTGGCCGCGGCCAGGGCGATGAACAGCAGCGATCGGGTGCGTGTCTTCATGCCTCGATCCTCACTTCGCGCATCATGCCCGCTTCCATGTGGTACAGCAGGTGGCAGTGGAACGCCCAGCGCCCCAGTGCATCGGCGCGCACGCGGTAGCTGCGGCGGGTGCCGGGCGGCATGTCCACGGTGTGCTTGCGCACCTGGAACTGGCCATTGGCATCCTCCAGGTCGCTCCACACGCCATGCAGGTGGATGGGGTGGGTCATCATCGTGTCGTTGACCAATACGATGCGCATGCGCTCGCCGTAGTTCAGCCGCAGCGGCTCGGCACCGGCGAACGGGACGCCGTCGAAGTTCCAGGCGAACTTCTCCATGTGCCCGGTCAGGTGCAGCTCGATCTCGCGGCCGGGTTCGCGCCCGTCCGGGTCCTCGAACAGCGAGTGCAGGTCGGCATAGGCGAGCACCCTGCGGCCGTTGTCGCGCAGGCCGATGCCGGGGTCTTCCAGCCGCGGCGAACTGGCCGCGCTCTGCATGTCCACCAGCGGATTGCCGCGCTCGCCGGGGGGATGCTTCGGCGCGCTGCCACCGCCACTGCCGTGTCCGCCGTGGGCGCCATGCGCTGCCTGTCCGGCAGGCTCTCCGTGCGTCATCGGCATGTCACCGTGGCCGCCGCCGTGGTCGTGGGCCATGTCGGCCATGGTCAGCAGCGGTCGCGGGTCCAGCGCCGGCACCGGCGCCTGCAGGCCGTGGCGCACCGCCAGCGTGCCGCAGGCATGGCCGGTGCGGCCCATGTCCTGGGCGAAGATGGTGAACGCGTCCTGGCCGCTGGGCTCGACGATCACGTCGAACGTCTCGGCCACCGCGATGCGGAACTCGTCCACGCTCACCGGGTGGATGTACTGGCCATCGGCCGCCACCACGGTCATCTTCAGCCCCGGGATGCGCACGTCGAAGTAGGTCATCGCCGAGCCGTTGATGAAACGCAGCAGTACTTTCTCGCCGCTGCGGAACAGCCCGGTCCAGTTGCCGGCCGGCGCGGTCCCGTTCATCAGGTAGGTATAGGTGTGGGCGTTGATGTCGGACAGGTCCGACGGCGTCATCCGCATCCGCCCCCACATGCCACGGTCGGCGAGGGTGGCGCGCAGGCCGTCGCGGCGGGCATCGCGCATGAAATCGCCCACCGTGCGCTGGTAGGTGTTGTCGTGCATCGGCATCTTCTTCATCCGCCGGTACAGCGCGGCCGGGTCCAGGTCGGTCCAGTCCGACAGCAGCACCACGTGCTCGCGGTCGACGCGGTACGGCGGCGGCTCCAGCGGATCGATCACCAGCGCGCCGTACAGGCCCGCCTGTTCCTGGAACAGCGAATGGCTGTGGTACCAGTAGGTGCCGGACTGGCGCAGCTGGAAGCGGTACTGGAAGGCCTCGCCGGGGGCGATGCCGTCGAAGCTCAGCCCCGGTACGCCGTCCATGTTGGACGGCAGCAGGATGCCGTGCCAGTGGATCGAGGTCATCTCGTCGGCGAGCGTGTTGGCCACGCGGATGCTGACCGTATCGCCCTCGCGCCAGCGCAGGATCGGCGCCGGCAGCGAGCCGTTGACGGTGACCGCGCTGCGCGCGCGGCCGGTGAAATCGACCGTCGAGCGGCCGATGGCCAGGCTCAGGTCGGTGCCGCGCAGCTCGCTGGCGGCCATCGCCCGCGGGACGGCGGCGAAGGCGTCGGATGCGCGCCACAGGCCGCTGCCGGCGACGACGCCGCCCAGGGCCAGGCCCTGCACGAAGCGGCGCCGCGACAGCACCGAGCGCGGGTCGGAAAGGAAATCGTTTTTCATGGGAACTCCATCGGTCGCCCGCCGGCGAAGGCGGGCGGCAACTGCGGATTTGCCGGGGGCGCGCGGAAGGCGGCGACCGACGTCACCCACGCTACGCGCTGCGTGCCCCGGGGGGGATGGCCGTCACGCGCGAATGGCCCGCGCGGCGGCAACAGCCGGATCAGGCGATGGGCGGCCGGTGCAGCTGGCGCGGACGTACGTCGTAACGCCCTGGCGTGGGCGCGCCGGGCTCGGTCGCGCGGGTGATGGCACTGGCCGGCGACGCCAGTGGCGTGGGCAGCATGTTGCAGTGCTGGGTGCAGTCGCACTGCTTGCCGTCGTCGCAGGGCGACGCGGGAGCCGGGGACGGCTTGGACGCATCGTGCAGGCCGCCGCCGTCATGGCAGCAGCCGTGATCCATGTCCATGTCCGTGGACATGGCCGCGACCGGCGCGGCGGCGGCCGGCATCGCCATCGCCGTGGCCGACCACACCGACCCGATCGCACCGGCGATCAGGGACAGGCACAGCAGCAGGGGCAGCAGGATGCGCGGCACGCGTAGTCGGTAGGGAAACCTGCGCGCACCATACCACCGTGCGGCGCGCGACGCTGCCGGCGGCGGCAGCGGTGGCCGTCCGCAGTAGAATCGCCTTCAGCTTTCATTAGAGTGTGTGATCCATGTCCCAGCGCGCCTGGGTGGCGGCGGCCATCCGCAAGATCGAAGCCGATTTCAACCGCTCGGCCGATACCCACCTGATCCCGGTGGACCTGCCCGGTTTCCCCGGCATCGACGTCTACCTGAAGGACGAATCCAGCCACCCGACCGGCAGCCTCAAGCACCGCCTGGCGCGCTCGCTGTTCCTGTACGCGCTGGCCAATGGCTGGCTGCGCGAGGGCTGCCCGGTGATCGAGGCGTCCAGCGGCTCGACCGCGGTGTCCGAGGCCTACTTCGCGCGCCTGCTGGGGCTGCCGTTCATCGCCGTGATCCCGGCCAGTACCTCGCCGGAGAAGATCGCCGCCATCGAGTTCCAGGGCGGGCGCTGCCACCTGGTGCAGCGCGCCTGCGACCTCAACTGCGAATCCGAACGGCTGGCACGCGAAACCGGCGGCCATTTCATGGACCAGTTCACCTATGCCGAGCGCGCCACCGACTGGCGCGCCAACAACAACATCGCCGAATCGATCTTCAAGCAGATGGCCGAGGAGCCGCATCCGGTACCGGAATGGATCGTCTGCAGTCCGGGCACCGGCGGCACCGCGGCCACGCTGGGGCGCTATGTCAGCTACCGCCGCCACGACACCCTGATCATGTGCGCGGACCCGGAGGTATCGGTGTTCTATGACGGCTACTGCGCCGCGCTGGCAGGGGCTGACTGGCGTGACCTGACCTGCGAAGGCGGCTCGCGTGTGGAGGGCATCGGCCGCCCGCGCGTGGAGCGCAGTTTCATTCCCACCTGTGTCGACGCCATGGTCAAGGTGCCCGATGCCCTGAGCCTGGCCGCCATGCGCCACGTCAGCGCCACCCTCGGGCGTCGCGTCGGCGGTTCCACCGGCACCAATTTCATCGGCGTGCTGCAGGCCGCGCAGCTGATGCGCGATGCCGGCCGCGACGGGTCCATCGTCAGCATCCTCTGCGATGCCGG
Source organism: Stenotrophomonas sp. Y6 (assembly GCF_022436665.1). Classification (NCBI taxonomy): domain Bacteria; kingdom Pseudomonadati; phylum Pseudomonadota; class Gammaproteobacteria; order Lysobacterales; family Lysobacteraceae; genus Stenotrophomonas; species Stenotrophomonas sp. Y6. The sequence goes on from NZ_JAKUKB010000009.1 coordinate 314,468, forward strand.
CGAGCGCTATGCCCACAGCTATTACGACCCCGCCTGGTACGACCACCAGGGGATCGACGTGGCCGCCGCCGACGCCGCCGTCGCCGCGGCGGTGAACGGGCAGGGGCTGCCGGCGCTGCCTTGTGCGTGGCTCGAGCCGTCGCCATATCGGAGCTGATACCGGCCACGCCGGACCCGTTTCCAGGACTGCCCATGATTGCCAACCCCCTGCTCGACTTCTCCGGCCTGCCGCGATTCGACGAAATCCGCCCGGAGCACGTCACCCCGGCCATCGATGCCCTGCTGGCCGAAGCCGAAGCCGCGGTGAAGGCCGCCGAAACCGTCGCGCCGGTGAGCTGGGAGGCCTTCGTGACGCCGTTGGACGACGCCACCGAGCGGCTGTATCGCGCCTGGGGCCAGGTCGCCCACCTGCAGGCGGTGGCCGACACCCCGGAGCTGCGCGAGGCCTACAACGCCAACCTGCCCCGGATCAGCCGTTTCGGCAGCGCGATGGCGCAGAACCCGGCGTTGTACGCGCAGTACAAGGCATTGGCGGCGTCGCCGGAGGCCGCGGCGTTCGACCCGGCCCGGCGCAAGGTGCTGGACAATGCCCTGCGTGACTTCCGCCTGGGTGGCGCCGAGCTCGACGAGGCCGGCAAGACGCGCTTCGCCCAGATCCAGCAGGAACTGTCGGCGCTGTCGGCGAAGTTCTCGCAGAACGTGCTCGACGCCACCGACGCATTCGCCCTGTATGTCGAGGACGAGGCCGAACTGTCCGGCCTGCCGGCCGATGTGCGTGCCAGCACCCGTGCCGCCGCCGCCCGGGAAGGGCGCGAAGGCTGGAAGCTGACCCTGCACATGCCCTGCTACCTGCCGGTGCAGACCTATGCGGACAACCGTGCGCTGCGCGAGGCGCTCTACCGCGCCCATGCGGTGCGCGCGTCCGAGTTCGGCGACGCCGCGCTCGACAATGGCGGCAACATCGACCGCATCCTCGCGCTGCGCACCGAACTGGCCGCACTGTTGGGGTTCGACAATTACGCCGCGTATTCCATCGCCACCAAGATGGCGACGGGCCCGGCGCAGGTGCTGGACTTCCTGCGTGACCTGGCCGCGCGCGCACGGCCGTATGCGCAGCGCGATCGCGCCGAACTGGAAGCCTTCGCCCGCGATGAACTGGGGTTGGGCGAGCTGCAGGCGTGGGACCTGGCCTATGCCAGCGAGAAGCTCAAGCAGGCGCGCTACAGCTATTCCGAGCAGGAGGTGAAGCAGTATTTCACCGAACCGCGGGTGCTCGCCGGCCTGTTCGCGGTCATCAAGCGCCTGTACGGCCTGGAGGTCCAGCCGGACCGGGCGCCGGTCTGGCACGAGGATGTGCGCTTCTACCGCCTGGTCGACGCCGACGGCGCGCTGGTCGGCCAGTTCTACATGGACCTGTATGCCCGCGAAGGCAAGCGCGGCGGCGCGTGGATGGACGACTGCCGCAACCGCCGCGTCACCGCGGCCGGCGTGCAGACCCCGCTGGTCTACCTGGTCTGCAACTTCGGGCGTGGCAGCGATGGCAACCCGGCCACCTTCAGCCATGACGAGGTGACTACCGTGTTCCACGAGATGGGGCATGGCCTGCACCAGCTGCTCACCCGCATTGGCGAGCTGGCCGTGGCCGGCATCAATGGCGTGGAATGGGATGCGGTCGAGCTGCCCAGCCAGTTCATGGAGAACTTCTGCTGGGAATGGGGGCAGGTGCAGGCCATGACCGCGCACGTCGACAGCGGTGCGCCGCTGCCGCGCGCGCTGTTCGAACGCATGCTGGCCGCCAGGAACTACCAGAGCGGCATGTTCACCGTGCGCCAGCTGGAGTTCGGGCTGTTCGACATGCTGCTGCACAGCCAGTACCAGCCTTCCCAGGAAAACGTACTGCAGCTGTTGGGGCGCGTACGCGGCGAGGTCGCAGTCAACGTCCCGCCGGAGTGGAACCGGTTCCCGCACCAGTTCAGCCACATTTTCGCGGGCGGCTATGCGGCCGGCTACTACAGCTACAAATGGGCCGAAGTGCTCAGCGCCGATGCCTACGCCGCGTTCGAGGAAGCGCCCGACCAGGTCGCCGCCACTGGCGCGCGCTTCCGCGACGAAGTGCTGTCGCGCGGCGGCAGCCGTAGTGCGGCCGAGAACTTCCTCGCGTTCCGCGGGCGCGAACCGCGGATCGATGCCCTGCTGCGGCACAGCGGCATGGCCGCCTGACGGCCACGGGCATCGCCCCGGCGGGATTCAGCCGCGGTGATGCCTGGCCGCGGTATTGATGGAAGCTCTTCTCCGCAGGGACCGGCCATGCCCCGTCTCATCCCGCGCCTTGCCGCTGCCGCCGCCATCATCGCGGTGGTGCTGTGGTTCCAGCCAGAAATCGTCGAGCCGCCGGCCAAGGTGAGCGGCAGCGGCCTGAACCTGCGCAGCGCGCCGGATACGCGCGCCGACCGGGTGGCGGTACTGCCGGTCGGCACCACGGTGGAAGTACAGCGCTGCCTGGACGACCTGAGCTGGTGCAACGTGCGCCACGGCGAACAGAGCGGCTGGGTGGCGGCGGACTACCTGATCGCCCGGGCCGATGGGCGGCGGGTGAAGGTGGCCGAAGCGGGCAGGGAACTGGGCGTGGTGATCGAGACCGCCAAGCCCGGCGGCTGAGCCGGCGTTGTCGCATCGGCGCACACCGCGCATGCGGGAGGTGCAGGCGGTGTGTATTTGCCTCTTCCCAAAACCTGAAACAGGTTGCATACTTCCGCTCCTTCGCCGCCGGCCAGTGGTTGGCAGCGAAGGCAGGAAGTTGAAGTCACCCTCACGCAGGTGTTGACGGCAACGAAAAGGCTGCCATAATAGGCGGCTCGCTTCGACGAAAAGCCCTCGGGTTTGCGGTTGGAGCGGCGGAGTCGGGCCTCGAAACGAGGTGTTGACGAAGCGGAAAAGCCGGCTATAATGGGCGGCTCGCTCGGACGGAAACGCCGGGCACTAAGGAAGAAGGCGCTGAGGCCGATTCCGAAGTTCTTTGAAAGTATGCGCAGGTATCTTGTGAGGGCGCCTGCAGGAGTGGATGACTGTCCATCTTGCAGACGTTTGATCAAGCAATGAATAGTTTGTT